>NZ_AOCN01000012.1 GCF_000350525.1 Leucobacter salsicius M1-8 | reverse complement strand
CGGCCAGCGCCAGCGCATCGCCATCGCGCGGGCGACCGTGGTGCGGCCGCGCGTGCTGATTGCCGATGAGCCGGTCAGTGCGCTCGACGTCAGCACCCGCACCCAGGTGATCGACCTCTTGAACGAGCTGCGCGCCTCACACGGGCTCGCGCTCGTGATGGTGTCGCACGACCTCGGATCGGTGGCCGCGACGTGCGATCGTACGGCGGTGCTCCAGCACGGGCGGCTCGTTGAGGTCGGCCCGACACGCGAGATCCTGGCGTCGCCGCGCGAGGCTTACACGCGATCGCTCATCTCAGCGATCCCGCGTCTGCCCGCGTAGGGCGGGCGCGTGCCGGCCGTGCGCTGGTCCACCGCTATAGGCACCGATCCGGCGTCAAGCATCAGTAATTTGCGTATGGTCTCGTCGACTGCCGCACGGATCGAGTGAGCGGGGGAGCGGGGGCCGTGGTTAGGCCGCGTGCTCCGCGCACTCAGCGCCTTGGTGCGCCTCACATGCCACGATGCGGGTGCGGCACCCCGGCCGCGTGCAGTTGTCGAGCCGGTTCGTGGGTTCGTCGCAGACCACGCAGCTGCCGAGCACCGCAGCGCCCGCGGCGAAGTCCATGGCCTCGCGGCCGTCAAACACCGCGAGCGAACCCTCCCAGAGCCCGTCGTTGCCGTACGCTTCGCCATACTTCACGATGCCGCCGTCGACCTGGTACACCTCGCCGAAGCCACGATTGATCATCGCCGCCGACAAGATCTCGCAGCGAATGCCACCCGTGCAGTAGGTGACGACGGGGCGACCCTTGAGATCGTCGTAGGCGCCCGACTCGATCTGCGTGATGAAGTCGTGCGTGGTGGTGACGTCGGGAACAATGGCGCCCTTGAACTTGCCGATCTCGGCTTCCCACGCGTTGCGGCCGTCGAAGAATACGACGTCGTCGCCGCGCTCGGCAACGAGCTCGTTCACGGCCTGGGGTGAGAGGTGCTGGCCGCCGCCCACGACACCGTCGGCATCGACCACGGTCTCCTCGGGGATGCCAAAGGCGACGAGCTCGTCGCGCACCTTGACGCTGAGCTTGGGGAAGTCGGTAAGGCGCTGCCATGGGGCCGCGCGGTCGATGCCCTTCAGTAGCTCGGGCGCAACCGGATCAAATCCGGTCCCGTCGCTCCACTTCACCTCGAGCCCAGAGAAGGGCCCAAACTCGCGGGTCTGCTTGAGGTACTGCTTGCACGCGTCGATTTCGCCACCCACGGTGCCGTTGATGCCGTGCTTCGAGATGATGATGCGCCCGCGCAGCCCGAGCGACTCGCACAGCTGCCGCTGCCACAGCATGACCGCTTCGGGGTCGGTGACGGGTGCAAACACGTAATACAGCAGAATCTTTGGGTGGCTCACCAGTCCATCGTACGCGGCGCTGGGGCCCGCTTCACTGTGTGGCAGGGGGGCCAGCCCAATCATTTGGCAGCAATTGTGGTTCACCGCCCCTGAAGCCGCAATTTCAACCAAATGGATTGTTGATCTCGCGGGTGGCCCGGCCAGAACGGGCTTGACCTTGACCTTGACGTAACGTCAACTCTTACGCTGGGTGTGCGGCGACGGACGGCCAGCCGGCAAGCCCCAGCGTGGGCAACCAAACACCCACGCCCGATCACCCACGAGCACACGAGAGGACTTTGATGCACCACACCATTCAGCAGGTCGCGAAGGCCGCCGGCACCACGGCCCGCACGCTGCGCCACTACGACCAACTCGGCCTCATGAAGCCCAGCAGCATCGGCGCCAACGGCTACCGCTACTACGACGACCGTGCGCTCGTCAGGCTGCAGCGTGTGCTGCTGCTGCGCGCGCTGGGGCTCGGGCTCGACGCCATCGGGGAGGTGCTGCGCGCGCAAGACACGGGCGGCCAGGGCCCCGCGGCCGAGGCGCGGATCCTGCGCACGCACCTCGATCTGTTGCGCGCCGAGGAGCGCCGGATCGCCACCCAAATCACCTCGGTCGAGCGCACGATCGCGGCGCTCACCAACACCACAAAGGAGCACAGCATCATGACCGAACACATTTTTGACGGATTCGACCACACCCAACACCGTGACGAGGTCGAGCGTCGCTGGGGCGCCGACGCCTACGCCGCGGGCGACCGCTGGTGGCGCGGGCTGAGCAAGGACGGGCAACAGGCAATGCAGGATCGCGTGCAGCAGTTGAACGCTGCCTGGGTGGCCGCGGCGACCGCTGGGATTGAGCCCGCATCGCCCGAGGCACAGCAGCTTGCCGCCAGCCATATCGCGTGGCTGCGCGAGATGCCCGGCACCCCCGCGGACTTCACGGGATACGTGCGCGGCCTCGCCGACATGTACGTGCAAGACGAGCGGTTCGCCGCCAACTACGGCGGGGTGACAGGTGCGACGCTCGTGCGCGATGCGCTCGTGAACCTGCTGAATTCATCCAACGGCGAGATCCGTGAGCCCCACGAAAACGGGACGAATGAGGCGTAGGCTGGGCTGAGAAACTCGGAGCCTGGTCGCCGCGAGCGGCCTCGCGAGCGACAGGAGTGCGACGTGTACGTCAACATCACAGCGGCAGGAATCCACCTCGCCGAAACCGACGTGTTCACCGCCTTCGAGGTGCGCACTCCGCTGAGCGAGGGTGAACTCACGGCGGCGCTCGCCGCGGACGCCGCCGAGGTGTCTTCTGCCGACACGGCCTCCGGTGCTGGTGCCGGAGGCTGGGGCTACTTCGCCGACGGGCACGTGTGGGTATCGCGAGAGCGTATCCTCGCCGAGGTCGAGCCGTTTCACGAGCACGTCACCCGCTGGCGGGAGCAGTTCGACGACATGATTGCATACGCGGCGAAGCAGGGCTGGCTCGATGAGACCGGTCGGTTCGTGCGGGCGCACGTCGAATATCTGTAGACCGGCCAGATCCCGCCTCACCTCGCCCGACACCGCCCATCTACGCGCTGATCGCTGCTGGCATCAGTGCCCGCGCCCCCGCATACGCGTCGGGCAGGTCGCGCATCGGTACGTCGAACACGCGGCTCGGCCCCTGCCCGCCGATGTCGGGCGCCCATCCGGGATCGCCGGTCTGCGCGAACCGAACGAGCGCCCCGTGCACGGCGTCAGCGAGTTGCTGTGGTGGGTGTTCTCCGGCCACGCGAAAGACCCCGGGCGCCCTGAGACGATCGAACACGAACGGCACGTCGATGCAGTGCCCCGCCTGCGGCGGCTCGTCCGAGTGCCACGCAAACCGATAGCTCCACGTGGTGCCCGCCTCGGTGCGCGCGGTTCGGGCAGCCGCAATGCGCGGCACCCAGGTGCGAAACACCGAGTCGGTGGCGTAGCGCCCCAGCAACACGACGGTGCTCTCGGTGGCCTGCGCGAGCGGGCTTGCCAACCACCGGTCGGCGACCAGCCCAGACGCCCCAAGTGCCCGCAGGGCAGCCCGCCGCGGCACCCGATCGAACACAGTGCCCGGCTTGAATAGGCCCAGGAGTTCGCCGTCACACGTGCCAATCACAAGTGGCACGTGTGCGTTGGGCCCCTGGGCTACCCCGACATCGACGGAGCACGGCACGATAGTGCCATCGGCGACCGGGCCCAGCATCAGCCCGTCACGCAGCAGACCGTGGATCTCTCGCACGAGGCGCGGCACCGAAGGCGACGTGATGCGCGGCTGCAGCTCGAGAATGCGGGCCTCGGACAGCGACGAGAATCCGCGGCGGTCGGGGGAAACGCCCGCGAGCTTGGCGAGCCGGTGCGTGCGTTCGAGCGCCGCGTTCACCGACGGATCCGCAATGGCCGCGCTCATCGCATATCCGCCCTGAAACAACCCGCGCGCGGCCGGGGCGCCGAGCAGCGTCAATACGGCACCGCCGCCAGCCGATTGCCCGGCAATCGTGACGCGATCCGGATCGCCCCCGAAGGCCGCAATATGCTGCTGCACCCATTCGAGCGCGCAGATCCAGTCGAGCACGCCGCGGTTGGGCACGGCGCCGGGGATCCACCCGAAACCCGTGAACCCGAGCCGGTACGACAGCGTCACGAGCACGACGCCGTCGCGCGCAAAGGGCGCGCCGTTGTACCAGGGGCTCGCGGGCGACCCCGAGATGAAGCCGCCGCCGTGAATCCAAACGACCACGGGCAGCTTCGCGGCCGGGTCAAGCGTGGGTGTCCATACGTTGACGCTGAGGGTGTCGCCGCCGGGAATCGTGGTCTCGGGGATCAGGGTCATGCCCGCCTCGCCGCGCTGCGGCGTCGGGCCAAATTCAGTCGCGTCGAGCACGCCAGCCCATGGCGTGCGCGGCCGCGGGGCCGCGAACCGGAGCGGGCCCACGGGCGCGAGGGCGTAGGGGATGCCGCGAAACGCCGCGATTGGGTTGGGGCGCTGGGCGCTTTGATCCGGATCATGCTCCGCGAGTTCCCACACCCCCAGCACGCGACCCGAGGTCGTCAGCGCCACCGGTGCTGTGGGGGTGATGGAGTCGAGGCGGTCCATGTGGGCATGCTACCGAGGCAGGGCCGCCTGAAGGAAGACCCGCGGGGCTCGAAGTGCGCGAGCAGGCGGGCTACGCCTTGTCCTGCGCCTCCCAGGCGTTCTCGATGCGCTGCTGCTGCTCAGGGGTGCGCGTGAGCGCGGGCACCACTTCGTGGTGATCGTTGACGATCACGACGTCGTGGTCGACGTGGTCGACCATCGCGTGCACCGCGTCGATGAAGTCGCGGCGGCGAATCGCGTCGAGCACGCGGGCGTGATCGCGTTCCATCTCGGCGCCCGTTGCCACGTTCGCCAGGCGGCCGCGGTGTTCGGGGGTGCGCAACTGATCGTTGACGCCCGCGTACAGCGACGAGAGGAGGCGATTCTTGGCCGAATCAAACACGAGCCGGTGAAACTTGCTGTCGAAGGCGTTGTCTTCGCCACCCGCAAAGCCGAGCACTGGGCAGCGCGTGCACCCGATCTCGTCTGTCGCGGCCTGCTCGAGGGCAATGATGTCTTCCTCAGTGCGGTGAATGGACGCCTGCTGCGCGGCTTCAATCTCGAGGGCGCGGCGGTAGCTCAGAATCTCCTCGAGCGAGAAGTCGCTCAGAAACTGGTTGAGCAACGCACTCGTGGGCGCGGCAGAGCGCACAAACGTGCCGCGGCCGGGGAGCGTCTCGAGCATGCCCACTGAGGCCAGCGAACGCACGGCCTCGCGCACGGTCGAGCGGCCAACGCCGGTCTGCTCAGCGAGCTCGGGTTCGATGGGAATGCGGCTGCCCACCTCCCACTCACCGGTCGTGATTTTTCGGCGCAGGAACGCCAGCGTCGCGCGTGCGCGCTCAGATCCTGTCGTGCCAGCCATGCTGCCCCTTGTCTGGCGCGGAACCGCGCCGAAGTCTAGGCTCATGAGTATATCGGCGGCGTCAGACGAAACCAGAGTGGCCATGCGGACACGGCCTGCACGCAGCTTGCCGATGCGCGCGAGAATCTACCGTGCGCACCGACGAGAAAGGATGCAACATGGCACACGAGACGCTGGGACGGGGAGCCCTCAACCCGTACGCCGGGATGCGGCAGGTACCGTCGTTCACCCTGGTGAGCAACGATGTGCAAGACGGCGAGCCGCTGCCCAGCGAGGTCTACGCCGAGTACGCGGGCGGCGCAAACCAGTCGCCTCACCTGCATTGGGTGGGGTTTCCTGCCGAGACGAAGAGCTTCGTCGTCACCGCGTTTGACCCCGATGCCCCCACCGGGTCGGGTTTCTGGCACTGGGCGGTTGCGAACATTCCCGCCTCCGTCACCGAACTGTCGACCGGGGCTGGAGCGGCCAACGCAAGCGAACTGCTGCCCGAGGGCGCGATCACGATGCCCAACGAGATGCGAGAGCCCGCCTTCACCGGTGCTGGCCCGCCCGAGCACACGGGCGTGCATCACTACTGGTTTGTCGTGCACGCGCTCGACGTTGCACACATCGATATCGATCCTCAGGCGACGCCGGCGGTGCTCGGCTTCATGATGCGCGACGCGGTGCTCGCCCGCGCCATCATCGTGTCGACCGGCGAATTCGGCGGGGCCGCGTAGGCGACTGCGACTCCGGGCCGCCTGGCCCGTCGCCCGTCTCGCCAACCGCACCGATCACGCTTCAAGCATCAATTCTCATGAAAAACTGATGCTCGAAGCGTGATTGATGCTTGAAGCGGTGCCCGCAGCGCCCGCCATCGCTCGGGGACTTGGATTCTGCAACGGCTCGGTCACGAACGTTGTCACGTTTGTGTGAATCGGGGTCGAGCCGGTTACGATGCTGGAAACGGCGTATTGTTGCGCCGTTTTCTCACATTGCTGCGGCACAGCTGCCGTGGCCAGCATCGTAAGGATTCGAAGCACATGCGCCAGACCTCGTTCCGCCGCCGCGCGCTCTCCCTCGTCGGCATCGCAGCGGCAGTAACCCTCACTCTGACTTCGTGCTCGTCGGCCCCCGCCGACGACAAGGGCAACGCGGGTGCCGAGACCGTCGAGACGGTCAACATTGGCATCAGTCAGTTCGTGCAGCACCCCGCGCTGGATGCCGCTGCCGAGGGCTTCAAGCAGGCGTTTATCGACGCTGGCTATGTCGATGGTGAGACCGTGATCTTTGATCTGCAGAACGCCAACGGTGAGCAGTCGACTGCCGTCACGATCGCCCAGAGCTTCGCCACCTCGGACGACGACCTGGTGCTCGCCATTGCAACGCCCGCTGCGCAGGCCGCTGCGCAGGCCATTGCCGACAAGCCGGTACTGTTCACCGCGGTCACCGACGCGGTTTCTGCCGAACTCGTTGACTCAAACGAAAAGCCCGGCGCCAACGTTACGGGTACGGTCGACGCGGTTCCCGCTGACGCGCTGAAGACGCAGCTCGAGCTCATCAAGGAGATCAACCCCGACGCCAAGACCGTCGGCATCGTCTACGCCTCGGGCGAGGTGAACTCTGAGGTGCAGGTGAAGGCAGCCGAGGAGGTCGCCAAGGAGCTCGGCCTCGAGATCGTCACGAAGACCGTCACCACGGCCAACGACATTGCCCAGGCCACGGAGGCGCTCGGCGATGTCGACGCAATCTACGTCCCCACCGACAACATGGTGGTTTCGGGCATCGCCTCGCTCGTGCAGGTCGCTGAGAAGGCACAGATCCCCGTGATCGGTGCCGAGCCCGGCACCGTTGAGGGCGGCGCAGTAGCCACCTACGGCATCGACTACACCAAGCTCGGTAAGCAGACCGGCGAGATGGCGATCCGGATCCTCGAGGGTGCAGACCCCGCAATGACCCCGGTTGAGACGCCCAGCGAGCTCAGCTACGTCGTCAACGTCGAAGCAGCCAAGCGCATGGGCGTTGAGATCCCCCAGGAGATCCTCGACCAGGCGACGGTCGTCAAGGGCTAATCCGAGATTCTCTTCGGGAACTCACCACCCGCATGCACCCGGTAGAGTGCATGTATGTCGAGTGCCAGGCGCGCAGGCGTCTGGCACTCGCCCCATTTTTAGTCTGAAGGAACAGATAACGCATGATCGGTGCGCTCGAACTTGGCCTCATCTACGGGGTGATGGCGCTCGGCGTCTATCTCACCTTCAGGGTGCTCAACTTCCCAGACCTGACGGTCGACGGTAGCTTTACGTCGGGCGCCGCCACCGCCGCGGCGCTCATTACCGCAGGGCAGAGCCCCGTGCTCGCAACGATCGCGGGCGCCGTGGTCGGGCTGATCGCTGGCGCGGTCACCGGCCTGCTGCACACCAAGGGCAAGATCGACGGCCTGCTCGCCGGTATCCTCACGATGATCGCGCTGTGGTCCATCAACCTGCGCATCATGGGCACCGTCAAGGAAAACTCCGCGGTCGCCGCCAACCTGCCGCTCTTGCGCGCCGAAACCGTATTCACGCCGCTGCGCGAGGCCGGGCTGCTCAACACCTGGGCCGGCATCGGCATCATCGCCGTCGGCGTGATCCTGCTCAAGCTCCTGGTCGACTGGTTCCTGTCGACGAACTTGGGCCTCGCCATCCAGGCCACGGGCGACAACGGCCCCATGATCCGCAGCTTCGGTGTCAACACCGACGGCACCAAGATCCTCACGCTCTCGATTTCCAACGGACTCGTGGCAGCTTGTGGCGCGCTTGTCGCTCAGTACCAGGGCTTCGCCGACATCAGCATGGGCGTCGGCCTGATCCTCGTCGGCCTCGCCTCCGTGATCCTCGGCCAGGCCATCTTCGGCCAGCGATTCATCTGGGTCGCGACCCTCGCGGTCGTGCTCGGCGCGGTGCTCTACCGCCTCATTATCTTCTTTGCCCTGCGTGGCGGACTCGACCCCAACGACATGAAGCTTGTCACCGCGCTGCTCGTGGTGGCCGCGCTGCTGCTGCCGCGCTGGGGCTTCCTGCGCAAGGTGCCGAAGCTCGGTAGGCGCGGCGGGAGCGTCGTGTTCGAGAACGGCACGGCCGCTGCTGGGCAGGCGGCTCCGGATCCGGCACTCGCGGCCGCAGTAGCTGCGACCGCGAGTGACGCTTCCCCCAACGGCCCGAGCGAGAGGTAGACGCATGCTCAACATTGACCACATTGAGAAGACGTTCTTCCCGGGCACGATCAACGAGCGCCGCGCGCTCGCGGGCCTCAATCTCAAGCTTGACGAGAAGGACTTCGTTACCGTCATCGGTTCGAATGGTGCGGGCAAGTCGACGCTGCTGAACGCGATTTCGGGTCGCTACGGCGTGGACTCGGGCACGATTGAGATCGACGGCACCCGCGTCAACAAGCTCAGTGAGCATCAGCGCGCGAAGTTTATCGGCCGTGTGTTTCAGGATCCGATGGCGGGCACCGCGCCCGAGCTGACGATAGAACAGAACCTCGCGCTTGCCGTGCGCCGCGGCAAGAGCCGGGGGCTCGGGCCGGCGCTCACGCGCTCGCTGCGCGAGCGGTTTGCCGAGGAGCTGCGCACTCTCGAGCTGGGCCTCGAGAATCGACTGACCGCCAAGGTCGGTTTGCTGTCGGGAGGTCAGCGCCAGGCGCTGTCGCTGCTGATGGCCGGGTTCACGCACCCGCGTATTCTGCTGCTCGACGAGCACACGGCGGCGCTCGATCCGCAGCGCGCGGCGCTCGTGACGGAGCTGACCGACCGCATCGTATCGACGGGCGGGCTGACGACGCTCATGGTGACGCACAACATGGAACAGGCGATTCGCCTGGGCAACCGCCTCATCATGATGCACGAGGGCCGCATCGTGTTCGAGGCTTCGGCCGAACAGAAGCAGGCGCTCACTGTGCCACTACTGCTTGCGGAGTTCGCGAAGATCAAGGGCGCTCAGCTCGACGATCGCGCGCTGCTCGCGTAGGTTCTCCCAATGTCTCGCCGTCTGCCGCCCCGATACCTGGGCGGCAGACGGCGAGGCATTGCGTTTGCTGTGTGGTGTGTGTCTTGGGCGCGCGCCTCATCGGTGTTGGGGTGGCCGCGCCATACAGTGAAGACATGCCAGCTGCCGTCATTACCGCTGAACCATTCTGGGACGAGCTCGTCGACCGCGCGGTAACGCGTGCTGCCGAGTGGAACGTGCCCGCCTCAGACCTGTTCGCGGGCGGGTCAGGCGGGTCGGGTGAGCCCGGTGGCCTTGCGGGGCCCGAGGTGGCGGAGTTCACGCGCCGCCTGCTCGAGCTCGTGCTCAGCGATGACGACGCGGTCACGGCCGCGCTCGAGTTGAAGCGCCTGGCTCCAGAGGCGCCCGCGACGATGCGCACTCCAGACCGACTGCTGTTGCGGGCGGGCGGTGCAGTGTCGCTCGGGCTGCCGTGGGCCGTGATGCCGGTGGCGAAGCGGTGGCTGCGAGACCGGCTGTCGCACCTCGTGCTCGCCACCAAGAGTCCGGCAACAGTGACTGAAGCGCTGCGCCGGATCACCGAAGCCGGCGTCACCGCCGTCGTGCGCCCGCTTGGCGATCCGGTGCTGGGGCCCGCATCGGTGGCGCGTGAGGTCGATCGGCTGGTGGCGCTTGCAGCGTTGCCCAGCGTGACCCATCTTGTCGTCGACCCGGCCCGCTTGGTGCCGGGGGGCAGCGATTGGAGCGCCGACGCCGACGTCGTCGATGCGGCGCGGCTGCTGCGCCCCGTGCTCGATGCGGCCGAGAAACACCACACGACCGTGCTCCTCGAGCCCACGTGTGTGCGGTGGGCGCGACTGATTCCCGCCATTCTTGAGCTCGCGCTGGCCGATTCAGCGCTGGACCGGGTGCGCGTGGGCGTCGGATTTCTCGCAGAGCTGCCGGAGTCCCGCGAGTTCTATAGCCAGGTCAGCCGGTGGGCGATGCGCCGCGTCGCCGACGGCGGCGCCCCCGTCGAAGCCGTGATTGGTGTCGGGAGAGTGGCGGCGCGTGAGCGAGGCGAGGCGATGCGGGCGGGGTTGCCGGTTCCCGTGGTCGAGGGTGACGAGGCCGTCACGGCTCAACTGCTGGGGCTGATTGAGCTTGCTCTGCACGCGGGGCGAGCGGTAGCGCTGCGCCCCGTCATCGCCACGGAGGACCCGCTGCTGATCGCGGCGACCGTCGAGGCCGCCGCGAAGCTGGGCGCGAGCGATCTGTTTTCGGTGCGTCTGCGCGCCGGGGTGGCCCCCGGCCTCGCAAGCAGTCTCGTCGGCGCGGTGCCCGAGCTGCGTGTCTGCCTGCCCGTCACCCATCCGCGTGAGTATGGCGGCGCCATTGATCTGCTGGTGCCGCTCGCGCTCGAGGCGGCTGCAGCGGCCACCGCGGCGGCTGAGGTCGCTGACGCCGCAGTTGCGGCGGAACCGGAAGCAGCGGCTGGACCGAATGAATCTGGAGAGCCGGCCGCACCGGCTGAAACTGCTCAAGCGACGGCGGTCGAGGCGGCGTTTCGTGCAGCGGCAGTTCGAGCATCGGGTAACCCGCAGACCTCGCACCGCACCCAATCGCGCAGCCGCGAGTGGGACCCGAGTGAACTCGACAGCGCACTTTTCTACCGCGCGCCTGACGAGCCCGCCCGATTCGACACGGGCGGTCTCACCGCCGCCGTGCTGGGGCTGACGCGCGGCGAGACCGGCGAGATCGGGCTCACCGAGATGGCGCCCGCGCGAGCGATTCCGGTGGTCTCGGAGTCTGGGTTCGCCAACGAGCCCGACACTGACGCCTCACGCACCGAGAACAGGGACTGGGCGCGCAGGCTCGTGGCGCTCGCTCGCGAGGACGTCGCCGCACGCGACGACCGTGCTGCGCGCGAAGCCACCCCCGATCACGCCGGATCCACTCCTGACGATTCCGATGCCGTACGAGTGGCCGGCCACCTCGATGGGAACGAGGCGCACGACACGATCGCACTGTCCCGCGCTGAACTCGATCCGGCACGAACGGCCACCGAGGCCCTGGCGTCCTCAGCTCGCTGGCGGGCCATGGGGCACGGGCAGCGCGCGATCCACCTGCGCAGGCTCGCCCTCGGGGCCGTGGCGGCGCGCGACCGGCTGCTGCGCACGCTGGTGGCCGACACCGGAGCCCCCGTGCCCGAAATTGACGCCGAGATCGGCCGCATCGTCGACGCCGCCCGCTACACCGGCCAGCTGGCCGAGGGGCTCGCGGCGGTGCGCGGGGCGACCTTCACCCCCGAGGCGCTTGCGCTCGTGACGGGGGATGCCTGGGCAGGCCTGGCCGCTCAGGCCGAGGCGGTACTCGCCGCGCTGGGTGCGGGAAGTGGCGTGCTCTGGGCTGCTCCCGCGCAGCTCGCCGCCTCGGCGCGTGCCCTCCTCGAAGAGTGGGAGGCCGCCGGGCTCCCGGTGGGCAGCCTCACCCTCGAGATCCTGACATACCCCGAGCACCTCACCGAGGTGGCCGCCGCCAGCGCGGTCGATCGCGCCATTGTCCTCGGCGATCGGGCGGAGGCCACCGCGCTCGCCCACCGTCGCCCCGACCTGCGCGTTGAAGGCCGGTTCCGTGCGCGCGGTAGCGTGATCGTTTCGCCCACCGCGGAACTCGCCAGCGCAGTGAGAGACGTGATCGCTTCAGCGTTCACGGGTCCCGTGCTGTCGCGTGCCAACAGCGTGATCGTGGTCGGCAGCGTGGGGCGCGCTCGCCGCTTTCGGGAGGCCCTGATCGACGCGGTGCGCGGGCTCCGCATCGGCGACACGTCTCGCGCCGCTGAAGCCACAGCAGGGGGAGAGGGCCCTGAGCCCTGCCCCATCGCGATCACGGTGGGCCCGATGCCGGCACCCCTCACTCCCGCTCAGCTACACGCCCTGACCGATCCGGATCACCTCGTGCTCGCTCCCGAGCGGCTCAGCGCCGACGGCCGCCTGTGGCGCCCCGGCGTGCGCACGGGAGTATCAGCAGAATCGCCATTCTGGGTGGAAGCGAGCGGGCTTCCCGTGATCGGCCTCACCCACGTGCGCACGCTGGGTGAGGCGATCCGGCACCAGAACGCTCCGGGCAGCGGGGCAGTCGCGGGGCTTCAGGCCACCGCGGCGGGTGAGATTGCGACGTGGCTTGCGCGCGCGGAGGCCGCAACACTCGCGCTCAATCGGCCCACGACCGACGTACGGGTTGAGCGCCAGCCGGTCGGTGGATGGAACGACGCCGTCATGGGTCTGCCGCCCCTCGCCGCGGGCCCCAATCGGCTCGTGACGCTGGGGGCGTGGCAGCCGCGGCCTGGAACGCCCAGTAGTACGCTGCATCTGCGCGGCCTTACGCCCGAGGTCGCGGCGCTCATCGAGACGCTGCAGCCCGAACTCGAGTACGGCGAGTTCGACGAGCTGCGGCGCGCGGCGCTCGCCGACTCGCTGACCTGGCGCACCACGTTTGCTCCGGATCGTGACGTTGCGGGGCTGGGCGTCGAGCGCAATCTGCTGCGCTACCATCCGGTCGCCGCCCAGGTGCGGCTCTCGGAGGGGGCGCGCGTGGTCGAGCTGGCGCGCGTGCTGGCGGCCGCGCTCCTCGTGCGTGCTGCGGTGACCGTGTCGACGGGGGAGGTGCTGCCCGCCGCGCTGACGGGATTCCTCGAAAAGCGCGGCATCGAGGTGTCGCTCGAGCGCGACGACGACTGGCTTGAACGGGTCGCGGTGACCGGCCTGGTGCCCGCCGCGCGATTGCGCTTGATCGGCGGCGATGCTGCGCGCACCGCCGAATGGTTTGGCGGGCGCGACCGGGTCGTGATGTGGGCGGAACCCGTGACAATGGCGGGGCCCGTCGAGATCCTGTCGCTCGTGCGCGAGCAGGCCGTGTCGGCGCGCGCGCAACGGCACGGGGTCGCGGTGCCGGTGCGGGGGCTCGATTCGCCCTAGCGGATGCGCATTTCCTGGTGCGGGATGTCGTCCTCGAGGTATTCGTCACCCACGGATTGAAAGCCAAAGCGTGCGTACCACCCGGTGAGGTGTGCCTGCGCGTGGATCAGGATCGAAGCGTCACCGCAGCGGGCGATCGCGTGGCGCATGAGCGCCGCGGCAGCGCCCCGCCCGCGCCAGGCGGGGGCGGTCACGACGCGGCCGATGCTGAGGAGGCCGGGCTCGGTGGCGTGTTCGTCGAGGATGCGCACGGAGGTAGCGATCTCGCCAGCGGCCCCCTCGGCCCACATTTGCACCGTGCCGGGCTCGAGATCGCGGCCGTCGAGGTCGAGATAGACGCAGTCTTGCTCGAGTACGAAGACCTCCTGGCGAAGCTTCGCAATCGCGTGAAAGGTGCGGGCGTCGAGTTCGTCGAAGCGTTCAACGGTGCGCAGCGTGAGGCCCGCGGGGAGTGCGGTGGGACTGGTCTGTGGGCTCATAGAGCAAGTTTGCCACGCCCGCGCGTGCCCGATTTCCATTCGGGGGCGAGAGCCGGTATCGTTTACTCCTGGTTGTGCTTGCACAATCGGCCAGGCGGATTGCCCGAGCGGCCAAAGGGAGCTGACTGTAAATCAGCCGCGCAAGCTACGTGAGTTCGAATCTCGCATCCGCCACCAAAACAAAAGCCCCGCACCGTAAGGTGCGGGGCTTTTTGTTGTGTCGCGCGTGCTGACCCTAGGTAGTGGGCACCACGGCGTTTCTGCCGGTTACGGTCTCGTCCTCGGCGGCCTCGACGTCGAGGCCGGGTGCCGGGCGCCGGAATCCCTTGGTAAGGAATGCCAGGTAGATGAGGCCTGCGACGAGCCAGATGCTGCCGATGGTGAGTGCGAGCGGGCTCAGCTGGAACAGCAGGAAGATGTCGACCGCGAATCCCAGGACGGGAATCACGATGTAGCCGATCAGGTGCTTAAGCAGCGGCATCGTGTTGCGGTTTTTGTACCAGAGCACGATCACACACACGTTGGCAATCGCGAAGGCTGTAAATGCGCCGAAGTTGATGAGCGAGGTCGCGTCACCGACCGTGAGGAACTGGCCAATGAGGCCGATCAGTGCGATCAGCACCAGGTTGAATACGGGAGTGCGGAACTTGTCGTGCAGGAAGCCGAACACCCGGCGCGGGAACACGCCATCGCGCCCCATCACGAAGAGCAGTCGGCTCCCGCTGGCCTGCACCGCGACGCACGAGGCAAAGCCGCCGATGAGCACGATGGAGTTCACGAGCCCGGCGAAGACCGGGCCGCCGATGACGTTGAGGATCTCGAAGCCTGCCGTGTCGACGCTCTCGAACTCGAGGCTCGGGTGGGCCCACTGCAGCACAAACGAGGTCACCGCGAAAATCACGCCGCCGGCAATGACGACGAGCACGATACCGCGGGGCACGTTCTTGCGCGGGTCTTTGACCTCTTCGCTGAGGGTGCTCACCGCATCGAAGCCAAGGAACGAGTAGGCTGCGACGGCCGCGCCTGCGGCTACCGCTGAGAACGTGGCGCCGGGGGGCCAGATGGCGGCGGTCGCGGGCACGTCGCTTCCCGACGCAAATGCGATGCCGAAGCCGATCAAGGCGAGAATACCCGCGGCCGTGATGACGAGCAGGACGCGGTTGAAGCGATCCGCCAATTTGAGGCCGACGACGTTCATGAGCGTGCAGAACACGATCACGATGAGGCCCCAGGCCCACGGCGGAAGGATGGGGAACTGGGCTGAGAAGAAGAGGCCGACGATCAGCCAGGCGACCATGGGCAGAAAGAGGTAATCGAGCAGAATGATCCAGCCCGAGAGGAAGCCCATCTTGCTGCCGATCGTGCGCCGCGCGTAGGTGTAGACCGAGCCGGAGGCCGGAAACCTGCGCGCAAGCTTGCCGTAGCTCAGTGCGGTGAGGATCATGGCGAGGGTGGCGAAAATGTACGCCATGGGGGTGGCGCCGTTCGAGAGGACTGCGATCACGCCAAAGGTGGCGATGACCACCGCCGGTGCCATGTACGAGAGACCAAAGACGAGTAGCCCCGCGAGATTGAGTTGTGGAATGAGTTTCTTGACCGGTTCTGACACGTGTGATCGCTCCTTCGAGATCCTGTAACCGAGGGTCGACGTACGGTGTACGGCGAAAAGCCCTCGGAGATAGTAAAGTGACGAAATGGCTAAGAGTCAAGACCTGACACCGACGTCGCCCCTGAGTAGGGCTGCGATTACGAACGCCGCAATCGACTTCATCGAGCTTCACGGCATCGAAAAGTTGTCGATGCGCGTACTCGCCACCGAGCTCGGGTGCGGCACCATGAGTCTGTATTCACACGTGCGCAATCGCGATGACTTGAACAGCGCGATCGTGCAAGAGCTCCTGGATCGCAGCGGAATCCTCGACATTACGGACGCCGACTACCCGGGCTGGCGCGAGCGCGTCACGGCGTCGCTCCTTGCGTACAAGGCGCTCGCCGCCGCGTATCCGGCGTCGTTTGAGCTGTTGGCGTTGGCGCCCTACGAGGCTGCTCCGGTAGCCGGGCACCTGGAGCGACTCGTCGGAGCGCTCAGCTCAGAAGGGCTCCCGAGAGAGCGCGCGTATGAGATCCTGGGCCTGCTGGATGCCTACGCGACGGGGTTCTTGATCGTATGGACCAAGTCTCAGTCGAGGCAGCCAGCGACGAGCACCATCGCGACACCACATCTGAGCAGCCAGCGCGACCTCGACGTATTTGACCGTGGATTGCACACCATCCTGACGGGAATCGAGCGGACGGGGTTGAGCGCATCGCATTGAGCGCGTTGCACAACAAGTCCTCCGGATCGCGCCCGACGGCAGTACGCTCTGGATAGGCGCACGCAATGACGCGAACGCCCTGATCAATGAAGATCGGAGTCATGATGTCTGATTCACCGAAACCAACACACCTCAACGACGCCGAACACCTTGCGGTGCTCGGCTACGAGGGAAAGTTTGACCGCTCCATGAGTCTGTGGGCCAATTTCGCCCTCGGCTTTACCTATCTGTCACCGCTCGTCGGTGTCTACTCGTTGCTTGCTGTCGCGCTCTCGACAGGTGGCCCGCCCTCGATCTGGTGGATCGTCATCGTCGCCTGCGGCCAGCTGCTCGTCTCGCTCGTGTTTGGTGAGGTGGTTTCGCAGTTCCCCATTCACGGTGGCATCTACCCCTGGGCGCGCAGGCTCTGGGGTCGCCGCTACGCGTGGATGGCCGCCTGGGTGTACATCTGGGCGCTGATCGTCACGATCACTTCGGTCGCAGAATTTGGGGCGGGATTCGTCACGAGCTTGCTCGGGGTCGAGTTGACGCCCCTGTCAACGCTGCTGACGGCCCTGGGGCTATTGCTCTTGGCCCTCGCGATCAACTTCACCGGCACGAAGTGGCTGGCCCGGATCGCCAGGCTGGGTCTCTTCGCCGAGCTCATCGGCGTGATCGGGTTGGGGCTATACCTGCTGCTCTTCCAGCGTGTGCACGACCTCTCGGTGTTCTTCGACACAATGGGCACCGCGGGCGACGGGTCTTACCTGCCCGTGTTCATGGCATCGGCGCTCGCTGGCCTGTTCCTGTTCTACGGTTTTGAAGCCTGCGGTGACGTCGCCGAAGAAGTGGCTGACCCCGCACGGCGCATTCCCAAGGCCATGATCATGACGATTCTGGTCGGCATGGTGTCGGCGCTCTTCTCGTTTGGCGGTTACGTGCTTGCCGCCCCCAACCTTGAGGACATCGTCGCAGGCAAGGTTGCTGACCCCATTCCCGCGATCCTCGAGGCGACCCTCGGTACGGTCGGGGCCAAGGTCTTTCTTGTCGTGGCAGTGCTCGCATTCATCTCATGCGTGCTCAGCCTGCAGGCGGCCGCGAGTCGACTGCTGTATTCGTTCGCGCGAGACGGAATGCTGCCGGGCCACCGGTGGCTGTCGCGGGTGTCTGAGCGCACGAAGGTGCCCGCGAACGCGCTGATCGTGGCCTGCACGGTGCCCGCGCTCATCTGCGTGCTGATCTTCGTCAACGACGGAATTCTCATCGCCGTGACATCGTTTGCGATCCTCGGCATCTACCTGTCGTTCCAGATGGTCGTGCTCGCGAGCCTCAAACAGCGGTTCCAAGGGTGGAAGCCCGCCGGGCCATTCAACTTGGGCGGCATGGGCATCGTCGTCAACGTGATTGCGCTGGCCTACGGCATCTTCGCGATGATATTGCTGGCCACACCGGGCTCATCGGGTGACTTCTTCGCTGACCACGTGGTGCTCATCGGGCTTGGAGTCGTGCTTGTGACCGGCTTTGCGTACCTGTTCACGGCACGCCCCGATAGGAAGTCTGACGCGCCGCAGGGAGACGCGAAGGCGGTCGCCGATGAGATCCGGCGCCGCACGGGCCAAATCTCGACCCGCTAGCAAAGTTTCTACGACAAAGCGGCGTTTGCGTGGCAAGTCCCGGTGGGGTCAGCCCGCGCAAACGCCGCTTCTGCGTGCCCACGCGCTCAGGCGAGTGGGCACACAGAAGGGTTATGCCGAATAGCGGCCGAGCAGTTCGGCGGCGTGGCGAATGTCGCCTTCGATTGAAGCAAGCTGCTCGTCTGAAGTTGAACCGCTCTTCTTCGCCTCATCGAGGCGTTCAAGACCGCTCTGAACTTCGCTGTCGAGACCGTCGGTGACGAGACGCTGCACGCTCTCGGGGAGACGGTGAAAACTCGAGGTATCCATAACCACCAGAATACCCGATCAATACGGTGCCTCGGTAGACTCGCGACCATGAGCCATATTGTCGTGTCACTGCCGAGCGATCCGGGCCTCCTTGAGGCGATGCAAGAAGCGCTGGGAGACACCCCAGGCGTTCGTCTCGTCGAGTGGGATCTGAAGACCCCGGCCCCCGAGCCCACGATCGACCTTGTGGTGCCCCCGTACTGGGGCGGGGAACGCCGACTCGCGAACCTCGCGGGCGTCACCACGCGGCTCGTACAGTGGCAATCGATCGGGTACAACGGCGTCGGCCGCTACCTACCCGAGGGGCTGCCGTTCGCCAACGCGGCCACCGTCCACGAGCCTTCGACTGCCGAGCTTGCACTGGCGCTCACCCTCGCTTCGCAGCGCGGTATCGATACATTTGTGCGCCAGGCAGACGCCCGCACGTGGGATCTCCGCCCGTACCCCAGCCTCGCCGACCGGCGTGTCATGATCCTCGGTTACGGCGGGGTGGGCAAGGCGATCGACGCTCGGCTGCAGGGCTTCGAGGTAGCGGTGACCCGGATCGCGCGCTCCGCGCGTCAGGAAACGGGGCCGTTGGGCATGCCCGTGCCCGTGCACGCGTTGAGCGAGCTCACCGAGCGACTGAGCGATACCGAGATCGTCATCATCGGGGTGCCGCTGACCCCCGAAACGAGGGGGCTCGTGGGGGCGAAGGAACTTGCCGCCCTGCCCGATGGCGCACTGGTGGTAAACGTCGCACGTGGTCCCGTCGTCGACACGGAGGCGCTCATGGCCGAGCTCAACTCGGGCCGACTGCGCGCCGCGCTCGACGTCACGGACCCCGAGCCGCTCCCCGAGGACCACCCGCTGTGGGACTGCCCGAACCTTATCGTGACGCCCCATGCTGGCGGCGACTCGAGTGCCATGATGCCGCGCATGACCGCCCTGATCCGGCGGCAGATTTCGCGGCTTATGGCCAACGAAAGCCCCGAAAACCTCATTGATTTGGCGCGGTAGGGCCTGAAACCGTATCTGGGCTAAGCCCGAGACTTTGTCACTCGTGCTGACAATTAGCACGATGAGATGCCACCATAGAGACACAGGCACGATGACCGTGCGCTGTTCATGAGACAGGAAACGATAACAATGGCGAAGTATCGAGTTCAAAACCCCGCGACGGGCGAGATTGTCGAGACCTTCGAATCCGCGACGGACGTGCAGATCGAGCAGACGCTCGCAAGCTCCGACGCCGTCTACCGCGAGTGGCGTGAGCGCAGCGTGCAGGAGCGCGCTCAGGTCGTCAAGCGCGTGGCAGAGATTTTTGAGGAGCGCAAGGACGAGCTCGCTCGCACCATCGCGCTCGAGATGGGCAAGTCGCTTGCCGAGTCGATCGACGAGGTCGAGTTCGCGCGCGACATCATCGAGTACTACGCGGTACACGGCCCGAGCCTGATCACTGACTACGAGATCCCCAGCACGATCCCCGGCAAGGCCATCATCGAGCACGTCTCGGTGGGTGCGTTGCTGGGCGTCATGCCCTGGAACTTCCCGTACTACCAGGTGGCACGCTTCGCAGCCCCCAACCTGCTGCTCGGCAACACGATCCTGCTGAAGCACGCCGACATCTGCGCGAAGTCGAACCTGCTGATGCAGGAGATCATGGAGCAGGCTGGCGTTCCCGTCGGCGGCTACCAGGCGCTGTTCGCCTCGCACGACCAGATCGCCACGATGATTGCTGACCCCCGCGTGCAGGGTGTTTCGCTCACGGGCTCCGAGCGTGCGGGTGCCATCATTGGCGCGCAGGCTGGCGCGAACCTCAAGAAGGCCGTGCTCGAGCTCGGCGGCATCGACGCCATGGTCGTGCTGGATTCCGACAACGTGGCCGAGATCGCGCAGACCGCCTGGGACTTCCGCACCTACAACGTCGGCCAGGTGTGCAACTCGAACAAGCGCATCATCGTCATGGACGACATCTACGACGAGTTCGTGGCCGAGCTCGTGAAGCTCGCCGAGGCTAAGCAGACGCCCGGCGACCAGCTGAACCTCGCCGAGGGCGAGTACGTGCCCATGTCGACCCGCGCCGCGGCCGAGACGGTCGACGCGCAGGTCCGCAAGGCCGTCGAGGAGGGCGCGCGCGTGCTCGCCGGTGGCGTGCTGTCGGAGGGCCCCGCGGCCTACTACGCGCCCACCGTTCTGGTCGACGTGCCCCGCGACTCCGAGTCGTACCAGCAGGAGATCTTCGGCCCCGTCGCCACGGTCTACCGCGTATCGAGCGATGAGGAAGCCCTCGACCTCGCCAACGACTGCGCACTGGGCCTCGGCGGCTCGGTGTTCTCGACCGACGAGGCGCGCGCGGCCCGCGTCGCCTCGCGCCTCGAGGTTGGCATGTCGCACGTCAACACAATCGCCGCTGAGGCCGCCGAGATTCCCTTCGGTGGAGTGAAGCGCTCGGGCTTCGGCCGCGAGATGGGCCCGCTCGGCATCGGCGAGTTCGCCAACAAGCGCATGTACTTCGTCGCGGAGTAACGAACGCCTACTGATCACGAGTGCCCCCGCTGCAAAGCGGGGGCACTTTGTGTTTGGGCGATGGTCCGGATCGCCCACCGCCGTGCTGCTGCTGGTGGATTGCCCGCCACCCAAATATGCGGGGATTTGTCCGCTTTAGCCCGTGTCAGAGACGGAAGAATCCACGCATATTCTGGGGCCGCAGGAAGTCAGGGCCGAGCAGCGGCTCAGATAGGGGCACTGGGGCGCACAGCGCTACCGCTTGCGGGGCACGTAGCGGGGCATCCAGCGGAGAAACCCCGCGGCACCCAGCAGCCCCAGCACGCCCATGACGGCCGACGCTGCGGGCAGCGACACCGCGGCGATGCCCGCGATGATGAGGGGCGCCGCAGCTCCGCCCGCGTCGCTGATCGTGTGCCACGAGCCAAAGAACGGCGCGGGGTTGCCCCGCGGCGCGAGGTCGGCGCCGAGCGTGAGCACGATCAGCCCAACGCTCATGAGTAGCATCGCCGGCGTCGTGGCCCAGAGCCGACCGAACCGGTCGGTGATCTGACCGCTCGCGTAGAACAGCGCAAAGTCGCACGCCCCCGAGATGCCCGTCACAAGGGCGATCGTTCCGGGGTCGGCGCCGATCGCGATGCCCCACACGGGAATGAGTACCTGCCTGGCCGAGCGCAGCGCGGCGAGCGTGGCGGCCGAGAGACCGAGCCTCGCGAGCACGCCGCGGTGTCGCACCATGGTCGCGAAGACCCCCGTCTGCTCGGCGTCTCGTTCGCGTGGCGCGGTGGAGTGCGGCTTATGATCCGGATCGCCTGCCGCGGAAGGGACGGAAGCAGCCCGAGCGGGCATCTCGGGCTCGCGCGCGACCACCACGAGCGCAACCGTCAGCACGAGACAGGCGGCGAAGAACCAGGCCGCTGCGGCGGGGCTGCCCGTTGCCGCAAGAAGCCCCGCGGCAATGAACGGCCCGGTAAAGGTGCCGAAGCGAAACGTGCCCGCGAGCACCGCCAGCGCCCGCGCGCGCATCGCGGCGGGAACGTGGATGGTCAAAAACGCGTGGCGGGCGAGCCCAAACACCGCCGCGCTCAAGCCGATGACGAGCGTGGCGACCCCGAGCAGAAACAGCGTGGGCGCGAGCGCGGCTCCGGTGGCTCCCGCAAGCGCGACCACGCCAGAGACCGCCATCGACCGGCGTTCCCCGAATCGCGCCACCGCCCAACCCGCGGGCAAGTTTCCGATGAGCTGGCCGATCACCAGCATTGCGGCGATGAGCGTTGCGAGCGCCACATCGGCGCCGAGGCGCGTCGCGAGCACCGGCAGAATCGGGAGAATGGCTCCTTCCCCCACCGCAAACAGCGCCGTGGGCCCGTAAATCGCGGGCGCAAAACGCAGCAGAATGCGGCCGACAGGTTCGCTCATAATGTCTTCAGGCTAGCGTCTTGCGCCCGCCGGGTGGTTCCCGGAAAATAGGTGGTCACATCGCGCGTGCTACACGTGCGCAGGCGATGCGGCGAGTCCAGCCAGGGGACAGGAGCTTGTCATGAATAGTGCGTACACACCTACTGAACTTGGGGGAGCGCGACCGGCCAGAAAACGGCGCCGTGGCCTGCGCAACTTGCTTATCGCAGTGGGGGTCCTGATCGCGTTACTGGTGATTGCTGCGGGCATCGGGTATGCGCTGCTGTCGAGCTCGTACAACGAGGTGCGTCGTTTCAGTATTCATCAGGACCCGTCGCTGACGCGACCGGCGGCCGTCGCCGTGGCCGACGGGATGCAGGCACCGATCAACATTCTGCTGTTGGGCTCCGACTCGCGAGAATCGACTGACCCGTTGACCAATGTCGAAGACCTCACGGGGTTTCGCAGCGACGCAATGATGGTGGCCCAGGTCTCGCCCGACCGCGAGGTCGTGACCATCGTCTCGATCATGCGCGACAACTGGGTGCCGATTCAGGGCTTTGGTGAGGCAAAGATCAATGCCGCCTTCTCGCTCGGCGGCCTGCCGCTCGCCGTCAACACGGTCGAGAACTTCATTGGCGCACGCATCGATCACGTCGCGCTCGTTGACTTCCAGTCGTTTAAGGGACTGACGGATGCGGTGGGCGGCGTGACCGTGCACAACTCGCAGGCCTTCACCGCCCAGAACGGGGGCGGAGGCTTCACCTTTGCCGAGGGCGACATCACGCTGAACGGCGACCAGGCACTCTCGTTCGTGCGCGAACGCTACGCCTTTGCCGATGGGGACTACCAGCGGGCGCGCAATCAGCAGGCGTACCTGCAGGGCCTCATGAAGCAGGTGCTGAGCAAGGGCACATTGACCGATGCGACCAAGCTCATGGATACGTTCAACGCGTTGAAATCGTATTTAATTCTTGACGAGGAGCTGGACCTGCCGGAGGCGATGCGGCTGGGCTTCGACATGCGCACCGTGCGCGCCGACACCATCGAGTTCTTTACGAGCCCCACGCTGGGCACGGGGACCTCGACTGATGGACAGTCGATCGTGCTCCCCAACTGGGCCGAGATCGCGAACATGCAAGCCGCCTTCCAATCCGGCACGCTGGCTGAGTTCGCCGCCCTTCACGGGCCCGGCTCTGAACTGCCCTAGGGCGGCCGGATCCGGATCGCGCTGTGAATCGGGCATCAGCAGGTGCGCCCATGCGCCGATAGACTTGCCCCTGGGCGCGCCAGGTTTTGGCGCGCATTCCCAAGATCCCCGCTTGCCCCTTGGAGTGATAAAACACATGGCTGAACAGTCCCGCCTCGATAAGGTCATCGCCCTCGCCCGCCACCGCGGCTTCGTATTCCAGGCGGGTGAGATCTACGGCGGATCTCGCTCGGCATGGGACTACGGCCCGCTCGGCACCGCGCTGAAGGAAAACATCAAGCGCCAGTGGTGGAAGTCGATGGTGCAGAAGCGTGAAGACGTGGTTGGCATCGACTCGAGCATCATCCTGCCCAAGAAGGTGTGGGAGGCCTCGGGCCACGTAGAGGTCTTCAGTGACCCGCTCGTCGAGTGCACGAGCTGCCACAAGCGTCAGCGCGAGGATCATCTCCTCGAGGCGTACGAAGAGAAGAAGGGTCGCCCGCCCGAGAACGGCATGGCCGACATCGTCTGTGTGCACTGCGGAACTCGCGGTCAGTGGACCGAGCCGCGCGCCTTCTCGGGTCTGCTCAAGACCTATCTCGGCCCCGTCGACGACGAGCAGGGCATGCACTACCTGCGCCCCGAGACCGCGCAGGGCATCTTCGTGAACTTCTCGAACGTGCTGCAGGCCTCGCGCATGAAGCCTCCCTTTGGCATCGGCCAGATCGGCAAGAGCTTCCGCAACGAGATCACGCCCGGTAACTTCATCTTCCGCACCCGCGAGTTCGAGCAGATGGAGCTCGAGTTCTTCGTCGAGCCCGGCACCGACGATGAGTGGCAGCAGTACTGGATGGACGAGCGCATGAGCTGGTACACCGGTCTCGGCATCAACCCCGAGAACCTGCGCTTCTACGACCACCCGAAGGAGAAGCTGTCGCACTACTCGAAGCAGACGACTGACATCGAGTACCGCTTTGGCTTCACCGGCAGCGAGTGGGGCGAGCTCGAGGGCATCGCAAACCGCACCGACTACGACCTCAAGACCCACACCGAGCACTCGGGCAAGGACTTGAACTTCTTCGACCAGACCAACGATGCGCGTTACACGCCGTACGTGATCGAGCCCTCGGCCGGTCTGACCCGCTCGCTCATGGCGTTCCTCGTCGACGCGTACCGCGAAGAAGAGGTGCCCAACGCGAAGGGCGGCACCGACAAGCGCACCGTGCTGGGTCTCGACCCGCGCCTCGCGCCCATCAAGGTGGCCGTGCTGCCGCTGAGTCGCAACGAGAAGCTCTCGCCGATGGCCCGCGAGCTCGCAGCCGACCTGCGCGACGACTGGAACATCGACTTCGATGATTCGGGCGCAATCGGCCGCCGCTACCGCCGCCAGGACGAGATCGGCACGCCGTTCTGTGTCACGGTCGACTTCGACTCGCTCGACGACCAGGCCGTCACCGTGCGCGAGCGCGACACCATGCAGCAGGAGCGCGTGCCGCTCGCGCAGCTGCACGGCTATCTCGCGGAGCGCCTGCGCGGCGCCTAATCACCAGCTGCACACGCCGGAGGCGCCCACTTACCCAGATACCTGGGTAAGTGGGCGCCTTCTCTCACCCGCATCACCGCACACGAGTGAGAAGATTGACACTATGACGAGCAGCACGCCGAGCGATCCGACGCCCGACTTCCAGCCCGCGCGGCCCGATCCGGTGCCGCAGATGCAGTCGCAGCCGGGGCCAGAGCCCGTCGCGGCCGCCGCTCCCGGGGCGCCGCAGCAGCCAGCCTGGGCGCAGCCCCGCGTCGTGCAGACGGTCGAGACCGAGCCTCTCGAGTACCACCGACTGCTGCGGGGCACCGCGAACTATCGCTGGTGGAAGCCGCTCCTGCTGCTGCTCATCTCGGGTGTCTACTTCGGGGTGTTCACGGTCACCGTGGGATTACTCTCGATCCCTCTGGTCCTCGCGTTTGACCCAACCTTCCTCGACGATGTCGCGACGGGTGCGAGCGAGATGCTTGACACTCAGCGCCCCGTCTCGGTGTTCATTTCCCTGGCATCGATCATCGTGATGATCCCCGCGGTCGATCTGGGTATGCGCACCATGGGCATGAAGCCCGCGGGCCGCATCTGGTCGGTCGCTGGTCGCATGCGCTGGGGCCTGCTCGGGCGGCTCATGGGTGCGGCGGTCCTCTCGGTGATCGCGATGAACGCTGCGGGAATCGCTGCTGGTCTGCTGTTCGACCCCGCCACCGTGACTGAGTCGACCGCGGGCGCCGACGATAGCTTTAGCTGGCAGCTCGCACTCATTTCGATGCTGATGGTGCTGCTGCTCGTGCCGTTCCAGGCGACCGCCGAGGAGGTCGTGTTCCGCGGGCTGTTCATGCAGGTGCTCGGCGCCTGGTTCAAGACCCCGTGGGTGGCGATCCTGCTGCCGTCAATCGGGTTCGCGCTCGCGCACATCTACGACATCTGGGGCCTCGCCGCGGTGGGACTCATGGGTGGTGTGGCTGCCTGGTTGACCTGGCGCACCGGCGGCCTCGAAGCGGCCATCGCGATCCACATTGTCAACAACCTCGTGGCATTCGGGTTCATGGCGGGCGGGCTCGGCAGCTCGACCGCGCAGACCGAATCGAGCGGTGGCGTGTCGGGCGTGATCGGCGAAATCGTCGGCCTCGGGGTGTTTATTTGGCTCGCGCTGCGCGTCTTCACGCGCGGTGGGCACGGTCGCGAACGGATTGACCTGATCCAGGTGTCCGTCCCCGCCTCCAGCATCGCCCCTGTAACCCCCGCAGCTCCTGCAGCCCCCGAGAACGGAATCCCCAATGCTTGACGCCTACGTCATCGGCCACGGAATCCCCGAGCTCGCCGCGGCTCTTGAACTCGCCGAGGTCGGCCTGCGCGTGCGCGTTGGGGTGCCCGCGGGGCTGCCCGCGTCGCAGCTCGATACTGCGGTGCTCGATACCGATGTGCTCGCTGCCGATGCGCGTGCTATAACTGCGCCGGATTGCGGTGCCTCGGACCCCGACGGTGTGCTGCGTGCATTCCTCGCGCACGTGGCGGGCCCCATCGAGGGCCCGGAGCAGACGGGCCCGGAAGCGACGGCCCGGGAGGACGCGCCCGCGGTCGACAGTGAGACTCTCGGCCACGCGCCGGCCGGAGCATTCGCCGCGGCCGAGCCCGAGGCCTGCGCGCCGAGCCGCACGCTGCTGCGCGGCGCGAACGGCGACTGGCAGCCGCTACCCGAACCCAACGTGTGGGGCGTGCCCGCGGTGCCCATGTCGAGCGATTCGATCGCGCTGCTCGGTGGGCGGGGCGCGCTGCGCGCCTCGGTCGACCGCGTGCGCCCGGTGCTCACCATCGGCAAGACGACTGCGCTTGGAACGCTGGTACGCAGCCGCATGGGGCAGCAGATGCTCGATCGCGTGGTGGATCCGCTTGTGCGTGCGCGCTTCGGTGTCTCCGCGAACGACGTCGACGTCGCGATCGCCGCCCCGGGTCTGAATGGCGCGCTCACGGTCGCCGGATCGCTCTCGGGGGCTGTGCTCACCGAGGCCGAGGATCATGCTGCCCGCGAGACGCGAGTGCGCCCCGCCGGAGGGTGGCAGGGCCTGCGCGCCGCGCTCATCGAACGGCTTGCGCTCTACGGGGTGCAGTTCGGGGCCCCGGTTGTCGAGGCCATCAGACTTGAGGACGCGGCGGGTGGTGCGCGCGCCGACTCGGCCGTGGCCCAGCTGTTCTCGCCCCACTGGCGCGTTATTGAGCACGACGGCGAGGCCATCGACGTCGTCGCCGTCATCGCGGGGATCTCGGCGCGCTGGGCAGTGCCCGATGCGCTCCGCGCTTTTGCGCGCGACGCAGAGCACGCGCTCTGGCGCGCGACGCTCCAGGCGCCCGCGGCGATCGCGGATCTGCCCGCGGGCCTCGCAGCGGCCGCGGCCGCTGCGTCGGAGGGATCCGGATCAGCGGGCGAAGGCAGTGCCGATTGCGACGTTGTCGCGGTCTCCAGTGGCGTATCGGGATGGTCGGTGCAGTACGAACGCGTGGCGCGAGACCAGTGGCGCGTGACTGCCGCGGGGTCGGCCGATGCAGCGCAGGGTGACGCGGGCGCGCAGCTACAGGCCGTACGCGAGGAGCATCCCGCGCTCGCGCACGCCGATGTCGAATGGCAGTTGGCGCCCTGGGCGCAGGTGCAGGCGCGTGACGCCGCAGCCGAGGAGCTCGCCGCTGAGCGGATCGAGCACGCCTGGCAGTTGCGCGTGGGCCGCGGGCTGCACGCCGGCGACCTCGCGTCGGCAGTGGAGGATGCGCGGCGTGCGAGCGTGCACCTGCGCCGTCGGCTGACCGGTATTAGCGACTAGCCACGTATTCCGCAGCGGGTATGCGCGCCCCGGGGTGGGCGAGTAGGCTGGCTACAACTCATGAATCGCCATTGGCGGGAGGCATTATGAAGGGCAAAGTCGCATTCGTGCTCGGCGCGGCCGTCGGATACGTGTTGGGTACGAGAGCCGGGCGCGAGCGTTACGCGCAGATTAAGCGGGGCGCGCAGTCCGTGTGGCAGACCGCACCGGTGCAGCGTGGCGTGAGCCTGGTGCGCGAGGCCGCGCAAGGCCAGGTAGACAGTGTGAAGGCAGCCGCGGTTCGCGCCGGCAAAGGCGCGTTTGCCGCGTTTGTGCAGGACGATTCGACCGCGAAGCCTGCGGCAGCCGCGAAGCCTGCGGCATCGGCTGCGCCCGGTGCGCCCGCCGCGCCCGCGCCAGATGACCAAACGAGCGACGCGTGAGCCGCCGCAAGGGTGAGTTGGGCACGTTCGAGCTGCTTGCGCGCCTGCCCCACCAGATCATCACGCTCGCCAAGATCGAGTTCGAGAACGCCAAACGCGAGGTCGTTTCGAAGGCGAAGCAGGCAGGCATCGGACTGGGCGCGATTGTAGTCGCCCTGTTCTTCTTGTTCTTTATGCTGCAGGCGCTCCTCATTGCCGCCGTAGCCGCCCTTGCGCTCGTGTGGCCCTGGTGGCTGGCGGCGCTCACCGTCGCGGGGGCGTTCTTGCTGCTCGCTGCGGCCGCGATTCTCGGCGGGGTGTGGCTGATCAAACGGGGCAACCCGATGCCTGCCGAGACGCTGGGCCGCCTCGAGGGAGACGCTGCAGTGCTCGCCGAGGTGCGAATCAATTCTGACGCCGACACGGCAAAGTCTCGCGAGGGAATGCCCCAGGTGAACGAGGAAGGTAATTGGCGATGAACGCTGAGCATCAGCAGCAGGGAGTTGCCGACGCAGCTCAGGCCCGGGCCGAGCTGTACGACACATTGGGGCAGCTCACCCACCAGCTCAATTACGCGCGTCGTGTCGACGAAGCGATCGATGGGGCGAAGCGTCGCGTCGTCGAGGCCAGACGAACGCGCCCCGTCGCATTCGCGATAGCAGTCGCCGGTGCGGCCGCTGTCGTAGGGCTGGGAGTGTGGGGCGTCGTGCGCGCCGTCTCGAAGCGCGTATAGTTCGTAAGAGACAAGAGGTCACGGTTCGGCTACTGTTTGCCGCCCCGCGTGCCCTCGTTTTGCGTCACAGGGGTGGCAGGGTAAGAATAGGGATAACGGATTTCCGTCGTCCGCCAGGTCGGTTGCAGCTGTTATTGACCAGGCTTCCAATATTTAGCGTCGAGTGAGTGGGGTCTATGTCGGCTGAGGCGAAACCGCTCAGTGGCCTGCGAGTGCTGGTCCCGCGCGGGGGAACTTGGGGCGATCTGGTCTCGAAGGCTCTTCGAGAGCAGGGTGCACACACGGTGATTGCACCGCTCGTTGACTTCGCTCACACGCGCGAAGAAGACAAGCTCGTTGACGCGCTCAAAGATCTTGAAGCAGGCAAATTCGATTGGATGACGGCGACGAGCTCGACGGTCGCCGACGTGCTGCAACACCACAACGCGGTCATTCATCCGGACACTCGCATCGCCATCGTGGGCGAGGCGACGGCCATGGCGTTCAAGAATGCTGGCTACGAGATTGCTCGCACACCCGCTGGCGAAGAGAACAGTACCCATGCGCTGTTGCGCGAATGGCCCGAGATCGATTCGGGTGACGTCTTGCGCGTGCTCACGCTGCGTTCTGACGTCGCCATTCCCGTGCTCACGCAGGGGCTGATTGGTCGCGGCCATGACGTCACCCAGGTGCTCGCGTTCCGCACCGTGGGCGTGCCCGCTTCGGTGCACATTCACGAGGATCTCGAGTCGGGCCGCATTAACGCGATCGTGGTCGCCTCGGCGAAGATCGCGCAAGAAGTGGCGTCACAGTTTCCCGAGCTGCCTGCGGACACGCTGCTGGCATGCGTCGGTATCAACACGGTCGAGGCCGCAGCCGCGCTGGGTTTGCCAGTCGAGGCTGACGACCCGCACCACCCGCTGTACGAGACGAAGCGCGCCATGATCGACGCCGTCGAGTCGGTGCTCGACCAGAGCGACACGCTGGACTAGCCCGATGGCACGCGTTGAAGTGTACGCAGACCGCGTCGTCGTGAAGCTGACGGCGGCCGAGAAGCTCGCCGCGTTTCGCCGTCACGACGTGACGCTTGAGCGCGCCGCCATTACGTCTGCGATTATCACCGACGATCCGTGGATCTGGATTCACGGGGTGCGGGCGCCAGGCACGCATGTGCCCGGCAAGTACGCAGCCGGTACCTGGCGCAACCTGACGGGCCGCGATTTCGTGCTGGCGCGTTCGGGCCGCGAGGCCGTGGTGATTGACTTCGAGCGCCCCACGCATCCTGATGAGGAACGCGGCTGGGTCGGCGAGTTCGACCAGTATTCACGCGTGATCCTATCGACCGTGCACGCCGCCGAACTGGTGCGTGCGTTGCGTCTCGACGACGCAGACGCGAGATTCTCCGCGGGCTAGCTCGGCCTTGAGTGTGGGTCTGGGCCGGAGCCCAGACCCACCGCACAGCATTGACTAGTCGCGTACGAGCATGATGTCGTCGAGGTCGAAGCGGCTGCGTGGTGCCAGCTCGCGTTCGCGCAGCGCCTCAGGCAGCGAGTCGGCAGATCCGATCGCGCCCACGGCCGTGATCGATACGGGCACGAGACGAGCCTCGAGGTCAAAGGCTGCCGAGATGCCGTCGCGGTCGAACCCGCCCATCTGGTGCAGGTGGTAGCCCTCGCTCTGTGCCTGGATGCTGAGGTGCGCGACGGCCTGTCCCAGGTCGTACTCGGCCCACGGGCGGGCGTTCCCCTCGGCGTCGGCGGTCTCGGCGACGTTCACAATGAGGGCTGCAGCGGTGCCGGCCCACATCTGGTTGAAGCCCATCAGCTGTGCTTCGATCTTGGCAAAGCTGTCTGACCCGCGGCGCGCGAGAATGAATCGCCACGGCTGCGTGTTGCTGGCGCTGGGCGCCCAGCGGGCCGCCTCGAACACGCCGCGCAGTGCGCCCTCGGGGAACTCGTGTGCATCGTCAAAGGCGCGGGGGCTCCAGCGCTCGGCGAGGGTGGGCAGAACGGGGGCACTGGTCTGGGCGAGACGAGGGTTCACTAGCGGGGACTCCTAAAGGTCAGTTAATTCCTACCGACCAGTTGTAACGCGCGGGCGCGCACAATATTCCTGACGCGCCGAGGTTTAGGGGTGTGATTCGGATGGGGCCAGGGCGACCCGCGCCTCATCGGCAATGATTGCGGAGAGGGCGTCGAGGGCGGGGGAGCGCAAGTTCCATCGCTGCCAGTACAGCGGGAGGTCGAGGGACGAGTCACTGCCCAGCGGCACCAGGGTGCCCGCGGCGATGCCGGGGGCGCACTGCAGCTCGGGGAGCATGCCCCAGCCCATGCCGAGGGCGACCGCGTGGGCAAACTCGGCCGACGACGGCACGAAATGGCGTGGTGGAGAGATAGTGGCGCGCGTGACCTGCCGCATGAAGCGGCGTTGAAAGGCATCGTGGCGGTCGAACTCCACGATGGGGGCGACGGCGAGGGCTTCTGCGGTAACACCTTCGGCAAAGTGAGTGGCGGCGAACTCGGGGCTTGCGACGGCGCGGTACCGGTCGACCCCGATGTGTGTGGAGGTGCAGCCGGGCACCGCTTCAGCGGTGGCCGTGAGCGCGGCCATCACCTCACCGTTGCGGAGCTTTTCAGTGGATACGGTTTCATCGGCGCGTAGCACCTCGAAGCGGGCACCGGTCTCGCGGGCCGCGCGGGCGAGCGCCGGCACGAACCAGGTTGCGAGTGAATCGGCGTTGACGACGATGGGAATCAGTGCACCGCCCGCCGGGCCCTGCTCGAGTTCGACCGCGACGTCGCTCATGATCTGTTCGACCTGTCGGGCGGCGCGCAGCACGGTCGCACCTGCAGCGGTGGTGGTGACGGGCCGGGTGCGGCGCAGCAGCACGGATCCGGAGCGTTGCTCCATGGCGCGCACGCGTTGGCTCACGGCCGAGGGAGTGATGTGCAGGCGCCGGGCGGCACCTTCGAAGCTGCCCTCTGCGATGATGGCGGCGAAGGTTTGCAGGTGCTCCACGGGCAGGTCCATGCGTCTAAGTTAAGCACTGCTAATGCGCCTGAAGAAACATGAGGTGCGCTGAAGTGGCAGATGAGTGCCCCGAGGCCCTAGCGTCGATGCTGTGATCATTCCTCTCCTCATCGGTATCGGCAGCGGTCTATCGCTCATCATGGCGATCGGCGCGCAGAATGCGTTTGTATTGCGTCAGGGCATTCGACGTGAACACGTGCTGCCCGTGGTGCTCATCTGCGGGCTTACTGATGCGCTCCTCGAGACCCTGGGAGTGGCCGGGATCGGTTTCGTTGTTGAGCGCGCCCCCATCGTGCTCGAGATCGTGCGCTGGGGCGGCGTCGTGTTCTTGCTCTGGTATGCGTGGACCGCGGTGCGACGCGCGATGAAGCCCGAGGGCATGATTGTGGACCAGAGCGCGAACGGTACCGCTGGTTCGCTGAAGCGTACGGTGCTCGCGTGCCTCGCGATTACGTACCTCAACCCGCACGTCTATCTCGACACGATGGTGCTGATGGGATCGATTGGCAATGCGCAGGGTGACCCCGAGAAGTGGTGGTTTGCCGCGGGCGGAGCCATCGCGAGCGTCGTGTGGTTCTTTGCGCTCGGATACGGTGCGCGCCTGCTCACGCGGTTCTTTGCGACCCCACGATCATGGCAGATTCTCGACGGCATTGTTGCGGCGGTTATGCTGGTGATCGCTGCGCGGCTAGCCTTCGGTTCCATGGGGGTCTAGGGCCCAAGAGATACGAATGCGAAGCCGGGGTGAATGGGTCCAAGGACTTGCGACGAATATGTGGCGTAATGGAGGTCACGTATACTTTGGTCAATGTGTAGCGAGAGGTCGCTATGCGCGGCGCTCGGGGGAGGTAGCTGTGCACACTGTATTTGGGGAGTGTGTCAGATGGCCCTTCGGGCATCAAATGTTTCGAGGCGCCTGAGCGCACTGCTGGTCGCAGGTGCCGTCGTGCTTGCCGGAGCTATCGTTCCGACGAGCATCGCCCACGCGGCGGGCTCCGCTCAGCATGAACCCGGCCTCTACATCTCTGTGGGTGACCCGACGCAGCTCACTCGCGGGCAGATTGATGCCGACGGTAAGCTGACGATGGAGACGGTGGGTGCCCCCGCGGCCACAACCTACAATGCACTTGCGGCGCACCTTCCCACCTCGTCGCTGTACGCGATTGCAAACAATGGCGGCACGCTCCTGCGGATTCTCGATGACGGATCGGTCGAGAACGTTATCAACAGCGACGGTGGCATTACGAGGTTTGGAAGTTCGAGTTCAGCCGCAGCTTTCGGTGCAGGCGCGTTTGAAGACCAGCTGTTCTATGTTGCAAATGGCGGGAGAGAGCTCGGCTGCTTTGACGTGGTGGCGTCGAATTCGTGTGGCGTGAAGACGCTGCCGCAAAAGTTTGAGCCCATCGGTATGGCCTGGAACGACGGGTTTTTCTGGGGGCTCTCGGGCACGGGCAACCAGGCGAAACTGACACGTGTCTCCCTCGACGGAGCTGTGACCCCCGGGGCGATCCCCGCGCTCGACTCCTCGCGGGTCAAGAGCGGCAGCTTTGGTGCTGCATGGACCTACGGCAATGGCAATCTCGGCTTCATGTCGAACGGCGGAGGGTCGGTGCAGATCAAGATCACTTCGGTGGACCCGATTGCGGCTGAGGTCGTAGGTTACTCCACCGGGGAGACATCAAATCAACTCGACGGTGCCATGATCCCGCCGCCGCCCGGCGACGTGGCGCTCAAGGTCGCTTCGGAGCGTACGGGCGCGGGCGACACTCACCTCGTCACTGCCACAGTGCACAACGTCGGTTCAACGCTGATCACCGGTTACCAGCTGCGGCTGGCCCCAGACACCGCAGACACTCGTCCGGTAACCGCGCCTTGAACCTGTACTGCCACGGTGGGAGCCCACCAATGCATCGGCGGTGCGCTGCAGCCCGGTGAATCACGCAGCCTGCGGTTCGAGTTGGGTGCGCCCGTAGACGCTTCGGTGGTTGCGAGTCAGTGGACCGGCCGTGTCGAGCTCAACGAGGTAGACACGAACCTGGCCAACAACACAGCCAAGTTTTCGCCAGCGGTGCCAGCTCCCATTGACGTGCGCACCGACGTGAAGGCGCGAGTCATTGACACCAATGGGGACGGCGCGGCGTCGCCGGGGGAGAAGATCGAGGTGTACGTGCTCGTCGAGAACAACAGCCCCGAAACACTCACCAGCATCGCGGTGCAGCTGGACACAATCATTCCCCAGAACCAAGAGCTGGAGGGCAGTATCCTCCCGGGGGCCCGCCGCACAATCAAGTTCGAGAACGTGGTGCCCCGAGATCGACGAGATCATTCTCTCGAGCCTGAAGGCACAGGCAAACGGGGTGCCCGTGAGTGCTCGTGGCGGCGAACTCATCGTGCTGGGGGACAGCGCGAGGCCCGTCATTAAGCCGCCAACACCCACGGTCGATGCCACTGCGGATACCGCTGGTGGGGTCGACAACGCCGCGGCCGCCGGCGCCACCGCGGGCGCGTCAAGCGCAGCTGCCTCGCAAGCCGCGGGATCCGGATCAGCGGCGAACGGTGCTGGTAGCGAGGGTAGCCCGAACGGGCCTGAGGCCGCGGGGCTGAGCGCGACGGGCGCTGAAGGCCACTCGCCCGCCTTCGCAATCGTGGGTCTGTGCCTCTTGCTCGCGCTCGCCGTCGGAGGGGCGGGGCTGCGAAGGTCGCGCCGTCAGCTCAGCGAGTAGCGCAGCGCGTTAGCAGTCCTTGGTGAATGACTGCTTGGCCTCGCACCAGTCGGTCCAATCGCCGAAGTAGAGCACGTTGCTGGCCTCGGAAGTGCCGTCGGCATCGGCGTTGCTGCTGGCGGCGCTGCTCGCGCCACCATCGGCACTGCTCGTGCTTGACGCTTGGCTCGAGACGTTCCCCAAAACGTTTCCGTTGGTGCGAGCGCCCGCGCCGTTCGATGCGTTGGTGCCCGAGGAATTGGATCCGGTGCTGCCGTCAGCAGTGCGAGCCCCGGTGCCGTCGGCCTGACTTGGCGCCGACGCCGCTGCACCCGCGGCGTTGTGCGGCTGGCTCTGCGACCCGTCTGGGGTGGTCCCGTTGCCTCCCTCAGGCCGGGGTACTGCAGAAGCATCGAGCGGGGCAGCCGGTGGCTGCCGATCCGCGTTCGATGAGTCAGGGAAGAGATCGGCCCCGAGCAGGGGAGCGATCAGCGCGGTGGCCGATAGCGCAAGCGCCGCCGCGCCAACGGCTGCGACAGCTGGCACCGTGACTCGCCTGTGAGCACCGGCGCCCAGCGCCAGAATGCCCGCGCTCACGAGCCCGACGATGACGGCTTGGTCCCTGAACTGCACCCAACGTGCGTCGCAACGATCACAGCCGTCAATGTGCGCTCGAGCCTCGAGTCGCGCAGGGGTGTCCTTCTTACCCCAGCGCAGTTCGCCAAATCGTGACACGCTGCGGGTGCACTCCTCGGGGAGGTTGCGCGCGGGATGCATCACACTCAGCCAGGCCTTGCGCAGGCCCTCGCGGGCGCGCTTGAGCAGCACCGACGCCGAATTGGGGGTGAGGCCAAAGCTCTCGGCTACCTCCTGCACCGACCGACCTTCGACGTCGACGGCAACGATGACCTGCTGCCACCGCTCGGGGAGGGAGCGCAACGCCTGTGCCGCAGCGCCCCGCTGCTCATCAGAATCAATGCGGTCGGCGGCCCCCACGAAGTCGGGGTCTTCAACCTCGGTGTCGGTCAGCTGCTGGTTGCGCTGCCGGGACTTCCAGTGGCGCCCGAACTGGGCATTCATGGTGCGAAACAGGTAGGGCTTAAATGCCTCGGTCGGGCCGCCACCCTTGAGCAGCGCCTGGAAAACGAGGTCAAACGACTCGGCCACAACGTCCTCGCCCAGCGAGTCGTCCTTCTTGAGCGCCCAGGCAAGGGCCAGGTCTTAGTGCCGCACCCAGAGCTCACCGAGGGGCCAGGCCTCACCGTTTCGCACCTCATTGCAGAGGGCCGCATCAGTGAGATTGTGTGCGCCGTCGCTCGACTGAGGGCTTGATACAGCGGGACCACTCATGCCCCGAATCGTAGCATCAGGGGGCGTCATATCGGCAGTGAGGGCGCTATGCGGGGCCAGGGCAGCGCGTCAATGATTGCTGGCAGGGAGCGAGGTCAGCGCTGCGCGTGACACGCCCGGGAATCCGATTTTGGGGGAGCCGCGTCACATTCTGGGCAGAACGGCCTCTTAGCTTCCGGAACCAAGAAAGCGCGGCAACTGCCTGCGGTCTTGGGCCTTATGTGAAGTCCGGCGTGTGCACTCCCCCCCAAATGGCACATTCCGGACTTCACCTTATTTTGGGGATTGATCGCTAGGCCGCGCCGCGCGTGTGCGCCCACACGACCGCCTGAATGCGGTCACGTACGCCTAGCTTTTGCAGCACGTTGGACACGTGGGTCTTCACGGTGGCCTCGCCCACAAACAACGCGGCCGCAATCTCGGCGTTCGACGCGCCCGTCGCGAGCTGCCGCAGCACGTCACGCTCACGCTCCGTGAGTCCCACGGCGACAAACGGGTCTGGGTTTTGTGTTGATCCGGATCCGGCATCGCCCGAATCGACAGGAGCCGCGGCCGCGGCATCGCCCGAATACATCGCACCTGCGGGGCGCGTGGCCCGCTCCATGACCGCCCGGGTGACATCCGTGCCGAGGAGCGCGCCGCCGGCGGCGAGCGTGTGGACCGCGTCGATGAGCTGTTCGGCACGGGCGGTTTTCACGAGAAAGCCGCTGACGCCGGCGGCGAGGGCGTCGAACAGGTACTCCTCGTGACCGAACGTCGTGAGGATCAGTACGGAGGAGTGAGGGGTAGCCGCCAGAATGCGGCGCGAGGCCTCAATGCCGTTCAGCCGGGGCATCTCGACGTCCATACAGATCACATCGGGGGCGAGGGACTTCGCGAGCTCGATGGCTGCGACGCCGTCGCCAGCCTCGCCCACGACCTCGATGTCGGGCTCCGTTTCGAGGATGATGCGAAAGCCCGAGCGCACGAGCGCCTGGTCGTCGACGAGTAGTACCCGGATCATGGGCGGGCCTCCTGAATGGCGGTGTCGGTAACGGTGTTGGGGGAGGCGTGAGCCAGCGGGATTCTAGCTCGCACCAGGAATCCGCCGTGCTCGCGGCGCTGCGCTTCGACCGTGCCGCCGACTGCGCCCACTCGCTCGCGCATGCCGCGCAGCCCGAGCCCCGAACCGTTGCCCGTGCTGCTGGCCACAAATCGCTGCGCGAAGCCGGTATCGCCCACTTCGAGCTCGACCGCGTCTGCCTCGAACCGCAGCCGCACGGTGGCCTCAGCGCCACCACCGGCGTGCTTGCGCACGTTCGTGAGGGCCTCCTGCGTTGTGCGGTAGAGCGCGACGTCGACGAGCAGCGGTACCGGGCGGGCCTCGCCCACCACGATCAGGGTGGTGGGCACCCCCGCACTGGTCGAGGAAGAGGTCAGCGCGGGGAGCTGGGCGATTCCGAGCGTTGTAGCGGCATCGGCGGGATCCGGGGCCCGCAGCGTACCCACGAGCCCGTGCAGCTCGGCGATCGCCTGCTCCGCGCTCGTTTCGACGACCTCGAGGGCGGCTTGGGCGCGGGACAGCGGGGAGGCATCGCTTTCGACGGGGCCTGCCGTGGTGGCGTACTGTGCCACCAACCGTCGTGCGGCAGCCGCCTGGATGCCCATCACTGACACGTGATGTGCGACGACGTCGTGCAGCTCGCGGGCGATTGCGATGCGATCGAGTGCGACCGCCTGCTCGGCGCTCGTGCGCCGCTCAAGTTCGAGCTCGCGGCCCTGCGCCTCAAGCTGCGCGCGCATCCTCGCCGACTGCCATGAGCGGTTACCAAAGAAGAACGCGCCGCCAAAGTACACCAGATTCGTGATGATCTGAATGACCGCGTACGTGGCGAACGCCGAGAACAAGCCGCTCCGAGAGACGCCGGGCAGTGCGTCGGCGTTCGACGATGCAACGATGAGCGACACGGTGAGCCACAACACCATCGCTGTGCTGATGCCAAACCTGGCCCAGAACGCGAGGCTGCGCCGGGGCTCCCAAGCGCCGACCGTGTACAGCGCGATGAACAAGCCGATGTTGGTGATGAGCAACTCGGGCACCGCGAACTGCCCGCAGATGAAGAACCCCACCGCCGAGAGCACCGCGACAGGTACTGGCCACACCCTCCGCACAGCGAGCGGCAGAGTGACCAGTCCGAGCCCCACAACCCACACCCACGCGGGCGCCAACTCGGGGTAGATGCTCGCGCGGGCGTACAACAGCGAGGTTGTGGTTGCCGAGAGCGCGAGCACGAGGGCCAGCACGAGGTCGAATTGCAGCGCCTCCCGGTTTGCCCGCGGCCTCGCCCACCGCCCTGCTGGGCTCGGTCGCTGTGGCCGTCCCGGCCGCCCCGAGTGCGGTGCTGCCGCGAGAGTCATCATGAGATTCAGCGTAGTGACCGGCCACCACGATCGCCTCCTCCGTGAGGGGGATCCGGAGCGGCGTGCGCGATTACACCGCACCGGATCGGCCGCCCGAATTCCCCCGAGAGGGGGAGGCGTGGCCCCCGTGCGCTCCGCCAAGCTAGAGGGAACGAAGGGAACATCCATGATCGAGATTCAGGGCATCAGCCGCACTTTTGGCAGCCGACGCGTGCTCGACAACGTCACGTTTGGCGTCGAGAGCGGGCGCATGACCGGGTTCGTCGGCGGCAACGGCGCGGGCAAGACCACCACGATGCGCATTCTGTTGGGAGTGCTCGCCGCCGACTCGGGCAGCATCGCATTCGAGGGGGCCTCGATCACGGCAGCAGATCGCGCACGTATTGGTTACATGCCTGAGGAGCGCGGGCTGTACCCCAAAATGAAGGTGCTCGAGCAGCTCGTCTACCTGGGCCGCCTGCACGGAATGGCCCCGGCCGCCGCCAAAGCCTCGGCCGAGGGCCTCATTGACCGACTCGGCCTCACCGAGCGCGCGAGCGACACGCTCGAGAGCCTGTCGCTTGGCAACCAGCAGCGCGCACAGATCGCGGCGGCGCTCGTACACGAGCCGGCGGCGCTTGTGCTCGACGAGCCGTTCTCGGGCCTCGACCCGATGGCGGTCGAGGTCGTGCTCGGGGTGCTGCGTGACTACGCGGCACAAGGCGCCCCGGTCCTGTTCTCCTCACATCAGCTCGATATCGTCGAGCGCCTCTGCGACGACGTCGTCGTGATCGGCGGCGGCAAGATCCTCGCCGCCGGATCACGCGAGCAGCTGCGAGCCGACCACGCGGGCCTCAGCTTCGCGCTCGAGCTCGCGGGCCCCGCAGCCGACGCCGGCTGGGTGCGCCAGCAGCCCGGCGTGACTGTCACCCACCTTGATGGGGGGATCGCCCGCTTCGACGCCGAAACCGCGGAGGCCGCGCAGCGGGTGCTCGCGGCCGCGGTCGCCCTGGGCTCCCAGCCCGCCGAGGCCGGCGGATCCGGAACGACCGTGCGTCGCTTCGGTCAAGAAACCCCGTCCCTCGCCCAGATCTTCCAGGAGGTAGTCCGATGAGCACCGCATCCCACACCCAGCTCTCGCCCGCGCAGGCCACCTGGATCGTCGCTGAGCGCGAGATCACCACGCGCCTGCGGTCGAAAGCCTTTCTCATCTCGACGGGCATCCTGCTCTTCCTGGTGCTCGCGGGAGTCCTCGCGAGCGGATTCATCGCGAAGGCCGGCGGCATAGGCGGCCCCACGCAGGTCGCCGCAGTGGGCACCGTCGCCGACCCGCTCGAGGCCGCGGGCTTTGAGGTGACGCAGGTGCCGGATCGCGCGGCCGCCGAGCAACTCGTGCTTGACGGCGACGTCGAAGCCGCGGTGGTGCCCGGGGGCGATACGCCCGTCGATCTGACGGTGCTGGCGAAGGATTCCCCGCCCATGGAGGTCGTGCAGGCGCTGTCGGCTTCGCCGACTCTTGAACTGCTCGCCCCCACGACCGAGAGCCCGTTTCTCGCATACATCATCGCGATCGCATTTGGCATCGTGTTCATGATGAGCGCGATGACGTTCGGCACGACGATTGCGCAGAGCGTTGTCGAGGAGAAGCAGACGCGCATCGTCGAGATTCTGCTTGCCACGGTGCCCGCCCGCACGATCCTCGCGGGCAAGATCCTCGGCAACAGCATCCTCGCGCTGGCCCAGGTCGTCGCGATCGCCGGGCTCGCCGCGGTGGGCATGCTCGCGACGGGGCAAGACCTGCTGCTTGGCGAACTGGGCACGGCCCTCATCTGGTTCGGCGTGCTCTTCGCGTTCGGGTTCGTGCTGCTGGCGGCGCTGTATGCGGCGCTCGCCTCGCTCGTGTCGCGGCAGGAGGACATCGGCTCGGTCACGAGCCCCGTCATGATGCTCGTGATGCTGCCGTACCTCGGCGTGATCGTGTTCTACAACAACCCGACCGCGCTCGCGATCATGAGCTACGTGCCGTTCTCGGCGCCCGTCGGCATGCCGATGCGGCTCTATCTCGGCACTGCAGCTTGGTGGGAGCCCGTGCTGTCGATGGGTGTGCTGGCGGTCTCGATCGCCCTGGTGTGGGGAATCGGGGCGCGCATCTACGAGGGCTCGATCCTGCGCACCGGATCGCGCGTGAAGCTCGGCGAGGCGCTCAAGGGGTAACCCGGGGGTCCCCGCACTAGGGATACCCAAATGACGAGGGGACACGGTAATCGCGCGATTACCGTGTCCCCTCGTCATTTCGATATGGAGTCGAAGCGCGTTGAGAGCTAGGGAGCTGGTTTGGGTGCGGGTTTTGGGGCCGGCTTGGGCTCTGCGGGATTGGGAGAGGCGGTCGGAGCTGACTGAGGTGCTGCTGACTGAGGTGCTGCCGACTGATGTGCTGCTGGTTTGGGTGCTGCAGGCTTAGGCGCTGCCGGTTTTGGTGCCGGATCGGTGCGCTGCGCTGATCCGGCGTGCGGCTTCGCGTGCGGTGCCGGTCGAGCAGCTGGTACGGCGCCTGAACTAGCGCCGCGCGCAGCCGCACCTGCGGCCCCAGCCCCAACTCCAGCCCCAACCCCAGCACCGGGTGCGTGCGGCTTCGGGCGTGCGGTGCCCGGCTTCACCAGCAGCTTGCCCGGAGCCGCGTGCGACTCCATGAGCCTGTGGGCGCTCGCGGCCTCCTCGAGCGAGAGTACCTTCGCGACGCGGCTCTTGAACCCGCCGCGAGTCAGTAGGGCGTTGAGGGATGCGGCGGCCTCGGCCAGGTTTGCGACCGATGCGTTGCTGAGGGCAAAGCCTCGCAGCTGGATGTCTCTGGTGTAGAACGACGCGGGCGTCAACGTGAAGCCCGGGCCGGTTGCACCCGCCGTGACGACGACCCGTCCGCCCCGACGCACGAGCGGCAGCACCGCCGTGAGATCGAGTCGGCCAGTGGTGTCCCACCACACGTCAATGCCCGAGGAGGCCGAGGCGTACACCCGCTCGAGCAGTGCCGGGTCGGTGCGGTCGAAAACCTCGTCGGCGCCGCACGAACGCACCCACTCGGCGTCGTGCGGCGCGCACGAGGCGAGCACGCGCGCACCGGCGGCTCGGGCCAGTTGTACGGCGGCCGATCCGACGCCGCCAGCCGCGCCGCCGATGAACACCGTCTCGCCGATCCGCAGCCCGGCCTCGCGCACCAGCCCGAGATAGGCGGTCGCACCCGTGTGCGCGACCGACATCACTGTCTCGGGCGTCACCCCGGCGGGCAGGGGGTACAGCCGGTCGGCAGGCACGACCGAGTAGTCACTGAACGACCCCTGCCGGCCGTCGTGCCCCATGCTGTTGCACCACACGGCGTCGCCGACCGCGAAGCCGGTCACCCCGGAGCCCACCTCGACCACGGTGCCCGCGAGGTCGCGGCCCACGACGAAGGGAACGCCAGCGGGCAGTGGCGTCGCGTAGGCGCCCGCGCGAATAAACGTGTCGACGTGGTTCACGGCCATGACCGAGTTGTGCACGAGCACGCTTCCTGGGCCGGGTCGTGGAATTGGAAGGTCACCCACGACGATCGAATCGACCGGGCCCGTCTCGCGAATATAGGCGGCCCGCATGTGCTCAGCGTTGAGGGTAGTCATGTGTTCAACATACGCCCGTCGGCGCACCGACATGCCAGAAAGCAGGCTTCGGCTCACAAAACCCGGCACGCGGGCCAGCGCCGGCAGCGCCCACGCGCGGCCCGATCCGGATCAAAGCGCGTAGGCTAACCGAGTGAGTAACGAGCGCAGCACCCCAGCCAGCAGTCAGATCCGGCCCTGGGCGGCACTGTGGTCGATGGTGCTGGGCTTCTTCATGATCCTCGTCGATACGACGATCGTGTCGGTCGCCAACCCGTCGATCATGCAGGGCCTCGAGACGACGATGACTGCGACGCTGTGGGCGACGAGCGCCTATCTGCTCGCGTACGCCGTGCCGCTGCTTATCACCGGGCGCCTCGGCGATCGCTTCGGCCCGCGCCGGTTGTACCTGATCGGCCTCGTGGTGTTCACGCTCGCCTCGCTCGCATGCGGCATGGCGCCCAACATCGAGGTGCTCATTGGCGCGCGCGTCGCCCAGGGCCTCGGAGCCGCGATGCTCACGCCGCAGACCATGGCCGTGATCACGCGCATCTTCGCGCCCCGCGAGCGCGGCTCAGCGATGGCGATCTGGGGCGTCACGGCGGGCGTTGCGACGCTCGTCGGCCCGATCCTGGGCGGCTTCCTGATCGACGCGGGCGGCTGGGAGTGGATCTTCTTCGTGAACATTCCCGTCGGTGTGATCGCCTTCGTGCTCGCCCTGAAGTACGTGCCCAAGCTGCCCACCAGCGCGCACCGCTTCGACTGGCTCGGCGTCGCGCTGAGCGGCATCGGCATGCTGCTGCTGGTGTTTGGCATCCAGGAGGGCGAGAGCTACGACTGGGGCACGATCGCGGGCCCCATCACGGTGCCGATGCTGATCGTAGCCGGCGTCGTGCTCCTCACGCTGTTTGTGCTGTGGCAGTGGAAGCAGAAGGGCGAGCCGCTGATTCCGCTGCGTGTCTTCCGCGACCGCAACTTCTCGGTCGGCACCGCCGCCATCGTGACCGTCGGCTTCGCGGTCACCGCGCAGAGCCTGCCCATGATGTTCTACTTCCAGCTTGTGCTCGGCCTCACGCCCACGGAATCGGCGCTGATGCTCGCGCCCATGGCGGTGCTGTCGATCGCGCTCGCCCGCCCCGTCGGGCTGTTCATCGACCGCGGCGAACCGCGCCGCGTCGCCACGCTTGGCATGGCGCTGGTGGGCGTGGGTCTCGCCATGTACCTCGTGCTGATGCGCCCCGACGCGTCGATCTGGCTGCTGCTCGTCGCCAGCGCGGTGCTCGGCCTCGGCAACGCCTTCATGTGGGGGCCGCTCGCCTCGATCACGACGTTCGGGTTGGCTCCTGAGCTTGCGGGCGCCGGATCAGGCGTCTACAACACCAGCCGCCAGGTGGGTGCGGTACTCGGTTCAGCTGCCATCACGGTGCTGATGGCAGCGCTGCTCACCGTCCAGTTCGGTGTGAAGGCCGCGACGATGGGGGAGATGGGGTCGGGCAAGGTCGGTGCGCTGCCCGCGCCGCTGCGCGAGGGCTTCTCGACTGCCATGGCCCACTCGCTGATCCTGCCGCTCGCGGTTATCGGGCTGGGCATCGTCGTCTCGCTGCTGTTTGGCAAGCGCCCCGTGAAGTCTGACACCGGGCCGGTGCGGGTCAACCCGTAGGCCGCTGCCTCGGCCACACCCACTTGCAGATGGGAAACTCCGTACGGCTTAGGGTCCTCTAAGCCGTACGGAGTTTCCTATCTGTGGAGCGGGTGAGACTGGGAGCGGGCCGCCAAGCGGCGGCTGCGTAGACTGGGGCGATCCGGAGCTTCTTCGAAAGGACCCCACATGATTCTTGCGTTCTCTGTTGCCCCGAGCGGCGCCGTACCGGGGCGTGCCGAGCGCGCCGACGGGTCCGTGTCTGACGCGGTCGCCGAGGCCGTGAAGGTCGTGCGCGAGTCGGGCCTGCCGCACCGCACCTCGTCGATGTTCACCGAGATCGAGGGCGAATGGGACGAGGTCTTCGACGTCGTCAAGCGCGCTACCGAGGCCGTCATGCCGTTTGGCGCTCGCGTTTCGCTCGTGATGAAGGCTGATATTCGCCCAGGGTTTACCGGCGAGATTGACGGCAAACTCGAGCGGCTCGAACAAGCCATCGACGACGCCTGAGCGTACGCTGGGGTGCATGCCAGTCTTCGATATGCTCCTCAACTCTCGTTTCGTCGATCAGTACGGTGCTGCGCTCGCCCCGTCCTTTAGCTTCGTGAACACCGAAGCGGGGGCTGAGCTGGATCTGCCGGTGTCGGTCACGCAGGCGAGCGCAGCCGTGCAGCGCGTCATCGCAGAGCTCGGCCACACCGTGGCCGGCGTGAGCGACGACCAGCTGCAGTTCGCGGTGATCACCAAGAAGACCTGGCTGAGCTGGGAACTCGCGACCGGCATCGAGATCACCGAGACGCCCCAGGGATCCCACGTTGCCATCTACATGGCAAACATGCCGGGCCGCCCGAAAGCACTGCTCGACGGCGCAAAGAACAAGAAGGTCGCGCAGAAGCTCGGCGAGAAGATTCGCGCTGCGGTCTAAGCACTCACGACACCGAGGGGTAGCGGTGCAGTGGCGCCGCGGACCGCGAAGCGAAGCATGCGCTAAATCTTGCACGAACTCCACGCTGTCGTGAGAGGATCAGAAGCATCCAGTTCAATGGCGACCTGGTGCGGGCTTCTGTGGCCCGAGCTGCGGTGCGCCAGAAGTGAGGTGCGACGTGCGCGGAATCATTCTTGCGGGAGGCTCCGGGACCCGACTGTGGCCGATCACCCGGGGCACCTCGAAGCAACTGATGCCCGTGTACGACAAGCCGATGGTGTTCTACCCGCTCTCGACGCTCATGGCGGCGGGCATTCGCGAGGTACTGATCATCACTACCCCCGAACACAACGCGCAGTTCAAAGCATTGCTCGGTGACGGATCGGCATGGGGCATGCGGCTCGAGTACGCCGTGCAGCCGTCCCCCGACGGGCTCGCGCAGGCTTTCATCATCGGCGAGGACTTCATCGGGGGCGAGAGCGCCGCGCTTGTGCTCGGCGACAACCTGTTTCACGGCACGGGGCTCGGAACGGCACTGCAAGAGCACGCCGAGATCGACGGCGCGAGAATCTTCGCGTACCACGTCGCCAACCCCCGCGCGTATGGCGTCGTCGAGTTCGACAGCGACGGGACCGCACTGTCGATCGAGGAGAAACCGACCGAACCCAAGAGCAACTTCGCGGTGCCGGGGCTGTACTTCTACGATTCCGATGTCGTGGAGATTGCGAAGACCATCACCCCGAGCGCTCGGGGCGAGCTCGAGATCTCGTCGGTCAACGACGCCTACCTGCGCGCGGGCAAGTTGCACGTGCAGGTGCTCGAACGCGGCACCGCCTGGCTCGACACCGGCACCTTCGACGCCATGATGCAGGCCTCCGACTACGTGCGGGTCATTGAGGAGCGGCAGGGCCTCAAGATCGGCTGCGTGGAGGAGTTGGCCTGGCGCAACGGTTGGATCGATGACGCACAGCTCGAGGCGCTCGCCGCACCGCTCGTGAAGAGCGGCTACGGCAACTACCTGATCGGCCTGCTCGACGGCGGCCGGATCGAAGGCGGCCGGGCATGAGCCGCCGGGTGCTCGTGACCGGCGGTGCCGGGTTCATCGGTTCAAATTTCGTGCACTATCTGGTCGCGCACACCGATGACATGGTGACCGTGCTCGACAAGTTCACCTATGCGGGCAACGAGGCCTCGCTCGCGGGCCTCCCGGTAGAGCGCGTCACCGTGGTGCGAGGTGACATCTGCGACGCGGGTCTGGTCGACCGGCTCGTGGCGGAGTCCGACGTCGTCGTGCACTACGCGGCCGAGTCGCACAACGACAACTCGCTGCACGACCCGCACCCGTTCCTCGACACCAACATCATTGGCAGCTACACACTGCTCGAGGCGGTGCGGCGGCACGGCACGCGCTACCACCACATTTCGACCGACGAGGTCTACGGTGACCTCGCGTTCGACAACCCCGAGCGCTTCACTGAGCACACGCCCTACAACCCTTCGTCGCCGTACAGTGCGACGAAGGCGGGCAGTGACCTGCTCGTGCGCGCCTGGGTGCGCTCGTTCGGGGTGGAGGCGACCCTCTCGAACTGCTCCAATAACTACGGGCCGCGCCAGCACGTCGAGAAGTTCATTCCGCGCCAGATCACCAATGTTCTTTGTGGGGATCGGCCCAAGCTCTACGGCGCGGGCACCAACGTACGCGACTGGATCCATGCCGATGATCATTCCTCGGCGGTCCTGCGCATCATTGAGCGGGGCCGGATCGGCGAGACCTATCTCATCGGAGCCGACGGCGAGCGAAACAATCGGGCGGTGCTCGAGGCGATTCTCACGGCCATGGGGGAGCCCGCGGACGCCTACGACCACGTCACCGACCGGCCCGGCCACGACCTGCGCTACGCGATCGACAGCACCAAGCTGCGCGAGGAGCTGGGCTGGCGCCCCGCTTTGCAGGACTTTGACCGGGGGCTGCAGCGGACGATCGACTGGTATCGCGCAAACGAGGCGTGGTGGCGGCCGCAGAAGGCGGCCACCGAGGCTAGGTACTTAGAGCTGGGGAGGTAGCCGTGGAAGCGAAATCGCTTGCGGTGCGCGAGACCACAATTCCGGGGCTGATGCTGCTCGACCTGCCGGTGCACGGCGACAATCGCGGCTGGTTCAAGGAGAACTGGCAGCGCGAGAAGATGGTGGCCCTCGGACTGCCTGATTTCGGGCCGGTGCAAAACAACATCTCCTTCAACGACAAGCGCGGCGCCACTCGTGGCATCCACGCCGAGCCCTGGGACAAGTACGTCTCGGTGGCGACCGGACGCATCTTTGGTGCCTGGGTGGACCTGCGCGAGGGCCCCAGTTTCGGCACCGTGTTCACCGCCGAGCTCGACCCGTCCTCGGCCATCTTCGTGCCGCGCGGCGTCGGCAACGCGTACCAAACGCTTGAGGACAACACCGCCTACGTCTACCTCGTCAATGACCACTGGTCGGCCGAGTCTCAGGGCGCCTACACCTTCTTGAATCTCGCCGACGAGACCGCCGCTATCGACTGGCCGATCCCGCTCGAGCAGGCCGAGCGCTCTGAAAAGGACCTGGCACACCCCCGGCTGGCAGGCGTGACGCCCATGCCAGCCAAGCGCACCCTCGTGCTCGGGGCGGGCGGGCAGGTGGGTCGCGCGCTTCGTGGCGCACTGCCGCAGGCCGACTTTGCCGACCGCGCGCGCATCGACCTTGGTGACGAGACGAGCCTCGACCGCGTGCGCTGGGGCGACTACGACACGGTGATCAACGCCGCCGCCTACACGGCGGTCGACCTCGCCGAGACCGCGGCGGGCCGAACCGACTGCTGGGATGCCAACGTGACGGGCCTCGCGCGGCTCGTCAGCCACGTGTCCCGTCATCGGATCACGCTCGTGCACGTCTCGAGCGACTACGTCTTCGACGGCACGAGACCGGGCCCCTACACGGAGCAGGATCGGGTTGCCCCGCTCGGCGTCTACGGCCAGACCAAGGCCGCGGGCGACGCGCTCGTGGCCACCGTGCCGAACCACTACATCGTGCGCACCAGCTGGGTGATCGGCGACGGCGACAACTTCGTGCGCACCATGGCGCGGCTCGCAGAGCGCGGCGTCGACCCCTCGGTCGTGAACGACCAGGTCGGGCGTCTCAGCTTCACTAAAGACATCGCCGCGGGCATCGTGCACCTGCTCAGGCAGCGCCCCGAGCATGGAGTTTATAACCTCACGAGCGGGGGCGATGCGGCCTCGTGGGCCGACATCGCGCGACGCGTGTTTGCTGAGCTGGGCCATGATCCGGATCGAATTGCGGGCGTGAGTACCGCGCAGTATTTCGCGGGCAAAGAAGCCGCCCCTCGGCCAGCCAACAGCGTTCTCGCGCTCGACAAACTGGCCGCAACGGGGTTTGTACCGCGGGCCGTCGAGACGGCGCTTTCGGAGTATCTGGTGGGCGTCGGCAAACTGTGAATGTACGCAGCGAGGTTACTTTGGGAGGTGAAATCGGGTTAGGCTAGCGCGAGTTTCAGGGGATATCAGCCGCTGCCGTGAGTAATTGCGGCCGTGGGTAATACGTTCACGCTAGGAATCCTCAACTGTATGGCCGCAAGCGCCTCTTACCCGCACTATCTTTCACGCTCACGTTCAATCCTCATCGCAGTAATTGCGCTGCTCTCGTTGCTGCTCACGGGAGTAGTTGTTGCTCCGGCGCAGGCAGCCCCCGGGCTGGTCTTGTCCGATGAGTTTGACCGTTCCGCAGTAAGCGGCTGGGGCGACCCCGCCTCGGGAGCGTACATCGCAAACTCGGCGGCCGTCTCGTCTGCCTCCGGCGGCGCCGCGGTGCTGCAACCAGCTGGCGCAGGACGCACGGCAAACATGGCCTGGAATGGCGCGTCTCTCAGTGACACTCAGGTTCGCACAGCATTTCGGATCCCCACGATCCCCACTGAGGGAAGCGGAGTGTACTTCAGCTCACTAGTGCGCGACACCGGTGACTCCTCGTATGCGGCGCGCGTTCGCGCGCTGACCAACGGTCAGGTCGAACTCGCGCTGACGCGTACCGAGGGGGCCCAAACGCGGGTACTGCAGGAGCGCACCGTCTCGCTCGACGTGCAGGCCGACGCCGTTCTCGAGGTCAAGGCCGTGGGCACCGGCGCGGTAGCGCTGCACGCTCGGGTGTGGAACCCTGCTGCTTCGGCCCCGGAGTGGCAGCTCGAGCTCACTGACCAGGTAACGCCCGCACTCAGCGGAGCGGGGAACGTTTCATGGTCGGCCTACAGTTCATCTGCCGCCCCGGCAACAACGGTCAATCTGCTCTCAGTGCGCGCTGGCGCACCGGATCAAGCAACCGAACCGACGCCCAACCCCGAGCCTAATCCTGACCCCGAGCCCGAGGCCAAGCCCTGGCCCGAGGCCGACAAAGCTAAACTGAGCGATGATTTTGCGCGCGAGGTCTCCGGTAGCTGGGGCACCTCGGACTCCGGTGCAACGTGGGAATCAACTCCGGCGGCGGTGCTGTCAGTGGGCACGAACGGTGCCTCCATCGCAAGCCCCGCCCCAGGTCGAACCAGTGTCGTGACGGCTGCGGGACTCTCGCTCGCTGATGCCCAACTGCGCTTTGAAGTGAAGGTTCCTGCTCTCCCGAAGGGCGGAAGCGGACTGTACCTGACGTCGGGGCTTCGCGCCACCGATGCCGGCGCTGTGGGCGCCCAGTTGCAGATTCAGCCGAACGGTGCGGTCGACCTCGCGCTTGTCGAAACCAGCGGCCTCACCACCTCAACGGTGCTGAAATCGGTCCGCCTCGACTCGGCCGTTCGCGCAGGTGACACCCTGCGTGTGCGCACCGCCGTGCGGGGAGACACTCAGACCTCGCTCGCGGCATCGGCCTGGTTGGCAACTGACGACGAGCCCGCCACCTGGAGTGTCACCGCCGCAAGCACCAGCGGTGCTGTGGCGGGTAGCGCCAGGCTGTCGCTGTACACCTCCAACGGAACAGAGGTCGCGCCGCTGATGATCGACGCGCTGCGAGTCAGCGGGACCGACAACCTGCCTGAGATCCCGACGGCGCCCGAGCCTGAGCCCAAGCCAGAGCCAGAGCCAGGTCCCGAGACTGGACTGCGGGGAAATCCCGGTGCTGCGGCACCAGGAACGCTCAGCTACCCGGTGCCTGCGGGCGCGGTCTTTGTTGCTCCTGCAGGAAACGACGTATTCGCGGGCAGCCAAGCGGCACCCTTGAAAACAATCACCGCTGCGCTGCGCAAGGTGCGCAATGGTGGCACCATCGTGCTTCGCGCGGGCTCTTACCACGAGGAGGTGCTGGTGCCGCCGCAGAAGCGCGTGACGGTTCAGCCGTATCCCAACGAAGCTGTGTGGCTCGACGGCGCAGCCCCGGTGGTCGGCTGGGTAGCCTCCGGTACAACCTGGGTGAAGTCGGGCTGGACCCTGGAACTGGATGACAGCCCCACCTTTGTGCGAGGCAAACCTGACAGCACGCAGCCTGGTTGGCAGTTTGTGAACCCCGAGTATCCAATGGCCGCCCACCCCGATCAGGTTTGGGTCGGAGGTGTGAAGCTGACCGAGGTTACTTCGCGCAGCAAGGTCACGAAGGGGACGTTCTTTGTGGATGACGCCCGGGATGAGATGGTTATTGGCAGCAACCCGACCGGGAAGCGTGTGGAAGCAAGCTCGCTCGTGCAGGCGCTTTCGGTTCGGTCAGACAACTCCGAGGTGCGTGGTATCGGTGTGAAGCGGTACGCGCCCAGTGTGCCTGACATGGGAGCGGTCATCGCCGCCGCGGCAAATGTCACGTTCACCGACGTGACAATCCAAGACAACGCGACGACAGGGTTCTACACATGGAGCCCCAACACGACGCTGCGTCGCGTTTCGATGATTGACAATGGATTGCTGGGCGGAGGCGCGGCTACAGCCGATGGCCTCAAGCTCGAGCGCGTGCTGTCCTCTGGTAACAATACGGAGCGGTTTAACCGTGCGCCCGTGTCAGGGGCGTTCAAGGTCGGACGTTCGCGCAACGTCTCTGTGGTCGACTCGGCCTTCGTGGACAACCTTGGTCAAGGCCCCTGGTTCGACGAATCGGTCTACAACATTCGGTTCACCGGAAATGATGTCATTGGAAATACGGGCAATGGCCTCGTCCTGGAACTGTCAGATACGGCCATCGTCGCAGACAACATTGTGGCCGACAATGCTCTCGCGGGCATCTATGTGATCAACACCGGCAACGTTCAGGTGTGGAACAACACGGCCGTCGGTAACAGTCGCAACATCAACATCACGCAGGACCGTCGTCGAGCGTCTGACCTGTCTGCTGCGGGCCACGACCCCAGGCAGCCAAAGCCCGACCTCACCATGCCGTGGATCACACGCAATACTGTCGTAGCGAACAACGTGGTCGGTTCTTCCTCTGGAAACTGCCTGATGTGCGTGGAGGACTTCTCGCGCGAGTTCACCGCCAATCGCATGGTGTCGTGGACGGATGGCAACCTGTACCAGCGTGCCAACGCCAATGCCCCGAAGTGGTTTGGCGTCTGGTCGACTGGAGCGGCTGGCAATCCGACCGTGACCAACACGCTGGACCTGTTCCGCTCCTCGACGGGGCAGGAGAAGCGCTCGCGCCTCGTTGAGGGTGGTGCGCTCACGACGAGCAACTATGCACTGCAAAGCGCGTATGTAAAGGATCAGGCGGCGGTGGCGCGCAGCGTGCCCGCCAATATTGCCTCGGCAACGCACCTGGCACAGGGCAGCAGCGTGCTTGGCGCGCAGTCACGCTAGCGTCAGGTAATGCCGGTCACAGCGCGACTGATTGAAGCGCGGTAGCTGGCGGGTGCGTGGCGGTTGAGAGCTTGAATGCGCTCGGCCGCCACGCGCTCGTGCAGACTCGACCAGTTGGTGCGCACCTGCCTGAGTGCAGCGACGAGTTCATACTCGTCATCGGGGGCGACGAGGTAGGCGGTCGAGTACCGGCCTACTGCTTCCCGCAGCCCCGAGAGGTCGCTTGCGACCACTGGGCGAAGCGCGAGCACCCCCTCGACAGCAGTATTGCCAAACGACTCGTCAAGGCGTGACGGGACGACAGCGACATCGGCTCCAGCGAGATGCGGCCAGATATTGGGCGCGAATCCTGCAAACGTGACAGAGGCGCCTTCAGGGAGCTCGGCCGCGAGGTCACGAAGCTCCTGTTCGTACCATTCATTGCCCGCAAACACCGATCCGACGAGTGTGATCTGCACAGGACTGTTGTTCAGCGCGAGGATGCGGGCAGCCTTGAGGACCAGATCCGGACCCTTGCGAGGGGAGAGCCGACCGACATAGCAGACGCGCAGTGCCCCGGTAATTGCCTCGCGCGGTGGCATCGGGTCGTCTGGGCTGGCGACCCCGTTAAGAATGACTTGAGCCCGATCCCGCAACGGGGGGAGGCTCTCGCCGAGCACATGTTTCGAATAGTCACTATTGACGATCACGGTATGAGCGGCCGCAAGCGGCAAATATGCGGCGGCATTGACCAATCGGTGCACGTAGCCCTCGGCCTCGTGCACGTGGGCGACGACGTGTGCCCGGTGCAATCTGGCTGCAACCGGCCAGTGGGGAAGCGTGATCGTGCTCACATAGACTGCGGATGGGTGTAGCTTTCTCAACAGCCTGTGAGCCGCCACGAAACCACGAATTCCGTCGCGCGCAAGTATGCCCCAACCAGAAGGGCGGAGGTGGGCCCGCCTGAGCACGAGCATGGGTAGCACGACGACGCGTGCTCCAATTGCGTGGAGTTCAGGCACCATCGGGCCGGTGGCTGGCAACGCGACTACGACGTTGTGGCCAGCGCTTCTGAGCCCGACTATGCTCTCGAGAAACATTCGATCAGAGCCAAAGAGGTCCCCACTCGAATGAACAGCCAGTACGGTCTGCGGAGTCACTCCGGCCACTCCTCGGAGGCCCTGCGTGCGTGGCGTGCAGTCTGGTGGATGGACTCACCGGAGGCGAGGCGATGTGCAAGATCCTCGTACTGCCTCGCGACCTTGTCCCAATTGAACTCAGCTGCGGCGCGGGCGCGAGCAGCCTGTGCCGTAGCCAGCACCACTTCTGGCGAAGCCTCTGCGTCAATGATGGACTTGGAGACACCATCGCTGTCGGAGAAGAACCAGCCTCCTCCTGCTGTTTCGCGGTTGAACCCGACATCAAACGCAATCACCGCAGTGCCAGCACCCATTGCACGCAGCAACGACGGGTTTGTACCACCAACGGAGTGCCCATGCAGGTAGGTGCGTGCATGGAAGTACAAGGCATCGAGGAGTTCCTGGTCATACACCCCACCCAACAGGCGGATTCGTGGGTCTCCCTGCGCGATGGCTTCAATCTGCTGTGTGTAGTGGGCGCTATACGGCGCCGACCCCACAACCACGAGCGGCAATTTGGCATTGCTCGCCGAGTAACCCGCCACGATCTCGATCACGTGATTCTCGGGTTCGAAACGGGCTACGACCAAGTGATACCCATTCGGCTCAAGCCCGATCTTGCGGATCCCATGATCGGGGGCCGCATCCAGGAGAGGGGCACCGTAACGGATCATCTCGGTAGCGACGCCGAACTGGTGACGATAGTAGTTGGCGATGCCGGGGGCATCTGAAATCAAGGCATCGGCACGACGAACACCTAACTGCTCGGCCCAGCGGTAATATGACCGACCGCGGGCCCCCCACTTGGATCTGCGCCACTCAAGCCCGTCCATGTGCAGTGCCGTCGGGATTCTGCGCGCGCGAAGCAGCGGCAAGAATGGAGCGTTTGCCGCATTGAAGACGAACGCGGCGTCGATCTTCTTTCGAGTGAACGCGTGCACGGTTGAGAGCCCGGTGTGACTCAGTGTCTCGATCTGCTTCACCGGCACGGCGGGAAGATGAATCAGCTCCATGCCGAGGAATTCGCGTTCCTTTTGCTCTGCACCGCGAGCGTAAACCAACACCCGGTGACCGTGCCGAACGAGACGCTGACCAATTTCTTCGATCGCGGTCTCGAACCCGCCGTAGGCTGCTGGTACGCCCCGCGTGCCAACCATCGCGATGGTGAGATCCTTGCCAGCATTCATGGGCCCAGTATCCGTTCCTATTGCTCGACTGCCGCGACAAAACCGGCGAGTAGGGACGAAAACTCGGTGATCTCCGTGCGTATGCGCCTGAGCGTACGTGTGTGTGCACGGCGCCGAAGCTGGTGGCCGTCAGAGATGTCGAGGGGATGAGGCTGCTCCAAGCCGCTGAGATATCGACGCTGGTTGCGTGGGCGGGGGAGAACGAGCATGCCTCGCTGAGAGTCGAGCATCTGCGCGTACTGGGCCACCGTGCCCGGTTGCTCTCGCTCCCCGGGGTAGTGCTGACCCGCAGATCGACCGAGGTAAACAGCCTCGGCAAGGGTGAAGACTCGCCATCGTACGTCGGGTGAGTGCTGCGCAATCGTAGCCCGTTCAGCACGAGACGCGACGATGACCAAGTCAGCCTGCAACTGGTCTCGATCGAGTTGAGTGGCGCGGTGGGTCGCGGCCTGGGCGTGGACGTCCTCTTCCTGAAGCAGGCTCAGTGAGAGGCTGCACGGGGGCGCACCCTCTCGTGCAGCGACCCCGGCGCTCGCCACATCCCAGTCTGTGGCTTCGGGTACTGCTTCGAGAAATGAGTACTGCATCAGTGGCGAACGGCAGACGTTGGCACTGCACACGAAGAGAACCGAACCCCTCATTGGATGCCTCCCTGCTTCGTTCCCCGGAGTCTCCTGAGCGTACCGCGGAACGTGCGCAACGCAATGCGCGGCTGTGCCAGGGAGAGCCAAGTGAGACCAAACCCGCGGTAGCGGGGCACCGATCGTCCGCCGAGGCGGGTGGCCCAGAGCCGCGCCGCAAGGAACTGGCGTCGAGAGGTTTGGAGGGGCTGTGCCCGGGCAAGCCGTTCGGGCTCGAGGGGGTGCAGCTCGATGACGCCGGCCTCCTGAGCGGCGAGCACAACCGCGCGGCCGCGCTCGGTGCGGGCAATGAGCGCGCTCCGGCCTTCCTGCTCGCCAAACGTTGGATAGCCGCGATCGTCGGAGTCCCAGGAGTCAGCGGCGGCGATGTCGGCTGCCTCTCCGATACCGTCGGGACAAATTTTGCAGCGCCACTGTGTCGTTGGGCCGAGTGCCTGCCCCCATGAGCTGTCGTAGTCGGTACTGACCTGACCGCCGTCAAACACCGCTGTGAAGCGGCCAGGCCACCCCCTCCCGCGGTACCAGAGGTCTGTGATCTCCTCGGGGGCCGGGCCTCCGAGGTCATGCACGAGACGCTCCGTCGCATGCTGACTCGGAGTGCCCGCGCAGAAAAAAGAAAGGAGAAGCGGCGTCTCTCCGATTCGCCCCCCGGAGAGCGCGCGAATGGCGCTGGCCTCACAAGGCTTGGCGGTGATGGCGTGGGTGGGATCGAGAGAGGCGATCGAGCCAACACCCACCGGAGCGTATCGAGAGCCAGCTGCGGCGAGAGCCTCTTCGCGAGAAACGATCCGCACCGGTACAGTTCTTACCGGTTGCTGCGGGTCTGCGGCCGCGGTGGCTACCTGCGTTATGGCGCCCGAAGTAAGGAGCCAGCTCTGAATCGCGGTGAGCACGCCACCGCTGCTGCCGCGATGCCGGATCTCTGGATTAACGGCCCACGCTTCCCAGATGCCAACGTAGGAACCCATTAGGGGATGCCTGGTGGTGCCCGCTGGGCGGTGCGCAACGACTTCGCGACCCGGGCAAACTCGCTTGAATGCGCGCACTGCACCAGCTCGTTCTGAGGGCGGGCTCACAGCAGCAGGGCGCAGGTATCCTGCTGAGTTGACGCGCATCGAGAGCCCCGTGTCGAGAAGCGTGCACGCTCCGCAACCAGAGCAGGCGTCAGCCTGCAGCACCTTCGCTACTAGCTCCTGGACGGTACTCACAGCGTTCCTTCCCCGTGCGACCCTGCCATCCCCGTGCTGCCACCCTACTGCCTGGTCCGGTCAATCTTGTAGCTTCCGGCGACCCTGAACCATAAGTTTTACGATTGAGCGCAGCGTTGCAGCGTCTCGGCGAAGCTGCGGCACCACGAACAAGAGCCCGATGGCCGCCGCCGCTGCCGCAAGCCCGCAGCCAAGTGAGAGCCAGGGTCCGCCCGCTGAAGCGACGGCTTCGGAGGCTGCCCAAGCTGCCAGCGCACCGGTTGCAGAGACAAGGAGGATTCGCGATGCGCCGGTATACAACGCTCGTACCGGAAGATCAGTGACGCGAGAAAGCCAGAAGATAGATAGCGGCCATGCGAGGGCCGGGGCGAGCGCGAAACCTGCAGCGATTCCCACCACCCCGAAGAAGGAGCCACCGACAATGCAGATCAGTCGAATCGCTGTGGACACGAGTGAGTACTGCAAGAGCTGTTTACTCAGCCCGCGAGATACGTACACCCAGTAACCCACAAACGAGAGCGTCGTGAGCGTGCCAGCGATCGCAAAGAACCTCAGCACTGGCGTCGCTTCTTCCCACTGCGCGCCGAGCATGATGGCGACCACGGGTTCGGCCAAGCCGCACACCAGCAAGAGCGGCACACCCAGGGAGTAGCCGAGCGCCAACTGCCCTGCAACTACAAAGGAATTGAACCGTTCACGGTCTTCCTGGGCGCGCGAGAACACCGGCAGCGCCACGTTGGTAATAGGTGACCGGATCTGGTTTAAGGGAGTCATCACGATTTGGTAGGCGCGATTGTAGAAACCAAGCGGGGCCGTGCCGAACTTGGCCGCGACCAGAATAGTGTCGACCTGAGCAGCGCCGTAGGTGATGAGGTTTGTGGCGACAAGATGCCATCCGAACCTGACGAGTTCACCTACCTTGTGCTGCCTCGAGTACATTCCTGGCCGCCATCGGCCGAACCAGACGAGCATGATCAAGAGAATCGCTGCAGTGGCGAGCTGTTGATAGACCAGCGCCCAGTAGCCCGCCCCGAGAACAGCCGCCCCCACAGCGATCACGAGGGCGACCGCGGCAGAAACGACGTCAGCTATGGCGAGCGCGGTGAAACCTAGCGCACGCATGAGCTGTGCGCGATATTGCGTGGCGAGACCGTTGAGTACAAACACGAGGGAAAGAGCTTGCACAATGACGAGGAGCTCATCTTGGCCACTCACCCAAGTGATGGGCCAGGCCGAGAGGAAAACGATGATCGCAAGGAACACCCCGAGCGAGGAGTTGATCCAGAACAAATTGTCACGCTGGCCGTTGCTGAGCACGGGGGCTTGGACGGCGGCAGAGGTGAGACCGAAATCGCGAAAAATCTCTCCGATGCCAACGATGACGAGCGCGATGGCGAGGAGGCCATAGTCGTGTGGTGTGAGCAGTCGAGCGAGGACCACAACTGACAGCAGCTGTAGCAAGATGCGCGCGAGTTGCGCGCCCATCGTGAAGACTGCACCGCGGGCAGCGGAATGCGCGAGGTCCTGAGCCGCCGACATGCCAGCCCTACACGAGCGATTCGATGGCTGGTCGCAATCTGTCGATGTGCGCGCGGCCGGTAGCTTGGGCGTGAAGTGCGCGCTCAGCTAGCCCCGGTGAGCGCACTGCCGCAAGCACTGCGCTGCTCGTGCTTGAAGCATCCCGGATCTCGACCACCTCGTCCCACCCCAACTCAGCAAGAAGAGGCCGAAACTTCCGAGAGTATGCCATAGCGATAGCCGGTGTTCCTGTTGACAGGGCGTTGAGACAGGCGTGCATGCGGGCGCCGATGACGACCTGTGCGGCAGCGAGTATGCTTCGTGCGTCGTCGAGGTCCGTGGGGGTACAAAGTTCGAACTCGCGGTCATACTCTGCGTGAATAGTTTCGACTGCGGCGATGTCGCTGTCTGGGTCGGCGGAAGCGATGACGTGCGGCAAGAGCGTGATAGACCTGCCGTCTGAACGCAACCCCTCGATCACAAGCCGAACAGAACGGCGGTACTCCTCATAGTCCACGTGGGGATTGGGCTGCCAGAGCAGCCCTGAGATGTTGAGCACCACGTCACGAGGTGCTGTGTGAGCCGGAGGGTCAATCGCGAACACCAGATCGGTGGTCAGCGCATCAACGGGGCGCCCGAGTGCGGCAGCAGCGTCTGCACTCTTCGGGTCGCGGGCGAACACGAGGCTCGACCGTTTGAGGTTTCTCGCGGCCAGTCGATTTGATGGCCAACGAGAGAAGGGGCCGATTGTTTGCGGCGCCATGACGCACTGCACTCCCGCCTGCGCTGCAAATTCATGGATGAGAGACATGGTGAGGTGCCGGTCAAACCCATAGATGTCAGCAAAGCTGTCGCCCGATCGTGTGTCCCAGTACACATCGAATGATGCGAGCCACTCCATCATCCCTGAGCTCGGTAAGAACCGATTTTTCAACAGGGTGCGTGGCGACCAGTCGATAGCGGCTGGTCGGGACCCATAGTTCATCATCTCAATCTCGGCGTGCGGGTAGGCGGACGTCAGCAGGTCGGTTGACCCGCGTCCTAGGGCGCGCACCCCCAGGTTGGGCGAAATATCATCGGCCCAAGCAATCAGCATTCTCATGAGCGTCGACCAGGCTTTCGTCTGGGGTGCACTGGAGAGCCCGTGGCTGCGGCGTGCGTTGATTTGCTGCCCTCCATGTAGTAGCCGTCAGTGCTTCGCCGCTGCCGCGCCTTGTTCAACACGACGCCAATGATTTGCCCACCAGCGGACTCGAACGAGGTCACTGCCTGCGCGAGTTGCGATCGCCTGGTGCGCCCCGCGTCGACGACGAGCAGCGCGCCATCGACGAGGGGGGAAGTGAGGCCCGCGTCTGCGACGCTCAAAATGGGTGGTGAATCTATGATGACGTAGTCATACTCTAGAGCGACGGCATCAATGAGGCGTCGCATCGCATCCGAAGTCAGCATCTCAGAAGGGTTGGGCGGGACCGTGCCTGCGGTCAGGATGTCGAGGGAAGTCCCGCGACGTTGGATCTTGGCCTGTTCGAACGTGGCATCACCCAGCAGCACTGACGTCAGCCCAACTGCACCCTCAACCCCGAAAATATCGGTGATCCTGGGCTTCCGAAAGTCGGCATCAATGAGCAGTACCCGACTCCGCAGCTCAGCCAGGGTGAGGGCGAAGTTTGCACTAAACGTTGACTTGCCTTCGCTCTCCGTAGTGGAAGTGATGAGGATTCGTTGCAGCCGGTCTGATACGCCGGCATAGGTGAGTGCCGAGCGCACCCGCCTGAACTCCTCCGACATGTGCCCCAGCGGATCATGTGCGACGACAAGGCCCACGCCCTGCTTGCCGTTGCGAACTCGGGAAATGGAACCAAGAACGGGAAGAGGCACCGCCGCCCGGAGCGCGGCGGCGTTCGGAATGCGCGTGTCGAGCAGACTATAGATGAGGGCGGCTGCGACGCCCAGAAGAAACCCGACAGCCGCGGCGAGTAGTGTGTCTCGAGACTTGTTGGGTGAAATTTGGTACTCGGGAACCACCGCGGTATCAACGAGGGTCGCCGCGATCGAAGGCGCACCCTCAGTGCCGGTCGGTGAGACTTCCTTGACCGTCTCAGCCAAGCTCTCTGCAATCGAGTTTGCGACGGCGGCAGCCCGTTCGGGAGACGTGGACGCGGCCTGAATGCTGAGGATCACTGTATTCGTTGGAGTGATCACCTCGACATTGCGCGCCAGCTCCTTTGGCGTCATATCGAGATGGAGCTCTTCAATTACCGGCTCAAGTACGCGTGATGAGGTCGCGAGCCGGGCAAAGGACTGCATCTGGTTTTGGGCATAGGCGGTGCCCTGGTTGAGATCCGATCCCGTGGACCCTTGGCTGATAGATATGAACAGCGTGGCCGTGGATTGGAACACCGGCGTCGTTAGGAGTGACATCGTCAAGCCTGCGATCCCACCGAGTGCTGCCGCAGCGGCGATGAGGTACCAGCGTTTTTTGAGCGCGACCCAGACAGATCCGAGCGTCCATGCTGATGTGTTTTCAGTCACATCGAACCTCCCCACACCCCGCCAGGCCTTTCGGGCGATAGTCGGCCCAGGATACCAGCGGAGGGCATGCTTGGCTCGGAGGTGAATGAAGTCGTCTTGTCTGGTGTGGTTTCCCTTGCGCGCCTGCGGTTGTCAAGCCCGAGCTCAATGGCCAACCCAACGGTGAACCAAAAGAATGCCGAGTACTGAGTGATGAAGGCGACAGCAAAGAGCCCGGGAAGTTGCCCGGTGAGCGCAATGTTCGCAACGTTTGCACCGCGCTTGAGGAACACCCGACCCACCGCGATGACCAATACCGTGATGAGTAGCAACGTAGGCACCCAGCCCACCCGCATCGCAACGACCATGAGCGCGTTGTCGATCGAACGGGAAAACGTGCCAAGATACTCGCCGTTGACGGTCAAGCCGGTAATGTCTGGCGCAGCGCCAAAGGGGCGAATGACGAGCCCCAACGAGAGCAAGTCGAGTCGGTAGTTTGCGCTGCCGTCAGCCTCCTGTCCAGCTTCCAAGAACACGCCGCTCACGAATGGCACGATGACGAAAGCAGCTGCCAGCGCTGCGGCACTGATCATCACTCGTGCCGCCCGAGTCAAACCAGGAAGGACGATGATCGAGAGGGCCACCGTAATTACAAAGGTGACGAGGCCGATTCGGCTCAACGTCAGCATGATCGCCGCGGCAATCCCCAACAGCACGATGAGTCGAATGGTGAGGCGCCACTTCGTTGCGAGCACAAACGCGGCGCACATGGACAAAGAAGCACCCAGGGCAATTGAATGGCCGAACGCACCCTCAACCCGTACCAGCCCGCCACGCGGTTGGAGCTCTGCCCACAGGTTGTAGAGGCCGGGATCTCCCCAGGCGATCATGACAAAGAAATTGGTCGCGGTGATGGACTCTAGGATTGCAAGCCCGGCCGCCACGATGGCGACCACTGAAATAGCGCGAATGAGGAAGTCGAGGCTCACGCGTGTCAATATGAGTCGCCCCCAGATATAGGGCAGGAGCCACTCGGACAAGGCGATGACAGCGCCAGAGAGTGTCGTGAGGTCCAGTGCGTACTGGGCGACGATGAGTAGGGCGAATGCGGCCATGAGGCCGTCAGCGGGGGAGAGCACGATCGATGTGCTGCACGTCATGATCATGGCTATCGTGATCGCAGTGATCGCCGACCAGAAGGGCCCCACGCTCACTCCGATCCACACGGGAACGAAGAAGAGCACGACCAGCCACAACGCAACCCCTACCCGGGGGGCGGCTCGCAGCACGAGCAATGCAACGATCGCTGCGGCGAGTCCCCCCAAGGCCATGAGCAAGGTAGTCACGTTTCCTATGCTTGCCGATGTCTAGTGCTTTGGAAAGGCTCGCGCTCTAGAAACTCGACAAGGGGCCGCCGAATCACCCGATTTCCTTTGCTTGGAAACGGTCAAAGGTGACGACCGCGGGCGTTGTCGAGGCGCCGGTGCGGCTTGCCCGCAGACCCACGGTGCCATTGGCCTGGAGTGCTGGGTCAGTATTCTGCACTGCCACCTGCCAGTTGGCGGGCTCGGGGGTCCCCACCTTCCAAAGCTTCGCGTTGATCTGCGTTGCGGTGGTGCCAGAAACCTCGAGCTTCAGCGTAAAGGTATCGCCTGCGGCATAGGTGAGGCCAGAGAGCGTTGATGACTGCAGCACCGTCGAACCCTGCTGGGCTATCAGCCAGACCGTCCCGCCGGGGCGTAGCCAGGCATGTACCAAGTACGTGCCTGCCCCGGTATCGCGTGCGACCATGCCGGCATACGTTGCGCCGCTGTCGGGAGTGGCAGAAGTCGAGAAATCAACCTCCGCCGTGTACTCCCGCAACGAAGCCTGGGGGAGCATCGCGAACCGGGTGCTCCCGGCCGCGAGGTTCAACCGGGCTTTGCCGTCTGCGACCGAAGCGGCCGAGGCTGCACCACCGCTGATGGTCCAGGGCCCGCCAATGGTGGCGGCTCCCCAGGATGACGTTGCGCTGCGCTCAAAGTCATCTTGGAGGAGGAACTCCGCGGGAGGTGGGGCATCCACCGTCACATTCTGAGTGGTGGTGCCCATGGCCCCTGCGTTGTCTGTAATCACCAAGGTAATGGTGTACTGGCCCGCTGCGGCGTAGGCGTGGGTAGCTGTAGCGCCGGTGCTGCCGGGGGAACCATCACCCCAGTCCCACGCGTAGCTCGCGATCGTGCCATCCGGATCAGCGGATGCCGCGGCGTCGGTCGCTACTGACAAGCCAGTCGTTGTAGGAGTGAAAGCTGCGACGGGGGGCACATTATTTGCGGGTGCCGTGACGGTAACTGGTTTCGAGACCGAGTGAGTGGCCCCATCGTTGTCGGTGACGGTGAGGGACACATTGTAGGTACCGGCCGCGGCATAGGCGTGGGTGGCGGAGACTCCCGAGCTGCTGGGGGAACCATCACCCCAGTTCCATGCGTACGAGGCGATAGTTCCGTCAGCGTCGGAGGACGCGGTGGCGTTAGCGGTCACCGAGAGGCCCGTGGCTGCGGGTGTGAACGCCGCGACGGGAGGAACGTTTTCGACCGGAACCGTTGAGCCCAGATCTCGGATGGTGATGCGGTCAAACGTGACTTGGCCGACTGCAGCCGAGCTGGATCCCACGTTATTGCGGACCGAGACAAAGCCTGCCTGCTGCAGCCCTGAGGTGGAATCGGTGGCGCTCAACTGCCATGTCTGTGGCTCTGTACCGCCCTTTGGCCATATCTTGGCGCGAAGGGTGGTGGGGCTTGAGCCAGACACCTCAGTCTTGACCGTGAATTCGTCGCCCTGCGCCCAAGCCATCCCTGAGATCGCTTGAGATTTGATGACAGTGCCGCCCTGCTGCGCGACGAGCCAGATCGTGCCATTGTTCCTGTGCCATGCCTGAATTGTGTAGCCGTTTGTAGGGGTTTGGCGAAGCGTCAACCCCACATAGCCTGTCCCAATAGCAGGGCCGTATCCCATCTTGTAATCAAGAGTTGATTCGGTGTCAGCCAGTGACAGGCCCTGCTGCGCGAGCTGCCGAGTACTGCCGGGTGCAAGGTTGAGCACACCGTGTGTTCCGTTGACAGAAGCGACGTTGGCTGAACCGAGCATTGTGGTCCACACGCCACCGTTAGGGGCCGCGCCCCAACCGCTCGACACGACTCGTTCGAAGTCATCGAGGAACGCATACACCGTTGCCTCCACGGTAACCGTGTGGGTGACGGAACTACTCGCCCCGAGACTGTCGGTCGCGGTTACCGTGATGTCGTAGGTGCCATCCGCGGCGTATGCGTGTGTAGCTTGCGCACCCGTTGAGCTCGCGGCGCCGTCACCCCAGTCCCAAGCGTAGGTGAGCGTTGCGCCGTTCGAAGCGGTTGACCCGCTGGCATCAACGTCGACGGTCAGCCCCGCCGCCGAGGTAGAAAATGTTGCTACGGGAGCGTCGTGGGTTGTTGTGACTTGACGACTCGTGGTTGCCGTGCCACCCCGGTCGTCGGTGACCGTCAGCTTGACCTCGTAGGTGCCGGCTGCGGCGTAGTCGTGAGTTGCCAGCGAGCCAGAGCCAGCCGCGCTGCCATCTCCCCAGTTCCAAGAGTAGGAGGAAATGGTACCGTCGGTGTCGCTCGATCCGGTGCCGTCCGTTGAGACAGTCAGGCCGTTGGCCGCTGACGTAAACGAAGCGGTTGGGAGCGAGTTCGGGCCGAGCACGGATACTTCCTTGGACACGGATCCGATGAGTCCCTGGTCATCGCGAACAGTGAGTGTCACCGTGTAGGTTCCGGTGGCGGGGAAGGTGTGCGTTGTGGTGGCCGAGGCTCCAGAAGCCACGGCAGACCCGTCGCCGAAATCCCAGCTGTAGTTTGCGATGGTGCCGCCCGGTGACACAGTGGATCCGGAGCCGTTGAAGTTGACGGCTAGCTCATTGGCTGCAGAGGTGAAGCTCGCAGTTGGGGCGGTTCTGCCCGTTCCAATTGCATAGTGTGTAGCGATCTGAGATGGGGTGAGCGCGCTCGGGTACACAGCAACCTCGTCGATCGCCCCTGAGAACCAGTTTGACGTCGGTGCGTTCGGCCAGCTGCTGAGGTTGTCGCCTCCGACGCGCCAGTAGCCGCTGTAGCCCTCTCCATAGGAGACGGTCGGGTCAGATGCCGCGAGCTGCCCGTCAACGAACAGCTTCATTCCGCCAGTGCTGAGGCTTGCTGCGACGTGATGCCACTTGCCGTCGTTTAGCGGTGACGTGGTGGTCACGACCTTGGTCGATCCCGGGTACACGCCAAAGTTGAGTCGGCCGTCATTTCGCATGTAGATATGGCGGTCGTAGGACGACGAAGAATCGGTTTGCGCGTTGCCGTATCCCAGCAACTTGCCACCACGGTTTGTCGTGGTCTTGAACCACAGTTCGGCGGTGAAATCCGAGGGGGTTGCCGTCTTAAAGGAACTCGAGACGCGGCCCGTGCTCGAACCAGTGAAGTTCGTGAAGCCAGTGCTGGAGCCATTCACAGCGCTCGGCTGCTGGGCCTGTGCACCGCTACCAAACACCGGTGGATTTGCTCCGGCCCAGTCGACAGTGCTGCTGCCTAGCGGGTAGTACAGGTTGGCGCCATCGTCGAGGACTGCGCTGGTGTACTCGGCTGCGGTACCGGCGCTCGCCGTCGCCGTAACTGGGGCACTCACAACGGCATTGCCATCACCGTCTTTTACGGTAATTCGGTAGGTGTAACTCTGGTCGGCCACTACGTTTGTGTCAGTCAGGCTCACGGTGGGTACGTTCCACCAACCGTTGGAGCGTGTGACAGATGCGACCGGGTTGGTCGTGCCGGACCGTGTGAGTTCATAGGTGAGGTCGCGATCGTCGCGGTCCCAGGTGCCATTGATCGACAGCCTGATACGTCCGGGCACAACTGACGAAGCGGTTGGCGCACCCCAGGCTGCCGTGGTTGTTCGAGGGCCGTCCTTTGCGCCGCCTGGCGGGGTGCTCGAGAAGCGCACGATTCCTTGGAAGTAACGATTATTCACGCCAGGAAATTCGCCGGCGATCGAGATGACGTTGCCCGCTCCAGTGATCGACAAACCGGCCTGACCTAGGCCAGACGCTGTGCCCGTGAAGAAGTCTGGGTACCATGCGTATGCTGACGGGGCGGCTTCGCCTTCCCAATTGACGTAGGTGCTCCCAGCGTGCGGCTGGCGAGACAGCGTTCCTCGAGCGTCCGCAGTCATAGCCTGAACGTACTTATACTGACGAGTGGGCTGCTCGGGCCAGAGCCCGTTGGTGCTGCAAGCGTGGGAGTGAGTGGTCGAATACACCACACTTCCTGTGGAGTAAACACCGTAGTGGTCACCCAGGCAGTCTGAGATCCATCGGGTCGTGCCTGATGAAGGCTTGAGAGAGAACACGCCCTCAAGGTTGCCGGTTTGCGCGTCCGCGAACACCCAGCCGGTACCATACACCGCGTTGCCGTCCCTATTGAGCGCGAAGATGCCGGCCTTGCCCTTGTTTGATCCGGTGCCCCAGCCGTTCTTGACCTTTGCGGTGCCTTCCCAAGCCTGATTGACTAGACCATTGCTGGCATTGACTGACACGAGTCCGCGCCATTTGCCGTCTCCGTTTACGTTGGAGAAACGGCCGCCGACGATGACGTTTTGCCCGTCGGGGTCCATGATCATCGCGTCCACCTGCTGTTCGGGCTGGGCCACCCAATCGGTCCGTAGCGCACCGTTTGAAGTGGCGAACGCGGCCAGGTTCGTGCGGGCCGTACCGTTTGCCTGGGTGAACAGTCCTCCAACATAGACGCCAGTGGCGTCGGCTGCGAGTGCATAGACGCCGTTGCCACCGATGGAGGGGGCAAAACCGGCAACGAGTTGCCCGGTTTGTGCGTCGAGCGCGGCGATGTTCCAACGCGTCTGGCCGTTGACGTTATTAAATGAGCCGCCAATGTAGATTCGCTTGCCATCAGGAGATGCTGCTACCGCCTTAATAGATCCGTTGACCGTGGGGGCGAAGGGCAGCAGCGCGCCGGAATTGATGTCGAACGCCAGAATGTTGGTGCGTGGCGTGAGAGAAGTTCCTGGGGCAGCAAGTGCTGCGCGTGCGTTCTCAAACTGGCCGACCGCGTACACAGTGGAGCCGATGGTTGTTTGCGCCCAAACGTATCCGCTGTCGATCTGTACGGTGGGCAGCGGATCGCCGGTCACGACCGACTGGTCGCGTTGCAGGAAGGGCGGGGGTGAAGGAACTGGATCGGCGGCTAGGGCAGCGGTCCCAGATCCCAGGACAATGGCGCTCGCCACCAGTGTCGCGGTCGTAATTGCACCAAGGATGGCTTTGAAGCCACGTCCGGCAAATGGCATGAGTTTCTCCGACTCGCTTAGGGCGTGCGCCCAGTGAACTTAGCGACAGGTTCTCCTGCTGCGTAATTCACACTGATACTGATGTCTCGGCCCTCGGCTGGGTCGAGCATGAAAAGGTAGTGCCCTTTGGTGCTCTCTTGAGGGGCGAGTTCGCCCTTCAGCGCTGACGCCCCTCCAGCAATTGTCGGGATCCCGAGGTCACCTTCGTCGGTCTCTAGCGTGACCACAGCGGAATCTACGCGCTGCGGCTCCTTAGAAACGTTGGTGACCTGTACAACGACCTCGACGGCAGGTCCCGCAACATCTCCCGGGGTTTCTGCCTTGACGGTCGTTGCTGAAATCGAGTCGAGCGCGACCGTGAAGCCGGTGGAGAGCTTGATAGTTTCATCCAGCTCTCCGTCAACCGCTGGAAGCTCGGGCTGTTCAACCGGGCCGACGCTGCCCGCCGACTCAGGCTTTACTGGGGGAGCTGGTTGAGACGCTGGCGTGCTGCTCCCGCCGCCGCTTGAATCTGGTGGTCCGTTGCCGGCTCCCACGTCGGGGCTCGCCATGCAGCCGGTCAAACTGATGACCGCTGTGGCCGCCAACAAGATGACGGCCGAACGGTGTCGAACTGCAATGCCCGTGCTCAATCTATTCAAGACACGGCCCCCTCGGTGCTCGCGGTCTACACCCTTAAGCGCCATTGCTCTGGTGATGACCGATATCGCATTGTAGGGGGCTTGCCCAAGGTCGGTGGGCGACTTTAAGTAATTTCTGCTGAGGCAGAAAGTCAGCGTTTCGGATTGAGGTTCTCTGGCCGAATGGTGCTGGTGCGGGATCGCCACAGACGCATCCCCGCAATGCTCCCGCGAAGCACGGGCCAGATCGATCGCCGAGGATTCATGAACTGACGCCGGCCTCCCTGCAGCAATATGCCGTATGACGCCCGAGGCGTGTGGCGCATCCAGCGTTGGCCGTCGGGACGGGACAGGAATTTCGCGGCGTACAGCAGTCGGTTGCGCGAGTTGTAGAAGTAGTAGATCGGCGACTTTGCGCGGTTCTCGCCTGAAACACGGTGGGTGGTCCCCTCATCGTGCACCGCAGAGAGCTCGGAATCAGCCCGAACGGTGCCGCCCAACTGCACCACCCGGCGCGACAGGTCGACGTCTTCCCAGTAGAGGAAGTACTCCTCGTCGAACCCACCTAGGCGTTCCCAGAGGGTGACGCTCATTATGAAGCACGCGCCGCTGACCCACGTGTGTATTTGATCCGGATCTGCATCCGCCGGCCTCCTCCGCGTCGCCCGCATTTCTCCGCTTTCCAGATGCAGATCGACCTCAGCACAGTACAGACTCCCGTCTGGGCGCAGTACGACCGGGGCGAGCTGCAGCATCGGATCTTCTCGTACCTGCTCGTGCATGTGACGGATTGTCTCCAGGCTCAACCATGCGTCGGGGTTGACCATCAAGAGCTCAGTCGCTCCTTGACGGATTGCGAAGTCGGCGCCGCGATTGTTGCCGCCACCAAACCCTTCGTTTGTGTCGAGCGCGAGCAGGGTCCAGCCGTGACGCGAACACGCATCTCGCATCGACTGGCGTTCCTCAGATGTGGTGAAGTTATCCACGATCACAACCTGACCGGGAAACTCGTGTCTCAGTGAGCGGATGAGGTTTGCCTCGACCACATCGTGTGAACCGTAATTGACGACCAAGATTGCGAGGCTTGCGAGTGGATCTGAAATATTAGGCATGGTGCCGCTCAGCTCTCTCGTAGGTGTGCAGCGTCGGGCTGCCGGATCGTGTTCTTCGTTGAGACACGGTACCTCCCACTCGATGAATCCGTATACTGTCCCCAAAGCTAGCCGAGTAAGAACCCATGGAGTGCTACGTCAATGAGGACTGGTGATGACTTGAGGATACGCGTTTGTACGGCTTTCGTCCTCTGCCCTCAGGCGGCAGATTGACATGGCTGATGCTCGCACCGATCCGCTCTCGGTAGTGATCGCGATTCCCACGTTTCGCAGACCTGATCGTCTCACCGCCCTCCTGAAAGCATTGCCCGAACGCATCGCGGAAGTCTCGAACCTCGCGACTGTCGGCATACTGGTCATCGATAACGACCCATCGGGTTCAGCCGCGGCCACCGTTCAAGCAGTTGAGACACAAAATCTCACGTATGTGCTCGAACGCGAGCCAGGCATCGCTGCCGCCCGGAGCAGGGCGCTCGCCGAATCCGCCGAGTTCGAGCTGCTTGCTTTTGTCGACGATGACGAGATACCGCAGGAGGGTTGGCTGCGGGAACTCCTCGCAATGCGCGAAAACACGGGGGCCTCTGCGGTAGCGGGGAGGGTGATCACCGATTTCCCACCCGATGTCGACCCCTGGGTGCTGGCAGGAGGATTCTTCCGCCGTCCGTTGCGGGTTGCAGGCGCCCGCATGGATGTCGCCGCAACCAACAACCTACTGTTGGATTTGAGACGAGTGCGAGAACTCGGTATCGACTTTGACCGCCAGATTGGTCTGGCGGGAGGGGAAGACAGCGCATTCACCCGAGAGCTGGTGCGTCGAGGCGGGACGATCGTGTGGTGCCAGGATTCGGTCGTGATCGACCCCATTTATGCGGATCGCATCACCCGTTCCGCCCTCCTGCGTCGCTCATTTGCGCTGGGGAACGTCTCAGTGCGTCTGCATATCGCAGAGGCATCATCAACGTCTCAGCGGGTCAGCCTCAGAGCGAGGTATGCGACACAGGGGTTCATGCGCGTCATGGTTGGAAGCGTGCGAACCGCGTGGGGATACGCCACAAATAGCCTGCCGCACAATGCGCGGGGCCGCAGACTCCTGAGTCGGGGGGCAGGCATGATCGCCGCCTCGTGTGGAATCAAGTTCGAAGAATACAGTCGAAGCTGATTGGCGCCGCCGCACTCTCCGCAGAGTGACGCAATGATCCGCTGTAAGAAGGGGAATGCCTGTGTCGAAGCATCAGAGAACTCGCCCTGAATCATCACGCGTCCTGCGTGTGATGCAGTCCCTCGGTGCTCCTCGTCCGACCACCAATCCGTACATCACCATGCTCGACAAAGCACTGTCTGAAGCTGAAGGAGTTGAACACCTCCGCTTCTCCTGGAAGCAAGCCCTACTGGGCAAGTATGATGCGTTTCACTGGCATTGGCCGGAAGTAAATCTCCATGGCACTACCTGGTGGAAATCGACGATCCTCTTCTCGCTGACGTTGCTGCTCTGGGTGCGCCACACAGTCTCCCGCAAGATTGCTGTCGTGCGCACCGTGCACAACATCGAGCTCCCAGACGACAATGCCGTGCGGCTCTGGCTACTTCGCCGTATCGATCGGCGGACTAACTACCGCATCATTCTCAACCCGACTACTCCTCTCCCCGAAGCCGCCCCACACAGTCTGATTCTTCATGGGCACTATCGCGGATGGTACGCTCCATGCCCCCGCGCGATACAGAAGCCTGGTCAGCTGGGCACCTTTGGCGGGATACGGCGGTACAAGGGAATGGAATCATTTATTGATGCCTTCGCGCAGGCCGTCGAACTTGATCCGGTGCTGACCCTCCGAGGCGGGGGGAAACCGTCAACGCAGGAGCTGGCAAATGATCTACGACGGCGGACGGCAACCTTGCCCGGTGTGACATTGCACTTGGACTTCCTGAGCGATGCAGAATTGGTCGACGTCGTGACGTCGTCGGATCTCATCGTTCTTGCGTATCGCTTTATGCATAATTCTGGAAGCGTGTTGGCCGCACTGTCATTGGACCGTCCGGTGCTCGTGCCACGCACTGACGTCAATGAGGCGCTTGCCGCGGAGGTGGGTGCGGCCTGGGTGATCATGTATGACGGTGAACTTGACGGTGACACTCTCCTGAGAGCTTGGCGCTCGGTTTCTGAGTTGACGGGTCGCCCTGACCTATCTCGGCGTGAATGGGATGACGCAGGGCGCATGCATGTCGAGGCGTTTCGTCGCGCGGTCGAGGTCAAGCGGCGGGAGAAATAACCAGCGGGCCCCGCATCATCGACGCCGCGGACGGCGGAGACGGGGGGACAGTCTGGAACCGTCGATCACCTCAATGCCGCCGCTCCGGTTCAGTGTGTGCACGCGTGTGCCGGGCCACGCTGCCCCTGACGCATACCGAGCAACGATGGTCTGTGCGAAAGCATCGTCATCGAGCCGAGTGATCTCTGCCACACTTATCGCCGCACCGTAGCCTTTCCTACCGTCTTGAACGGGTCGCAGTAACCGTCCATCGCGAAGCTCGACTCGGCCAGCCGGCCGAGCGCTCGCAATATCGATGAGCACCGGATTGTTCGTGTGCTCAGTCCACGGACCCAACAAATCAGGTGCAGACCACACGTACAGGCTGTCCGAGAGTGAACCGCCGAGCCCGACAGTTGCGGTGAGCCACCAGCGGTCAGCATGCATGAAGGGGGTCGCGTCGCTGGCGACAACTCCGTCCACGAGTACCGAGTGTAACTCCCACGCGTGCGGAAACTCCACTGCTCGATACAGCTCAATTCTGCCTGCTCCCGAGGTTTCGGGGATCATCCACACCTCCCCGGCATGCTCGAGCACGAATGGATAGGACAGATGTACATCGTGCATGAGGACGGGGGTGAACTCTTCCGTCTGCCCGTGTTCGTCCCACGGGGCTACCGAAATAACACCCTTGCCCGTGCGGTGATCAAAGTCTTCAACAAAGAGGTATGTGCGTCCACCACGATCAAATGGAAACGGATCGGCATAGAATCGGTGCCCATCATCGGCGACATCGGCCCATGGGGCTCCGGTGAGCCGACCAGTGGTGAGCGCGTCGGCATCACCCGCGGCACGCCACCCCACTCTCCAGTGGGGCGAACGAAACCCGACCCGGTACGCAACGCGGATGGCAGCGCCAGCCACCCCGCGGAGTCCGATTTCGGTGTGTGACCGGGGCGACTTAGGGGAGGAGGCGCCGGGGTCAGGGAGTGCGAATTTCTTTCCCGAGATAGCTCCGACGAGCAACGTGGATACTCCCACACTGAGATCAGCGAGCGCCGTTGAAAACAAGCCGGGTACTTCGCTCCCGGGTCGCCCCGTTGCGCGCTCGCTGCCTGTTTCATCGACGATACTCACGAGGGGCAAGTGCCCAGAGCGAAGCGCGTCGACGGCCGCCTGCTCTCCAGGGCGGCCGTCGTACCGAACCGACCACCGCCCGGCCAGCGGCTGGGCGGTGAGATCGATCGTGATGTCGGGTTCGAACGGGTGAGGGTCCGTGGGCGTTGCGTGGAGGGCCCCGAGCCCGAGCCCGCCGGGATCAAGATGATGCAGCCGTCGTTCAAGCCAGAGAAGCCGTTGCAGTCGACGGTACCCCGGGGTTTTTGCATCATCTGTCAAGTGGACCCGAACCTCGACGCCGGGAAGATCTCGGAGGCACTGAGCGAGCACCTCGTGCCACTTTCGCTGCTGCGCTCGGCTGACGAACAATTCAATTCTCATGTTGCATCTCCAGTGATCGACATGACTGGTGACGACTATACTCGTACTCACCTAACTCACTGACGAGTCAGAGCCGCAGCCTATTTGGGGTGGCTCAAGGCATTGGGGCTGATGCAAATGGACGATGTTTCTGAGCGACGCTACGGGGCCGCGCTGGAACGCCTGCGCAGCGCGCAGAAACCATCCGCCGGTACCCCGCTGTATTCTCGCTTCGTGAATAGGCCGCTCGGGCGTCGGTTTGCCGCCTTCGGACACGTTCTGGGCTGGACGCCAAATACGGTGACCTTCGTGAGTGCGATCTTCACCTTCTCGGCAATTGCGCTCGTCGCGCTGGTGGCGCCCGCGTGGTGGCTGGGAGTGCTCGTCAGCGTACTGTTGATGCTCGGATATGCACTGGATTCGGCCGATGGTCAGCTCGCGCGCCTGCGCGGTGGCGGAAGTGTGCAGGGCGAGTGGCTGGATCACACTGTGGATGCCGCAAAGGTGCTCACGATTCACTCCGCCATTCTGATCTCGGTGTATCGCCACTTCGACCTGCAGGCGGCATGGCTGCTGGTACCGATCGCCTACCTCGTCGTCGATAGTCTCGTCTTCTTTGGCATGATGGAACGAGACCTGCTCCTTGCGCGTGCGGCCGGAGGCAAAGCCCCAGCGTCCTCGGCCTCCACCGGAACCCTGCGCGCGATCCTGATTCTCCCGTCGGACTACGGGCTGTTCTGCCTGATCTTCGTGCTCCTGGGGGCGCCGATCCTGTTCTTCGGGGTGTACACGCTCATGTTCGTGTGCAACACGCTCTTCCTCGTCTTGGCCCTCGCCAAGTGGTATCGACAGCTCGGTGAGTACGAGCGGCAGTGACCCAAATCTCGACCGCGCACCTTCGAGCCTCAACAAGGAGATAGAGATGGGACTGGCTCAGACTGCATTCACGCTGAAGAGCCGCACGGTGCGGCGTCGATCAGGTAGATTCCTCGACGAACTGCTTGCCAACGAGCATCGACCTCGCGAAGAAATCTCGGAGTTGCAGGCCTCCAAGGCCGCCGCGATCGCGCGCTTCGCGGCGGCAAACACGGTCTACTACGCCCGTACCTTTGCCGAACGTGGTGTCGACCTGACCCACCTGGAACAACCGGAAGCCTGGCAGCGCATCCCAGTGGTTGAGCGGTCGATGGTGAAGGAACACCGCGGGGAATTTGTGTCAACAGAGTCCAACTCGCGCACGGCCAGGGAAGCGATGACCGGTGGCAGCAGCGGTGAACCGCTCCGGTTGCAGCAGGACTCCCGAGTGCCCACCCTCGCCCACGCATGGCGAATGTACCGCTGGTGGGGGGTGGAACCGTGGGACAATCTCGCACGCGTCGGCCGCTGGGGGTTCGGGCTCGTGGACAATCTGAAGACCGCCGTAACCTGGTGGCCGTCAAAGCAGATCTACCTCGACGCGAAGCTCTTCGACGCGACAACGATGCGAGCATTTCACCGCTCCATTGTGCAGGTCCGACCGGCGCTCATCGAAGGCTACGTTGGGGCGATGCTCGAGTTTGCAGACTTTCTCGAAGCGGAGGGGCTGTCGATCCCCACTCCCAGGGCAGTCGCGACGACTGCCGCACCACTGACGGATAATGCGCGACACCGCCTTGCTTCCGTATATGGCACCCCGGTGTATGACGAGTACCGAGGCTCCGAGATCAACTGGATGGCGGCAGAATGTCGCGAGCGCCAGGGCCTGCACGTCTTCGCTGATACCCGGCGTATCGAAATTCTCGGACCAGACGGGCAGCCGGTGCCCTCGGGAGTAGTGGGGGATATTGTCGTCACTGACCTGCTCAACCGTGTTTTCCCCATGATCCGGTACCGGGTGGGTGACCGAGGGAAACTCCTCGACCGGGAGTGCCCCTGCGGCGTGACGCTGCCTATGATCGCGCAGCCCGAGGGCCGCACGACCGACGTCGTGCGATTGCCCAGTGGAGGTCTCATCAATCACGGACTGATGACGATGTTCTCGGAGCACCCCGAGTCGGTCAGGATGTTTCAGGTCGTCCAGGCCGCCGATTACTCTCTGCGGATCAAGGTGGTGCGCGGCGACGACCCGCTCGGTGACGAACATATTCGTCAGGCCCTGGCGCACGTGCGAAGGCGCATCGCCGATGAGGTGCCGGTCACAGTGGACTACGTGGACAGCCTGCCGCAGACCGGCGGCAAAACCAAGTACATCATCAGCGAGGTGGGGGCGGCAGAACCCGAGACCTAGAATTGCCCCATGGTTTTCTTCGCGATTCTCGTCGCCGGCATTCCCGCGGCGACCCTGCTCATCATCGCGATCGCGTCCCGGCGCGGATCCCGGCAACCCGTCGGCACGGTCATCGCCGAGTACGCGCCGCTACCCAATTCATCGGTGCTCTTCGACGCGGTGCTCGCGAACGCTGACGCGCGGGCGCTGCCCGCCGCGCTCATCGATCTCGCAATCCGCAAGAAGATTCGGCTGCTTGAACCGAATGATCCGGATCGCCAGCAGCCGGATCAGGCAGCGTCCACAGCCTCGAAGCGTGGTGCGCAGCAGCTCTCGATCGAGCTGGCACCCGGCGTGCAGTTCAACGCCCAGGAGCAGCGCGTGCTGGCCGTGTTTCTGGGGGAGCAGACCAAGGACCGCACAGCCCGACGCCTCGTGACCAATCGTGGTGCCGCGGGCAAGCGCGCGGCCGCGTTGCTCGCCGATACGGTTGCCGATCTTGCTGGCCGGGGGCTGATCGCTGCCCGGTCGGTGCGCTGGCAGAGCAACGTCGTCAACGTGTTCGGGTGGATTGGGGTGGCCGCGACAGTCGTCGTGGCTGGCATCTGCGGCGCGGTATGGGGCACCGAGGCGACGGCACCCGCCGGGGTGATGGTCGGCGCGCTGGCCTTCTGCGCGACCATCGCGGCGCTCATCGTCTGCCCGCGCCCGTGGCGCAGGTTTCTACCGCCAAGTCTGATGGCCCGGCGTCACCTCGAAGGGATGCGCGAGTACATTCGCTTGGCCGAGGCCGACCGTTTGCGTGTGCTGCAGTCGCCTCAGGGTGCGGTACGGGTGCCCGTGTCGAACGAGCTTGACCGGTTGCACGTGTACGAGCAGCTGTTGCCGTACGCGATCCTCTTTGAGCAGGAGAAGGAGTGGGCCGAGGTGCTGCGCATCGAATCCTCGCAGCTGGAGGCGTCAGCAGCCGGCTTTGACGATGTGATCATGGTCGCCGAGTTCGCAATGTACGCCACGCAGCTCGCCGAGATGGCCGCACACATCGCCGAGGCGACTGGCGGTGTCGGGCAGGTGCTCGATGCGGGGGGCGCCGTGCTCGAGGGCATCGGCGACCTGCTCAATATCTAGCGGCGCTGCGCATAGCGCTGGTACTAGGCTCAGGGCATGAGACCTGGTGGGCGCGGAGTGGCGGGCGGAGACTCCGCAAAACAGCGTGAGCAAAACGCGGCGGCGCCCGAGATTCCAAATCTCGGCCGCCACATCTCCGACCTGTTTCGGCCGTACAAGCGCCAGCTCGCCCTCATCATCGCGCTCGTCATGATCTCGGCAGGGCTCGGCATCTTGCCCCCGCTGATCACGCAGCGCGTCTTCGACGACGGCCTGTTCCCGCAAGACGGTATCCCCAACATGCCGCTGCTCGCCTGGCTCGTCGGCGCGATGGTCACTGCGTTCGTGCTGTCGAGCGGTCTCGGCATCGTGCAAACCCTCTACACCGCGCGGGTGGGCAACCGGGTGATGGGGGACCTGCGCGTGCGGCTCTTCTCCCACCTGCAAGCTATGGAGCTCGGCTTCTTCACACGCACCAAGACCGGCGTGATCCAGTCTCGGCTGCAAAACGACGTGGGTGGCGTCGCCAACGTGCTCACCAACACGGTGTCAAACGTCATCGGTAACACCGTCACGGTGATCGCGGCGGCGATCGCAATGATCATCCTCAGTTGGCAGCTCACCCTGATCGCGCTCGTGCTGATGCCCGTGCTCGTCATTGCGCAGCGCCGCGTCGGCCAGGTACGCGCCCGCATCGCCGGGAAGACGCAGGAGTCACTGTCGGAGATGACAGCGATCACCCAGGAGGCCCTCTCGGTGTCGGGGGTGCTGCTCGCCAAGACCTACTCCCGCCAGCGGGCCGAAACCGATCGCTACGCCGCTGAAAACGCACGGCAGATCGACCTGCAGGTGCGCCAGACCATGAGCGGGCAGTACTTCTTCGCGATGGTGCAGGTGTTTCTGTCGGCGGTACCGGCGATCGTCTACCTCGTCTCGGGCTTCATCATCACGTCGGCCCAGGGCGAGGGTTTCGACCCCGGCATTACGGCGGGCACGATCGTCGCGTTCACGACCGTGCAGTCGCGGCTGCTCTTCCCGCTCATGGCGCTGATGCGCATCGCGCTCGACCTCCAGACCTCGCGAGCGCTGTTCGCCCGCATCTTCGAGTATCTGAATCTGGTGCCTGCGATCTCAGATGCCCCCGATGCGCGTGACCCCTCCGAAGCTCCGGATCGCGCAGGGCGCATCGAGTTCGACGCCGTCACCTTTCGCTACGCCGATGCCGAGGAGACTGAGCGCCCCACGCTCGACCGGGTGTCGTTTCGGGTGGAACCCGGTGAGTTTGTGGCCTTCGTCGGGGCATCCGGATCCGGCAAGACGACCATCGGATCGCTCGTGCCGCGCCTCTACGATGCAACCGCGGGCAGCGTGCGTTACGCGGGAGACGACGTGCGCGACCTACGGCAGGAGGCGCTCATGGATCGGATCGGCGTCGTGACGCAGGATCCGTACCTGTTTCACGCGACGATCGCCGAGAACCTGCGCTACGGCAAGCCCGATGCGACGCTCGAGGAGCTCGAAGCGGCCGCGAGGCTCGCGAACATTCACGATGCGATCGCGGGGTTTGCGCACGGCTATGACACTGTCGTGGGGGAGCGTGGCTACCGGCTCTCGGGCGGCGAGAAGCAGCGCATCGCGATCGCGCGCGTGCTGCTCAAGAACCCGCGCGTGCTCGTCCTCGACGAGGCGACGAGCGCGCTCGACACCGTCAACGAGCGTGCGGTGCAGCGGGCGCTCGATGGCGCGCGCGGTGGCCGCACCACGATCGCGATCGCGCACCGGCTGTCGACGATCGAGGGAGCCGACCGGATCTACGTGGTGGGCGCCGGGCGCATTCTCGAACACGGCACACATGCTGAACTCATCGCGCAGGGCGGAGCGTACGCCGAGCTGTATGCGCAGCAGCAGTAACGCGATTACACTTCTTGCGTGCGGCAGATGCGTCAAATCACCCAATCCCAGAAGCTGAGAGGGGTGCGCTACGACGTGCGTGGCCCGATCCTCGTTGAGGCAGAGAAGCTCGAGCGTGAGGGGCACGAGATCCTCAAGCTCAACATCGGCAACCCGGCGCCGTTTGGGTTCGAGGCCCCGCCCGAGATCGTCGAGGCGCTGCGGGGCGCCCTGCCTGACGCGCAGGGGTACAGCGATTCACGAGGGATCCTGCCCGCGCGCGAAGCGGTGGCCCGCTACTACGCGAACGTGGGCGTGGCGGGAGTCACGCCCGAGGATGTGATCGTCGGCAACGGTGTCAGCGAACTCATCTCGCTCGTCTTGCAGGCGCTCGTGAGTGATGGTGATGAAGTGTTGGTGCCAGCCCCCGATTACCCGCTGTGGACCGCCCAGGTCACACTCTCGGGAGCGCGGGCCGTGCACTACCCGTGCGACGAACTGAACGGGTGGATGCCCGATCTCGACGCGATCGAGCGGCTCATCACGCCAGCCACCAAGGGCATCGTGCTCATCAATCCCAACAATCCCACGGGGGCGGTCTACAGCGCCGAGCTCGTGCGCGGGTTTGCCGAGCTCGCCGAGCGGCACGGCCTCGTGCTCATGGCTGACGAGATCTACGAGAAGATTCTGTACGACGGGGCGGTGCACGAGCACGCGGCGCTGCATGCTCGGGATACGCTCTGCCTCACCTTCAGCGGGCTCTCGAAGGCCCAGCGCGTCGCGGGCTACCGCGCCGGGTGGCTCGCCATCTCAGGTGACAAGGCGCGCGCCCGCGACTTCCTCGAGGGCCTCACCCTGCTCACGAACATGCGCATGTGCTCAAACGTGCCCGCGCAGCACGCGATCACCGCGGCGCTCGACGACCCTGAATGGTCGGGCATCGGCGCGCTGTGTGCCCCGGGCGGGCGGCTGCGCGAGCAGCGCGACGCCGCGCATCGCCTGCTCACGTCGATCCCCGGGGTCACGTGCGAGTTGCCGGGAGGCGCCATGTACCTGTTCCCCCGGCTCGATCCCGAGGTGTACCGCATCGACGACGACCAGGCCTTTGTGATCGACCTGCTGCGCGCGACTCGGGTGCTGGTGACGAACGGCCGCGGCTTCAATCTCGCGACTCCGGATCACCTGCGCTTTGTCACCCTGCCAACGGTTCCCGTGCTCGAAGAAGCGATCGGTCGTATCGCCGAGTATCTCGCGACGGTGCGGGGCGAACAGGTGGTGGCTGCGTGAGCGTGCGGGTGCTTGCAGTGGGCAAGAAGCATGAGAAGTGGGTCGTTGACGGCATCGACCGCTATGAGAAGCGGCTTCGCAAACCGTTCGACGCGACCTGGCAGCTGCTGCCGCACTCGGCCCGAGAGGGCGATGCGGCGCGTGCCGAGGAGTCGGAGCGGATTCTCGCGAAGGTTGATCGGAGCGCGTTCCTCGTGCTGCTCGACGAGCGCGGCAAGAACGTGGACTCGCCCGCGCTCGCGGCGACGCTGCAGGGTGCGTTTGATGCGGGCCGCCCGGTCGTCGTGGCGATCGGTGGCGCCTACGGCGTGAGCGACGAGGTACGCGGGCGCGCCGACTTCGTGTGGAGCCTGTCGAAGCTCGTGTTTCCGCACCAGCTCGTGCGGCTGATCCTGGCCGAACAGCTGTACCGGGCGCAGGAGATTGCGGGCGGTCGGCCCTACCACCACGTGTAGCGACACCAACGTCTGAGGTGCGGCGTACCCTGCACCCATGAATCCCTTTCGACTGAGTTCACGGGTGCGGCCACCGCCCCGAGCGGCGCGGGTCGGCCCCGCCAACATCAGCGCCGCGGTGCGCGCACGCGCCGATCCGTCGGCGGGCGCTGAGCCGAGAGAGCCCGCAGATCGCCCGTGCGCGATCGCGTTGCCATGGAGGGTGAGTGCCCGTTCGGCCTCCGGCGTCTTAGAGGTAGAACACTGCGGTGATCGGCCCGCGCACTCGGTGCGCTTCGCGCTGGCCGGTGCTGGCGTGCTGGGGCTCTCCCTGCCAGGCACCGTGCTGCCGGGCGAGCGAGTGCGCGTCGTGGTGCGCGGTGGCGTGGCCGGGGTGAGCGCCGCGGCGCCCGATGCGCTGTTGGTGTTGCGCTGGTTTGAGCCTGGCGGGCAAGAATTTCTCTGGCCGATCGCGCTCGAATGACCACTACGCGCGACACGCCGAGCGAGGGGTGGGAGCGAATCTCCACACACCCTCCGACACCTGTGGATAACCCGCTTGAAGGCGCAGAACGATGCGGAAAGTAATCCCCAAGAAAGCCCCCGCATCGGTGGAGAGCCGGTGGAAAACTACATTGCTGTAACTACACCATGTTGTGGTTGAGCTCGATGTGGTTCACTATATGTAGTGCCTCGGCCGAGGCGCGTGTGTTTTGAAAGAAGGGCGTGAAATGGCCATCACGGTATACACCAAGCCGTCGTGCGTGCAGTGCACCGCGACGTATCGTGCGCTCGACAGCAAGGGAATTGAGTACAACGTGCTCGACCTCTCTGAAGACGAGACGGCGCTCGAAACGGTGAAGGAACTGGGCTACCTCCAGGCTCCCGTCGTGGTGACCGACGACGAACACTGGTCGGGCTTCCGCCCCGACAAGATTTCGGCGCTCGCGAGTCGGTTGGCCTAGCCACCCGACTTACCCACCCCGGCGTCTCACGACCTCGGGGTATCGCGGTATCGAGGTAAATGATCATGGCCGATTTGGTGTATTTCTCGAGCGTTTCGGGTAACACCAAGCGCTTTGTTGAAAAGCTGGGTCGCCCTGCGATCCGGATCCCCCTCTATGCGCGTGAAGAACCGCTCGTGGTGACGGAGCCGTATGTGCTCCTCGTCCCCACTTACGGCGGTGGCCCGCAGACCCGGGCCGTACCCAAGCAAGTCATCAAATTTCTCAATGACGAGAAGAACCGCGGGCTCATTCGCGGTGTGATGGCCGCCGGAAACTTGAATTTCGGTACGGGCTTCGCGATTGCAGGAGACATTATTGCGAGGAAGTGCCAAGTGCCCTTCCTCTACCGGTTTGAAGTATTTGGAACGCCGGACGACGTAACCGCCGTGCAGCGTGGATTGGATGAGTTTTGGAAGCAGCAGTAATGGAAGGCCACGAGTCGTCAAAGATCAGCGAGATGGATTTTAACTCGCTGAACGCGATGCTCAACCTGTACGACGCCGACGGCAAGATCCAGTTCGAAAAGGATCGTGAGGCTGCGCGCCAGTACTTCCTGCAGCATGTGAACCAGAACATGGTGTTCTTCCACAACTTCGAAGAGCGCATGCGCTACCTGATCGACAACGATTACTACGAGAAGGCACTGCTCGACCAGTACTCGATCTCCTTCGTCGAGAGCCTCACCAATGAGGCCTACGCGATGAAGTTCCGCTTCCCCGCGTTCCTCGGCGCGTTCAAGTTCTTCACCTCGTACGCGCTCAAGACGTTTGACGGCAAGCGTTACCTCGAGCGCTTCGAGGACCGCGTCGTGATGGTGTCGCTCGGACTGGCTCAGGGCGACCAGGAGCTTGCTCGCGGCTTCATGCGCGAGATGATCTCGGGCCGCTTCCAGCCGGCTACGCCCACCTTCCTCAACCTGGGCAAGGCCCAGCGCGGTGAGCTCGTCTCGTGCTTCCTGCTGCGCGTCGAGGACAACATGGAGTCGATCTCGCGCGGCATTAACTCGTCGCTGCAGCTCTCCAAGCGCGGCGGTGGCGTGGCGTTGTCGCTGTCGAACGTGCGCGAGTCGGGTGCCCCGATCAAGAAGATCGAGAACCAGTCCTCGGGCATCATTCCCGTCATGAAGCTCCTCGAAGACAGCTTCAGCTACGCAAACCAGCTCGGTGCGCGTCAGGGCGCGGGCGCGGTGTACCTCTCGGCACACCACCCCGACATTATGAAGTTCCTCGACACCAAGCGTGAGAACGCAGACGAGAAGATTCGTATCAAGACGCTGTCGCTGGGCGTCGTCGTTCCCGACATCACGTTCGAACTCGCGAAGAAGAACGAAGATATGTACCTCTTCTCGCCGTACGACGTCGAGAAGGTCTACGGCGTGCCCTTCGGCGACCTGTCGGTCACCGAGCACTACTACGACATGGTCAACGATTCGCGCATCAAGAAGACCAAGATCAGCGCGCGCGTGTTCTTCCAGACGGTCGCTGAGCTGCAGTTCGAGTCGGGCTACCCCTACATCGTGTTTGAAGACACGGTGAACAAGGCGAACCCGATCAAGGGGCGCATCAACATGTCGAACCTCTGCTCCGAGATTCTTCAGGTCAACACCCCGACCACGTACAACGAGGACCTCAGCTACAAGGACATCGGCAAGGACATCTCGTGCAATCTGGGCTCGATGAACATCGCCATGGCGATGGACGGCGGCAACCTGGGTGACACGGTTGACCTCGCGATCCGGTCGCTGACCGCGGTGAGCGACATGAGCGCGATTCGTTCGGTGCGTTCAATTGAGGACGGCAACGCGCAGTCGCACGCCATCGGCCTCGGCCAGATGAACCTGCACGGCTACCTCGCTCGTGAGCGCGTGCACTACGGCTCCGAAGAGGGCATCGACTTCACGAACATCTACTTCTACACGGTGCTGTTCCACGCGCTGACCGCGTCGAACAAGATCTCGATCGAGCGTAAGCAGGTGTTCGGCGGCTTCGAGGACTCGAAGTACGCGTCGGGAGAGTTCTTCGACAAGTACACCGATAGCGAGTGGCTGCCCGAGACGCCCCGCGTTGCCGAGATGTTCGCAAACGCCGGCATCGAGATTCCGACCCAGGCCGACTGGGCAGAGCTCAAGGCAAGCGTCATGGAGCACGGCATCTACAACCAGAATCTGCAGGCTGTGCCGCCGACCGGTTCGATCTCGTACATTAACAACTCGACGAGCTCGATCCACCCGATCGCCTCGAAGGTTGAGATTCGCAAGGAAGGCAAGCTGGGCCGCGTCTACTACCCGGCTCCGTTCATGACGAACGACAACCTTGAGTTCTACGAGGACGCCTACGAGATCGGCCCCGAGAAGATCATCGACACCTACGCCGCGGCAACGCAGCACGTCGACCAGGGCCTCTCGCTCACGCTGTTCTTCAAGGACACGGCGACGACCCGCGACATCAACCGCGCGCAGATCTACGCATGGCGCAAGGGCATCAAGACGATCTACTACATCCGGATCCGTCAGCTCGCCCTCGAGGGCACTGACATGACGGAGTGCGTCAGCTGCATGCTCTAGTGAGCAGTCGCTGACAAGAAGGAGTGGTCCCAGCCGGGGCCACTCCTTCTTTTGCTTTGCGCTTATGGGAGCCCCCAGGGTCGGGGTTCCTCGAGCCTGCAAGCCCATAGGGGCCACGGCGAGGGGTAAAGCGTGCCCATTACCCCAGGGTGTGGCCCCAGTAGGGCAGCGGCCCCGCGTGGGGCATGCAACCCCGAGTTAGGCTTCCCGTGTTCACCTGTGTGCTCATGCGAAACAAAGCACACGATGTGGGAAATATTGCACCATAGGGCACAACATGTAGTGCTTGAGTGTCGAGGTGACGAAAGCCACCTAGAGCGGTAAGCTGGCAAAGATTATGGGTGTTTTGCTTGTCGAAACGCTTGTTTAGCGCAGTCCCTGCCAGTGGGTGAGGCTGTCGCTCGTGTTCCGAGGACTGTCAGGAGAAGTTACACACATGAACCCGAAGCCGTTCAAGCTGGGCCACGCGGTGCAGGCGATCAATTGGAACCGCATCGAGGACGAAAAGGACCTTGAGGTCTGGAACCGTCTCGTCAACAACTTCTGGCTGCCTGAGAAGGTGCCGTTGTCAAACGACGTGCAGTCGTGGGCGACCTTCACCGACGCCGAGAAGCGCCTCACGGAGCGCGTCTTCACCGGACTCACCCTGCTCGACACGATCCAGGGCACCGTCGGCGCCGTCTCGCTGATCCCTGATGCGATCACCCCGCACGAGGAAGCCGTGCTCACGAACATCGCGTTCATGGAGTCGGTGCACGCGAAGTCGTACTCCAGTATCTTCTCGACGCTCTGCTCGACGCAGGAGATCGACGACGCGTTCCGCTGGTCGGTCGAGAACCAGTACCTTCAGAAGAAGGCACAGATCATCGTCGACTACTACGAGGGCGACGACCCGCTCAAGCGCAAGGTCGCATCGACCCTGCTCGAGTCGTTCCTGTTCTACTCGGGTTTCTACCTGCCGATCTACTGGTCGTCGAAGGCGAAGCTCACGAACACGGCAGACCTGATCCGCCTCATTATTCGCGACGAGGCCGTGCACGGCTACTACATCGGCTACAAGTACCAGCAGAGTGTCGCCAAGGAGACGCCCGAGCGTCAGGAAGAGCTCAAGGCGTACACGTTCGATCTGATGTACGAGCTCTACGAGAACGAGGTGCTTTACACACAGGATCTCTACGATCCCGTAGGCCTGACCGAAGACGTCAAGAAGTTCCTGCACTACAACGCGAACAAGGCGCTCATGAACCTCGGTTACGAGCCGATGTTCCCCAAGGAGATGTGCGACGTCAACCCGGCGATCATGTCTTCGCTGTCGCCCAACGCTGACGAGAACCACGACTTCTTCTCGGGCTCGGGCTCGAGCTACGTCATCGGCAAGGCCGAGGCCACCGAGGACGAGGATTGGGACTTCTAAGATTTCTTCTTAGAGGCCCCGCCTAAATACCTGTTCACGCCCCTGATCCGCGAGTTTTCGCAGATCAGGGGCGTTTTCGTGTCTCCCAGTCGAAAGACAGAGGAGAACAGAGATGAACAGGAATACCCACCCGAAGTGGCACGGGGATGGCACGCGCGCACCTTCCATGCGGAAGGAGGGCGAGGTAGCGACCGGAATTTGCGGTTGCTGCACCGCCCAAGCCGTGCCACTTCGTGCCACGAACGATCGAATCAACCCCCGGAGATCCGCGGAATCATGCGGATCTAGGAGGGGTGTGAGGTCGAGTGGCACGAAGTGGCACGACGGTCCGCCAGCGTCCGTTCGAGTCCATGGGAGGGCATCATGAGCAACAGCAAACGCGAGAATTGGGGGAGCCTGCGCAAGCTCCCATCGGGCCGCTGGCAAGCTCGATACCCAGGACTCGACGGAACGACCTACACGGCCAGAACCGATCAAGACCGGCCGCTCACCTTTCTCACCAAAACGGATGCACGAACCTGGCTTGCCGGGGTGCAATCGAAGATGGCACGGGGCCTTTGGGAGCCACCGGAGCAGATTGCAGCGCGGCTGCAAGCCGAGCTGGAGATCGAACAGGCGCAGTCGTTGGGCTTCGAGGAGTATTCCAAGCGTTGGCTTGAAATGATCCGTACCGAACCCAATCGCAGCGGTAAGAAACGGGCGGTTGGTACGGTGCGCTCGTACCAGGGGAAGGTTACCGGCTACCTCGTTCCAGAGTTCGGAAGCACTCCGGTGCGCGAGATCGACGCCGCCCGCATCAAGGTGATGACGGACCGGCTTGATCAGATCCCCGCGCCGCTCAACCCGAACTCGAAGTTCAACGGCATTACGAGACCGGTGCTCATCGTGCTCATGATGATCCTTCGGCAGGCCGCACGAGACGGCATCATCCCGGCGGCACCGAATGTATCGGTACCGCGGCAAGAGTCGGTGAGGCACGACGCAGACCACGACGCGGGTGAAGACGTTGCGAATCCCATTCAGGTTGAAGCACTGTACGAGGCGGTTCCAGATCAGTGGGCTATCGCGGTGCTGCTCGCGGCATGGTGTCAGCTGCGCCGAGGTGAGTGCCTCGGCCTGCAACGTCGTGACATCGAGTGGCACGACGACGGAAGCGCCACACTGCATGTGCGGCGCCAGCTCAACGCCAACACCGGTGGCTACACCGATCTGAAGAGTGAGGCTGGCAGGCGATCCCTCAGCATCCCGAAGCTCATGATCGGTCGGCTGCAGCAGCACTTGGAGGACTACGTTTCGTCCGACGCGAAGGCGCCGGTGCTCCCGGCCGACCGCCGGGGGAGCATCCCGCTGTCGAACACCCGTTGGGGATACATCTGGGCTGACGTGCGAGACGGCGTCGCGGGGCTGCCTCACCGCTTCAGATTTCACGACCTGAGGCACACGGGGCTGACGATCTTCGCGCAAGAGGGGGCGACGCTCGCGGAGCTGATGAGACGCGGCGGTCACGCTGACATTCACATCGTGTTGCGTTATCAGCACGCCACGATGAATCGAGACCGGGAACTGGCCGACCGTATGAGCGATCGTGTTAGCACGAGCATTGCCCGAGCAAAGAAAGAAGGTGACGGCGGCGAGGAGACCTAACCGGACAGCCGAGGACACCTGTGGAGTGACACCAATTCGCTTACAGGGAGGTAACACCATGACTGCTCGCACTCCATCCGATGCACACGAATCCGCGCTGGTTCCATTGGCGGTCGCGGCCGAGAATCTGGGAGTTTCGGTCAAGACCATCAGACGTCGAATCGCTGACGGCACCGTCCGCGGGTATCGGGTCGGCCGACTCATCCGCGTTGATCTCGACGAGCTTCGCCGGAGTTTGGTGGTCGAGATTCCCACAGCAAGATAGAAGTTACAGCACCCGGCTTTTGGGTGAGACAGCATGCGGCGCCCCTGCGCGGATCACACTCCGCGCAGGGGCGCTCGTCTCGCCCTCCATCATTCGTACGATGTCGGCTCCACTGGTGACGACACGGGCGTGGCCACCTTGCAGCAGCAGGTTGGTGCCAGTGCTGGCGGCGCTCGTTATGGGCCCGGGGACTGCGCCGACGAAGCGCCCCAGCTGCGTCGCCTCGGTGGCCGTGTGCAACGAACCTGACCGGGATCCTGCTTCAACGATGATTATCGCGCTCGACAGAGCGGCGAGGATGCGCGATCGGTCGATAAACCGCTGGCGAGTCGGCGCGACCGACGGTGGCACCTCGGACAGCACCAGGCCCTCTCGGGCAATGCGATCGATGAGGTCAGCGTGGCCCGCGGGGTATGGGCGATCGACGCCAGAAGCGAGCACCGCGATCGTGTTCGCATCTCGGATGAGGGCGGCACGGTGCGCGGAGGCCTCGATCCCGTACGCCGCGCCTGCGACCAGTGTTCTGCCGCCCTGAGCGATGTCTCCGCACAATTCGTCGGTGACATGCGCGCCGTATGAGGTGGCGGCGCGGGCGCCCGTGACGGTGATGCGCTGCGGGAGCGGCTCAGCGAGCAACTCCGTGCGCCCCTTTACCCAGAGCGCGTACGGGGCACGAGGGCCGAGATCGTTAAGCGCCGCTGGCCAGTCAGGGTCGCTGGGAATGATCACACGGAACTCGCTGGCCTCAACTATTCGCTCGGCAAGGCGACCCGGGGCGGCAACTGAAAGGAGCCGATCGCGCCACACCGCAGCCTCAACGCGATCCATTCCCGGGACCGTGCCGTCCCCCTCGGCGATCGAGATCAGCTCTGCTGCGCCCACCTCGGCGAGCAAGTTTCCCGTGGCGATGTCAGCGGGGGTGCCGATCATCGACAGCAATACGCGGGCGGAACGATCATCCCTAGTAAGAGCGGTGAGCGCGGGCATGGTGGCCTCCTTCGAGAGTGACTTCTTCTAGAAGGTGCGCCTCATCCGACCCCTTTCGCATCTGTAAAAGGGGGCGTACATTGGAAGATGAGGCACGTCCACAAATAGCAGGCCCTTCGGGGCGGCCCTCACGGGAACTCGATCATATGTCGCCTCCTCTTCGGAGAAATATGTACATCGGGAGTCCCCGCCATGATTCGCTCAATCTGGATCTTGAGTATCTACGTTCGCTCGTTCATGCAGCACTGCATGCCGACCAACATCCTCATCGCTTTCATTCGGCGGCGTCATGGGCTGAAGTGGGGTGTGCCAGCGATGTTGCTTGCCGTGCCCTACGCGCTGGCTGCCGTGTGGTGTTTAGATCTGATCGATCACGGCGGGCCGGGGTGGTTACCCCTCGTGATCTTGATCTGTATCTGGAACGCGATAAAGTTCATCGTCATGGGCCCGGTCAGCGTGGTGCTGTTGTTGCGTTGGAAGCATTTTGAGGCAGTCGCCCGCAGAGAGGTAGCCATGCACGAGTCACCGGCTGAGCCCAACACTGTGCTCAGCCGGTGACGGCGATTAGTTGGGCACTTCTCCCGTGTGATCGTCGATGCTCGCGTAAAAGGTATCTTCGGCGGCTTCGCGTACTTGAACCTGGTCGACGACGAATTGCACGAAGTCGGCATCGCGGTCAGTAATGACCTGCTCGACGTTTTCGACCGTGTGATCCTCACCGGGCCAGATTGTCAGCCGTGTGGGCCGGTCTCGATCGAGACGGGTGCCGCTTGCGGCGATCCAATCGCGCAGCCGCTGCCGCGCGTCAGCGAAGTCTCGATGCCAGCCCAGTGGGGCAGAGCCGTCTTGGTTCGCGTCATAGGCGCAGAGCCAATGCAGATGGAGCGCAGACAGCTCCCAGAGCAGCTCGGAGTGCCGGTGCCAGAGGGGCGGAATTACTGATGCCGGGAGCCCGTACTCCACTCGGAGCCAGTCCACCCAGCGATTGAGTTCAAGCAGCTCTTGTTCGAGATCGTGCGAGGTGAGCAGGTTCCAGTTGACTGGATGCGGCGGTTCAGCCACCAGATTGCCATCGCCCCACTGACCGTGAACGCGGTCATCGCTTTCATCAAGGTTCTCCTGAGTGTTCATGAGTCGATCCCCATTCGTGCGTTAGAGGCCGAGTACCGGTGGGCTGAATACTGATCGTTGTGCGGGGGATTCAAACGCTCGATTCTGCTCCCGGGCGGGAGCGTCTTGACCTGCAACTTTGCGAGGTGAGCGATCCACGTCGTACCGGGTGCGAACGACATCATGACCGATGCGCTTCGCCACGAACTCTTCCCCCTCAACGGGCTGTCCATCTCGTTCGAAGCTCACCGGCTGTTGGTAACCCTCGGCGATGAAGTTGTCGCCTTTCGTGAACCGTTCATTTGCCAGTTCCGCTGAGCGCCCAAACATGACGAGATGATGGAAGCTCGTCTCGAGCTGCGTGAAGCTGCCGTCCTCTTCGCGACGAAAATGCTCCTGCCCAAAGCGGAAATAGAGACGCTGGTTTCCGTTTGCCGAGGTCGTCAGCTTGGGGTCGGTGGCGACAAAGCCTGAGACGGATTCTTGCGTGTGGATCGACATTTTCTCTTCCTGTCTGCTCGGGTGACCGGCATTGTTCGGTCACTGCAACAGGAAGGTGCGCGTGGATTCCCGCGCGTATCGTTACGTCGCGGGGCGTTCCAGCAATGCCTCAACCGCCGTGCGATCGGCTTTGAGCTGCGGGCTGTCGGTCCGCTTCGGCCACGGATGCAGGTCAGTAACGATCGGCGGTGCCGATCGCAGCAGGATGACCCCGGTGCCAAATGGCAGGGTGCGGATGAGGTCGGGCGGCAAAATCGGGACGCGCCGAATGGAACGTTGGTTCGAGCGCGAACCATAGTCTCCCAGCGTGATCGAGTCGGTGAACTCGTCCCGTTCTCCGATCAGGGTGGAGAGGTCTTGGAGGTCACGCGAGTTGGATGCGCCGCCCAGAATGATCTTGGCGATGCTGGCATCCCAGATCGCGGCTGCTTGATTCTCGGACCACTTGTCTCGCGCTTGGGCGAGTGTCTGGAGCACGGGCATGGTGGTGATCCCTGTGCCGCCGCCCTCTGCCATGAGCGTCGGGAGGGAGGGGAGCGGCGCGAGATTTCCAATCTCATCGAGGGCGAGTAGTAGCGGCGGATCAAGCCGGGCGCCCGGTGAGCGTGCTGCCATGCGGCGGGCGGTCTCGACGAGGTCTTCAACGAATGCCGCAACGAGAGCCGAGCTGTTCCCGGCACCCGCCCCGGTTGCCAGCAAATAGAGCGTACCGTGACTGCGAATGAACGTCTCGGGGTCGAAGTGCTCACCGTCCGACGGGCTGACGGCATCGAGCACCCGCGGATCTGCCAGTGCCGAGAGCGCGAGAGAAACACCCTGCCAGATGCTGTCACGCGTGCGCGGGTCAGCATCGAGCATCGCCTCCAGCGACTCCGCCCAACCTGTCGCCGCAAGTTGCGAGCCGACCAGGATCGCAACTGCCTCGGCCGCCGCCGAAGGATCGAGTGTCCACCGGAAGAGTTCAGTTGGGCTGCGGCGGTCGAGAGCTGCAGCGTGCAAGAGTGCCTGCAACGCAATGCGCGTCTTTCCCTCCCAGAACCCGCCGCCTTCGACGCCACCCGAAGATAGCTCGGTGGCCGCGGCTAGCCCGGTTGCTCGGATCATCGCGGTCAGCGGATCCTCGCACCCGCGTATAGGCGACCAGCGCAGTCCGGCAGGGATACCTTCGGCGAGGCGTTGTGGATCGAAGACGGCAACCGGCCCGAGCCGCTCGCGTGCTCTGAGTGTTGCGGTGAGATTGTCGGGCCTCGTCGACGTCGTTACGACTGCACCGGGTGCGTCAAGGATTGCCGGAATGACGATGTGGAGACCTTTACCTGAGCGCGGTGGACCGATCAGCAGGATCGAGTCTTCGACGCTGGCCCAAATCTGCTTGCCACGTGACCGGCCCAGCAAGTAACCCACGTCCTCGGGCATTGGCTTCTCCAGCGAAGGACGAAGCGTGGCAGCGCGGTGCAAGAGCGACTTCGCGGACGCATTGACCACGACTTCGTGGCTCGTGGCAGTGCCCGCGAGCTTGTGCGGATCGGCATCCGAGGCTCGAGAATAGCGACGCCACCTCATCCAGGTCCAGCCGATCGCGCCACCGAGTCCAAGAAGTAACGTCATCGCCACGGCCCAGTAGATGATCGCGTTGAGCGCGGGCGCTTGGAGCGCTGCCGCCGGGTCCAACGGATCAAAGAGAACGTTGACACCACCGGCAATTCCGACATCTGGTTGCGTTGCCCCAGTGAGGAAGGCAGCAATCGAACCTGCTGCTCGCAGGACTACGGCAACACCAAAAACAGCGACAAGTGCAATCATCAAGACATTGGTCAGCTCATCACCGAGCCCACGACCCTGCGCGTGTGGAGCGCTCATAACGGCAGCCGTTCCGAGATGATCACGCCCGAGACGCGTCCAATGAGCATGATCTCTGAACGGTGATCCGCCAACTGGCTCAAGTCGACGAGCCCACGAGCCTTTCCATCAGCGGATCCCTCGGCGCTGGACACTTCCAGCGCAACGGTGACGTCTTCGCCAGGAATGAACCCGGACCCGGTAATCTCGAACAGCTGACGCGCTGGGCGGTGCCGCGCTCGCCGCATCGAACTGGGATGCCCGGCATCGACGGCGGTGCGTTCGTTTTCTGCCGCATGAATGATGTCGGTGAAGACGGAGCCGTCAAACTCATGGACTTCGATTCGGACTGTCCGCGTCCGGTGGGCGGAGATCGAATCGAGCAGATCCCCAAACCGTGCCCTGATCCAAGGAGGGTCTGGTGTCAGAGGTGGGAAGTCACGACCGTCGTAGCTGACGTCCATGGTGCCGCGCTCATCGACCGTGACGACGGCGAGCGGAAGGTTGACGTGTGATTCAGAAAGTGTTTCGACATGGATGTTGCGATCGCTCATGCCACAGAGGTGTACTTCCGCGCACGCTCGCTCAATTGTTCAAACCACTAGTTTTAAACCCTAGGGGATTGCGCGCGCGAGATCAGGTCGTGTGCGTGTTCAGGAGGGCGAGGAACTCGTCCGCCATCCCGAGCTGTTGGGCGAGCTTCTCGCGTCGCTCCTGTGCGTCTTGACGGAAATCAGCCAGGGTGCGGCGGGCACCTTCCGGATCAGTGCTTGATGGCAAGGCGTTGTGGAGGGCGTGTAGCAGGTCCCCCATCTGCTCGAGCGAATATCCGAGAGGCTTCATGCGCCGGATTAGCATCAGTCGGTCGTAGTCGTCTTCCGTATACAGGCGAAATCCGCCCTCAGAACGGCCTGAAGGCGTGAGGAGACCTATCTCGTCGTAATGGCGGATCGTGCGCAGTGAGAGACCTGTGCGTTCCGCAAGCTCGCCGATGTGCATCGTTACAGGTTCAGGCATCATCCATACTCCAAACTCGCGTCAACCCTCACGTTACGTTAGTGTTTGTGAGTGTACTCCGCTTATCAGGGTACCTTCCCGCCCGTTTCTGGGCCCGCGCGATCACGCGAACGCAGACACTATCCATGCCTTCACGACGAAGGCACCCACCCCAAACACGGAGGACCCGCATGGCCTTTGCCGTATCAACCGCAGACGAGAAAGTCCGCTACCGGCCGGAACCCTCAGTGCTCACCGCGCTGAAATCGCCCCGCCTCTTGACTCGTGAGGCTCTCGCCGGTCTCGTGGTCGCACTCGCCCTCATTCCGGAAGCAATCTCGTTCTCGATCATCGCAGGCGTCGACCCAAAGGTCGGATTATTCTCCTCGTTCATCATGGCGGTGACGATCGCGTTCGTCGGTGGAAGGCCCGCCATGATCACCGCCGCGACGGGTGCAATCGCGCTCGTCATCGCCCCGGTAGCACGCGACTACGGGATGGACTACTTCATCGCGACTGTGCTTCTGGCCGGGGCGCTGCAAGTCGCCTTGGCCGTGTTCGGGGTCGCGAAGCTTATGCGGTTCATTCCGCGTAGCGTCATGGTCGGCTTTGTGAACGCGCTCGCGATTCTGATTTTCATTGCACAGCTGCCACAGCTCATCGACGTACCTTGGCTGGTTTACCCGCTCGTCGCGGTGGGCCTCGTGATCATGGTGTTCATGCCGAAGATCACGAAAGTGATTCCTGCACCGTTGGTGTCAATAGTGATCGTCACAGCTGCAGTAGTGGTGTTCGCCATCAATGTGCCAACCGTCGGCGACCAGGGCGAGCTGCCCCGGAGCCTCCCGGAGTTGTTTATTCCGAACGTGCCACTCACCTGGGAAACGCTCACGATCATCGCCCCGTACGCCCTCGCGATGGCGCTTGTCGGACTCATGGAGTCGCTCATGACTGCGAAGCTCGTTGACGACGTCACCGACACCCACTCGAACAAGACCCGCGAATCCTGGGGGCAAGGAGTTGCGAACATCGCGTCAGGCATGTTCGGCGGTATGGGTGGCTGCGCGATGATCGGACAGACGATGATAAACGTGAAAGCATCGGGAGCGCGCACCCGCATCTCGACTTTCCTCGCAGGCGTATTCTTACTGATTCTCATTGTCGTACTCGGTGATCTGGTCGCGATCATCCCAATGGCGGCACTTGTTGCGGTGATGATCATGGTCTCGGTTGGCACATTCGATTGGCACTCCATCAAGCTCTCGACGCTCAAGCGGATGCCAAAGAGCGAGACGACTGTTATGGTCATCACGGTTGCGGTGGTGGTCGCGACCCATAACCTTGCGATTGGGGTCATCGTCGGGGTGTTCGTCGCCGCGATCATGTTTGTGCGCCGCGTCGCGCATCTCGTGAACGTGGATCGTGAGGTCACCGAACAGTTCGACGTCCAGACCGCGCACTACACAGTTGAAGGGCAGTTGCTCTTCGCCTCAAGCAACGACCTCACCACCCTGTTCGAATACACGGATGATCCGGAACGTGTCGTGATCGATTTGTCGAAATCGCATATCTGGGACGCCTCGACCGTCGCAGCACTGGATGCGATCGTCACGAAGTATGAAAAACACGGCAAGAGCGTCGAGATCATTGGGATGAATAAAGCCACGACCGAGTTCCACTCCCGACTGTCGGGCGGACTAGGCGCGGGCCACTAATTGGTAGCAGGGGGCGATGGTAGCCTGAACGTGATGTCTTCGAATCCGTTCCGCTTGGTCTTTTCACCGGCCCAGTGGGTGCTGCCGCACCCGGGTACAAACGGATACATCTCTTCCTGGGGTGCGATGTTGTCTGGCACCACTCCCGCCGTCAGCGCAGCGTAATCACGGCTCGGCAGCTTTCGCACGCCTAGCGACGATGGCACCACTCTCGTTCGAGTCGATCATTCCTGCCTACGAACGACCCTGGGAGAAGCATGACCCCCGCACCTGAAACTACAAAGCACACATTTCCGCGCTACGGCACCTTCACCGAAGCCCGACGCATCGGCGCGCTGCTGCGCAAGGAGACCGTCGGCGGAGTCTTGCTCGTTATCGCGGCACTGATTGCGATCGTCTGGGCTAACTCACCCCTTGCGGATTCCTACTTCGCATTGCGCGATTTTGAAATCGGCTATGAGCCCTGGCATCTCCGATTGACCTTGGGGGCGTGGGCAGCAGACGGGCTGCTTGCGATCTTCTTTTTCTTGGTAGGGCTCGAGCTCAAGAAGGAGTTTGTCGCTGGCGACCTGCGCCGGTTCCGCACGGCAATCATACCGATCGCCGCTGCCGCCGGAGGGGTTGCTGTACCCGCGCTCATCTATGCCGCGATCGTGTGGACTCATCCTGAACTCCGGCAAGGGTGGGCGATCCCCACCGCCACCGATATCGCGTTCGCGGTGGCAGTGCTCGCGATCATTGGCTCCCATTTGCCAGCTGCGCTCCGCATTTTTCTGCTCACTCTCGCCGTGGTCGATGACCTGCTTGCGATCAGCATCATCGCCATTTTCTACACCGATGACGTCGCCTTCGTGCCACTGTTGCTCGCGTTCGCGGTGATTGTGGTCTACGGGTTCATCGCGCAGCGATATCGGGGATTCTTCGGGGTGCGCCCGTTTGCAGCATGGCTGATTCTGCTCCCCATCGGAGTGGTCGCGTGGGCACTTATGCACGCCTCTGGGATCCACGCCACCATCGCAGGCGTCCTGCTGGGCTTCACGATTCCGGTCCTGCATCGCAGAAGAGATTCCAAGCTATCTGCAGACCGTGTCGGGCTTGCTGAGGAGTTCGAGCACCGATTCCGGCCACTGTCTGCCGGTGTCGCCGTGCCGGTGTTTGCATTTTTCGCTGCAGGCGTTTCTGTCGGAGGGTGGGAAGGTATCCATGCCGCGATGACCCATCCCATTACCTTCGCCATTGTCGCGGCTCTCGTGCTCGGCAAGCCACTCGGGATCGTCACAACGACTTGGATCATGACGAAGACCATGCGCACCAAGCTCGACCCTGAACTGCGATGGATCGACATGATCGGTGTCGGACTCCTCGCAGGCATTGGGTTCACCGTCTCGCTCCTTGTCGCGGAACTCAGCTTTACCCCCGGCTCAGTCGAGCACAACTACGCGAAGGTCGCGATCCTCACCGCTTCCGTGCTCGCCGCCGTACTCGCGGCGGTTCTGCTTGGAATCCGCAACCGCCAGTACGGGCGCATCCGACACCGTGACCGTCTTGACGCGAACCAAGACGGCATCCCTGACGTCTATCAAGATGGCTCGGGTGCGCAGCCGAGAGGCTGATACTCGTACTGGCAATTCGAGATTCTCATCGAGAGGCGCTCCTGAGCTACTGGGTTGGCTGAGGTGCCAACCTGCGGGTAGCCGCCGCGAGCACAGACATGACCGGACTGTAGTAGGCCCATCGGCCGCGCTGCTGTCGAGTGACGAGTCCGGCCTCGACGAGTTGCTTCATGTGGTGTGAAACCGTAGGTTGCGAGAGTCCGATTGGTTCCGTGAGGTCACACACGCACATCTCGCCGCTGGCGCTCGCAGTAATGAGTGAGAGCAGCTTCACTCGTGTCGGGTCGCCGAGAGCCTTGAATACTTTCGCCAAATGCTGGGCATCCACATCAGTCACGACATTGTGGTCAAACGTCGCGCAGCAACTTGACGACAAAACTGGAGGCGCAGCATCCTGCAAATTGTTCATATCACCATTCTGCCCAACATATTGACAGTTGTCGATGTGAGGCGATAGGTTTTTCATATCGATGAATGTCAATGGATGGAGAAATGTAATGCACGAAGTCGTCGTGATTGGAGCAGGACCCCAGGGGCTCGCAGCTGCTGCCCATTTGCTGGAGCGCGGAGTTGAACCACTGGTGCTGGAAGCGGGCGATGGCCCGGCCGTAGCAGTATCGGAGTGGGCGCACGTGCGCTTGTTTTCGAAATGGTCTGAAGTGATCGACGGTGCGAGTAAGCGTCTCCTTGAGGCAACTGACTGGATCGAACCCGCTGAAGGCTACCCGACGGGGGCACAGTGGATCTCTGAGTATCTCGCGCCCCTTGCCGAGACACTTGCGGAGCGGGTGCGTTACGGCGTTCGCGTGACAGGAGTCAGCAAGAAGGGGCGGGACCGCTCGGTAGATGCAGGCCGGTCAGATCAACCGTTCACCATTCATGTGGTGAATTCGGATGGTGGAGAAGAGCGAATTGAAGCTCGATCCGTAATTGATGCTTCGGGAACCTGGAATACACCAAGTCCAGCGGGTGCGGACGGTCTCCCCGCATTGGGAGAGCAAGCTGTCGCGGCAGCAGGCATCCTCAGTTACCTGATTCCGACGCCAGAGGATGCCCGTGCGCTCTCGGGTAAACACGTCGTTGTCGTTGGTAATGGTGCGTCGGCGAAAACAGCCATTACACAGTTGGCTCGGATCGCCCGGCGCGATCCTTCTACCCAGATCACCTGGGTGCTGCGCCGCGGTATAGTCGGTAATACGTTCGGCGGTGGCACTGCGGATGAGCTTCCAGAGCGTGGCGCACTTGGCCAGCTTGCAGAAAAGTACGTCGCTGACGGGCTCGCGGACCTTGTCACGGGATTCAGGGTTGTAGAAGTGAATCGTGACGGTGATCGTGCGATTTTGGTCGCGGAAGACGGTCGGTCGCTTGCCCCAGCAGACCAGATCATCGTGCTGACCGGGTTCCGCCCTGACCTGTCGATTTTGTCGGAAGTTCGATTGGAGATCGATCAGCGTCTTCAGGCACCCGCACGTGTGGCGACCGAGGTAGATCCCAATTTGCACTCATGTGGATCGATCCGTGCCACTGGTGCAGCGGATCTTGCCCACCCTGAAGAAGATCTCTACATTGTTGGCGCGAAGTCCTACGGGCGCGCCCCAACATTCTTGGCGCTGACGGGATTCGAACAGGTGCGCAGCGTCGCCGCGGCATTAACGGGCGACCTTGTGGCTGCACAGCGCGTTGATCTTGTGCTGCCGGATACGGGTGTGTGTGGTGGTGCTGGCTTGTTTGATGCTCCTGAGGAAACGTCGGGCGGTAGCTGTTGTGCAACCGCTCCTGCACCGATTGAGCTTGTTACCTCACTCAACCGCTAATTCCCTTGGGGAGTGACGTCTTCCGTTTCCAATCGTCTGAACTGTGCCGGGGCAGTGCTCATGTTACTGAGCCCCACCCCGGCGCAGCGCTAACTAATCGAGTAGCGACGCCACCAACTCTTCGATGCGCAGCTTGATGTCGTCACGAATGGGGCGCACTGAGTCAATGCCCTGCCCCGCGGGGTCATCAAGCTCCCAGTCCTCGTAACGCTTGCCTGGGAAGAATGGGCAGGCATCACCGCAACCCATCGTGATCACTACGTCAGAGTCCTGCACAGCCTCAGTGGTAAGCACTTTGGGTTGCTCGGCGGTGATGTCGATGCCTTCTTCGCGCATGGCGGCGACGGCTGTGGGATTGATCTGGTCGGCGGGCATCGACCCGGCGGAGCGTACCTCGATGCGATCGCCAGCGATGTGGCGTAGGTATCCCGAGGCCATTTGCGAACGCCCGGCGTTGTGCACACAGACGAATAGCACGGAGGGCTTGGTTTGAGTGGTCATTGAAGTTTTTCCTTATGTGGTGAGCGTGTCAAGCAATGTGTGTACGCGGGTGGCGAGGTCGTCGCGGATCGCTTTGGCACCGTCATCAGAGGCGAGTGCAGGGTCTCCCACTGCCCAATCCTCGTAGCGCACACCGGGAATGATGGGGCAGACATCACCGCAGCCCATGGTGATGACGACGTCTGCGGCACGCACCGCGTCATCGGTGAGTGGCTTTGGAAATGCTGTTGTCGCATCTTTGTCACCCTCAATTTCTGTGAGGAGCGAACGTACACTCGGGTGCACATCGACAGCTGGGTTCGATCCGGCCGAGCGAGCGATAACGGTGCCACCCGACAACTGATTCATGAGGGCTGCCGCGAGCTGCGAACGCCCGGCATTCGCAACACATACGAACAGCACCTGCGGAACAGAAGTCTCACGGTCACGCATCAGGTCAGCAAGACGTTGTCTCGCGAAGCGTTCAGTGAGGGGAATCATGTGTTGGGTAAGTTTCGCAGACCTGACGAGACCCGCATACGATTCCCGTACGATCGCGGTTACCAGGTCGCGATTCAACTCGGAAAGTTCGTCGGCCAGTTCATCCGCGAGCCGCGTAACGCGAGCATCCATAGTGCGCAGCGCGACAGTGCGATCCTGTTCGCTCTCAACATCTTCAAGGAGGGTCGCCGGTGCAAAGGAATCTAGCAGCGCGGTGACAGCATTTTTGCGAGATGCGACGACTCGATACCAGACCCAGGTGCCACGACGTTCTGAGGCGAGCAACCCAGCGTCCTTCATGACTTTCAGATGGTGAGACACCGTGGGCTGCGACACGTCAGTAAGCTCAGCAAGATCGCACACGCACGCTTCACCGCGGGGGTCTGTGGCGATGGCAGAGAGCATTCGCAGGCGGAGTGGCTCAGCGAGCGCCTTGAGTGTGGTTGCGACAGAGGAAGCGGCTGCAGCTCCCATCGCGTGCTCCACTGTAGGTGTGCATATTTCTGGGTTGCGGAGCGCGGTGTCCGGGATCATGACTTGCTCGTTTCAGTCGCGTATGGGTCAGTCTTAAACCAAACTCTCGCCAGCCACAGGGAGACGTACACCAGGCCGACGAGCACCGGCACTTCAATGAGGGGGCCGACCACACCCGCGAGCGCCTGGCCAGAGGCAGCACCGAACGTGCCGATTGCGACTGCGATCGCGAGCTCAAAGTTATTGCCTGCTGCGGTGAACGCAAGGGACGTGGATCGGGCATAGCCGAGACCGATCGCTTTACCAGCGATCATGCCGACAAACCACATAATGGCGAAGTATGCGAGCAGTGGCACCGCGATACGAGCAACATCAAGCGGGTTATTTGTGATTGCTTCGCCCTGGAACGCGAAGAGCAGCACGATGGTGAAGAGCAGGCCGTAGAGCGCCCACGGGCCTATCCTCGGGAGGAACTTCGCTTCGTACCATTCGCGGCCGCGACGCTTCTCGCCGACCCACCGCGACATAAACCCTGCAAGCAGTGGGACGCCCAGGAAAACCAGCACATTGAGCGCGATCTGCCACACCGAAACGTCGAGGCCCTGAGTGTCGAGGCCGAGCCAGCCGGGGAGTACCGTGAGGTAGAACCAGCCGAGCACGGAGAACATGACGACCTGGAACACTGAGTTCACCGCGATCAGTACCGCGGTTGCGTCGCCGTCACCGCATGCCAGGTCGTTCCAAATCACGACCATCGCGATACAGCGAGCAAGCCCAACGATGATGACACCGGTGCGATACTCGGGGAGATCCGCGAGGAAGATCCATGCAAGGGTGAACATAAGCGCAGGGCCGACGAGCCAGTTAAGCACGAGCGATGAAATGAGCAGCTTTTTGTCCCCGGTGACTGCTGCGACTTTGTCGTAGCGGACCTTCGCGAGCACGGGGTACATCATGACGAGTAGCCCGAGTGCGATGGGCACGGAGATGCCACCAACCTCAAGTCGTGTCAAGAGTTCGGAGAGGCCGGGGATGAAACGGCCGAGCAGGAGGCCTACGATCATGGCTAGCCCGATCCAGACTGCGAGCCACTTGTCGAGAGCCGACATGCGCTTGGGTGTCACCCGCGACGGAGTTGCCAAGGTATTCGTCACGAGAGCAATTCCTTAATCTTTGCCGCGATAACTGGTCTTGGGTGTGCCCCGATAAGCACATCGACTCGCTCTCCAGCCTGGTAAAAACCGAGGGTCGGAATCGAAATGACACCCGCCGCAGATACGGTGGCAGGATTCGCATCCGCATCAACTTTGACAATCTTCACTTGGCCCGAAAACTCGGCTGCTAAGTCTTCAAGCACTGGTGCGATCGCCTTGCACGGGCCGCACCAGGTCGCCCAGATGTCGACAACAACAGGGAGACCTGACTGGAGCACTTCGTGTTCAAAGGTGTCATCGGTGACGTTGACGATACTCATATGGCACTCTCCAGAACGAGATCCGAGCGTTGTTCAGATGGGATGAGGCTTGATAAAAATTGCTGTGCATCCTGCGCTGCGGCGCATCCTGTACCTGCAGCGGTGATCGCCTGCCGGTAAGTGTGATCGACCAAGTCGCCCGCCGCGAACACGCCTGTGAGGCTCGTTCGGGTGGATGGATGCTCAACTTTCACGTAGCCGTCGCTATCGGTTGCCACCTGCTCTGCGACAAGCGCGGATCGTGGGTCATGGCCGATGGCAATGAATACCCCCGTCACATCTAACACTCGTTCCGAGCCGTCAACCGTGTTCTTGAGCCGGAGTCCATCGGCCTGCTCCTCGCCAAGGATTTCAGCCACTTCGGAGTTCCAGGCAACTTCAATCTTGGAGTCAGCGAGCACTCGATCGACCATGACCTTTGAGGCGCGGAACTCATCACGACGGTGGACGATCGTGACCTTTGACGCGAATCGCGTCAAAAATAGCGCCTCTTCCATCGCGGAATCACCGCCTCCAACTACGGCGATCTGCTTCTCGCGGAAGAAGAATCCATCACACGTGGCACACCACGAGATACCATGGCCAGAAAGACGATCTTCCTCGGGCAAGCCGAGCTTGCGGTACTCGGACCCCATCGCCAGCACTACAGCACGAGCGGCATAGGCCTCACCGTTACCGGTCTTGATCGTTTTGACGGCACCTTGAAGGTCGATGCTTACAGCATCGTCGTTGATGATTCGCGCACCGAATCGCTCGGCCTGGGCGCGCATCGCATCCATCAGGTCTGGGCCCTGAATCCCGTCGATAAAGCCGGGAAAGTTTTCGACCTCGGTTGTTGTCATCAGCGCGCCGCCCGCAGTTACGGATCCTGCGAGGACTACCGGAGCAAGGCCCGCACGTGCTGCGTATACCGCGGCCGTGTATCCAGCAGGTCCGGAGCCGACAATAACTAGCTCTACTTCTTGAATCGACATGTATCTATATTGGCAAACTTCGATACATGCTGCAACCTCGTGTGACGAAATTCACTGACTCGTTAGGTGGTGTTCAACTATAAGGTTGCGGGTGCGCCATGGCCCCGCTGCGGCTAGCGAGCGCGCAACGCTTCACGAGAGGAGCGCTGGGACGCGGAAACTCCACGCCGCCGACGATCCGTGGAATCACGCGCGTGATGGCGATTGTCGGGATCTTCTCTGAGGTTCCAGCCAAAGCGTCAGCTCATAGGTCACCACTTGCTGACTGTTCATCTAGGACTGTATAGTTCAGCACATGCTGACTATTGCTTCTCGTGTGGACGTGATGAACCGGTTGGGTCGCGCCATGGCTGATCCGACGCGGTCGAGGATTCTGTTGACATTGCTTTCGGGACCAGGATACCCAGCGGAGTTGGCGCGGGAATTGGAGCTGACACGGACGAATGTGTCGAACCACCTGGCCTGTCTGCGCGGGTGCGGGATCGTGGCCGCTGAGCCCGAGGGCCGCAAGACTCGTTACGAGATCGCCGACCCTCACCTGACGGCGGCATTGACGGCACTGGTGGATGTGACCCTTGCAGTCGACGAGCAGGTTCCGTGCATCGATCCGGCCTGCACTGTTCCCGGTTGCTGCATCACCGTGGACACCGCTGAGGCAGCCCATTGAGCGCGTCGTGTTGCGAGCTGCCCAGCACAACAGGGGCTGAGACGGAGGAGATGGAGCGCCCATGGTGGCGTGATCTAGCGATCCTGATTCCACTGGCTTCTGGACTTTTCTTCATCGTGGGCCTGGTCACCGAGTGGACGACGGGGAATAATCCGACCGCTGAAATGGTGGCGTTGGTGCTGTTCTGGATTGGGCTACTGCTCGGGGCATACACGTTCGTGCCCGGGGCGCTGCGGGGTCTATTCACCAAGGGCAAGCTCGGCATCGCGCTACTCATGACGATCAGTGCCGTTGGGGCGGTGATCCTCGGGTATGTCGAGGAGGCCGCGGCGCTGGCGTTCCTGTACTCCATCGCCGAAGCGCTCGAAGACAAAGCGATGGATCGGGCCCGGTCCGGCCTTCGCTCTCTGCTCAAGCTGGTACCCGAGACGGCGACCATCCTTCGCGCTGGCATACCTGTCGAGATTCCTGCACGAGAGATCCGGGGCGGTGATGTGTTGCGGGTGCGGCCCGGTGAACGCATCGCAACCGACGGCACGGTCGCTCGGGGTGCGAGCAGGCTGGACACCTCGGCGGTCACTGGGGAATCTATCCCCGTGGAAGTTACCGCTGGCGATCAGGTCGCGGCGGGGTCGATCAACACCTCCGGGTCACTGGAAATCACCGCCACCGCTGATGGCACAGACAACTCGCTGACTACTCTCGTCGGGCTCGTGGAGCAGGCGCAGCAGGACCGAGGTCAGCGCGCCCGCCTCGCGGACCGCATCGCACGCCCACTTGTACCGGGCGTGATTATCCTCGCTGTGCTCGTCGGGACGATCGGGTCGTTGTTCGGTGACCCGGAGACGTGGATCATTCGCGCTCTGGTTGTGCTTGTCGCGGCCTCCCCGTGTGCACTCGCGATCGCGGTGCCGGTCACAGTCGTTTCCGCGATTGGTGCCGCGAGTCGCTTTGGAGTGATATTCAAGAGCGGTGCGGCGTTCGAACGCTTTGGCACCTTGCGTCGTATCGCTGTCGATAAGACCGGCACCCTCACCCGCAACCAGCCTGCAGTCACCGCGGTCGAGGCAGCCGACGGTGTTTCCCGCGAAGAAGTGCTCGCCTGGGCAGCGGCCATCGAGCAGCACAGCACCCATCCACTTGCAGCCGCTATCACCGCCGCGGCCCCGGGTACACCCGCCGCATCCGGGGTGAGCGAAACACCCGGCCACGGCGTCACCGGCCATGTCGACAGCCACAAGATCACCGTCGGGAGCCCCCGCTGGATCACCCCGGCCGGTGACCTCGCGAGTAGGGTCGCGGCGATGGAATCAGACGGTCAGACCTGCGTCATGGTCACCCGCGACGGGCACACTGTCGGTGCGATTGGTGTCCGCGACGAGCTCCGGCCCGAGGCCGCCGAAACCGTTGCCTCACTCCGTGACCTGGGGGTCGAGGTAATGATGCTCACTGGCGATAACTCCCGCACCGCGAACGCTCTCGCGAAGATCGCTGGGATCGCTGACGTGCGCGCGGAACTACGCCCCGAAGATAAAGCCCGTGAAATCACCGACTCAGTGAAGCAACAGCCGACAGGCATGATTGGTGACGGTATCAATGACGCCCCCGCGCTGGCCTCGGCCACCGTCGGCATCGCAATGGGCGCAACCGGGTCGGATGCAGCCATAGAGTCTGCCGATATCGCCTTCACAGGTCATGATCTTCGCCTCATCCCACAAGCGCTGCGCCATGCGCGTCGCGGGCGAAACATCATCAACCAGAACATCGTTCTGTCTTTAGCGATCATCGTCGTGCTGTTGCCACTGGCGATCACCGGTGTACTCGGTCTTGCCGCCGTCGTCCTGGTTCACGAGGTCGCCGAAGTTTTTGTCATTGCCAACGGGTTACGCGCTGCCCGTACCCGACGACCGCGCCTATACCCGATCGCATCAGAGCAGAACCGCAATGCAAAGACCACACCCGAAGTGAAGAACGAAGGAGTGGATGCATGAAGGTTCAGGTATTACATATCGAAGAATGCCCCAGCTGGGAGGAGGCCGGGGCACGGGCCAGACAAGTACTCGACGGTGCAGGTCTGGCGGATGTGGCTGTTGAGTTCGTCGTTATCCGCACGCCAAACGAAGCAGCGAGTACTGCGTTCGCTGGCTCGCCAACTATCGTCGTCGACGGTGAAGACCTGTTTCCGTCCGATGGACAGACCACTTCGCTCGCCTGCCGGGTCTATTTCACTGAATACGGCCTTGCCGGAACGCCCACCCGAACGCAGATCGAGCGAGCACTCCAGAATCACCTGTAACTGACATAGAGGAGAATGAGAGCCATGCGAGCCGGGGTCGAGTGGATGGAGCGATTCCAGGTGCGGCTCTACTTGGTGGCCCTCCTTGTTGGACTTCTCGTCTGATTTGGCCTGGTTAAAGTTCCGATCTTTTACAAGGATAGGAACACCATGGCCAAGAAATACGAACCCGAGTTCCGTGAGCGCGCCCTCCGCATGCTCACCGAAGCTCTACCCGAACACGCAAGTCTTCATGCGGCGAGTAAACACATCGGCGGGCTCCTTGGAGTCTCGCCCGACACGCTTCGCGTCTGGCATCGCCAAACCCAGGTCGACGCTGGCGCGAAGCCCGGTGTCACCACCGATATGAATGAAGAGAACCGTCGGTTGCGCCGCGAGAATGCGGAGCTTCGGAAAGCGAATGAAGTTCTCAAAGCTGCGAGCATATTTTTCGCGCAGGAACTCGACCGGCCACGATCGAAATGATCCGATTCATCGATAAGTATCGTGATCGTTTCGGGGTCGAGTTCCTCTGCCGCACGCTACGTGCGGCAGTCCGTGGTTTCCTCACCTCACGCGGGTATCGGGCAGCGAGGAACCGGCTGCCTTCAGCTAGGCACCTCCGTGATGAGATCCTCATCCCGGAGATCACGCGCCTCCACCACAAGCATTACGGCGTGTATGGTCGCCGCAAAATGCATGCCCTATTGCGGCGTGAGGGCTGGGAAATTGGCCGTGACGCCTGCGAGCGGCTCATGAAGATCGCTGGAGTACGCGGCGTGCAACGCTCGAAACGGGCATTCACCACGAAGAGCGACCCGGCGGACCGGCTGCCAGGTGATCTCGTGAATCGGAACTTCACTGCGGCAGCACCGAAGCGGTTGTGGGTCGTCGACATCACCTATGTTGCGACGTGGTCTGGGTTCGCGTACGTATCGTTCGTGACCGACGTGTACTCGCGCAGAATCGTCGGCTGGAATGTCGCTTCAACACTCAAGGCCGAGGTATTGCCGTTGCAAGCGCTTGAGATGGCGGCCTGGCAGGCCGGTGGTGATCTCGAGGGGTTGGTGCATCACAGCGACCACGGCTCGAATTATATGTCGATGGTCTACACCAACCGGGTCGCAGAGCTCGGCGCGGATCCCGTCAACCGGGACAGTCGGCGATAGCTACGACAATTCGATGGCTGAAGCAGTGAACGCGCTCTACAAAGCCGAATTGATCAGGCAGCAGGGGCCTTGGAAAACGGTCGAGCAGGTCGAGCTTGCGACGTTGGAATATGTGTGGTGGTGGAACAACGAACGCCTTCACGGGGAGCTTGATATGCGTACCCCTGCAGAGGTTGAAGCGGCGTACTACGCTGTCACTGAACCGTTGCCCGCACTGACGATGTAACGGACAACCATGTCGGAACTTTAGTCAGGCCAAATCACTCCTGAGCACTCACGCCTGTGCGCTGCAGATGGAGAACTGATGCTCGCGGCCATCGGTTCAGCGCTCGCCCCTGGCGGGGTAGCGTCGTCATCCTTTGGTGGTGGTCAGTCTCGGGGCGAGGCTCTGGATGCGGTCGGCGATGTCTTCGAAGGCCGCATCGAATGCAGCATCGGACCCGTCGCGCACGGGGTCAGGCACGGACCAGTGCACCCCGCCCGTGCCGGCGAGTTCTTCGTGGGCGGTGTCGCAGACGGTGACCACGAAGTCGTCCGCCTCGGCCACGTCCTCCAGTGCGCGCGGCCGGGTGGCGCGGAGGGTGAGGCCGTGCCGGTTCGCGGCGGCGATCGCGCCGGGCTCGATGGCGTTTGCCGGGTGGGTGCCGGCCGAGGCTGCCGGGATGTCGCTGGCGTCGTGCCAGAGGGCGGCGGCGAGCTGGGAGCGGGCGGAGTTGCCGGTGCAGACGAACACCACCCGCCGCACCCCGAGCCCCGGCGACGGGGTCAGCCCCGAGAACGCGTCGGGGGCGAGGTGCAGGTAGGTGCGGCGCCGGTCGGCCTCAGACCGAGTGCGCACCAGGAATCCGGCGTGCTCGAGCTGGTTCAGGTGATGCGCGAGCAAGCTGGACGAGATTCCCAGCCCGGCTTGCAGCTCGACCGGGGCGACATCGCCCAGGGTCAGTAGGTCCATGATCCGCAGTCGCACCGGATCGGCCAGCGCCGCATACCGCGCCACTCGCCCCGTCAAGTCAGTTCGCTCAATGTTCATTACCTCAATAGTGACTGAGCAATGTATCGTCGTCAAGGTGAACCACGAAACAAGCGCAAGATCGACCTCCTCGCCGCTGTGGCGGCGCGCGATCGCCGAGTTCCTCGGCACCGGACTGCTGGTGACCGTCGTGGTCGGCTCCGGCATCGCCGCCCAGCAACTCTCGCCAGATGACGTCGGCCTGCAGTTGCTGGAGAACTCGCTGGCGACCGCGCTCGGCCTGACCGTGCTCATCCTGATCTTCCAGCCCGTCAGCGGGGCGCACTTCAACCCGGTCGTCACCCTCGCCGACCGGCTCCTCGGCACCCGACACCGGCCGACCGAGATCACCGCGTACCTCGTCGCGCAGATCGCCGGAGGGATCGGCGGGGCGGTGCTGGCGAACCTGATGTTCGACGCCCCGACGACGATCGCCACGACGGATCGGTTCTCGGCAGGGCATCTGCTCGGCGATGTCGTCGCCACCGCAGGCCTCGTCCTGCTGATCTTCGCCCTCGCCCGCACCGGCCGCAGCGCCCTGGTCGCCCCCGCGGTCGGCGCCTACATCGGCGCCGCGTACTGGTTCACCTCCTCCACGTCATTCGCCAACCAGGCCGTGACGATCGGCCGGATCTTCACCGACACCTTCGCCGGCATCTCCGCCGCCCTCCGCGCCCGCGAACTCGACCCCAGCACCGACGTGACCGTGGTGGTGGCGGATGAGTATCCGAACTTCTCCATCTGCGGCATCCCCTACTACTTCACCGGCGAAGTCCAGCCGTGGCAGTCGCTCGCGCACCGCACCGCCGCCGACCTGGAAGCGACCGGGATGAGCCTGCGGCTCAACACCTTCGCCACGGACATCGACGTCGCAGGGCGGCGCCTCACCGTCCGCACCCCTGACGGCCGCACCGAAGACATCGGCTACGACGAACTGATCGTCGGCACCGGTGCCCTCCCGTCCCACGCTGGCATCGCCGGCCTCGACCAGCTCACCCCGGTAGACGGGGTGCATGTCATCCACTCGATGGGCGACACCTTCGCCCTCGACCACGACCTCACCGCGCGGCAGCCGCAGTCCGCGATCATCGTCGGCGCCGGCTACGTCGGCCTTGAGATGGCCGAAGCCTTCATCACCCGCGACATGACGGTCACCCAGCTTCAACGCGGCCCCGAAGTGCTCTCCACCCTCGACCCCGAACTCGGCACCCTCGTCCACGACGAGCTCACCACGCATGGGGTCGAGGTCGTCACCGGCACGACCGTCACCGGCATCGAGAAGACCCCGGCCGGCCTCACCGTCACCGGCACCCGCGCCGGCCAGCCATTCACGCAGACCACGGACCTCGTCCTCGTCGTCGTCGGTGTCCGGCCGAACACCGAACTGCTCGAACGGGCCGGGGCACGCCTCGGCGCGGGACGCGCCGTGGTCGTCGACGAGCACATGCGCACCGGGCTCCCGCACGTATGGGCCGCCGGCGACGGCATCATCACCCACCACCGCCTCCTGGGCCAGACGTACCTGCCCTTGGGTACCACGAGCCACAAGCAGGGCCGCATCGCCGGAGAGAACGCGCTCGGCGGCAACCGGGCCTTCCAAGGCTCCGTCGGCACCCAGGTCGTCAAAGTCTTCGACCTCGTCGCCGCCCGCACCGGCCTGCGCGATCACGAGGCGATCGCCGCCGGATACACGCCCTCGACGATCGCGGCGGCGGCCGACGATCACAAGCGGTACTACCCCGGCGCGCACCCCATCCACTTCCGCATCACCGGCAACACCCGCGATGGCCGATTGCTCGGCGCGCAACTCGTCGGCAGGCGCGGCACCGAGGTCGCCAAACGCGTCGACACCTACGCCACCGCCCTCTACGCCGGGCTCACCATCGAGCAGATCACCGAACTCGACCTCTCCTACACCCCACCCCTCGGCTCCCCATGGGACGCCGTCCAGGTCGCGACCCAGGCATGGGAAGCGCAAAACCGCCTCGCCGCGACCCCAGCCTGACCCGCACGAACTCACGGGTCCAGATACGCTGAAACAGCACCTGGACCCGTGAGTTCCCACCATTTCAGGGTTCACGAATCGTGAACTTACGGGAGTCGCCAGTCATCCTGGTGGTGGTATCGAAGAGTTCCAGTTCCCCGGGATGCAGTTGGTGCTGGCATACGAAGGAACGGTCCTTGATGCGCCAAAGTCCTTGGCCCACACCGAGCCCGGGCAGGAGCTTCTGCTCGGTGCCGGTTAGTCCAAGTGCTTTCGCCGTGGCTCCGAGCTGGTCGGACTCCTGGCGGTAGATGATCCGCGTTTCGGCGTTCGCGAGCAGGCTATTGGCCAGAGCTCGCATTGCGGATCCTTGATCTCCGACGTTCTCCAGATCGGTCAGCTTATGGAAAATGAGCATGTTCGCGATTCCGTAGTGCCTCGCCAGCCGCCAGTGAGCATCCATGCGTCGCAGCAACGCCGGATGAGACATGAGACGCCATGCTTCGTCATAGATACACCAGCGCTGGCCGCCGTTCTGGTCGAGCAGCGCGGACTCCATCCAGGCCGACGAGCACGTCATGAGCACCGACATCAGCGTCGAGTTCTCCGTCACCCGTGACAGATCAAGCGAGATCATCGGCAGCGTCGGATCGAATGTGACGGTCGACGGGCCATCGAAGAGCCCGGCGAGATCACCCGAGACTAACCGCCGCAGTGCGTGCCCAACGAGACGTCCGTCTTCGGCGAGACGCCCATCGAGATCCGCTTCCGAGGTCGGGGCAAGGATGTGGTCGACGACCATCGGAAGGATCGGTACATCGTTGCTGCGTACGACCTCAGTCAGCGCTGTATCGATCGACGTGTGTTCCAGCGGAGTGAGAGGTCGCGTCAGAACTGTCTCCGCGAGTGCACCGATCAGATCGCGTCGTCGCGCGGAGACGGTGGCTGACCAGCTCTCCTCACTCATACCTGTGGGCCGATAGCCCTCGTCGAGAGGATTCAGCCGGGTAGAGAGTCCGTGACCGAGCACGATTGCTTTGCCGCCGACGGCTTCGGCTACCGCAGTGTGCTCACCCTTCGGATCGCCAGGAACGTAGACACGACGGCCGAACGGGAGCGATCGTGTGTAGAGGCTTTTGGCCAGACTGGATTTTCCGGAACCGACGATGCCCGCGAGCACGAGGTTTGGCGCGGTGATGAGGCCGCGTGCGTAGAGCACCCATGGGTCGTAGACGAAGGACCCACCAGAGTACAGGTCCTGACCAACGAAAACCCCGTCAGGTCCGAGGCCGCCTTCGGCTAGGAATGGGTACGCGCCAGCGAGGGTTGCCGACGTGTCTTGATGCCGCGGTAGGCGAAGCTTTCCGGAAGAACGCAGCTGGGCAGTGCCAAGCTCTCCAGCTGCCGGGAGATACGTGGCGGCCCGACGTTCTGCCAGTTCGGCGGCGTACTTTGCGCGGGCGGCCTTTCGCTCCGACTGCTGCTGCTCAGCCTGTAACTTCGCGGCAGCCTGACTGCGCTGCCTGCGCACGCGCCGCTTCTCAGATGCTGGAGCGACGAGGACCGACGTGTGCAGGCGTTCGGCATCAACGTGGCTCATAGTCCCAGGCCCCTTTGCTGCTTGATCGCCGTGATGCTGGCGGGCTCGAACCATGACGTTTGCTGCTGCTCACGCGTCGGTCTCGATGCCGACGGGGCACCAAGGGTCCGTTTGTCATCGGGTAGCCGGTCAGCTGGTGCAACACCATGGAGTCGGTACAGGGCGACGTGCTCGAAGCTGTGGCTGTAAGCGAGATGGCAGTCGCCATCTCGTACCTCACGCTCAAGTGGACCGCTCGGCGGAACGTCGTAAACGTATCCGTTCTCCATTGCCGCGCTTGTGGTTTCGTCACCGAAGTCCCAGGATTTCAGATGGTCGAGCCCGGCAAGAGCGCCGTCTCTGTCGATCATGTCGAGAACCTCATCTGCCTCTGGGCCTTGCAGGAAGACGACACTGATCCATCGAGCAGCCTGGGGTACGTTTGCGGCTGGGTCGTCGCGCCAAGCAACGCGGCTCGTAGCCGCTGCCGCTGCGTCGAGTCGCTCTTCTGCCTGGTCGATCAGGCTCGCGGCCTGATGGAGTTCGTCGGCGGACGCAAGAGCGTCCTGTGACCCGATGGTGTGGTCACCATGATCACCAACCGCGCGCGGCCGATTCTCGACATGGGCGGTGGCGAGCTGATCGAGCACCTGTTTGAGTGATCGCACGCCTGACAGCAGGTCGCCGAGCACCCCGTACAGATCCTGTGGATTCTCGAATGAACGAGTAGCGTGCGCGAGCCCGCGCAAAGCTTCGGATACTTCCCCGGCATCAGCGCCGGGGTCATAGAACGTGGGCATGGTGACCTCCTGGAGTTATGGCTGCAGTTGCCAACCAGGTGAGCGACGACACCCGAGGCAGTGTCGGAAGCGTTGGATACCCTTGAACACATGAGCTTTGGTGCAACTGTCCTCCGCGTAATGATCGCGTCGCCGTCAGACATCCCCGATGCCCGCGATGCTGTCGAAGCCTCGATCAACGGTTGGAACAATGCAAATGCAAAGAACAAGCAGATCGTGCTGTTGCCGTGGAGATGGGAGAGTTCCTCTGTTCCAGTCCTGGGAGACCATCCACAGTCGCTGATCAACTCTCAAGGCGTTGACGAGTCCGATATAGTCTTCGCCTTATTTGGCAGTCGATTGGGCTCTCCAACCCCAGACGCAGTCTCCGGAACCGTCGAAGAGATCGAACGGGCAGTCTCCAGTGGAATGCCGGTACACCTCTACTTTTCGACGGCCTCGCTACCGAATGATGTGGATACACGCCAGCTGGATGGCCTCCGTGAGTTCAGGGCTGAAGTTAGCCAACGTGGCCTGCTGGGCGAGTTTGCGACCGCAGCTCAGTTAGGACATGAAGTTTGGAAGGCTATTGAGTTTGATATCGCTCAGCTGGATCTCGAAGCACCAACACTGATTTCTTCGAAGCGTGGCGTTCAACTTACCGCTCAGCCGCAACAGGAGCGTGAGGTTAAGAGCTTCGACAACAAAGGCAAGCCTCGATACTCGAACAGGCACTGGATTGAGATCACTAATACTGGTGACGAAGACGCACACGAGGTCACGTTTGAGACGGTAGGTGATAACTCAAGCATGATGCTGGGTAACGACAGTACGCCAACAGTGATCCATGCAGGCCAAACCCGACGACTCACCGTCATGCACCACATGGGTGGAGGCGACCCGGATGTTCTTCGAATCCGCTGGAACGAGGACGGCGAGCTGAAGGAACGAGACTTTCACGTCGGATAAGGGATGCTTCAGACGGTGCGGCATAACGGCAGTGCCGCCGCGGTGAACGCCTGAGCCTGCTGGCCGACGAGGAGACGAGTCTCACACGATGCCTGGATGGCGGCCTGCTCGATCGCGGCGACGGCTGCGTCGAGTTCGTCAGCGGTCCGTGCGGAAACTGAGATGAGCCCCGTGTAACGCAAGATTCCGTGTCCCGCGGTGAGGTCGGCTTCCTGCTGGAGCACATCCTGAAACTCAGCGGTCTGCGAGGCATCCTCGATCTGGCCGATGCGCTGGCGCTGAGCCGCGTCTGAGATGTACTCGGTCTTCTTCTTGCGGATGTCGCGTGCTGCCTGATCCGACCGCATCGGAGTGCATAGCAGCGAGAAGGAACGCTGGATCCCTGAGGACAAAAGCACCGGCGCTAGGAAGCCGGGATAGACCATCGAGCGGGGCCACTCTGAGATCCACAACACCGCATGAAACGCCGAGTCTGTGCGTAACCTTGACCATGACTCATTCACGGCGACCGGCCCCGCGGTGGCGAGTGACTGGCCGAGTTCACCGTGGCGTTCGAGCGTCGCTGCGATTGCGGGGTCATACGCAGAGCGCAAGATCACAGCGATCTCGCCGCACGACAACCAATCCGACGGAGCGAGGTCGGCTGATCGTAGCGCAGCGATCAACGTGGACATCTCTTGGCGAAGAACAGCTGCAGCACCGCGAATGCCGCCACCGGCAGTGCGGATCTGTCGTGCAGCTGCGTGCATATCTAGCGAGAGGGAGAGTGTCGTGGCGTGGCGCTCACCCGCTGGCCCGGCGCGCTCAATTAGTTCGGCGTACGTCGTTGACGCCCATGAATCATTGGCGTTGCCATGTGATGCCCACCATTCAGCGAGCCCGGTGCCAGAATCTGGCAGCGTGCGCTCAAGTATTTGCAGCATCGAGAGTCGACCAGACCTACACACGGTTGCGAGCACACGACCCCAAGAGCTGACGCGCCGATCCTGCTCGCCGGGATCGAGGAGCACGAATGCTGGATGCGAGACGGCAACGATGACTGTGAGAGTGCTCGCGGTCGGGTCATGAACCATCGCGGCGCCAGTGATCGGATCCTCATACTCACGCAGCCGCGCCATGTCGCCGGGTAGCGCGAGTGAACCCGCAGGCCGTGGCCTCACAACGCGTCGCCGATAGAGCAACTGGCCACCGGTGCTCTTCCAGAGCCACCAGAAAACAACGGGAATCCATTCGACGATTGCCCGTCCAGAGATCCGGATCCACACCGTCGCCGCGGCGGAGAGCCACACGGGTGCCGAGAACGCGATGAACATGCCGCCTCCGGCGTAGAACGCCCACACCAGTGAGCCGACGCCAAGTCCGAGTGCGATCAGCTGCGAGAGTGACAGGCCAAGCAGGACGCCGCGTCGCGTCAGCCGGGAGAACTTCACCGGGACGAGATCACCGGCTCGTTGATCGTCATAGTTCTTCGACATGGTGGGCTATTCCTTTCCTGCCGTGCGCGGCTGTGGAGGCTGGGTGCTGGGCGGTGCAGGATCGGTTCGGGGCGCGGGAGGCTGAGGCGTTGAATGAGGTGCGGCGGAAGCCGCGGCCGGTCCATCCGCACCAGCGGTAGCTGATTCGGCCGTCCCAGCAACAGCGCCGCCGAGCTGAGGTCCGGCAGTCGCGGCACCTTTGATGACCTCCGCGCCGATAACGACCGCTGCCGCGGGGCCGGCAGCCGCGGCAGCACCACTGGCCCCCGCGCCGGATCCTGCACCTGCACCGGCAGCTGATCCGCTGGATGTCGCTCCAGTTGAAGCAGAGGTGCTGGGCGCACCGGTTGCTGCGGGGGTGGCGTTCGGCGTCGCACCGCCGCCGGAGCCACCATCGAGCACCTTCTTGACTCCGTCGCTCTGCGGTTTCGACGGCACGGGAACGGGCCGGTTCACGGCGCTCTTTGCTTCTTGCTCGCTTCCCATCGCGTGGTAAAGATCGAAGCCGAGGAACGAGATGAACCGGTAGACCATGTATGGCGCGAAGGCTGCAATGAACAGCAGCACGATGCCTGAGATCGGTTCAGTCACGGAAGACAAATCGGCCTCAATCGGCGTTGAGACCTGCGTGATCGCGATGAGGAACACGACGACGAGGACGAGTTTGGAGATGATGAGCGCGACAACGAACGCGGCCCATTTACCGATCCATCCGCGGGTGACATCCCAGGCCGCTCCAGCGAATGCGATGGGTGCGAGCACGATCGCGACGAGCAACAACGCTTTACGGATCAGGAGCGAGAACCAGACAATCGCGACCGCACAGATCATCAGCCCGGCGAGGAAGATCGTAACGATCGCACCGACGCCTGGGGCCGCGATGTTGATTGTGGTGAGCCCGGCGGTGAGGAGCGCGATCTTGTCGCCCATAGTTTCGGTGGTTTCTCCTGCCGCCTGGACGACACCGATGCACAACTGATCCACGATCTCCAGAGCAGTTGCCGTCAACATGATGACGACGAAGGAGCCGAGAACGGCTTTGGCTGCGCCGAGTGCTGCGCGTGAGAGCGCGGCGGGCTCCCGTCTGATGAGGCCGAGGACGAGTTGGAAGCAGAAAAACAGCAAGACGATGAAGACACCGATGCCAAAGAGCAGGTTGTAGACGTCGAGGTAGCCCTCGGATTGGACGTCCACGAGGGTCGTGCTGTCAAAGACAGTCCACATGGCTTCGATGAGCCAGCCCGCGGCTTGACCCATCGTGGAGGCGAGCCAGTCAAAAGGGGCCGACACCAAGGTTGCGGCGCCTTCGCCGACGGCATCGCAGACGTTGGATATGACGGGGATATCGCAGACACTCATCGCAGGCCTCCCTGAACTAGTGGGTGGTGGGCCTCAGACCTGCTGTCCGACGTTCCAGAAGAAATTGATCAAGGTCACGGATGCGCCACAGATGACTGCCGCACCACACGAGATGAGTACGCCGAGCTTGCCGCGACCTGCGAGATGCGGATTGGACGAGTTCGATCCGAACCCCCACACGATCGCGGAGATAATCAGCGCGAGTACGGAAAGGATGAGCCCGACAGTCATGACGGCACCGACAATGGTGCGCAATTGCGCGATCCCCGGCAGACCGGAGTCATTCGGTGTGATGTCGATGTCCATCGGCAAGACTGCGGCGATGGTCGTGATGAGTTCAAACACGGTGGCTCCTTGGCGTGAACACCGCCGACGGCGGCAGACGAAACATGGTCGAGAGCCAGGTGCACTATCGGTGCCGGGTGTTCCAGAGGCTGCGGAGCCCACCAACTTGGTCAATCGAATTAGTCAGTGGCAAGCAGTAGTGTGATGTTACTTAGCCGAAGTCGGTTCTTGTTCAGCAGCTTGGAGCTTCATTTGGAAAAAGACTTGTTCGCATCTCATCAGATATGGGGAGCGCTGAAAGATATCGAATCCGCACTTACCCAGATTGACGAGCTCGGAGACGCCGTCATTTCATCAGAACTCGATGAAGTTCGACAAGTTCGTGCCTACGCTGTTGCGCTTTCAGAAGCAGATCAACTGTTCCTTATTGGTGCACCCCTCCTCGATGAGCTGAACGCCGCTTGGTCTCAAGTCGGCACGAGTTTGAACAACTATCTCCAGAACCCTGCAGGTCATAAATCGCATCTTGACAACGCAACTGGACCGTATCTCGACGCGGTTCGGAGTTCTCTCTCGCGGTTCCCACGGGCGGATGAGGCCGGAGCAAAGAAGGCAGCTGCTACCCGAGCGGCATCGGCGTACCTGAGTCAACTTGATGAGTCTCGGGAGCTATTAGCAGCTCAAATCCAGGCGCTGAAAAGTGATCGCGATCAGATGATCGAGCGGCACAAAGTCGAACTGGAAGAGCAGACCATTGTTGTAGAGAATCTACGTTCTCAAATATCTGCTTTAACTTCTCGAATTGGTGAGGACGAAACCCGGATATCAACGGCACTCACCGAGTCAAACGAGGCCTTCAATAAGGCTCAAAGTGAGCGCCAAGAGCGCTTCGGAAAGTGGCTTGAACAACAAGAAGAAAGATTCGATGAGGAAGCGCGCCCGCAGTATGAGAGCATAATGGCTGCTGCGAACAGAGCTGATGAAGCTTTGAAGGAAGTTGAAGAACTGAGGACGAGCGTCGTCAACGTGTCTAACATCGCTTCCGGAGATATTCTTGGGGACGAATACAAGAAATCTGCTCGTTGGGATCGAGTCGCTGGGTACATCGGTTACGGGGTGGGCATACTTGCGGGTGCGATGGGCATTTGGATTCTTCTTTTTGCCTTCGGTGACGCGCAAGCCGGGCTCGAATGGCCCCAAGTAGCACTCAAGCTTGGGTTGACTACGGGTATCGGGGGTGTTGCTGCTGTGGCGTTCAGATTCGGCGGCCAGTCTCTCTCACGTGCGACTGCGTTCAAGCGGCAGGAGCTTGAACTCCGCGCGCTAACTCCGTTCCTTCAGGGAGTCCAAGGTTCTGATGAAGCGAAGCTTACTTTCGTGCGGCAGGCCTTTGGCCGGGCGTGGGTTCCAGAACAGAAAGCTGACCAATCATCCGATTCGACCCCAAACGCGGAGCTAGTCAAGTTGGTGCAAGCTGCAGTCGAGGCCATCGCGAAGACCTCAAAATAGTGATCACGAGAGACATGTTTCGCTGCCTAGCTAACAAGAGTCTTGAGTTATAAGCTCGCACCGACGCTAATGAGCCAGTTCAGCCAGGTCACACCGCCGCCTGCGAGGATCGCGGCGCCCAGAGCTACGAAGACCCCCGCGCGTGCCTTAGCAGCGACCGCGGGGTTGCCGCTGGAGGTCGAGATGGCCCAGATGATGGCGCTGACGATGATCATGAGGACGGCGACAACAAGGATGATCGTGAGCATCGCTCCGATGACAACCTTGAGTTCACCGATGCCGCTCATGCTGCCGAAGTCTGGAAATACATTCATGACGTGCCTCCTGTCATCGCAGAACATCCAGCACCAGCGGTCGCCTCTGGGAGATCAGCGGCATCGTGATCGTTGAGCCATTTCGCCGCATCGATCGCCTCCGCATAGGTGCCGCCTGGACGGACTTCAAAATGCAAATGTGGTCCGGTTGAACGCCCCGATGAACCGACATCACCGATGTGCTGGCCGGCGATGACACGGTCTCCGACCGTGACGTGGATGCCGGTTTCCCACATGTGCGCGTACGCGGTGGCGACGGTAGTGCTGTCGATGTGGTGTTCGATGACGGTCAGCCCGCCCCAACCACCGGAGAACTCTGCGACGGTCACCACTCCATCCGCTGCAGCGAGAATCTGAGTTCCGTCGGCGGCCGCAAGATCGGTACCGGTATGGAAGGCGTTCTCGCCGGTGAGGGGATCGACGCGCGGACCAAAGTCACCCGTGTGAACCCAGGTGCCTTCCGGCAGCGGAAACACGACACGAGAGGTTTTCGTCACCGCGCCAGGTGATGGTGCTGGGGGAACCGCCGGTGACGCCGTCGCTGACGACGTCGAGGCACCGCTCGTGAGCGTTGCGAGAATCTTCTCGGCAACGGGTTCGTAGTTGTTGTACCGATCCGGGTACGCAGACACCTCGACAGCTTGTGCGGCTTCGCCCTTGCCCATGCTCTGCCAGCCGGGGATATCGAGCAGGCCGCGAGGCGATGGATAGTTGGGCCCGGACGATCCACCGAAGAAAGCAGCAACCTGATATTCGGGGTCCATCAGGTCGGCGACAGATCCCCAGCCCGATTGCGGGCGCATTTGAAACAGGCCGAGCGAGTCATGATCGGATCCATTTCCATCGTTCGGGTAGTCCCCGGATTCCGGGTAGGTGCCCGTGTTCGCGAGCTGCCGCAGCGTTGACTCGGTGAGAGCGGCCATGATCGCGATCTGCACTCCATCGCGTGTGACACCTTCGATGCTTGAGCCCACGGTGATGATCGTTGCGGCATGCGTCAACTGTTGCTTGTTGAGCGTGAACGTCTCCCCATTAGCAGTTGTCACCACGAGAGAGTCCGGCACGTTACCGAGCGTGAGACTTGACGATGAGAGACACGCAATAGCGGCTGGATTCATCACGAGACCGACGGTGACGAGCCCCAGCGTCGGTGCGAGGAACATGAGCGCGACGACTGCGATCGCGAGTTTCTTCATCATAAGCCGGGCCTCCTAACGCAGCGGATTATTCAGCTGTGACAGCCGCAAGACATGGCAGGTGTCTTTGGGCGGGCAGGCGATGAAAATAGTGAAAGCGACCTGTTGGTCGGCACTGACCTGGTCACCATTCCAGTCGCCGGAGCGATGGCGGATTCCCTCGATCGTGAACGCTGTGGCACCTTTGGGGAGCTGGCCTCGTTGAGCTTGCGCAAGCGCGTCGGCCCAGGCATCCGGCACGTACGCGGAAGTGATCTCCAAGTGTTGCTGCGTTGCGTACTGGCGCAGTTGCGTCCACGCATCGTGCGTGGGTAAGTAGGTTGCAAGATCGGCTGCGAGGCCGGGCTGCTCCGTGCCACTCGGGTCCGCAACGTCGAGGATGACCTCGGTGTAGTCCAGCGGAAGGAATCCACTGCCGGTGTCCCAGGTAAACAGCGTCGTCGCGACGCTGCGTGCAAAGATCTCGGCATCGGTGCTGTGGGGGATTGCCGGAATCCGAGGCGCCGGTCTATCAGGGGTATTCGAGGGGCCAGGATCATGTTCAGTAGTTGGTGAGACCGGGCCGGTTGACTCACCGTGCCCACGGGAACCGGCGATGAGTCCGGAGACGCCAACGCCGATGACGAGGAGCGCCACGACTGCAGCGGCGATGAGGGCGACAACGGTGCGGCGGGAACGAGGGGCGGTCAGAAGCTTCATGCCTGGAAGGTGCGCAGCGTTGGCCGCGCATCAGATCGCTCGGAGGTTCCTTATCTCCATTGGCTGCTCAGCGGTATCAACGTTGGTATCGAGCGCTGTTCGGAGTCGCTCCGCGAAGTCTGAGGTCGCATCCACTGCCCGCAAGAACAACTCGACTTCAGCAGCACTCAGTTTGAGAGCGAGGTCGTCGACATCAAAGTGACGCCACCACCCATCGAGCTCAGTCCAGGTAACAACGAACGCGCGAACTGGCCACGGCTCGTCGTCGTCCGCACGATTCGTCTGCGGACTCGGCGAAGAGCGGCGCTTGGTGCGCGGCGTGCTCTTGAGACGCGCCAGAGCTTCTTCCGCCAGCTTCGCGACATGTTCCTCAGGTGCATCGGAGTCCGCCTCCGCGACAAGCTGGCGGGCCCTCAGATAACTCGGGTGTACCGGCCCGCCTGAACCGATGAGTTCGAGCTCGGCGGCAACTCCCACACGAACTGTCTCTGATTGATCTTGGTCCTCAGCGATCTGCTGCAGGTAGTTGATCTTCTCGAGCGTGGTGTGTGAAGCACCATCGGGGATCATCGCAGCGGCCTGGGCGCGAGATTGTCCCGGTGATTCTGACGGTGGCGCAAAATTTGCTGCACCGTCACTTCCCGGCTGATTTTCGCTGCTGAAACGCGACGCTTCTTGCCGACGAGCAGCATCCTCAGCCATCAGCGCCTTGATCTCCCGATAGAGCGCTGCACCCTCCAGCTGGGTGAGCGGCTTGTGCAGCATGTTGTCATCTTGTTCAGCAAGCAGGTGCGCGAGATCTCCCGAGATACCTGAACGCACCCAAACCTTGACGTGCTGCCAGCCGAGTTGTTTGATCGCGGCCAATCGTCGCGCACCGCATACCAAGATCCCGTCGGGCGTGACCGTGATCGGTTGGAGCAAACCGTCACGTTCGATCGAGGCAGCAAGAGCATCGAGGTCGCCGAACCCGGTGCGGTGACGGCGCCCGACGCGGATCGAGTCGACCGCACGGTCCAACTCGATGTGTCCGCCGTCCCGACTCATTGGTTGTTCCCGTGGGTGGGGACAGACATCGCGATAGCCGTGACCAAGTCATCGTCGCTGAGGAGTGTTGCGAGCGCTTCACCAACGAGTATTCGGAGAAGGATGCCTCGTCCGGTGCTCGTCGCGCGATACGCGGGATGGGGGTGCCCGAGCAACACCTGCAATAGCGCCGACCAAGAGTCGGCGGGCAAATCGAGCAGTGCCCGGGCGTGCTTGTCTCGACGCAGCAGTTCGTACGCACTCTGTCGAGACCCGGCACGTGCCACCGCACTGCAAACGTGTTCGATCGCCGCACGGGCAGTGCTTTCGGGCCAGCCCAACGTTGTAAACAGAGTGATCGACGCGTCGATTGCGCGGCGAGCAGTGTCAACATTTCGGGTAACGTCAGGGTCATCGTCTTCAGCGACCGAGTACCGGTCCACCACGTGGAATGCCGGGTGATAATCGGCCAGTGGGTTCTCTCGGTCGGCAAAGCGCTCCGGGTCATGGAACGCAGAAATATGGGGTCGACGTGCTTGATGGGTCGCGCAGAGCAATCCCTGTCCCCGCTCTTCGGCGATGCAGGTGACTTGAACACCGCGAGTTACCACGGCCCAAGGATCAATCGCCTCACGAGCGGATCGCGTCCTCATGACGTCGAAAGCTGCTGACGCTGCCTCCCACGGATCGAGGCCATGCTTGCGAGCCAATGCCGCGTACTTTTCTGCGGCAAATGCGGCGAGTTCAGCGGCGACGTGGTCGTGCTTCCAGGCATGTGAACCCGAGCGGTGCAGTCGATGCAGGAGGGCGCGGAGCCCTTCGCTGGTTGTGTAGTCCTCGCGAGGTTGTGACGCTGAGTGGCTTGAATTGGTCATGGTGTGGGAACCTCCTGGCAAGCAGGTGCGCGCCCGCTCCCCAGCGGGTTCTTAGGTGTCCGTGAAGTGCCCATGAGAGGTCTTGACCAACGATCAGTGCGTCCCGATCGCGCCTCGTTCAGCACCATGACGGGAATTGCCATGGCCGAACGCGGATAACGGTGGGAGGTGCCGGGCTCGGTCTGCGATGCCGCGGGCGCTCGCCGCAGTCACTTCAAATGTGCGGCGCCGGAGTTCGGTTTGGAAGTTGATCCCTGCCCCGGCGAGGCGCGAACTCCCGCGTGCGATCAGGTCAGTCGGACGCACCCATTCGACTCCTCGGCCTCGGTAGGCTGAGGGATCGATTCCAGCACGAGGGCGTCGACGCTGAACGCTCGCGGCCTCGACAGCTTCTGGCAAGAGAGGATCGTCTGTCAGATGACGATCGGTGCTGGCAGTCAAAGCTTCCTTCTCTATCTCGTTCATTTTGGCTCCTCCTCGGATGTTGTTGCGGGGGAGGGCTTGAGGCCCTCAACGGTGAGCGGGATGTTGGCGAACCAGCGCCCCACGGTGGAAGGGTGCACATTCAGTTCGCGTGCGATGGCCTTGTTCGACCAACCGGCATCGCGCAACGTCATCGCAGAGCCTTGGGGTGAGGTCTGAATGGCTGACGTCTCAGTGCTTTCGGCTGTTTCAGTAGTCGCGGGAGTCCGGATAAGGAGCACGGTGAGATGCGTGATCGCCAGCAAGACCACGGGCGGAACTGCGGCGACCGCAGCGGCAAGAAGGCTCGGCACATCGGCATCCGCGGCGACTACGGCATGGATTGAATTCGCCGTGACCGATACGGCTGCCGCACCAGCGAGTAGTGCCCAGGGATACCAGGCGGCGCGGGCCCCGGCCAGCGCGACGACGGCGACGGTCGAGACGACGATGACTCCGTCGACAATCAGTGGCCATGCCCATGCTTGGCCATCACCAATTCCAGACCGTGCGGCAAGGTCTGCGAGCGAGGTGAACGACAGCCAGAAGGCTCCCGCAGCAATGAAGACGGTGCCTGCCACAGCTGTCGATACTGCCCACCGTCGTCCGTTGAAGTCACTCATGACAGCGCCCGAAAGGTTGATGAAGGCGGCGGTCGGTCGTGTGAAGTTGATGCGCTGGCTCGTATCGACTGCTGCGGAGGGGCGCCCTGCACCGCTCGGTAAGCTGACCGCACGGTCGTCGTCGTTTCTCGGTGGCTGAGGCCTGCCCGCTCAGCGGCGGGACTCAGTGCTTCGAGCGCTTCGACTGTCGGCACTCGCTGTTCAGCCATTTTGCAAGCGGCCCAGAAGAGTCCATGGTTGCGTTCGCCTTTTTGGCGCCGCGCAACCCAAGCTGCGAGGCGCTGCACATCGACAGGCTGTTGTGCTGATCGCCCACTTTGATGCGCCTCGTTACGTTGTGGTGGATCGAGATAGTCACGGAGTTGCTGCGAAGCGAGCGCACGACCTGGTTCACGAGCCAACTGGAGTGTCTCGTATTGCCATGATTGCCCGTCAAGCACGCGTAGCGAGGGAGGGACGATGACGTATCCGCCATCACCGCGAAAATCGATTCCCGCCCGCGCAGATTGCCACGAGCGTTGTTCGATATTCGGGTCTGCGGGGAAATAGAGATGTAGCCCACCGGATGGAGTTCTGACCGCAGCCTCCCAGCCGCTCAGCAATCCCGCGCGCCAGGCGCCATCGAGGGCGTCGTAGCCGTTGACAGAACCGTGCACGTCTACATCGACGACAACGAGCCCAGAGGTTGTGCCGGTCGGCATCCCGATATTTGCGGACGGAATCGCAGTCCACCAGCGACGAATCAGCTCAGGATCGTTGCGGGCCGAATGAAATCCGCCCGCAACGACGGGGCGCTTCCCACCCGCGGCACAGGGGAACACGGGGAAGCCGGAGTCGGCAAATGCGAGTGCGCCCTGTTCGAGCGGCATCCCGCGACCAACGTGATCGAGCGCCGTAGTGAACGCTTTCGATGAACTCATCGCATTCCCCGCACGTCTGCCAGCGCCACCTGTTTTGGGGCAGCTGTAGCCGAAGGCGTGTGTGAAGCGCTCGCACGCTGAGCTGCCGCGACGTTGCGATGCGTCGATTCCCGCTCGATACCCGGAGGGGTACCGTCGCCGGTCATGGGGGTGTCGAGCTGATCGAGAATCCTGATGGCGGTGGCACGTACTCTCTCGCCGGTGGATTTGATCACGTCGACGGGTTCCTTCCCATCGACGTGTGCCGACCAAGAGGCGACGTAGGGGATTGTGTACCCCGAGGTGTCCATGCCATGCGCTGCGCCGATCATCAGTGCGACAGATTCTGCTTCGACCTCGCCGATGCCACGGTGCAGTCGAGTATCGGCATTCTCAGGGTCGTGCATAAGCACGTGTCCCAACTCGTGCGCGAGCGTCTTCACCCTTGCTGCAGCATCCATGTCGGCGCGCACGAGCACGCTCTTCTCGGTGTAGTTCGTGACGCCATTCGCCCCGTGAATTGACGGTGTATCGGGCACATCGCCCAACGAGAATCCCGCGGCTTCAACCTGTTTCGCGAGCCCTTCCCAAAGCCCGGCGGGTGCTTCGCCCTCAAGCAAAGTCGGGGCGGGTAGCTCAGGAAGTGGATCGCCCGCGGTCTGAGAGGCATCCCACACGTAGGCCGGGCGAACGCCGATCATCTTTGATCGCACCGCCTCACCTGGCCGAGGTTTCTCGAACTTCTTTAGTCGCCTCCATGAATCTGTACTTGCTGGCGTGGCAGAAGCGAAGCGGCCGGTGACGGGCGCGAGGATCTGATACCCGGGTTGCCCCTTCTGCACTTGGCGGCCGAGATCTTGCCATTGCTTGTATCCGGCGACGTAGGTCGGCATCGGATCAGGCACAAACCCCTGTTCGTGGGCCGCCTGATGCTGCACCCAGATCAGCAGTGTGTTGTTGAAAGAACGGCTTCGAAAGTTGGCCGCGAACGTCAAGGCCCGCTTCCAACCGTCACCAGATACGAGTTCTTCGACGGCCCCCGCGAGCTTTTCGTGCAGCTCATCGAGCTTTGCGTCTCTGGCGGCTTGGCGATCCTCGATCGTGGCCATAACTGGATCTCCTCTCTGACGTTCCGCGCGGCGAACTCGTGCGGCAGTACATCTGAGAGGTGCGCGTGGGTGTCCGGATCGGCGACAGAGTAACCGGCTTTTGGCATGGGTGAAGCGCATGGTGCACCTCCTCGGCGCAGAGACGGGTGCACACTCAACACCCGTCGTTGAGCATGCCCAAAATCCTGTGATCTACTGTCTAACATCACATTTGAGCATGCGCAACCCTTGATTTGAGCATGCCCAAGAGGTACATTGATCATGCGTAATCACCTCAAGAGGTGACGTTTGACCATCGCCAAACCCATCCCGAAGGGAAGGGCACTATGCAACAGACCGAAGATCAGAACAAGGCCGCGGCCGAGCTTCTTGAGAAACGTCTGCGTCTGCTGCTCGACGTCAAAGCTGCCGAGACCGGCGCTGAACCGTCGTTCTCGGAGATCGCCGCATTCTTGAGAGAGCGCGGTACGAGCCTGTCGCGATCCCGCTGGACCTACATGATCAACGGGCACCGAAAGGTCGATGACGCTGAGGTGTTTGCGGGGCTCGCCGAGTTCTTCGACGTTGACATCGACTTCATCACCGGTGATAGCGATGCCTCAACGCCCGAGAAGGTGAAGGCCCAGATTGATCTTGTGCGTTCGATGCGGGCAGCAAAAGTGAAATCGTATGCGACGCGTACTCTCGGTGATCTTTCGCCGGAAACGCTTCGGGCGATCACCCAATTCTTGGATCAAGAGATGACACAGTAAGCGAGCGCCACCGGTGTCGCTCACAAGGCTGGCGCCGAGGATGCTTCCGAAGCAGATAGTGAGCACGCAGTGAATATCGAACAGACCGTAACGACCGCAGTCGCGAGCTTGCAGCTGGGCGAAAACTTCACGTTCGCCGCACTCACCGATGCTGTACAGCGGCAACGAGGGCGAGAGATCCGGGTCACTGAACTCGCGGAGCTAGGCGAAAACGACGGGCTTTGCGCGTTGCTGTTCTATGGCGAGGATCAAGACTTGATCCTCCACGCCCGTACAGACTCGGTTCTTCACAGTCAGCAGTTCGTGCTGCACGAATTTGCGCACATCATCCTTGGACACTGTGAGGGCGACGGCTGCGCGCTCAACGATGTAGTTCACAACACGCTGTTCCCTGATATTCCCGCGTCTCTGCGCTCCCGCGTACTGGCACGAAAGGACGTTGAATCAGAAGACGAGATCGCCGCTGAAAGCTTGGCTGATCGCCTGGCTGCGGGTATCCGTGGATCAGCGTTTGCCGAGACGAGTTACACAGAGATATTCGGTTGATCCAGGTGCTTGTCGCAAGCGTCATGTGGACGCTGGTCGCAAGCCTGCTCATTCTGCGTCGAGGGCGTACTGACCGCAGCGTCACCTACGCTGCCGTTGCCATCGCATTCGCGATGACGCTCAATGTCGACGACATCTACCTCGCGATCGATCCCGCACTGAGTGGAACGAACCTCGTCACCGTTGCGAGCGATGCTTTGCTCATGACGGGTCTCTTCTTTCTGGGCCGGGGCGTGATGAGGGCAGGGGACTACCGGCCCCAACCGGTCAAGATCGCCGTCGGGCTCCCGGCGCTCGTCGTTGCACTTACCTGCGTCGCCGTACTGTTCTTCTTCATCGACCGCGGCGAGACGACCACAGAGTTCATGCGTGATCTTGGCGCTCATCCCGCTGCTGCGATCTACTCGATTACCGTCTTCGCGTACTGCGGCATTGTTGTCGCCGCCATGCTCGTGCTGGCCGTGCGGCAGTTTCGACTCGCTTCAGGCGTGTTTCGAGTGCCCGCGATGCTGCTGGCGGTCGGAGCTGGTTGCGGTATTGCACTGTGTGTCAACGTGATTATCATGGACGTCGCACACGTCACCGGCGCACTGAGTGTCATGTATGCGGTTGATCCCGCATACGGGCCGCTCATGATCGCGACGTTCCTGTTTCTTTGTGCTGGCTTCATTGCGCAGCCTGCGATGCGCTCGCTCCGGCAGCGTCTGCGTGATGTGCAGACCGACGTGCTCGTCGCCCAGCTCGACCCGATCTGGCGTGATGCAACCAGCCTCAGACCTGGTCTCAGCGGGAGCCACCCTACTCCGGGAATTCTCGAAGAACCCGAAGCACGATTGCATCGCAACATCGTCGAGATACGTGACGCCATGATCGATCCACGGGTGACCTTCGCCATCGACGACGCTGAACGCACATTGCTCGAACGAGCTGAGTCCCATTTGCTGGGATTGAAGGCGCCGAAAATGAACCGGCGCAAGACCGACGACGTTGAGACCAAAGCGGAGTCGTCGTGAGGGCCAGGCGCGCTATTGGTGCATGTCTCTGGGGTGGCACTGCGCTGCTCGGCGCGGGCACAGCAGCTTTGGGGTGGGTTATCGCCCGCAAGCTCACCGCACCAGTGGGCCCGCGAACCTTCAACCTCGTAGTTCGCGACGTTGAAGACGACGACGGTGCGCTCAGGATCGTACTCGACCGCACGCCAGACACCACCGCCGAAGGTCTCTACAATCTCTGGTTCGAACGAGGCGGGTGTGTGCAGCTCGGTAGCGAGATGCAGGGCCGCGGTCCAAACCGAATCGCCCGTGCGGTCACCGGGGCTGCTAACTACCTCAACGTTCAAGTGGGTGACAGCGTCTCGTGGAGCGGCGTCTACTTTGCTACTCCAGCGGATGCGGGGCTCGAAGCTCATGACATCATGATCAACACACCGTCGGGGTACGCACCCGCATGGCGAGTCAACGGAAGCTCGTCCACGTGGGCAATCCATATTCACGGTCTTAGTAGCCCCCGTGCAGGCACGCTGCGCGGTGTGCAAGTTGCAACACAGCTTGGGTACACGTCACTCGTCTTGAGCTTCCGCAACGACGGAGAAGGCCCAAGAATCGGCAGCGGTCGCTCAACACTTGGAGCAACCGAGGTAGACGACGTCGAAGCAGCGATCAGTTATGCGGTGCGTCGTGGAGCTGAGCGGTTCGTGTTGTTTGGCTGGTCGATGGGCGCCGCGATCGCGCTACAGCTCGCGCACAGGTCGGACTACGCGAAGCTAATCGCCGGTCTCGTGCTTGACTCGCCCGTGCTCGATTGGGGCGAGGCGATTAAAGCGAACTGCGCACGAAGCGGGTTGCCCGCAGCTGCAGGCCATCTCGCGATTCCTTGGTTGGCGCTTGAGCCGCTTGCTCGCATGGTTGGGCTGCCGAGCGGGATCCCGCTTCGGGAGTTTGATTGGGTGCAGCGGGCAGAAGAACTCGCTGTCCCCACACTCATCCTTCACGGCATCCGGGACAACTCAACACCAGTCGATACAGCTAAGGCGCTGCACGTTCAGCGCCCCGACGTCGTCACTCTCGAAACCTTCAACGCAGACCACACGCTTAACTGGAACGCTGATCCCAATCGCTGGCGCGAGGCCGTGACCGATTGGCTGCAGGTCGGCCCCGTACGGTCAGGAAACTTGCGAACTTAGCTGTCTGGCCTGTGTCACCTGTTCGGTCTTGAGATAGCGAAAGCTCTGTGGAGGTTCCAGACCTAGGTCATGCCGAAGCGAATCTAGCGGCAGCGGTTGATCCCATGAATCCGGGCAGTCAACTTCTAGAAGTGTCGATTGATCGGACCCTCTGAGGTAGTCATCGAGAGCACTCTCGTCTATGCCGATGGCCGCACCATGCGAATCCCAAACACAATCGGAGTCGATTTTTATTGTCCGTTTGAGCCTGACGGTGCCAAGAATAGCCTTTTCAGGAGAACTTGAGTACAGCACCACGATGGTTCCGGAAGGTACAGCAGGAAACTTACGTCGGACTTCAATAGTTTTGCGTCCTTCGAGGATCGCGCGAGCGTGTCGAGGCTTGATTGACAAGAGTAAGGCTCGGGTCATTGCTCGGACCACCGAGGCTGAAGCCGCATCACATCATCGAATACACCGGGCTTTGCTCGGCGCGTGGTGATTTTTGAAGTGGTGACTCCGTGTTTCGTGAGTATCTCGTCGAAGGCCGTCCTATTGACGGGGCTTTCGAGCAACTGTGTGTCTTCTACTCTCAGGACTGACACCTTTCCATTCTTTGCATATGACTCAATCTCGCTTCTTCGTAAGGTTCCGATAGCACGGTACTGCTCAATTGCATTTTCGGTTGAGAGTATGGCGGCGTCAACCACGCGAGAGTGCGCAACGACCGCACGAATGGCTGAAGCTGGGCTCGCTTTCGGATCCTTAGTTACGTACCACAGGACACGCGAAGGAACTTCCCAGTCACCTCTCGGCGAGGAAAAATAGACGACTTGACGCGTCAGGCCAAGTGCACGCTTCGCACGAGTGTTCAGGAGAGTGTCATTGTAGCCAACGAGTTCCCGTGCGTATTTGGGTTGGATTGGAACGATGTTGACGGGGACATCGCGCTCGATGAGTACTTGCGGCCAGTTGGATCGCTCGTAATCACTGACTTCAGTCGCAGTGAACGTTCTTGCTGCGACCTCAGGCGGGGTGGCCCAGGACAATTCGACGCTCGGAACTGCACCCAAAAATCCATCGGTGGTCAATGCGGACCGCAGCACGGGTGAGATCGCAGAATCTGTGACCGTGATGTGACTGCAGCCCTCATCTAAGGCGTGTGCGCGAAGGTGACGTACCAGCTGGAAAGCGATTGTCTCGCCAAACGGACCGCTTCCAACGCGGAGGACGGGGACGTTAAGCACACCGTCGAGTATTTCGGTCGCGAGCAGTGCCCAGAACCGTGACCTGTCATCGACGAGTGCCTGCAGCTCGGTCGTTGCAGGCCTAGCGAGGACTGCCTGTAACTGCTTGCGGAAGTAGGTGGCTTTCTCGTTGGAGGTGCGTTCTAAGAAGGCATCTTCGAGCTTTTGGGGGAGTGCTGTTACAGCTTCCCATTGGAGGCCGACGGATTCGAGTTGCTCTGAACGGAATCTAAATGGCGGTGCTGGCGGCATCAAGCGTTGGATGAGATCGACTGGGCGTAGGACCTCAAGTCCAAACTCTCCTTCGATCCACGCAGAGGTGGCATTCAATAGGTTTGAGTCCCGAGTCACGAAAAAATCGGCACCCGCCAGGATTGCGTCAGCAAGATGCTTTGCATCATCAGAGAGGCTAAAGTCACTCGTTGTCAGTTCACTCGGCATCCGTTCGAGAAGTTCTGCGGCGGTATCGCGCATGGTTTCCTCTCGCCGGAGCGTTACGAAGCCGCCTAAGGACTCCCGCACGCGGTCGCGCTCGCCCTCCGGTTGCAGCCGATTGACGTCCGATGTCACTTCAGGAGAGATTGTGAATTCGACCTCGCCGGCGACCCAATCTGCTTCGAGCCCGAGCGACTCTCGTCGTTCGGGACGCTCTAGCGCAGTGGAGCTAAACAGATCTATCACGACGTTGGAGTCGAGAACTGCTTTCGGCTTGACAGAGTCATACAGTGCGCTCTCAAATAGGTCGAACTGACCAATTGAGCGCGTCCAGATGGTGAGCACTGAGCCGGTTGCTGCGCGTCCAGGACGTTGGGCTGTGGGAGCCATATCGAGCGATCGCCAGAAGTCGTCGAGGCCATAGTCGGTCCGACAATGTGCGGCGATAATCGTTCGAGAAGGGTTCGCGTCAATGACAGCATCAACCATTCTTCTTGCCAGTCCAGATCTTCGCGCGGTCGTTCCAACGCAGACGTGAACTAACTTGATTACGTGCTGACGCGGAGTGCTGAAGAGGATGTATCCGGCAATTTCATCGTCCAAGAAACCAAGGATGAGTTGCCCTTTGTCTCCGGCGGCTTCAAACGCTGCATATGGCAAGTGGCCGAGGGTTGCTTTGCTTTCGCGGTGGAGCTGCACAATGGCTTGAAACTCTTGTTCACGCGCCTCGGCGAGAGGGTCCCAAGTTCGCGTTGACAGGCTTTGGGTTTGTGGCTGACCTGTCATTTCGGGCCTATCTTCCATCCACAAACTCGTGAACTATGAGGGACGTTCATCATGCTTCCACTGTCCACTTCAGATTAAAAATGTGCTGCCGGTCGTCGGTACCTTTCAGCGCCTGTTCGATCATGTCGAGAAATTCGTCGGCCTTGCTCCTGAGCTGGTCGCGCTCAATCTTGAACTCGTCGTACAGGTCGTCGGCTCGACGAGCGAGACGCTGCGCTTCTTTACGACATTTCAGTCGCGCGGTGAGGTCTTCGGTCCGGCGCTCTTGCGCGAGTGCTTCAGCCCGGTCCTTCTCAAGCTTGCGCGTATCGGCGTCGTACTTCGCCTTATGATCCTTCAACCGTGACTCAATCAGGTCACCTTGCTCAATGCTAAATTGTGCCGACCTGTTCTGTACCTCGCCGCTGAACGCCTCTGCCTGCTGGACGAGTGCGGGCTGGAGGTCACTGACTTCTATGTCTTCGGTGCGTTCGATTCGCACGCAAGAGAGATCGAGGATCTGCCCAATTTGTTCTGCATCAAGCATCAGGCCGCTGTCCGATCGGCCTGCGGCGAGAATATATGACTCGGTGACGGTGTCTTCGCCAGCTTGCGTAGTGAACGTGAGTAGTTCGGCAGTTAGCGTTCCGTGTTCGCCAACGAGGTCACGCACGGCGGAGGCGACGCGCTCAGACTGATTGATCGAAAAGACAAGTGACCGCTCCGGAGTCTCCTCAGTGAGAGCGGACTGCACCACATACTGACCAAGATCGCTGCCGTAACGGTACTGGTGCGCGCCAGGCTGCGGTTTCGACTTGAAGAAGTAGCGGCCAACGGGGATCCCGTTGGCTGGTGCTTCAGCAAGTGTGAAGTTGTAGCCATCGGCATCGAACGTGGCGAAGGGATCCAGCTCGTGCCGCGTGACCTGCAGCAGCAACCGTTCAAAGGTGTTGAGCACTGCACCTTGCTGGGCATCGTAACTCTTGAGCTTGTCCTGAACGTTCGGGTCGAGATTGTCGAAGACGCGGGCGCGGGCCGACTGCATCTCGTGGCTGATCTCGCTCTGGTATTCGCGTTCCAGCGCGTCGAACGCCGTGTTGATCTCGTCCGCCGTTTTGCATCGTTCGAGGATCTCAGCGATTCTCTTCTCAAAGTCGAGACCGTCCTCGATTGTCCCGAGTACTTCGTCTGAAGCACCAAATACTGACTTGAAAAGATTGAACTTCTCGTCCAGTAGTTCGAGGATGCGTTCTTCGGCGAGGTTTCCCTGATTCGAGAAATTCACGACGATGACATTGTGCTGCTGCCCGTATCGGTGCACACGGCCAATACGCTGTTCGACGCGCTGCGGGTTCCACGGCAGATCATAGTTGACCAGCATCGAGCAGAACTGCAAGTTGATGCCCTCGGCGGCGGCTTCAGTTGCGATCATGATCGTGCCACGCTCACGGAACTCATCGACGAGTGCCTTGCGGCGATCTGCGGAAGGGATGCCTGTGATGAGGTCAGAGCCCTCGTTGGCCTTCAACCATTCGCGATAGGTCTCTGTCGCTTCGGGCGAACTGTTGGAACCGTTGAAGAGCACCAGACCGTCACCGCGCCCGGCCTCCCGCAGCGACGCGGCAAGATACTCCTGTGTCTTCGTGGAGTCAGTAAAGATAATCGCTTTCTGTGGTGCGCCGATCTCCGCGAGTTTAGCGAAGCCTTGGTCGAGCGCATCCAACAGCTTTACGGCCTTCTGATTGATCGTAATCGACCGGGCAAGATGTGCGTATGCGCGAAGCTCATCGACTTCCTCCGCCGTCTCCTTGCGGGCGTCCTCGGCAACAGGTGACGGCGTCAGGCTGAAGAGTGCCGACTCAGTGTCTTCAATCTCCTCATCGGTCATATCTTCGTCGACGAGCCCCCCACGGTTGTCACGCCGCCGACCGGACAGCATCTCGGCTTCGAGCCGATTCGCGATGCCCTCGAGCGTCGAGGCAACCGCATAGGTCGATGACCCCAGACGTTTACGGAGGATGAGTGCGGATAGGTGCCGTTGCGACTTGGCGAATGCGTAGAGGAACGGCCGCTGCAAGTACTCGTTGACTTTGTTGTATAGATCTTGCTCCGCGTCCGAGGGCATAAAGCCGAGGGTGAGTGGCATTCGCTCGGTGAACCGGATGTACTTCTGCGCGTCGCGTCGCAGGGTACGTTTCGCGATGTGTGAGATTCTCATCGCAAGGTCGTCATTGCCGTAATCCTCGGGGTGATCGACGTAGCGTTCCTTAAACCCCTCGATCGAGTGGAAAAACTCAGGGTCAAACACTGACACCAGGCCGAAGAGCTCCTCCAATCGGTTCTGCAAGGGCGTGGCTGTGAGCAGCAGAGATTTACTTGCAGAGCCGATCACGTCCGACACCGCTTGTGCGATCTTCGCGTCGCCCTTCCAGAACGAGCGCAGCCGGTGTGCTTCGTCGGCAATCACCAGATCCCAATGGCGCGCCAGGTCGTCGACATTTCGCAGCACGAACTCATACGAGCAGATCAAGACGCTGCCCGCCAAACCGGTTCCTGGTTTCAGCAGATCGCGCTTGTTCTTCGCGTCGAGCAGCTTCGCCGGGATCGCAAACTTCTCATCAAGCTCCTGTTGCCACTGCTGGCGCAACGAGGATGGCGCAACGATCAGAATCCGCCGCTTCCGCTCCGCCCAATACTGGCAGAGCACGATTCCGGCTTCAATGGTCTTTCCCAACCCGACTTCATCGGCCAGGATCACACCGGGAGACGACGAAGTTTGAAGAGCGAACAGCGCCGCGTCGATTTGGTGCGGCTTTGGCTCCACTTGCGCATCAAACAGCAACCCGGCAAGACGCCCCACATGGTCAGACGCATACGAACGTTCCAATTGGTGCGCGTAGAACTTCGCTTGGTGCGCGGTCAGCGGTGTCGCCATTTCCCCGCCCTACCGGTAGTCGCCTGCGAGGTCAGACTCGTACAAGGCCTTCGCGTCATGATGCTCGCGGATGGCTTGCCGTACCTGGTCCCGCTTCAAATCGAGCACGCGGTAGACGCCATTCGTTTCGGCGACAGACTCGACCCGTCGGAACGCGTCACCCCATTCTTCAACGAAGTCCGCGAGCCCGCGCAGCTTCGGCATCGCATCAGAGAGGTGATGCCCGTGCGGGTCGACGAGGTCGACGACGATGCCGTTCTGTCCTTGCCCGAAGAACACGAAATCAGGACGCAGTGACTTCCAATTTCGTGAAGGGTCCTTGTATGCGATCGCCAATGATTCCTTCACTGCACGGTCAGGGTTACGCCACCATCCGACATACCCGCTGCGTCCAGACTCGACTGCGAGAACACGCTGTTCCCAACCGTTGAGTTCAACCGGGAATTCACCGCTGTCGGTGACCATGAGGTGATTCCGGTACGACGGAAGGTCCGTTTCGCTACCGTCAGCCTGACGAATCTTCATCTCGGTCTGCCCGGTCTTCGGGCTCACAAGATTGATACGTTCAGGCTCGGTCGACATGCCTTCGAGTCGGTCGTACTCTGCCTGCTTCTCGTCGCTGAGGTTCTTACGATCAACACGTGTGTCAGTCAGCCACGTGCGGGCAAGTCGATCTGCTTCCGCTTCGACACTCGCGACGATGTCGGGCACCAAGCCGATAGCTGCCACCTCGATGTATGCCTCAAGCAGGTCATCTTCGATTGCATCCTCGGGCACAAGGTAGTCGACGTACGACGAGCATAGTGCTGGGCTGAGATGGCGCTCGGCGACCTTGTACGCCTCCATGATTGCGCGTGGGTCAGCCGCAAGCTCAAAGGAAGAGTTCACCCAGAGCCCGCCACCCAGTCGGGCCCGCAGCTCCTCACCTGACATGGTCAGCACGTCTTCGCGCGCCCGATCCACCTGCGCCTTGTACTGCATTGCACGCGACTCGACCACGCGATCCAGCTCATCGTTCGATTTGCGGACGGCCTGGTCAATGACTTTGTCCTTGGTGAGGGCTGCGGCAAGCGCGGTGAACCGCTTGATCGGCTTGCTGCGATGCTTCGGAATAGTCACGGTCGGCAGCGACTCAAACTTTTCCCACACTTCGACTGGCAACTCTTCGTTGGGGTGCAGCAGCACCGGGTCGAACAGCACGCGGCGTCCTTCGCCGCCGCCGCTGTCACCTTCATCGTCCTTCGAGGTGGCACCGTGCATCAACATCTCCGCGACGCGCTTCGCCGTGTCACGATCGAAGTAGGGCAACATGCAGTCGACCGAATTCAGCACCTCATTGCCGGGGATGCGCCGAGCGAGGGGAGTGCGGATCATGCGGCCGAGCAGCTGGGTGATGTTCGTGGGGTCAGACGCCGGGCGGAACGACACCAGCACCTCGGCGCGCGGACAATCCCACCCTGTTGAGATTGCGGACTTCGCGATCAGCACGCGAATGTGCTTCGAATCCTGCACGCGCTGCGGCTCAATGTACGGCACGGTATAGCCACCGACCTTGAGATCCTGGTGCTCACCAAACACATTGGCAATCGCTTCGTTGCCCAGTTCAGGCCACGCCTCGAGGATCGCGTCGATCGTGCTGACGAGTTTGTCGTCACTGGGTTTGTCGGCCATCTGCACGACTAACAACGGAACGACCGAATCGGCTTCCTCCTGCTCGCGTGTGTATTCGTCCCACGCGCGTCCAGCTTCACGAATCTTCTCGACGGCGCGACGAAGTAGTACACCCTCAAACGCACCCGTTTCAGCGGGAATTGACAGAACAATATCGTCTTTGAGTAGACCAGATGCCTGCACGAGCGCAGAATCGACCTGCACGCTCGGCAACGCGGAACGCCCCGTGACGGCTTTCATTGCCTGCTCGAACCGGTCGACCGTGGCCGAGATACCAAACACGATCGGGATCGGCGGAATAACTCCTTGCCCGTTGATGAGCCGCTGCACAATTGTCGCCCGATCACGCTGCGGTTTCATGCCACGGTGTGCCTCGTCGAGCACGAGGTACAGGGTGAGGTCTTTGTTTTCGATCGTGTTGATGATGGTGTCATAAATGTTCGACTGCATCTCATCCGGCGCAGGCGTCAACTCATCAAGCGTGGCTGTCGGGTCAAGCTTTGCGCCCGCACCCTTCACCAAGTTTGAACTCTTACTCAGCTTCTGCGTGTTCAAGAAATACACGTGACCCGGCTGGAACGACGTGTCACGGAAATCATTCGTGATGAGCTTGAGCCGCCAATCCAGCTCGCTCGACGCCGCCTGAATGCGTGCACGCGACTGCTCATTCAGCGAAGGATCGTCTGAGAACCACAGGATCACCGCGCCGGGGTCAGCCGGGAAATCGAACTCATCGGAGCCCGTCACAAGCGCCTCAATGACCGCAGCTGCCATCACTGTCTTGCCCGCACCGGTCGTGGCCGATAGAGAGAACTGCGACAGTGATCCGTAGCGATGGTACATGTCTTTGGCTTGCGCAAGGTTGCGTAGCACGTCCCCGACGGCTTCAGCTTGGTAGTCCTTGAGTGTGTACCGCATCAGAAACCTCGCCCCTGATTAATCTCGAAGTTCTGCAGGTATGACTCGTACAGTCGAACGACATGAAGGTCGGAGCGAAGTTCACGGCACACCATCTGGAACGCAGCATCGTCATCAGCCACGACGAACACCGTGTGAACAGCTTCGGCACCGCACATAGCGTCAAAGAAGCTCTCGGCATCATCGATGTTTTCCAGCACCGCGTACACAGCTGAGATGTCCCAACCGCGATCACCGAGGTCATCGATCAAACGACCGGTTGCGCCGGCTCGCAGCCACAACATCGGGGCGATACGTTCGAATGCTCGGTGGTGGCGTACAGACAGCGGTGCCTCATAGGTCAGCGTGAAGAACGCAGCGTTCTCCTCGAAACCCTCAGCCATCGGGAACTCGTCCGTGAACTTGTACTCACCCTTGATGGGCTCGCCGTCAGGAGTCTTCCCAGTGATCGCTGCACGGATACGCGGCTTGGTGATGTAGTCGCAGATGCCCCAGCGCTCCCACTCAGTATCTCCGGGGCGGAGACTTTGCTTGCGAAGTTTTCCCTGTTCTTCGGCGCTCACCTCGTTGTTCGTCACCGAAATACACTGGCGACGGCCATCGTCCTGTTTGTTAAGGCGCATAATTGCATGAGCAGTGGTGCCGGATCCGGAGAAAAAGTCCAACACTACAGCGTCAGGTTTTTCCTTAACGAAAAAGCGGAGAGCGTCCTCGACGGCGAATAGTGATTTAGGGAACGGAAATTTTCTATCGGGCAGTAGCGCCCGAATAATGTTTGATCCGCCCGCTCCAGCGTTATGTGAAACCTGGTTCCAAACGGTGACAGGGTTCAGTGTGCGTGCTATGGATTCCGATTGTTTGAGAATCAGAGCACCATTTTGATCACTGCCAACAACCTCAAGCTCACCACGAGCAAGGCGTTGCTTCTCAGCATTTCGTAAGTATGAAACTGACCATCTGCCTTTCGACGCAGTGTAGGATCCCAGCTTCACAGTACCTTCAGCAAGGCCAGTCCGGGCCGTTTCTGAGCTAATTTGCCAGCAGCCCTCACCATTATCTGAACGAATTGGCCAGCAGGGAACTAGGCCCGGTAGGGGAGGCGTGACAGCCTTCGGGTCTTCGCCAAGTGGCAGATAGTCTCCAATCGAATGGATTCGTTTGCTCTCTTCGTCGATCCAGAAGGGATAGAACTGCTTGACACCGTCTTGTCGACGGGAGTTGGTGCCGCTCCGCAGAAGACGCCGCCATATGTCAATCCGCTTCCCTTCGTATGCTTCAGCGGGGGTTAGCATGTTGCCGCCGTGCGGTACCACCGTCGATGTCCCTAGGAATACGAAGTAAAGATATTCATCTGCGCGATAGAACTGGTTTTTGCGAGCGACCCCGCTCGGGTTGATGACGCTAGAGATCATTTGGATACTTGCTTCCGGGAACGTCTGCTCCAGAAGCATTCCGAGCCGCAGATACTCCTTCTCGTCGATGGTGACGATGAGTACCGAATCATCCGGGTTGAGTAGTTCGCGCGCGACAAGTAGACGGCGTTCCATGAAGGCGAGCCACTTGGAGTGACGGTAGTCGTCATCGCCCTCGACATAATCGTTGTTGTACTTCCAGTCGCGTGCACCTGTGTTGTACGGTGGATCGATGTAAATTGCATCGACCTTGCCCCGGTGCGTGTAGGTGAGCATCTCCAGCGCGTGAAAGTTCTCGGCGTTGATTACGGTGTGGAACGGCTTGTCACCACCGCGTTCGACACGGCCAGTCTCGACGAGGCCAGGGTAAATTTTGTCGTCGAACTCGGCAACCACAACGAGGTCCTCAATGGGAGCGGTCGTGTGCTCGGGAGCGTCCTTCACCAGCTCAATGAGTTGCGCGATTTGCTGTCCTGCAAAGTCGGTCTCGATTGAATCGACTCGCCACAGGCGAGAGTCGCCCTTTGCGGTCTCGCCGCGTGGCTGAAGCACGCGCACCTTTGCGCCGCGTCGTATTGGCTGACCGGGCAGCTCAACGGCTTCAGGCTGGTGGCGTTCAAAGACCAGTCCGAAGCTGCGTCGCTTCGTGAGCGCACTGATCTCTTTCTCAAGGTCGGCACCGAGCTGAGCATCGGTGCCGCGCACCTGGCGGAGCAGGTCTGTGAGTCGTGACATCCGTTATTCGTTCTCCTGTGTTGAGGCGCCGCCTTGGCGTACCCATTCGTCTACTTCGCTTGTTTGAAACTTCCAGAGCCGACCGACCTTGTGCGCGGGCATCTGCTGGGTGCTGATCCAGGCGTACACGGTGTCCTTGGAGACGCCAAGATGTACGGCGATCTCGTCAGCACCCAACCAAGGCTCAACCATGATCCACCCTCAATAGTTCGTACGGTCAAATAGCTCTATGCCGGACTTTACCGGATCAAGGCTGATTAGCGCAGGATTGGGCGGGCTTCGAGTTCATTGGACAAGTCCAACGCAGAGGGGAATAACCAGGACTCGCTTTGTGCCGAATGTCCCACCGAACATTTGGATGAATGACATAGATTCTTCTGCTCCTATGCGTGGAAGTGCCAACGGTTCTCCTGTTATGCATGGCTCGGGTATCCAATGTGGATGCCGCTACGAGAATCGTAGGTTGCACCCCTGACATTGCTGACTCGCGGCTTGTTCAGGATGGTCAACCTGATGCAATCACCGATCTACCACGCGTCTTGCAGATCGAGGTCGTGACCACTCGCCGGTGTTTTTGAAGTGACCGATCCTGCTTGTTCACCTCCTCCTTGATGGAGGGAAGGTGGGCCGCAATGACGGTGTCTCTGCGAGTGATGTCGGGGGGTGACGGCTACAAGTACCTGCTCCGCACGGTAGCTGCGGGGGACGGTGACCGAGACCTTTCGAATCCGCTGACGAGATATTACAACGCAGACGGTACGCCACCGGGACGATGGATGGGAAGCGGCCTCACCGCGCTTGGAGGAGGCCAGCTTTATGAGGGTGAGAAAGTCACCGAGGCGCAGCTTCAGCTGCTAATTGGTATGGGACGTGACCCGCTCACGGGCGATCCACTTGGGCGGGCGTACCCGGCGTACAGGTCGGTGGCGGACCGCGTCGAGGAGCGAGTTGGCGCGCTTGATCCGGATCTGGGTCCGATCTCTCGGGGCCAAGCGGTCGCGGCGATCGAGGTTGAAGAATCTGAGCGCGGCACACGGCGAGCGGTGGCCGGATATGACTTCACCTTCTCGATCCCGAAGTCTGCATCAGTGTTGTGGGCCGTTGCCGATGCGGGAACGCAATCTCTCATCGTCAACGCACACCATGAGGCGGTTGCAGAGGTGGTTGCGTTCATGGAGCGCGAGGTTGCAGCCACGCGCGCTGGTGCAACCCCTGGGGATGGTGCCGTTGCGCAGGTCGAGGTGCGTGGGTTGATCGCAACAGCCTATGACCACTATGACTCGCGTGCGGGCGATCCCCATCTTCACACGCACGTCGTCATCAGTAACAAGGTGCAGACCGTGCTCGACGACAAGTGGCGAAGCTTGGACGGGCGCCCCCTGCACGCTGCGACGGTGGCGCTCTCAGAGTTTCACGAGGCGGTGTTCGCTGATCACCTCACGAGACTCTTCGGGGTTGAGTGGGAAACGCGGGATCGGGGACGGGACCGCAATGTGGCATGGGCTATCGCGAAGGTCCCTGAACAACTCGTGTCCGAGTTCTCGTCACGTTCGCGGCATATCAACGAGGAGAAGGATCGCCTTATCGCTGCGTACGTCGAGAAGCACGGCAGGCAACCTTCCAGTGCGACGATCATCAAACTGCGTGCCCAGGCGACGCTCGCCACAAGACCAAAGAAGGAGATCCATTCGCTTGCTGACCTCACCGCTCAGTGGAGGCAACGGGCGGGCAACATCCTTGGTGTCGATGCAACCGGCTGGGCACGTGAGGTCACCGCGAACCAGACGCCGTTGCTCCTGCGCGCCGATGACCTGCCGCTGGATGTAGTTCGTGGGCTGGGGGAGAGCGTCGTAGCCACAGTCGGGGAAAAGCGTTCGACATGGCGCCGCTGGAATCTCACTGCCGAGGCTGCCCGGCAGACGATGAGGTACCGGTTCGCCAGTACGCGTGATCGTGAGGCGATCATCGGCATGGTTGTGGCTGCTGCTGAGGCTGTGTCGATTCGACTCACGCCGCCCGAACTGGCATCCAGTCCTGCCGTCTTTCGCAGGAGCGATGAATCGTCGGTGTTCCGGCCGAAGAACTCCACGGTGTTCTCATCCGGTCAGCTGCTCGATGCCGAGGAGCGACTGCTTCAGCTCGCGCACACAACGACGGGACCGACGGTATCTCTGGAGACGGTCGAACGCGTCACACGGAAGCCTGACCGCGAGGGCTTGGTGCTGGGGGAGGACCAAGCAACGGCGCTGACGGAGATCGCCGTCTCAGGTCGTGTCGTTGACTTGCTCGTCGGCCCAGCTGGTGCCGGGAAAACGACCGCGATGAACGCACTACGCCGGGTCTGGGAAAAGGAACACGGCCAAGGATCCGTTGTCGGACTGGCACCGTCGTCGAGTGCGGCACAAGTGCTTGCCGAGGATCTTGGGATCGCCACGGAGAACACGGCGAAGTGGTGGCAGAATCACCTGCGAGAAGGTGAGACATTCCAGCAGGGCCAGCTCGTCATCGTCGATGAAGCGTCGCTTGCTGGAACGCTCTCCCTGGACCGAATCACTCAGCTTGCCGCAGAGGCCGGGGCGAAAGTGCTACTCGTCGGCGACTACGCACAGCTCCAGGCGGTCGACGCAGGCGGCGCCTTCGGGATGCTCACGCACGATCGTGATGACGTGCCCGAACTTGTCGACGTTCACCGGTTCGCGCACGACTGGGAAAAGCGCGCGTCACTCGACCTCCGGCATGGACACACTGAAGTCATTGACATCTACGACGAGCAGCAACGCATCGTTGACGGAGACACTGAGGAAATGATCGATGCGGCGTACGCCTCCTGGCGCAGCGATCTCGTCGCGGGGCGCGCAACGGTTCTCGTCTCAGACTCCAATGAATCGGTGACCGCACTCAACAACCGAGCGCGTACCGATCTGATCCTCGACGGCACCGTTCACGGGTCGCGTGAATCCGAGCTGCATGACGGGACGCATGCGGCATCCGGTGACATCGTCATCACGCGCCGCAACGACCGTCGTCTACTGGCAGGGCGCGGTTGGGTGCGCAACGGAGATCGCTGGAACGTCATCGACGTTCGACGCGATGGATCGATGCTTGCTCGACGCGCTGGAAACTCTCGGGGGACCAGCGTACTTCTACCAGCTGATTATGCAGCGGAGCACGTCGAACTTGGCTACGCCGTGACGTCCTTCCGTGCGCAAGGTCTCACCACCGACACTGCCCACGTGCTCGTCGACTCGACCATGACTCGGGAGCACCTCTACGTGGCGATGACTCGGGGTCGTGACGCCAACGTCGCCTATGTCGCCGTCGATAGGCCTGACACTTCTCACGATGGACCACATCCTGGCGAGAACGACGAAGTCACCGGCCGCAGCGTTCTCGCCGGAGTGCTGCAGCACGTTGGTGCTGAACTCTCCGCGCATGAAACGATCGCCGTCGAACAAGAATCTTGGGGGACGATCGCGCAGCTCGCTGCTGAATACGAGACGATTGCCGCGGCGGCGCAGCGTGATCGGTGGGCTGCTCTGGTGCGTGCGTCTGGTCTCGGCGCTGAGCAAGCTGCGGAAGTGATCGAGTCGGATGCGTTCGGCCCTCTGGCCGCCGAGCTGCGCCGTGCGGAAGCCAACCACCATGACCTCGCGGTTCTGCTCCCACGTCTGGTGCGAGCACGCGACTTCGCTGACGCGGATGACATCGCTGCGGTGCTGCGGCATCGGCTCACCACTGCTACAGCGCGCCCTGCCGGAGCGGGACGCACACGCGGGGCGCCGAGGCTCATTGCCGGGCTCGTACCCGAAGCAATGGGACCGGTCGCTGATGACATGCGTCAGGCACTCGATGAACGGCGTGACCTCATCGAGGAGCGAGTCGATGTAGTTCTTAACACCGCGGTCGCTGACTCGGCGCCATGGATTGCAGCTCTCGGTGCCGAGCCCGCAGACCCGCAGTGCGCCGCCGCCTGGTATCGTGCAGCGTCCGTGATCGCCGCCTACCGCGACCGATATCAGATCACGAGTGCCGCGATATTCGGAGCCTCGCCCGATTCCACAACGCAGAAGGTCGATCACGCTCGTGCGGAAGCCGCTCTCCGAGTCATAAGAGCTGCTCGTGCCCCTCGAACTCAAGAGCACGAACGGGAACGGGTGCGGGAAACGCGCGGCCTCCGTTTGTGAGACTTGACGAATCGGAAGCGTCGTTGTCCCTTCGGCCGGTAGCAAGACCATTGCGAGCACAGGCTCGACCTGGGTGGAGTTGCTGGGCCACCTTGATCGGTCAGCGGTTTGGTACAGCTAGGCAGTATGCACTGGTGCCAGTATCTCCGGGTTCAGCTCGTGGCGGCGGAGTAACTGGGCGTTCAGGGCAACGATGATCGTGGACAGCGACATCAACACTGCGGCGGCGGCCGGTGGCAGGTTGAAGCCGATGGGAGCGAGCACACCAGCGGCCAGCGGTACCGAGATGGCGTTGTACGCGGTCGCCCAAACGAGGTTTTGCACCATCTTCCGGTAGGAGGCGTGTGAAAGCTCGATCGCGCTCAGCACGGCACGCGGGTCGCTCGACACCAGAACGACGCCCGCCGACTCGATCGCGACGTCGGTACCCGCGCCGATTGCAACACCCACGTCTGCGCGAGCAAGAGCAGGGGCATCGTTCACCCCGTCGCCAACCATCGCAACCTTGAAGCCACGCTCCTGCAGTTCAGCGACCTTGGCGGACTTGTCCCCGGGGAGAACTCCTGCGAACACTTCGTCGATACCGAGATCGGTTGCGACCGCGTCCGCAACCTGTTGTGCGTCACCAGTGATCATGCCAACCCGGATGCCACGACGGTGCAGTTCATCAATGGCGGCACGCGATTCGGGGCGAATGACGTCCTCAAGCGAGAATGCCCCCTCGACGCGGCCGTTGATGACCGCGAACAGGACGCTCGACCCGGTCGATTCCCAATCGGTGACCTCGGCCTGGATGCGTTCGGGCACGGACAGGTTGAGTGCGGCGAGGAGCCGGGGCCCACCAACGCGAACCTCGGCGCCATCGACGGTTCCTGAAACTCCGACACCCGGCTCGGAGCGGAACTCGGAGATCGGTGGAATCGGCAACCCGTCGCTGTGTTCGTTTGCCCATGCGACGATCGCGCGAGCAACAGGGTGCTCACTCGGTGATTCCGCCGCGGCAGCCAGCCGAAACACGCGCTGAGGGTCGGTGCCCGGAACGGCTGTGGCTGCTGCAACGGCGTGGCGTCCCTCCGTGAGAGTGCCGGTCTTGTCAAACATCACCACGTCGATGCTGCGCATCCGTTCCAGCGCCAACCGGTCCTTCACCAAAACGCCAGCGCGGGCAGCCCGCTCTGTCGCGATCGAGATCACCAAAGGAATCGCGAGCCCGAGTGCGTGCGGGCAGGCGATGATCAGCACCGTCACCGCGCGGGTAATGGCGTCGGCAGGGCTGCCGACGATGAGCCATACCACTACGGTGATCACGGCGGCCGCGACGGCGAAGTAGAACAGCAGAGCCGCTGCGCGATCGGCGAGGGCTTGGGCCCGAGTCGAGGATGCTTGCGCGTCCGCCACGAGTCGACGGATGCCAGCCAGTGCTGTGTTCTCGCCTACCGCGGTCACGCGCACTTGGATTGCTGAGTCAGTGGCAACGGTGCCCGCGGTGACGGTATCGCCAACGGCTCGGGAAACGGACGCCGACTCGCCCGTAACCATAGACTCATCCATGTCCGCGAATCCGGATTCGACAGTGCCGTCGGCCGGAACGCGTCCTCCCGCACGCACGAGCACGAGGTCACCGGCGCTGACATCGGCACTCGGGACCTGTTCCACGGCCCCGTCTTCATGGACCAACTCGGCGGTATCGGGCAGCAATGCCGCTAGCGCATCGAGGGCACTTGATGCCCCACCGAGTGCGCGCATTTCAAGCCAGTGACCCAGCAGCATGATGACCACCAGCAGGGCGAGCTCCCACCAGAAATCAAGATCGAGACCGGCACCAAGCGACGTGACCCACGACGCGAGGAACGCGACCGTGATTGCCATCGCGATGAGCAGCATCATCCCCGGCTGTCGGAGCGTAATCTCCCGCAACGCGCCCTTCAGAAACGGCATACCGCCGTAGAAGAAAATGACCGTGCCCAGAACAGGGGCAATCCATGTCGTCCAGCCGGTCTCGGGCAGATCGTAGCCGAAGATCATCCCGATCATGTGGCTGAACGCGACCACTGGAATTGAAAGAACGAGAGTCACCCAGAACCGGTTACGGAACATCGACACGCTGTGCCCCGCATGTGCACCCGGATCATGGTCAGCATGGGCATCATGTCCCTCTGAGCCGTTTCCATGACCCGAGCGAGCATCGTGATCTCCATGGGGATCCCGGCTGCCCGCGACGGCGTGCTCGGCGTGCATGCCGAGGTTTGCGTGTCCATTCGAGTGTTGAACGCCCCGATCACCGTGAATGGCGTGCTCGATCGGCGTGTCCGGCCGACCGTGGTCGTGGTCATCAGACGGGTGGTGGCCGTGATGGTCGTGGTTTGGTTGTTGCTTCATTGCAGATCCCGTCTATTGCTGGCTACGTCGCGATGGGGACGTCGGCCCGGTGGGTGCGAGATGGGCGTCGTCACTAAGGATTCGGAGGCACGTCGTTTCAAGTGAGCTGGAGCGTTGTGATGCAGGTTGCTTTCTCGTCGGCGGTGGAAAACGGGGTGGTGCCAGATCGGCCGTTGTATGTCACTTCGATCGTTCCCTGTAGGTCACGAGGAACCCAGAATCCAGCGAACCCGTTATCGAACGTCGCCGTGGACTCTGTGACGATCACATCGCCGGTTGCGTCGTCAACGATGCGTACTTCGATGTCCTGCCCCGACAGCTCGCCGCGGCAGGTCGTGAGGCTGTGGAAGAAGCACTCATGGGTCTGCTCAATGTATGGCGCTATCGACAAATATGTGACGTCATCCGGCATGTCCAAGACCACTTCTTGGACATTGTCTGTGAGAACGAGTGCGTCGGGGCGGACGGATGCGATCAAGTCTGATGGGCGATCGCTCACGTTCATTCGGTCGAGGCTGTCGATGATCTCCGGTGCCGACATGTCGGCGAGGCCGTGTTCGGCGAGCAGATCTGCCCCAGCTGAGCCCGGGTTCGTGTCAGGTGCGGAACAGCCGACCAGCACGAGGGCAAGAATTGCAGCGGCAGCTGTGGCGAGGATGGTTGGTCGTTTCATTTCATAGTCTTTCAGTGGCGGTCACGCTGTGCTCCTCGCGGGTTCACCACGAAGAGCACAGCGGAAGTCAACGTAGGGGTACGGTTCGGTGCGGGCATTGCTGAAAGCAACATCGCCCACACCGAACGGCGGGCTAAAGGCTCTGGAGGATCTCGCGCATTGTCTCGATCTCGATATTCTGAGCGTCGATGATGGCTTGTGCCGTCGCCACTGCATCCGGGTTCGTCCCCGAGTCAACCTCGATTTGCGCCATTTCGACCGCGCCCTCGTGGTGAACGATCATCTGCTCAAGGAACAGTCGGCTTGCTTCTGTCCCTGTCGCGGCGTCGAGTGCGGCCATGTCTTCCTCGGTCATCATGCCATCCATTTGGTCGCCGTGACCCATATCCATGCCGTCCGTCGAAGCCTGGGGCATGCCCCACGATTCGAGCATGCCATTGAGTGCGTCGATTTCAGGCTGTTGAGCCGCCTTGATCTCTTCGGCGAGGGAGATGACCCGAGGATCGATCCCATCCTTCGCGAGGATCACGTCGGACATCTCCACGGCCTGTACGTGGTGAGGCACCATCATCTGTGCGAACATCACGTCAGCGGAGTTGAAGTCTTCAGTCACGGACGGTGCAGTTGGGGACTGAGACGGTGGCGACTCGACAGGGCCAGTCGAGCATCCGGCCAGGACCAGACCAGCTGCGAGGATGCCAGGGATAACGAAAAGTGTTCGGAGTTTCATGAGTCTTTCCAAAGGGTCGGAGAATTTTGGGGTCGGCGAATTGAGGCGGCGCGCACGTGGCGCAACCTCAGAAGGCCGATCAAGTTCGGCTAATGGAAAGTTCCTGTGGCGACGGCGTCATCGGGCGAGGACCAGCCCGCACGCTCACGACGATTTCTATCGCACGCTCACGAAGCCTTTGGTTCATTGACAAAAGACGGGGGAGGAAGAAAACGAAGAACACAACGGTGCTCAGAAACGCGAGTATGCAGGCGATCTGTATCGCGTCAGATCCGCCGCAGCCCGCACTGCACGCGCCGCTAAGACCCGAGACTCCATCAGATTGGACTATTGAAGTTTGGGTACCGTGACTGGCGGCGACCAGTGTTGAATGGCTTCCAGCGGCAGCCTCGACGTGCACCGTGGATGCCGCGGTCGGCATACTCTCATGGCTCTGACCATGCCCGAAAGCGTGCATGAGGAAGGCGCACAGAAGCAAAGCGCCGATCGCGAAGATGGCGACGACGAACCGGCGAGGCTTCAGGTCGAACAGAGCCGAGGGGAGGGCACGTAGAACTGACATTCCATCACCTCTCCGACCTGTGCTTCGCAACTCAACTCCTACCTGCCATTCAACCATGTCGAGGCGATACTTCCCTGGGGTACCACCTGAGAATTCGTTCGACGTGGGGGCGCCACTGTGTCGATACGAGAACTCGAATAGATGCTGACGCATGGTCAGTTTCGCGGCACTTGATTCACCCGCAGCAGTTACACGCGGTCGGTGAATCGGGTCTCGACTAGAATTGAGTCCAATGACTCGATGACTGTTGGAACAATTACTGTTTCGCCGAGATCATCTCAACAGTTGCCGCGCCGTCTTTGGATACAGCACCTCGGAGGTGATGGAAATGGGGCCGAATGGGGACCACATGGGCTGGTGGGGTATGGGCTGGAGTTTGGTCTTCCTCGTCCTGCTCGTGGTGGGAATTGTCATACTGATCGTGGTTCTTGTTCGAGTCTTCGCCGCACGTGGGCCTCGACAGACACCTCATCGCATCGGGACCAATAGGGCTCGCGAGTTGCTCGATGAGCGCTATGCCCGTGGAGAAATTGAAACCAGTGAGTACGACGAGCGACGTCAACGACTCGACGGAGCACCTGACGCATGAAACCGATCACCCGTCGACAGGCGCTCCAGCTCGGGGCTGTGGGAGGGCTCGGTGTCGTTATTGGAGGGATCGGTCTCTCTCAGACAGGTCTTCCCTGGGGTGGGCGCGTGGCTGATGGTGATCTGCTGGTTGAGCCAGAGGTGTTACGCAGCAGCGGTGGTTTGCTGCAGGTGGATCTTGTCGCCGCTCGTCGCGAGGTGACCATCGCCGGACGACAGGTACAAGCCTTGACCTACGGGGGCACATTGCCGGGGAGAACCTGGTGGGTGCGACCGGGGGACACCATCGAGGTGCAGTTGCGTAACGAACTGGACACCCCAACCAACCTGCATACCCACGGGCTACAGGTTTCTCCCTCCGGGAATAGTGACAACCCCTTCCTCTCTATAGACCCTGGGCAGAGTTTTGGTTACCGGTTTACCTTGCCAGAGGATCACCCGTCTGGTGTGTGCTGGTATCACCCTCATCGGCATGGCTCAGTCGCTGACCAGCTATTCGGCGGCTTGTACGGTGCACTTATTGTCGAGGATGAAAAAATGCCGGTCAGTCGAGAGCGGGTGCTCGTCGTCTCCGACATTTCACTCACCGCTGGAGGACAGATCGCGACCGCCTCGGGCATGGACGTGATGATGGGCCGTGAAGGTGATCTCCTATTGGTCAACGGCCAGCACCGCCCACACATGTCGGCACGACCTGGGGAGCGGGAACGCTGGCGAGTGATCAATGCGTGCACTTCCCGTTACCTACGTTTGGCCTTGCCCGGGCAGCGCCTGGAGTTGCTGGGGATCGACGGGGGTCACGAACAGGCTCCCCGGGAAGTGCGGGACGTGCTCCTGGCTCCCGGTAATCGCGCCGACCTTCTCGTGAGCATGAGCGCCGGTAGTGGTGAGTTTCAGACACTGGGCTACGACCGTGGTGGAATGGGAATGATGGGAGGTCGAAACCTCTCCGGAGCTGAGGCCATTGCCACGTTCACTGTCTCCGGGCAAGAGACTTCTACGCCAGATACGGTGCCAGTTCGCTCGCCGGTTCTTCGGGATCTACGCGAGCAGCCTGTTGCGCGGCGGCGGGAGATTGCCTTCACCATGGGAATGGGGTCGATGATGCGCGGTGGCGGGAGCATGATGGATCTCGGATTCGACGGTCGTACTTTCGACATCGACCGAGTTGACCAACGCGTTGCTGCGGGAGCCGTGGAAGAGTGGCTCATCACGAACCCCACACCCATGGATCACCCCTTCCATTTACACGTATGGCCGATGCAGGTGATCGAGACGGACGGGCAACCGGTCAGCGAACAGGTTTGGCGTGACGTCGTCAATGTTCCTGCCCAAGGTCGAGTGCGGGTGCTCATCGACTTCGCTCGTCACCCGGGGCGCACCGTATACCACTGCCACATCCTTGATCATGAAGATGCTGGCATGATGGCCATCGTCGATGTCGGCTGACCAGCTGCAGCGGCGTTGCGGCCTGGCCAAAACCCACCGCTGCCGCGTAGTTTCCGTTACTTGATATTGCCGGATGCACCACGTATTGTTGAAGTAACACGGCAGGCTCGCTTCTCTAGATGAGACGCGAGCTTGTTCTTTTTCTACCTCAGTGCGAGACACCCAGGCTTGCCAAACGAGATTCTACGGAGACGGCAGAGGCACTCCTGGACTGGTGGCAGACACCAAATACCGATCTGCCAACTGCTTCTGATGGGTCGATGCGAGCCCCCACAGGCCTGCTGGCAACAATGACTGAAGCAGATTTTGACCTTGCCATCGAGAAGTCGGACACGACGACGGCTTTCAGAGTTCCCGCGTCGCCTGAGTGAGTTTTCGTTGCCCGGGGGACGACGCGCGACTACCCTTGAAAGTGTGCCAGCGACCGCAATTGCGACGTGGACACGAAGCCCATTTCACAGTGGCACGCTGGGGGCACGACAACTCCATAACTACCGATAATCCGCGGAATCACGCGGGTGGTGACTAATATTGGGACTTCTAGCCGAAAGGTAGGCCATCGGGCACTTGTCCGC
>NZ_AOCN01000011.1 GCF_000350525.1 Leucobacter salsicius M1-8 | reverse complement strand
CGCTCGGCATTCACTCACTGTCGAAATCGCAGGTCTCTCGCATGGCCACTGATCTCGACGAACACGTCACCGAGTTCCGCACCCGACCGCTCAGCGATGCCGGCCCGTTCACGTTCGTCGCGTGTGACGCCCTCACCATGAAAGTACGTGAGGGCGGGCGAGTGATCAACACGGTCGTGCTCGTCGCGACCGGCGTCAACGCCGATGGGCATCGTGAAGTGCTCGGCATGCAGGTCGCGACGAGCGAGACCGGGGCGGCGTGGAACATGTTCTTCGCGGACCTCGTCGCGAGAGGACTGACCGGAGTGCAGCTCATCACGTCAGACGCACACGCTGGCCTGGTCGAGGCCATGCGGGCCAACTTTCCCGGCACCAGTTGGCAGCGTTGCCGCACCCACTACGCCGCGAACCTCATGTCGGCCTGCCCGAAGCAGATGTGGCCTGCCGTGAAAGCAATGCTGCATTCCGTCTATGACCAGCCCGACGTTGCAGCTGTCGAGGCACAGTTCGACCGGCTCCTGGACTACGTCGGCGAGAAACTGCCTGGCGTGCACGATCATCTCGATGCTGCCCGCGCCGATATCCTCGCATTCACGGCGTTCCCGAAAGATGTGTGGCAGCAGATCTGGTCGAACAATCCCAACGAACGTCTCAACAAAGAAATCAGACGTCGCACTGACGTTGTCGGTATTTTCCCGAATCGAGACGCGATCACCCGGCTCGTTGGAGCGGTCCTGGCAGAGCAATCTGACGAGTGGGCGGAGGGCCGCCGATACCTCGGACTCGAGGTGTTGGCTCGTTGCAGGGTTCGCCTCATCACGGACAACGTTGCTGAGGAGGTGGCTGTGGAACTACCCCTCACGTTGACTGCGTAGCCAAGCTCATTCTCGAAGAATGTTCGTTACACCACTCCACGGGACTTGACCTTGTCCGCAGACCTCATCGGTATCTAGCCCACGCCCCGGACCCGCGCATTGCGGGTCCGGGGCGTTTGCGTGTTTACGCGACCGTGATGGAGGCTGTGACCTGTGTGAGAGGTCCCGAGAGGTCCCGAGAGGTGCTGGGTATGTGGGCGACGCTCCTTTTGCTCAGTGTCGCAGGGATACTTATCAACGGTCCTGACTAGCGACCGTTCCTCTCCGTCTTGCCGGCGAAGCCGCCAGCAAGCTCCAGTTCGGCTCTCCCCGAGTTTTCACAACGCGCGCGCGCTTCTCGAACGCGAAGAATGCGTCGCGTCGCTTTCACCATGCAGCATTGAGCCCTCATGCAGTCCAGCCGGTCGCAATATGGCCAAGTTCCAGTTCCAGGTCCGACTTGGATACCACCTTGAGACATCACATCCTTGGGTGAAGGTCGGAACGACATACAGGCCAAGTCAGCCGAACAGATGCAAGCCTTCGCCCTCCTGCGTCTGGTGTTGGTGAATCTCATTCCAGAGCAGCGAAACCATCTCCCTGTGATGAGCATGTATAGCATCGCTATCCCAAGATCGGGGGGAGCGCTTTGCGGTCTTTGCCATCAGGACGAGCTTGGGGCTCTGCTCGACAATGCGCGCGCTGTCTGACTTTACATATGGAGGGAGGTTAGTGAACTTAGAGTTATCCCTCACCGTGAGGAGCGCGAGATTGCCAAAGAGATCCCTGGAGGCGGGGACCTCGAGCACGCCGTAGGCGCGAATAATCTCAGCGTCCGGCGACTGCGGATAGAAATGCTCCACAGAATTTCGGAACGTGAACTGGAAATCAAGATCACCTGAACGACAGGCAAGTAAATAGTCCAGGTAAGTAAAGGCGATGCGTGGAATGTCGAATCCGGTGGACAGAAGCTGGGCGTCTCGAAAGTGAGGCGCCAACTTGCTGAGCGCGTATTGCTCCAAGAGTTGAAGCACATCGTCAGCCCGAAGGTTTCCTAGAATCTCAGCGTGGTACGCAAAGTCAAGAAGTTGAGTGATCCAGTGCATCGTTCGCGGTGACGTATACGTGACACGCAACGCTGCTTCAATGAGACGAATCCGCTTAGAGATCGCGCTGTCATCGGTTGCTTCACCTTCGGCTCCGCCGTCGCTGTCGAAAGGAAATGACCCGATATATCGTGGCACGTGAGTGATCGTCCGGCGAGAACGATTCTCGCCTTTGACGACGCGTTTGAGTGACCAAATGCCGTCATCACCGCTCGCCATTGTGAACTCGCGCTTGAGTATGAGGGAGTCGAAGAGGAGACGGCACCGGAGAAGGGCGAGCGCAAACTCTTCAGTGCGAGTGGCTGGATCACCGGAGCGAAGGTAGTCCGTGAAGCGTTTGATCAACCGCTTGTCGTCGAGTGCCGTCTCGGTTTCATCAACTGCCTTGCCTTCCACAACTCGGAGTACATGGAGGAGAAACACGGGAAATTGAATGATTGAGCTGAATCGTTCACCCTCGGTGCGATCATCAGGATCTATTTGGTCCGCATTGGCATAGCCCAGAATTGCGTCATCGAGAGTTGGAGTTGTTGGGCCAGACTCGATGACGTCACTCAACGATGGGCAAAACGGGGTGAGCGACTCGAACGACTTGACGTTGAGTGTGTGCCAGTTCTCACCGAAGAGCTCGGCCCGAAGAGAGGTGTTTCCGGGAGCAAGCGCGATCTGCACGTACGTGTCCATCAATGCACACGCGTCCCACACCCAGGCAAAAGTGGTGCGCTTGGTGTCGGAACCGAGTGCGGCCATCATACGAGCTTTGACGATGTCCTGCTGTTGCAGCTGTTCACCTCGAGTGTTAATGACCTCGAAGTACCTGTTGAGGTCAGTGCTCTCGGGAAGCTCAAGTCGCGCGACGAGAACGTTGTCGAGTATGAAATCGAGGTGGTTCAGAAGTGTGGTGCTCTCGGGGTACTGCTCAATAATCCGGTATCCGTTAAGAATGCCGGGGTCCCCAACTTCAGCCGAACCACCGTTGGCGAGCGTTGCAAGCGCCTCTTCCGCGCGCGGTCTCGATTCGAATAGGAGCCGGTTGATTTGGAGGTCAGGGTGGGTGCCTTTGGCGATCAAATAGGTGAACAGGATGTGAAGTGTTGTGAGCCTCTGTTGGCCGTCGATTAGGAAGTATTTTGAACTGCCATTGTGTGCCACCGTTGAGACAACGATGTTGCCGAGGAAGTACTCACTGATTTCGTCATCAGTCGCAGCATCGATGAGGTCATCGATGAGTTGGCGGATCTCCTCTTCACCCCACGCATAGTTTCGTTGGTACACCGGTACCTCATAATGACTCGCGGTGAGCAGCTGCCGAACCGTCTGGGCTGTTGCCTGGACTCCACCGTGTGTCATGCTGCACTTCCTTCGATCTTGCGCAGTAGTTGCGACAACTCCTTGTCTCGGTCCACTGGAATAGGGGGTAAAGAAATCAATAGCCTATTGAGTTCATCCCCGGAGAGGCTCTCATGGAGAGTGGCGAAGAGGCCTTCTTTGCCGTCACCGAGCGAATCACGGGTGGCATGCAGATTCACCGACTGCCAGGTAACCCGGAGGCGCTCGAGCCGCAACCCGTACGCCCAAATGAAGAGACGATCCCAAGCGGGTTTCAGATCGGGGTCGGATTCGGGGTCAGCTGTGGCGAGGTCGCCGCGATAGAACTTGTTCGTCCAGTACAGCATGGCGGCGAGGAACAGCTCCGTGACGTACCGATGGCGTGCCCCGCGAGTGAACTGTGAGCGTGACTCTTGTTCATTCAAGAGCTTCTGTAGGGTCCGTTGCTCCTCCATGAGGAAACCTACTCGCGCGAAGAAGTCGCTGCCCGCGATAATTGGCGCGTCTACTTGGAAACGTGCTCGCAGGGCTGCAGGATCAAGCAAAGCCCGAACCGAAGGCACGAACGCAGCGCTCCCAAGTGCCGCAGCGCCGGATCGCTGCACCGAGAGGTGATAACCCTGTGCCGGCGTCGAAGTCGTGGAGCCCGATCCGGCGTCGATTCCTTTGAAAAGCCCGAGTTCTTCGATGCCGAAGTCGCGTGAGGCTGGACGACCACGGCTCCACTTGGCGATTCTGTAGAGATAGCGGCTGAAAAGGTGCTCCAATTCATAGTCATCAACTGATTCCCATTCCTGCACTATTGTCGTTCGAACAACGGGTCGGACCCGGCCCAATGCGCGCAAATGGTGGGCTTTGAGCAAGTCGTGCGGCTTCAGTGGTTTTCCGCGGAAGTTTTGAGAATCAAAAAACCGGAAGGCCTCGTCCTCATCATCAGTGACGACCTGCACTAGTGCGCAGTTTTCTTGAATGAAGCTCAGCAGGTCAGCTCGATCGCCTGCCGGAATAGCCGTATTCACCCATGCGCGCATGTGGTGATGCACGCGAACGATTTGAGGAGTCTGCTCGTCAATAGTCACGTCATCGAGGCTGCTGCGGTCTCCGCGGAGGCGCTTCACCAGGAGTTGTAGGCTGAGTAGCCGCTGCTGGCCATCTACGACATGACGTTCACCGTTGGGAGCCGTGTAGAGGATCACTGACCCAAGCGCATATTGACTGGCTCGATCCTGCCGCCATGCGCCCCAGATATCGTTCAGAAGCGCCTGAGCTGTTTCCAGTCGCCAACGGTAAGGACGCTGATACAGCGGGATACGAAGGTCTTGGGCGAGAAGCTCACCCACTGTGACCGGTTTGAGGTCATCGACCTTAATAGTCATGCGTCTTCTTTCCGATTGACAAGCTGTACCGAATCTAATGTTAGGTGAGCGCAGTCAGATCTCTGTAGGCGATCAACTCTGGGCGAAGGTTCACCCATGGGCCACAAGGACTTCGAATCGCCCGACGCGGTGGATGAGTCCGTTATGCTCCGAGGCAAAAGACCTTACGTTGGAGCGTGCCTGAAGAAGATCGTCGGTGCTCAGATCCTGGGTGACGGGAGCCTCGCCCTCGGCAAAAACTGACATGACGTATCGACCTTTGGCATGCTTTGGAAGCTCGTCCCATTCCGTCTTGCTCAGGTAGGAGCCAGCCCCGCCGAGAGCGAGAACCAAGTCAAATTTGGTGCCGCCAAGGACGCGATGTTCGCGGGCGGTTCGGAATGTCATGGCTTCGACGCGAGCAACGAGAGGATGCTTTGCTACTAGCACGTTGAGCATCGGACCCGAGGGGTCGATTGCGGTCAAGCGGAACGAATCTGTGAGGCCAAGGTCGAGCGCAGTTCCAGTGCCTGCCCCCAAATCCAAAGTGCGGCACTTTCGGAAGCCGCCGGTTGCGCTGTCAACAAGCGCGGTGAAGCCCTTGCTCTCTTCATTGCTCAGGCTGAAGCACTCATCCCAATAGGTTGCAATCGGATCGTACGCTGTAGTGGCAGCCGATCGAGTTTTGGGGGCGTTCTGAACCCCATAGTTGTGGTGTGAGCGGCCACGATTAACAAGCGTGACTTTTCTATGGTCGTCGTCCATGGTCCAGTATTTCCATCCGTCGTGGACGAGGTAAGTTCGTGTGCGTTTGTAGAATCTTTGAGGTTCTCCGAATGTCTGGATAACGCGCGATGCTCGCTCGAAGTCATCAATGTCCATGCCCTCCGTGCGGTCGCAGACGTACTCGTGTGGAGCGCCGTCAGCGTATGTAACCGCGAACACCCAATCGAGCGTGTGGATCTTGTCGATCCACCAGTTCAGATCAACGTCAGTTATTGGCGCAACGTCACCGAGCGCGACGGTGGGCGTCCTCAAAGCATTCATATTCATTCATCTCCGGTTCCGAATATGAGATCAGTCGATGGACATGATGCCGGGAGCCACCGACAAACGAACTTCGCCCATGGGTCAGCGGCACAGCGTCGAACGACTCGCCCAGGCGAGCCACGGCCACGCTCCCTTCGGCCGAAGCTACCGTGACAAATCCTCGTTCTTGACCGTGTGGCTTTGGGTACAACAGGCCCATTGCGTAAACCTCTTTCCGTGAGGGACTTGACGAAACGGATACCCCATGGGGTATAGTTGCCGATAACGAAAATATACCCCCTGGGGTATCGGCCTATGGGTCGCGAGGAAAGGAACCACACGATGTGCAGAGCGACCAAGTGCCGTACGTGCAACAAAACCACGTGGGCTGGCTGCGGCCAGCACGTGGCCATGGTGAAGATGAGCGTGCCCGCTTCAGACTGGTGCAACGGCAAACACTCACCGTCAGAAATCGCCGCAGCGAAAGAGAACCGCGGCGGGGGATTCTTCGCGCGGCTCTTCGGCCGGTAAGCACCCCGAGACACACAAAGGCAAGGAAAACACATGGCTACTACTGATCTCACCCTCGACACCTTCGAAAGCGTCGCGAAGTCAGACGGCATCGTCTTTGTCGATTTCTGGGCCGCCTGGTGCGGGCCGTGCCGCAACTTTGCGCCGGTTTTCGAGCGGGCCTCAGAGGCGCACCCCGACATCGTGTTTGGCAAGGTCGACACCGAAGCCGAGCAGCAGCTCGCGGCTGGCTTCCAGATCACCTCGATCCCCACGCTCATGGTCTTTCGTGATGGCATCCTCGTCTATTCGCAGCCGGGCGCACTCGCGGCCCCACAGCTCGACCAGCTCATCCAGGGCGCGCGCGACCTCGACATGGACGACGTGCGCACACAGGTCGCCGACAAAGCGGCCGCAAAGACCAACTAACTCGAATCACTGATCCACTTTTACTGAAAGAAGAACCACCATGTGCGCACGAATTACCTGCTCCAACTGCGGCAAGCCAACCTGGGCTGGCTGCGGCGGTCACATTGAAGAAGCACTCGAAGGCGTAGCTGTAGCCGATCGCTGCAGCTGCAACTAGCCCACGCCCGCTGGCATCGAAGCACCCTAGGAGTAACAGTGCTGCTTGAACGAATCTATGACGAAGACCTTGCGCAGGCGAGCTATTTCATTGGCTGCCAGGCAAAGGGCGAAGCCATTGTTGTCGACCCGCGTCGCGACATCGACGTGTACCTGAGTCTCGCGGCTAAACAGGGCATGCGGATCGTCGCCGTGACCGAGACCCACATCCACGCCGACTATCTCTCGGGCACCCGAGAGCTCGCGGCCGCGACCGGCGCCACCATGTACGTGTCAGATGAGGGCGGGCCCGACTGGACCTACGGCGCCGACTTTGACGACGCGGTGCGCATGAAGCACGGCCACACGATCACGCTCGGCAACATTTCGATCGAAGCAATCCACACCCCTGGTCACACCCCTGAGCACATGTCATTCCTTGTGACCGATGGCGCTCAGTCGGCCGAGCCGGGCTTCATGCTCACGGGTGACTTCGTGTTTGTCGGTGACTTGGGTCGCCCAGACCTGCTCGACGAGGCGGCTGGCTTTGTCGACACGCGCTTTGCTGGGGCCGAACAACTCTTCGCAAGCCTGCGCGACCAGTTTCTCACTCTGCCCGACTACGTGCAGGTGCACCCCGCACACGGCTCGGGCTCGGCGTGCGGCAAGGCACTCGGAGCGATTGCGGCAACGACCGTGGGCTACGAGCGCAACTTCTCGTGGTGGGGCAAGTACCTGAAGAACGACGATATGCAGGGGTTCGTGGATGAGCTGCTGAACGGGCAGCCCGATGCGCACGCCTACTTCGGTCGCATGAAACTGCAGAACAAGGTCGGCCCGGCCCTGCTCGGTGAGAACGCGGCGCTCACAGAGTTCACCGCTGATGAGTTGCGCCCGCTGCTGGCCGACGACAGCGTGATCCTGGTCGACACCAGGCATAACTCTCAGGTGCACGAGGGCACGGTGTCTCGCTCGCTGAACATTCCGGGTGTCGCGAAGGCGGCGAGCTACGGCGCCTGGGTCGTGAATCCCGAAGTTGAGCAGCGCCCAATCGTGTTGCTTGCGGAGTCTCTTGACGAAGCACAAGCAATGCGCGACCACCTCGTGCGTGTCGGCATCGACACGGTGCGTGGTTACATCACGTCGCTGGACGGACTTGAGCTCGTGCGCCCGGCGCTCGTGGATCCGGCCGCGCTCGAGAGTGTCGAGCGCGTGCTGCTGCTCGATGTGCGCAATAAGACTGAGTACGCTGGCGGGCACCTGCCCGGCGCCGAGCAGCTCTCGGGCGGCCGCGTGCTCTGGAGCCTCGACCAGCTTCCAGCCCCGTCTGCCGGCACGATCGTTACCTACTGCCAGAGCGGCGTGCGTAACTCGGTCGCAGCTAGCGCGCTGCGTCGAGAGGGTTACGATGTCACAGAACTCGACGGCAGCTACCTGGCATGGGCCGCACTGCCCGGCAGCGTGCCTGTTCGCGGCTAGTCGCCCTGTGACTCAAACTGACGAGCGCCCACAGATTGGGCAGTACGTGCCCGGGTATGAGGTGCCCGTCATCAACGAGCGCGCGGTGCGCGCCGCGGCGGGAATCCTGTTTCTTGCGGGCGGTGCCGCGATGGCAGCGGCGGTAGCTGCCGGATCCACCCAACCGATGCAGCCGTTCGGCCTGTTCTTCATGATGGACATGCTTATTCGGGTGCTGGTGGGTGACCGGTGGTCACCCACCCTTGCACTCGGGCGCCTCGCTGTGCGGCGGCAGCGGCCAGAGTGGGTGGGGTCCGAGCAGAAGGCGTTTGCTTGGTGGCTGGGGTTCGGGTTGGCAGTCGTCTCATGCTCGACGATGGGGCTGTTCGCGGCCCCGCTCTGGCTGACGCTTGCGCTCTGCAGCATCTGCCTGAGCTTCTTGTTTCTCGAGACCGCATTTGGCATCTGCGTCGGCTGTGCGCTCCAGGCCCGGTTTGGACGCACCGCACCTCGCTACTGCCCGGGCGGCACCTGCGAGCTTCCACACGAACATTAGAACTAGGACCGGGCGCACTGCGCCCGAGCTTCACCACAATACGAAGGAATAACACTCATGCGTCGAATGATTCTCGCCGGCCTCTCTGCGGTCGCGGTCGCACTCACTCTCTCTGCCTGCACCACGGGCCCGGCCGCGAGCAGTGTCGAAGTGGCCGCCGACACCATCGTGCTCGATGTGCGCACGGCAGACGAGTACGCTGGCGGGCACCTTGAGGGTGCAGAGCTGCTCGATTTCAATGCAGGCGAAGTTGCGGCCGCGATCCCGACGCTCGATCCTGAGGCTGAGTATGTTGTGTACTGCCGATCGGGTAACCGAGCGGGGCAAGCCATCAAGCTCATGGAGCAGGCCGGCTTTACGAAAGTGACGAACCTTGGTTCGCTGGAGCAGGCAGCTGCTGCAACCGGCATCGAGGTCGTTCGGTAGCTGCCCCCGTCGCGGACCTATCTCTTAGTGGCGTACGTCCAATGGATTGAACGCCTTCGCGCCAAGCGCGTCCTTGTGGGGGCGAAGCCCCCCTCGATGCTTGCTGCATGAGGTTTCATGAAGCCCGTTCTTTCCCGGGGACACCCGGGAATCGATGGATTCGGGTTGTCGCGTCAGCGGCCAGGTGCCTACGGTCACGACTCTTGAACGTGAGGATGGCTGTAGCAGACAATTTTTGGCGAGCGGACTAAGCTGCCCACATGTCCGAAGAAGTGCAGGCGTATCTCGACCAGTTCCCAGACGAGACAAAGCGGCGTCTCGAACTGTTGCAACGCCTTGTGCGCGAGCGGTGCCCCGGGGCGGTCGAGGCAATGAACTACGGCCTCATCGGGTACAAGCTCAACGGCCACCCGCTCATCTACTTCGGTGGATTTCAGAAACACATTGGCCTCTACGCCACGCCGGTCGGTCACGAGGCGTTCGCCCCAGAGTTTGCCCGCTATGCGCAGGGCAAGGGGTCGGTGCAGCTGCCGCTCGCTGAACCGCTGCCGACCGATCTCATCGCGCGCGTGATTTCACATCGTGTCGACACCGTCGCTGACGAGCTCCCGCAGATCGGGCGCCCTGCGCGCACCGCCCTCGGCGCGATCGGCGTCACCCGCATGAGTGAGCTGGGCACCCATTCAGAACGAGAATTGCTTGCGCTGCACGGGGTCGGGCCGAAGGCGATCCGGATCATGCGTGCGAGCGGCGCGAGATTTCTCGAGGATCTCGAGGGGCGCGAAAACAGCTGAGGGCGGTGCTGCGGCATTTCTGCCGCAGCACCGCCCTCAGTGATGAGCGTGCCTACTTAGCGCTTAGCGCTTTGCGGTGCGCCGGGTTAGGAGCAGACCCGCCCCAGCCAGCAGCGCGATGCCACCACCGATGCCTAGCGGGAGCAGCGAGCCTGCGCCCGTTGTTGCGAGGTTTGGCTTGGGTGAGGTGCCCGGGGTGACCTTTTCGGGCTTGGCCGGGGTGGGCGGTTCGACAGCGGAATTTGCGACTGTGATCGTGAACTGGACGGTCGCGGCGGGGCCGACGTTGTTGCTTGCCGCGATGGTGAACTTGAACTGACCGGCCGCAGTTGGTGTGCCGCTGATCTTGCCGGTCGCGGGGTCGAGCGTGAGTCCCTTGGGTAGGGTACCTGAGCTAACCGCGAAGGTGGGGGCCGGGGTGCCGGTGGCCTTGACCGTGAATGAGTACTTGCTCCCGAGCGTCGCCGCGGGCGGGTTCGCAGAGGTGATTACGGGGGCGATGTCGGCCGGCTTAACCTCGATTGAATAGGAGGGGGAGGTAGCAGAGCCCGCCGAGTTCGTGGCGGTCACGCCAAAGCTGAAGGTCCCTGCGGCCGTGGGGGTGCCGCTGATCTTGCCGGTCGCAGGGTCAAACTGCAGCCCGTCGGGTAGCTTGCCGGTGAGGGCCAACGTGGGGGTCGGGTAACCGGTGGCCTTCACTGTGAATGAGTATTTGCTGCCGAGCGTCGCCGCGGGCGGGTTGCCTGAGGTGATCACCGGGGCGACGCTCTTGGGAGCGACCTGAATTGAGTATGCAGGGGAGGTCGCAGTCCCGGCACTATTTGTGGCGGAGACGCCAAAGCTGAAGCTGCCTGCGGCCGTGGGGGTGCCGCTGATCTTGCCGGTCGCAGGGTCAAACTGTAGCCCGTCGGGTAGCTTGCCGGTAACCGCCATGGTGGGGGTGGGGAAGCCAGATGCGGTCACGGTGAACGAGTACGACGTGCCAACGGTGGCGGCTCCGGGAGGAGCGGCCGAAGTGATCACCGGGGTCTGATCTACCAGCACAGTGTATGGCTCAGTTACCGAGCCGACGCCATTCGTTGCAGTGAGTGAGAACGTCGAGGTGCCTGGAGCGGTGGGGGTTCCGCTGAGGATGCCGGTCGTGCTGTCAAAGCTCAAGCCTGCAGGCAGTTGCCCGGTGGTGGTCAGCTTGGGTTGAGGAAATCCTTCTGCCGTGAAGCTAAGTGACGCGGGGGTGCCAGCGCGCAAGCTGAAGCTTGTCGCTGTGGGGCTGATGGTGGGCGCGGCGAGTACTGCCTGAATCGCAGTGGTCGTCTGGTCTGACATGAGTCGGGCCCCACTCGTATTTGGGTGCATGGCCCCAGGAGTAAGTGAGACGCCGTTAACGACCGTATGCACGTTGTTTGCGCACGGTGAATTTGCGAGGGTGGGCGCGAGCGTTGGCACGAAGGTGGCACCGGCGGCATCCGCCGTTGTTGACATTGCGGTATCGAGCTGCACCTGAATGCCGTGCAAGTAGGCGACGTCAATGCCAGTGAAGGGGAACGTATAGGGGGCGCTAGCGAAGGGGGTGAAGCACCCGGTTGGTGGGACGTGCGTGAGGCCTGGCATTAGGGCGGGGTAGCCCACGACAAAGACTTTTGCGTTGGGTGCGAGTAGTCGAATCTTTGCAAGAGTATCGACCAGTGACGACGTCACGGGGCCCGCGACTGCCGCGGCGAGCGAGTCACTTCCGCCCTGGGTGTAGTGCGATTTGCAGTTGTCTAACGTGGGTGTAAACAACAGTGGGCCGGTTTCGCTGCCGGCTAGGCATTTCTGAATGATGCCGGCGAAACCAAGGTCATTGCCGCCGATCGTGACGGTGACAATGTCAGTGCTGGCGCTCAGGGCATCCAACTGAATCGGGTTTGTGCCATTAGTTGTCACTTGAGGGACGGTAAGGATGTTCGCGGTCGTGGCCCCGCTGCAGGTTACGTCGGTGAGGTCCAGGCCGAGCGCGAGCGCAAGCTGACGGGGGTAGCTCGCGGCAGTCTGCCCGCAACCTGGGATCGTGCCCACGACTGTGCCTAAGTCGAGCCCGACCGCATAGGAATCGCCGAGTGCCACATACTCGGGGGGTGCTGTCGACTGGGGAGCCGCCCAGGCTGCCGTGCCAGCGCCCGCAGCGCCGGGGGCGAACGCGAGCGTTGCGGCAAGTAAGCCGCTGCCCAGAAGTATTAAGCCGCGTTTGCGAATGCTCTTTGAGCCCACTTGTTGTACCAATGCCTGTCTTGTGCCATCTGGTCTCCGCGCTGCATGAATGCGCGCGGGGCGAATCCGAGGTCGCCTGATGGTCTCAGTGTTATTTTAGTCAAAGTCTACTGATCTCGTGGGTGTCGACGTGGTCATTAGTGACTAACTTCCTCCCGCACGGTCAGGTATGGCTGCAGCTAGACGGGCCGAAAGGCGCTAACAGATGTGTCTCGTGCCTCGCTACGCTGACTAGGTCGGGCAACAGTGGCGAAGTCACGAATGGGCGGTCGCACGTTGGCAGAGTTTCCGTGACGCGGAGTGCCGGGTCGCTAGTGAGTATGAGAGAGGTTTCACCATGAACGAGATCAAATGCCCGCACTGCGGCAAAACGTTCACCGTCGACGAGGCCGGCTACGCCGACATCGTGAAGCAGGTGCGCGACAGCGAGTTTGAGCAGCAGCTGCACGAGCGGCTCGAGCTCGCCGCCCAAGACAAGCGCAACGCGCTCGAGCTCGCGGCAGCCCAGGCGGCCAACGAGATGCAGCAGCAGCTCGCCGCGAAAGACGCCGAGAACCAGGCGCTACAGGCCAAGCTCGAGGCCGGCGCAACAGACCAAAAGCTGGCGGTCGCCGAGGCGCTCGGCGCACTCGAAAAGGAGCGCGATGCGCTGCTCAACGAGATAGCCACTGCGAAGCAAGCGCAGCAGACCGCCACCGAGCTCGCCGAGTCCAAGCTCGAGGCCGAGCTGCAGAAGGTCAAGGCGGCAAGCGCGGCAGAGACACAATCTCTCAAAGCGCAGCTCGCATCGATCGAACTGGCCCAGCAGGTTGAACTGACGAAGGCCGTCGGCGCGGTCGAAAAGCAGCGCGACGAGCTCAAAAACAGCCTCGAACGGGCCGCGCTCGAGAAGGAGCTCGCCGAGACGTCCCTGAAAGACAAGTACGAGACACAGCTCAAAGACCGCGACGACGCGATCGAGCGACTGCGCGACATGAAGGCGAAGCTGTCCACCAAGATGGTGGGCGAGACGCTCGAACAGCACTGCGAGATCGAGTTCAACAGGCTGCGGGCCACCGCGTTTCCGCTCGCCTACTTCGAGAAAGACAACGACGCCAGCACCGGCAGCAAGGGCGACTACATTTTCCGCGATCTCGACGCCGCGGGCACCGAGATCGTCTCGATCATGTTCGAGATGAAGAACGAGAACGATACGACAGCCACCAAGAAGAAGAACGAGGACTTCTTCAAGGAGCTCGACAAGGACCGCAATGAGAAGGGCTGCGAGTACGCGATCTTGGTGTCGCTGCTGGAGCCCGAGAATGAGCTCTACAACACCGGCATCGTCGACGTCTCGCACCGCTACCCGAAAATGTTCGTCGTGCGGCCGCAGTTCTTCATTCAGATGATCATGCTGCTGCGCAATGCCGCCATGAGCGCGCTGCAGTACAAGACGGAGCTGGCGCAGGTGAAGGCGCAGAACATCGACATCACCGACTTCGAGGACAACCTCGAGGCGTTTAAGAGCGCGTTCGGTCGTAACTGGCGGCTGGCCTCCGAAGGGTTCGAGGAGGCCGTCAAACGAATCGACGAGTCCATCAAGGACCTCGAGAAGGTCAAGCAGGCGCTCCACAAGTCGGCCAACAACCTGCGGCTCGCAAACGACAAGGCCGACGATCTCACGATCAAGAAACTCACGCGCGGCAACCCGACGATGACCGCGAAGTTCGCCGAGATTGCGGCAGACTCCGCAGGGGAACTGAGCGAATAAGCGGAGGGCGGGCCCGGATCAACGATCCGGGCCCGCCCTCAGCCGGCTACTCCCACTGCATTACTCGCCGAACGCGGCTTCCATGCACCGCATCGCCGCGAGTACCTTCGGAATACCGATGTACGGCATGAGGTGCACGAAGCACTCCGCGACTTCCTCGCGGGTCATACCCGCGACGTCTACCGCGGTCTTGATGTGCCCCGTGAGCTGCGGTTCGGTGCCGCCCATCGCAGCAAGCGCCGCCATGTTGAGCATCTGGCGGTCCCGCAGCTCGAGGCCCTCGCGCTGGTAGGTGCCGCCAAACACGGCTCCCACGACCCAATCGGAGGCGCCTGGCGCATACTGATCGAGCTGATGTTTCCATGCCGCAGCGCCCTCGGGAGACTGCGTCGCCTCGACGAACTTGTTGCCCTTGTCCCTGTTGAAACTCACGATGTCCTTCTCACGTACCTTGGCGATTTGGGGTCCATCCGACGCTAGCAGGGCCGCGATCTCGCCGGTATGGTGCATTGCGATCGAGGGCAGCGCGATCCGGATCATTGCCTTGCGGCTACACGCGCTCACGAGGCTTCGTGAGTAGCTCACCCGCGGCCCACACCGGCCCCGTCACGAACCAGATCGCCGCAATGAGTCCCACCCGGCCAAACCACTTCGCCAGCTCCTCGGTGCGAGCTGGGTCGTTGACGAGCAGCATGATGCCGCCGAGCACCGCGCACGCGATCGCCGCGGCCACGAGCACGCGTACAAACTGACTCCACTCGTAGCGCACTCGTACCGGCCCGGTCTTGGGGACCGAGGCAGGCGCGGGCGCGCCGGCGAAGCGGTGCGCGAAGTGCGCGTCGATGCGCGTGATGATCTGGTGGCCGAACGCGACGGTGAACCCGAGGTAGACCGCGCCGAGCCCGTGCGCGAACTCGGCCGTGGCGCCGTTCGCGAGCAGATCCCACGAGATGAGGGCGAGTAGCAGCACGTCCAGCACGGGTACCGACAGGAGCAGCACACTCGACAGGCGCCGCAGCTGCAGCAGGTAGCGTGCCGCGAGGCCTGCGAACAACACGACCCAGAACCCAATCTCGCACGCGATGATGCCGAAAACAATGATGCTCATGGGCCCAGCCTGCACGGGGAGCGCGCCGCGCACATCGTGCGTCGGGCCAGCCGGTCTCCTCCGAACGGATGAGGGCGTCGGGGTGCCGCATCTGCCAGGATGAGAGCCATGGTCGCGGGCAAATGGGAGCAGCTGAACGCGCACCCGCGCACCCGTGACGCGGTGGTCGCGGGCGTCTGGCTGCTGGTCGGCCTCGCGGCCCTGCAACTCACGGGCATACGTCTGTGGAACGACTTCGCCCTGTTTCGCACCGACGGCACCGTGTACCTGATCGCACTGTTCGCGATCTCCGCCGTCGCCCTCCTGCGCTCAACCCGCCCGTTCCTCGCGCTCGGGCTGGGCGCCTCGATCGCTGCGGTCGATCTCGCGTTCGGCGGCAGCCTCGGCGTCGTGCTGGTGCTCTCCGACCTTGTCTACGCCGCGGTGAAATACGGCAGCGACCGCGGGCTGCGCATCGCCCTGTGGGCCGCGCTCGCCGCCGCAGGCCTCCTCGCCATCGCCCTCCTCGTGGTTTCGCCGCACAGCGCCACGGTGCCGACGGTCGCCGTGCAGTTTGCGCTCATCATCTTCGTGTCGGCGGCCTGGGGTTGGGCGGTGCGCAGCGAGCGGTCGCGCACCCGCGTCGCGCTGATGCAGGCGCACGCCCAGCAGACGAGCGAGATGCGCGAACGCATCGCCCACGATCTCCACGACCTGGTCGCGAACCACATCGCGGTTGCCGGGCTGCACGTCGAGGCTGCGAAGCTGCGGGTCGCGCGAGGGAACGCGGATCCGGATCCCGATCGCCCCGCTGGGCAAGGCGCTGCTCAAGACACTGCTCAGGGCGCTGCCATCGTGGCGAGCTTGGAGCGTGCCAAGCAGGGCACGGACGCCGCGCACCGGGAACTGCGGGCACTCATCGAGGTGCTCACAGCGACCATTGATCTCGACAAAGCCGGCCGTGATGCGCTCGAACACGGGAGCGATGCCGGTCGGAGCCGTTTTGGCGACGGCGGCATGCGGCCGCCCGCGGTCTCCCAAGAAATCGCGGCCGACCTCGAGTCGCTCGGCAGCTTACTCCCCGAGGGGCGCGAGCTCCGTTGGTGCGCCGGATCATTCGAACGGGCCACGTCCCGGCTCGCAGCCAGCTCTGCCGCCACCCAGACCTCAGCGCTGCGGGTGCTCCGCGAACTCGTCGCCAACGCGGCAAAGCACGGTGTGGGCGATATCGAGTTCAGCATCACCGAAGCGCCCGCCGGCGCGCGCTTCGCGATCAGCAACAACACCGAGTCCGGCGGCCCCATCGCGCAGGGCACCCAGTTGGGCTTGCGCAGCGCGGGCATGATGCTGAGCCTGGCGGGCGGCCAACTCGAGAGTGGGCCTTCAGCGAGTGGTGACGCCGCGCACCAGAACACCTGGGTCGCCACCATGACCCTGCCCGGCCAGACGAGCGAAACCAACCCAGGCTTCGAGATCCACAGCAGCACCGCGAACGCAGGGGGACACGCATGACCGACCCGATTCGCATCCTCGTCGCTGACGACCACGAAGCCGTGAGAAGCGGAGTCACCGCCATACTCGGCGCCGATCCCTGCATTGAGGTTGTTGCTGAAGCCGAGAACGGCTTCGCGGCGGTCGTCGCATGCCACGAGCACCGCCCCGATATTGCGTTCATCGACCTCCGCATGCCGGGCACTGATGGAATCTGGGCCACCGAACGCATCACGGCTGAGACCAGCACCCGAGTCATTGTGCTCACCACCTTCGACTCCGACGAACTCGTGATGCAAGCACTCGCTGCCGGCGCTCACGGGTATCTCCTCAAGAGTGTGAGCGGCACCGAGATGCTGCAGAGTATCCGCCACGTCATGGCAGACCGGCGCGTGATCGATCCTGCAATTGCCAGCGGCCTCATCGAACGTGCGTTGACCACGAACCGGCCCGCTCCGGCGGCGAGGGCTACTGGCGCCGCGGCGGCCAGCGCAGCGAGCGCGTTCGCCGCTGCCGACTCCCTCACCTCCCGAGAACGCGAGGTGCTGACCCTCCTGGCACAGGGATTAAGCAATCAGGCAATCGCAGATGTGCTGGGTGTGAGCGTGACAACCGTGAAGACGCACGTTGGGTCGCTCTACGCCAAGAGCGGGGTAGCTTCGCGGGTGCAGCTCGCGGGCCTTGCCTCCATGCTCTGAAGCATCAGCATCGGGCTGGTGTCTGGAGATCTGGGCAGGAGGTTTCGGGGGTACACCTCGGGCCGCTGGGGCTGGGGGCGAGAACCTTCTGGCAAGGACCATTTGAGGGAATTGGCGTAATCATGCCGTTTACCTGCGCGACACGCCACGGATACCGCCCGGGTTTGCCCTCGCCCCGACAACTGCGTAATGTTATCTCTTGTCGCCGCAACGAAGCCGGGCCGCAGGGCGGGCCGGCTACATTAGCTTGCGGTAAACACCACTCGAAAGTGTGGTAGATTAGACAAGTTGTCTTTCGGAAGGCTTTGGCTGGTACGGGGGATGTCTGGTCCTTGAGAACTCAATAGTGTGCACTTGAAATGTCAAATGCCAATTTTATATCCCGTCGCTGGATCCTTGTGGTCTGGTTGATGGCGATTCCTTTTGGACAAATATATATGAACGTCAGTAATGATGTTCGTTTTTGTCAGGTTGAACTCGCACGCTCGTTGCCTTATTCCGGTGATGGGTTGTGCATGTAATTTTTTACGGAGAGTTTGATCCTGGCTCAGGACGAACGCTGGCGGCGTGCTTAACACATGCAAGTCGAACGCTGAAGCCCCAGCTTGCTGGGGTGGATGAGTGGCGAACGGGTGAGTAACACGTGAGTAACCTGCCCATCACTCTGGGATAAGCACTGGAAACGGTGTCTAATACTGGATATGCACAATGGCCGCATGGCCTGTTGTGGGAAAGATTTATCGGTGGTGGATGGACTCGCGGCCTATCAGCTTGTTGGTGAGGTAATGGCTCACCAAGGCGACGACGGGTAGCCGGCCTGAGAGGGTGACCGGCCACACTGGGACTGAGACACGGCCCAGACTCCTACGGGAGGCAGCAGTGGGGAATATTGCACAATGGGCGCAAGCCTGATGCAGCAACGCCGCGTGAGGGATGACGGCCTTCGGGTTGTAAACCTCTTTTAGTAGGGAAGAAGCGCAAGTGACGGTACCTGCAGAAAAAGCACCGGCTAACTACGTGCCAGCAGCCGCGGTAATACGTAGGGTGCAAGCGTTGTCCGGAATTATTGGGCGTAAAGAGCTCGTAGGCGGCTTGTCGCGTCTGCTGTGAAAACCCGAGGCTCAACCTCGGGCTTGCAGTGGGTACGGGCAGGCTAGAGTGCGGTAGGGGAGATTGGAATTCCTGGTGTAGCGGTGGAATGCGCAGATATCAGGAGGAACACCGATGGCGAAGGCAGATCTCTGGGCCGCTACTGACGCTGAGGAGCGAAAGCATGGGGAGCGAACAGGATTAGATACCCTGGTAGTCCATGCCGTAAACGTTGGGAACTAGATGTAGGGCCTGTTCCACGGGTTCTGTGTCGTAGCTAACGCATTAAGTTCCCCGCCTGGGGAGTACGGCCGCAAGGCTAAAACTCAAAGGAATTGACGGGGGCCCGCACAAGCGGCGGAGCATGCGGATTAATTCGATGCAACGCGAAGAACCTTACCAAGGCTTGACATATAGAAGAACGGGCGAGAGATCGTCAACTCTTTGGACACTTCTATACAGGTGGTGCATGGTTGTCGTCAGCTCGTGTCGTGAGATGTTCGGTTAAGTCCGGCAACGAGCGCAACCCTCGTCCTATGTTGCCAGCACGTTATGGTGGGAACTCATGGGATACTGCCGTGGTCAACACGGAGGAAGGTGGGGATGACGTCAAATCATCATGCCCCTTATGTCTTGGGCTTCACGCATGCTACAATGGCCGGTACAATGGGCTGCGATACCGCGAGGTGGAGCGAATCCCAAAAAGCCGGTCTCAGTTCGGATTGGGGTCTGCAACTCGACCCCATGAAGTCGGAGTCGCTAGTAATCGCAGATCAGCAACGCTGCGGTGAATACGTTCCCGGGCCTTGTACACACCGCCCGTCAAGTCATGAAAGTCGGTAACACCCGAAGCCGGTGGCCTAACCCGTAAGGGAGGGAGCTGTCGAAGGTGGGACTGGTGATTAGGACTAAGTCGTAACAAGGTAGCCGTACCGGAAGGTGCGGCTGGATCACCTCCTTTCTAAGGAGCACTCGTGACCTATGGTCGCGCAGATTGCCCAGATTAAGAACGAATGTTTCTTACTGGGTGCTCATGGGTGGAACATTTGACAGTGGAGTGCTGGTGTTGGTTTCTGTGTGAGTACATTGTCCTTTGGGATGGTCGGAAAGCGTGGGGGTTGATGGCAGTGTTTGAGATGGTGCATACTATTGGGTCCTGAAGGCCCAGCCGGCTACATGCTTTCGAGTGTGTGGGTGACTGAGTTTTCGGGCCTGCGCTCACAGCACGTGTTGGTTGTGGGGGTGGGATCGACCGTACGTTGAGAACTACACAGTGGACGCGAGCATCTAACAACAGCTCTTGTGGTTGTTGTTGATACTTTATTTATTTTCATTGGTCGCATCAGCTTGCTGGTGTGATTTTCTGATACTTATGTGATTTCAAATCTTTAAGAGCAAACGGTGGATGCCTTGGCATCTGGAGCCGAAGAAGGACGTAGTAATCTGCGATAAGCCTCGAGGAGCCGATAAACGGGCTGTGATCCGAGGATTTCCGAATGGGGAAACCCCGCCAGGGCGCGTGCGTACCTGGTGACTCCCGCCTGAATATATAGGGCGGGTAGAGGGAACGGGGGGAAGTGAAACATCTCAGTACCCCCAGGAAGAGAAAACAATAGTGATTCCGGTAGTAGTGGCGAGCGAACCCGGAAGAGGCTAAACCGGTCATGTGTGATACCCGGCAGGGGTTGCATGGTCGGGTTGTGGGACATGCCTGAAGATACTGCCGTGTCTTCGACGTGAGAGTGAAGCTATAGGAGAACCGCTTGGAACGGCGGACCGGAGTGGGTGAGAGTCCCGTATCCGAAATGGTTTTACCGCGTGGTGTGTATCCCAAGTAGCACGGGGCCCGAGAAATCCCGTGTGAATCTGTCAGGACCACCTGATAAGCCTAAATACTTCCAGATGACCGATAGCGGACTAGTACCGTGAGGGAAAGGTGAAAAGTACCCCGGGAGGGGAGTGAAATAGTACCTGAAACCGTTTGCTTACAATCCGTCAGAGCCTCCTTGTAGGGGTGATGGCGTGCCTTTTGAAGAATGAGCCTGCGAGTTAGCGATATGTGGCGAGGTTAACCCGTGTGGGGTAGCCGTAGCGAAAGCGAGTCTGAATAGGGCGATTCAGTCGCATGTCCTAGACCCGAAGCGAAGTGATCTATCCATGGCCAGGTTGAAGCGCGTGTAAGAGCGCGTGGAGGACCGAACCCACTTAGGTTGAAAACTGAGGGGATGAGCTGTGGATAGGGGTGAAAGGCCAATCAAACTTCGTGATAGCTGGTTCTCTCCGAAATGCATTTAGGTGCAGCGTTGCGTGTTTCTTACCGGAGGTAGAGCTACTGGATGGCCGATGGGCCCTACAAGGTTACTGACGTCAGCTAAACTCCGAATGCCGGTAAGTGAGAGCGCAGCAGTGAGACTGTGGGGGATAAGCTTCATAGTCGAGAGGGAAACAACCCAGATCACCATCTAAGGTCCCAAAGCGCGTGCTAAGTGGAAAAGGATGTGGAGTTGCTGTGACAACCAGGAGGTTGGCTTAGAAGCAGCCACCCTTGAAAGAGTGCGTAATAGCTCACTGGTCAAGTGATTCCGCGCCGACAATGTAACGGGGCTCAAGCACGCCACCGAAGTTGTGGCATTTAACGTATAGACAAGCCTTCGTGGTTCAGTCCGTTGGATGGGTAGGAGAGCGTCGTGTGGCGAGTGAAGCGGCGGAGTGATCCAGCCGTGGATGCTACACGAGTGAGAATGCAGGCATGAGTAGCGAAAGACGGGTGAGAAACCCGTCCTCCGGAAGACCAAGGGTTCCAGGGTCAAGCTAATCTTCCCTGGGTAAGTCGGGACCTAAGGCGAGGCCGACAGGCGTAGTCGATGGACAACGGGTTGATATTCCCGTACCGGCGGTAAACCGTCAAAGGCCTAACGAGTAGTGCTAAGCAAACCAAGATTCACGTGGATCCTTCGGGTGATGTGTGGGTGGCGGCTGCGAACCCAGACTCGGGTGGTGAGCGTGAGGTGTGACGCAGGAAGGTAGCCTGTGCCGGGCGATGGTTGTCCCGGTGTAAGTGTGTAGGCCGAGTGATAGGCAAATCCGTCACTCATATAGGTTGAGACACGATGCGGACCCGTTTGGGGAAGCAGGTGATCCTATGCTGCCAAGAAAAGCATCGACGCGAGGTTTACTGTTGCCCGTACCCCAAACCGACTCAGGTGGTCAGGTAGAGAATACTCAGGAGATCGAGATAATCATGGTGAAGGAACTCGGCAAAATGCCCCCGTAACTTCGGGAGAAGGGGGGCCATCCACTTATTAGGACTTGCTCCGAAAGGGTGTGGTGGCCGCAGAGACCAGTGGGGAACGACTGTTTACTAAAAACACAGGTCCGTGCTAACACGCAAGTGGACGTATACGGACTGACGCCTGCCCGGTGCTGGAAGGTTAAGAGGAGAGGTTAGACTTCGGTCGAAGCTTTGAATTTAAGCCCCAGTAAACGGCGGTGGTAACTATAACCATCCTAAGGTAGCGAAATTCCTTGTCGGGTAAGTTCCGACCTGCACGAATGGCGTAACGATTCCCCAGCTGTCTCCACCGTGAACTCGGCGAAATTGCAATACGAGTAAAGATGCTCGTTACGCGCAGAAGGACGGAAAGACCCCGTGACCTTTACTACAGCTTGGTATTGGTGTTCGGTGTGGCTTGTGTAGGATAGGTGGGAGACTGTGAAGCTGTGACGCTAGTTATGGTGGAGTCGTTGTTGAAATACCACTCTGGTCATATTGGATATCTAACTATGGACCCTGATCGGGTTCTGGGACAGTGCCTGGTGGGTAGTTTAACTGGGGCGGTTGCCTCCTAAAATGTAACGGAGGCGCCCAAAGGTTCCCTCAACCTGGTTGGCAATCAGGTGGCGAGTGTAAGTGCACAAGGGAGCTTGACTGTGAGACTGACAGGTCGAGCAGGGACGAAAGTCGGGACTAGTGATCCGGCAGTGGCTTGTGGAAGCGCTGTCGCTCAACGGATAAAGGTACCTCGGGGATAACAGGCTGATCTTGCCCAAGAGTCCATATCGACGGCATGGTTTGGCACCTCGATGTCGGCTCGTCGCATCCTGGGGCTGGAGTTGGTCCCAAGGGTTGGGCTGTTCGCCCATTAAAGCGGTACGCGAGCTGGGTTTAGAACGTCGTGAGACAGTTCGGTCCCTATCCTCTGCGCGCGTTGGAAATTTGAGAGGATCTGACCCTAGTACGAGAGGACCGGGTTGGACAGACCTCTGGTGTGCCAGTTGTTCTGCCAAGGGCATGGCTGGTTGGCTACGTTTGGGATGGATAACCGCTGAAAGCATCTAAGCGGGAAGCCGGCCTCAAGATGAGATTTCCGTACACTTTCGAGTGTGTGAGGCTCCCAGTAGATTACTGGGTTGATAGGCCAGATGTGGAAGCATGGTAACGTGTGGAGCTGACTGGTACTAATAAGCCGATGGTTTGATTTCACCCCCACCTTTGGGTTGGGGGATGTAAGTTATAGATTCTGTATGTAACGATGTTCGCGTCTACTTTGTGGTTCCCAACGGACGGCCACACCCAGAAGACTCCTGTACGGGGAGTTGGGGTGGCTGGTGATGTTGATAGAGTTACGGTGGTTATAGCGTCAGGGAAACGCCCGGTCACATTCCGAACCCGGAAGCTAAGACTGACTGCGCCGATGGTACTGCACTCGGGAGGGTGTGGGAGAGTAGGTCACCGCCGGACACCTTTTAGTGGGGGTTGGTTCACAATTGTGAACCAGCCCCCTTTTTTATGCCCAAAACGCGTTGAGCCGAAGGCCGATGCGATCATCCCGGGGCGTAAGATCAACCAAAAGGATGAGGGCTCTGACCTCGGGTTTCTAAGGTTGCCCAGATAGCCTTGAACCCATGACACCGCGCATTCTCTTCCGCACATTCGCTATCGCAGAGGTCTTTACCTGGGCCGGTCTGATCACCGCCATTATTCTGCGCGGCGTTGGCGTGACGGACGCGCTCATGCCCATCGCCGGCGGTCTGCACGGCTTCGTCTTCCTGAGCTACTGCGTCTCCACCGTCTTCGTGTGGGTTAACCAGAAGTGGCGATTTGGCCACGGCACTCTCGGCCTCGTCCTCGCGATCATTCCCTTCGCGACGCTCCCCTTCGAGATCGTCACGGACCGCAAGGGGCTGCTCGACGGCGGCTGGCGACTGGCGCCGGGCGGTGACGCGCCGCAGGGCTTCGTTGAACACGTGCAGGCATGGATCCTGCGCCACCTGCTGCTCTCGGTCATCATCCTGGTTGCGCTCGTGAGCCTCGTGTTCACCGTGCTCCTGATCCTCGGCCCGCCCGTGCCTCGCGGCTAGCCCACAAGTCTTCTCGCCCCGCCCCCGACTGTTGTCGGGGGCGGGGCGTAGTCTTTGGGCATGTGCGGCAGAGTGTTCGTGGACTATGAAGAAATCATGAGCGTCGCGGGTGGCTCCGCGCTCGCCAGCTGGATCAAGAGCGCTCCCACGGGAGCACACTCCAGCTGGAACATCGCACCCACCCAGCAGATCCCGATCGCGGCAACCGACCCGCTGACGGGCGACAAGCACTTCCAAACGGCGTACTGGTCGTTGCTGCCACCGTGGGCGAAGGAACTGAAGCCCAAGTTTCCGACGTTTAACGCCAGGGCAGAGACAGCGGCGACCAAGCCCAGCTTCAAGGCCGCGGTGCAGCACGGTCGCTGCGCCATTCCCGTCACCGGGTTTTACGAGTGGAGCGGCCCCCAGGGTGCCCGCGTGCCTCACGCGATTCATGGGCCGGATCCGGTGCTGACGCTCGCAGGGCTCTACAGCTGGTGGCGGGCCCCCGAGAGCGGGCCAAATGGGGAGTGGCATTTGACGGCCACAATCCTGACCAGCCCGTCAACGGGCAAGATGGCCGAGATTCACGACCGTATGCCGGTGTTCCTTGCCCCCGAGCTCACGGCCGAGTGGCTGGATCCGCTCCCGAACGGCGACCAGCGCCTTATCAATGCCGCGGTTGAGCGCGCCACCACGATCGCTGAGGGTCTGCGCATCCATGCCGTGAGGCCGCTACGCGGCGATGGGCCTGAGTTGCTGGCGCCGGCGTAGCTATTGTTGTGCCGGCTCGGCGCCGTGTGAGTTAGCGGGTACCCCAGCCAAATCGGTGCGTGCGAATCGAGAAGTAGGGAAAGGACTCGATGCGCGCCACGCCGTCGATACTGCGCACGTCACGATTGATTACTCGAAACAGCGCGTCCTGATCCTCGGCGATGACCTCGACCATGAGGTCGAATTGGCCCGCAGTGAAGACGACGTAGATGACCCCGGGGAGCTCGCTCACGGCGTCGGCGACGAGCTCGACGTCTCCCTGCACGACAACCCCGAGCATCGCCATGCTGCGATATCCCAGCCGCAGCGGGTCGGTGACCCCCACCACCTGCACGACGCCTTGATCCTCGAGGCGCATGACGCGCTTGCGCACGCCGCCAGGCGTGAGCTCAACCAGCTCGGCGAGGTCGGCATAGCTCAGTCGACCGTCCTCTTGCAGGGCTGCGATCAGAGCCCGGTCGACGGTATCCAATTCAACGGTGGGTGAGTCGCTCGCGTCCTTATGCATCTACCTATAGTAACGAAACGTCACCACATGTTTTCAAGATGTCATGTACCGTTACTCATAAACGGGTCGAAAGGGAAACATGACTGAGCAGCACAACCAATGGCTCCTCGCGCGTCCGCAGATCGATGCGCAGGTCGCGACAGACATCGCTGCGCGGCAGTTCGGCGTCGCAGGAGAGGCGACCGAACTCGGGAGCCAGCAAGATCGCAACTACCGGATCTCAGGCGACAACGGCCGCCTGTTGCTCAAGTTTGGCCACCCCGACGCCCCCGCAGAAGGCCGCTCGCTGCAGCAGCTCGTTATTGACGCACTCGTGTCTGCTGGCGTTCCCACGCCCCAGCTTGCGCCCCCCACGGGGTCAGGCAATCGCGAAGCGAACGATGCCGGCCAGGTCGCTGATGCCGAACCGCTCACGGCGACCACCGCCGATGGCCAGACGGTCGCCGTGCGCGGCTTCGGCTGGGTCGACGGTGCAGCGCTCGAGGCAGAGCCCGCGACGAGCGGCGCTCGCGCCGAGCAGCTGGGCGTGCTTGCCGGCCGCACCGCAATCGCACTGGCCGCCGCCGGCACACCGCTCGTCGACGCCGCGCAGGCGGCCGCCGCCGTCTCCGCCCCCAGCCAGTGGGAACTCGGCAACGCGCTCGCGGTGACCGAGGGGCTCGTCCACTTTCTCCCCGAGGCGCAGCGTTCCGTCTGCCTCGACGCCGCCCGTGCGGCCGACGCCGCGGTGCGCGCGCTCGCGCAGGAGCTCCCGAGCCAGGTGATCCACGGCGACCTCACCACCGACAACGTCATGCGCGACGCCGACGGCGTGCTGTGGGTCATCGACTTGGGCGACGCCGGAACCTCCTGGCGCGTCGCCGAGCTCGCCGTCACGGCCGCCGACGTGCTCGGCCGCACCGGCAGTATTGCCGCGGTCGCCCGGACCGTGCGCGGCTTCGCCGACGCCGTACGAGCGGCGGGGGCGCCACTCACCGATGCCGAGTGCCAGGCCATTTGGCCGCTCATCGTGCTGCGCGGCACGACGCTCGCGGTGAGCGGTTGGAGCCAGCTCGACATCGATCCCGACAACGATTACGCCCGCGAGCGGATGGAGCACGAGTGGCAGGTGTTCGCCCGCGCCAGTGCGATCGACGAGGCCGACGCGACGGCGCAGTTGCGGCTGGCCGCCGGCCTGCCCCACGAGCCGGGGTTGAACTACTCCCCGCTCCTGGCCGGTGCTGTCACGGTGATCGACCTCGGCGTCGAGAGTGAGCTGCTCGACCGCGGTGCGTGGCTCGACGCCGACACCGAGTCGCGCCTCGCTGTCGAAGCCCTCGCGGCGCCCGGTGCGCTCGCTGCCCAGGGCGCGCAGATCGTCGCCGCCCGCTTCGGCGAGGCGCGGCTCACCCGCGTGCCCGCTCGCGTCAGCGAGCAGGCCGCACCGCGCGCCCGCTGCGTGGAGCTGTGGGCGGCCCCCGGTACCGAGATCCGCGCCCCCTTCGCCGGCACGGTGCGCACTGTCCCGGCGGTCTCGGCAGAGACCACCGAAACCGCCGAGCCGACCGAGCCGACCGAGAGCATCGAGCTCGAGCACGCGGGCGTTGTGCTGCGCATCACGGGGGCCCGGGTCGCCTCCGCTTCGGGCCCGGTGGCCCAGGGCGAGCTGCTCGCCGTGGTGGGCGACGCATCGATCCGGATCACGCGTCGCGTCGCGTGGGCGCAGCCCGAATCGGCGTTCGCAGCCTTTCACAGCGAGTACGAGACCGAGGGCGCGCTCGACCCGAGCCCGCTCCTGGGCCTCGGGGTGGAGCGCGCGGCGGATCCGGAGCTGGAGCGGCTGCATGAGCAGCAGCGCCGCAACCACGCGATGGGTGGGGCTGCTGAGCGGTTCTATGTTGACCCTCCGCGCATCGAGCGTGGGTGGCGCAGCCTGCTCGTCGAGACCCGCGGTCGCGCCTACCTCGACATGGTGAACAACGTGGCCGCGATCGGGCACTCGCACCCCGTGCTCGCCGATCGCGTGGCGCGCCAGCTGCACCTGCTCAACACAAACTCGCGCTTCCTGTACCGCGCGTACGCCGACTTCACCGAAAAGCTGCTGTCGCGTGTGGCCGACCCGACGCTCGACGTCGTGATCCCTGTCAACAGTGGATCCGAGGCGCTCGATCTCGCGATTCGCATGGCGCGCGTGGCGACCGGGCGCGAGGGAATCGTTGCGGCGCGCGAGGGCTACCACGGCTGGACCATGGCGTCCGACGCGGTCAGCACGAGCGCGTTTGATAACCCGCACGCGCTTGATTCGCGCCCCGACTGGGTGCATATTTCCGACGCCCCCAACGCGTACCGCGGCCCGCACCGCGGCGCGGACTCAGGCCCCGCGTACGTCGCCGATCTTGAGGCGCAGCTCGCCGAGCTCGACGCGGCGGGCACGCCCGCTGCCGGGTTCGTGTGCGAGCCCGTGATCGGTAACGCGGGCGGCGTGATTCCGCCCGCGGGCTACCTTGCGGGCGCCTACGACGCGATCCGGGCTCACGGCGGCCTCGCGATCGCCGACGAGGTGCAGGTGGGCTACGGCCGACTCGGGCACGCCTTCTTCGGGCACGAGATGCTCGGCGCGCGTGCCGACATCATCGCCGTCGCGAAGGCCGCGGGTAACGCGTACCCGGTGGGCGCGGTCATCACTAGCCGCGCGGTCGTGGACGCACTCGCCCGCGAGGGGATGTTCTTCTCCTCCGCGGGTGGGGCCCCCGCGAGTGCCATCGCAGCCACCGCCGTGCTCGACGTGATCGAGGACGAGGGCTTGCAGCGCAACGCCCTCGAAGTGGGCGAGTACTTGCAGGAGCGGCTCGCAGAACTCGCAACGAGACACCCGCTCATCGGCACAGTGCACGGCACGGGCCTCTACCAGGGGGTCGAGCTTGTGACCGACCGCAAGACGCTCGAGCCAGCGCGCGACGCTACCGAGTGGGTGTGTGAGCAGATGCTGCACGAGGGCATCATTGTGCAGCCTGCGAGCGAGCGCCAGAACGTGCTCAAGGTAAAGCCACCCATGACGCTCACGCGCGACGAGGCAGGCGACTTCATCGACGCGCTCGACCGCGTGCTCGCGCGGGTGCCCGCCGAACTGCGGTAACGCGCTCTCTCGCAGCTCGCTCAGTGAGCGCCCTGCATGCACGGGGATTGATCCGGATCGCGATCCGGATCAATCCCCGTGCCTAACGGCCCGTGCTGCCTGGAAGGGCCGGCCCGCGCCGGCCCGCCAGCAGCCGGTCGAGAGCGAAGAAGACGTACCCCACGCCGATCAGTGTGATCGCGAGCACAGCAACCCGCGCGAATACGCCGCCCCAGCCATGGCTGGCGACATCCAGGAACGGGTATGCATAAGTTTGGCCGGGTACAAACCCCCCGCCGAGGCCACCGTAAGTCAGCGCGAACACCAGGTACGCACAGGGGATGAGCGCCCACAGGAGCGGGTCGAACCGGCGAAAGCTGCCCTTGGGTGTGAACAATGCCCAGTCGATCACGATGAGGCATGGCGTGATGATGTGGATCAGGTTGTCGGTGAGCGAGAACGGTTCGTAGTTGCTGTTCTGCACGAATGACGCGGGCACCAGCACGATCAGGTAGACGAGCATGGTGACGGTGATCGCCATCATGACAGCCCCGCCCACGCGCGGTGACGGCGTCGAAAACCCGCGCCCGCCCCGCTGCGCGAGGTCACGAACCGTGGCCCAGACGAGCACGGCCATCCACACGAGACACAGCACGTTGCTCTGCACAGTGTAGAACAGCAGGGAATTCCACACGGGCTCCCCAGAGAACAGGCCCGTGATGCGCACGATTCCGGTGACGATGAGTGCCAACGCGATCACGCGGTAGATGAGCGCGATCGGACGCAGCGGGATCGCCATTGAGCGGTTGGCCGCCGAAGCGTGCGCGCCAGCGGGAGGGGAGGTCGCGGGCCCGGCGGTGGGCGACGTGTGAGACATAGCCCACAGTGTAGAACGTGGAGGGTAACCTGCGCTCGCTCCGTGGCCAGCGTTCGGCTGTTGAGGAGTGACACGACACGTGACAGGTTTCGTGACTGTCGTGCGGCCTGGCGGTCGCACGGGACTACACTGGGCTGAGCAGCGCCGCCGCTCATCGTTGGGGGCGCAGTGTGCGAACCAGCGAATCGGAGGCAGCATGGCGGCGGGAAACAAGCGGGTGCGCCTGGATCAACAGGTGATTGTGGAGGGCGTGCTCGAACTTGCGCGCATGGATCCCTCTAGCCGCATCACATTCAAGCGACTGGGCGAGGCGCTCGGAGTCGATGCAACCGCCATGTACCGCCACTTCCGCAACAAGGACGAGCTCACGCGCGCGGCCCTGGACCGGCTGATCGGTGCCGCCGCAGACGCCGGCCGCAATGCACCTGGCAACTGGCGTGAGCGCCTCGAAGTGTTTCTCTTCAGGCTTGCCGAGCTGAGCCTGGAGCACCCGTCGATCGCGAGCGAGGGCGCAATCATCGACGCAGCCGGCCCCGGTGATATCTCGGCCGACGACCTCATTCTCGAGCTCCTGACCGAGGGGGGGCTCGAGGGCGCCGCACTGATCAAGGCCTATGCCGCGATCTCGGGCTTCTCGCTCTCACAGGGTGCCGCGCTCGCCCAGGAGGCGATGTCGAGCGAGGGGGTCGCCCGCGACGGGTCGATCCCGTGGATCGGCAGCTACGGAGCCACGAACCTCGCCGACTACCCCCACGTCTACGCCCATCGCGACGCGCTGCTCGCGATCAGCGGCATGGACGTGTACCGTGCGGGCGTTACCGCAATCCTCGACGCGACCGAACGCGCGGCCGAGGATTCGATCCGGATCGCTTAACCTCCAACCAGCGAGCCACCCGGGCTTGCGCGCGTTCCTCGGCGCCTCCGAGGCATAGAGTGGACGCATCTGGCTCGAAGAGGAGGGTGCCGCGGTGACGGACGTGACAGAACTGACGGACGCGGGGCCGAACGACTCGGGCCTAGAAGACACCGTCGCGCTCTTGCAGGCGATGATTCGCGAGGCCTGCGTGAACGACGGCAGCATCGAGTCGGGCCAAGAGGTGCGCAACGTCAACGTGCTGCAGCGCTTTCTCTCGGAGGCGGTGGGTTCGGGACGGCTCGAGACCCACGTGTTCGAGTCTGCGCCGGGCCGTTCCTCGCTGATCGCGCGCGTGCGCGGCACCGATCCCTCCGCGCCTGCGCTTGGCCTGGTGGGACACCTCGACGTGGTTCCCGTGAACCCCGACGGCTGGAACCGCAACCCGTTTGGTGGCGAGCTCATCGACGGCGAGGTGTGGGGGCGCGGGGCCGTTGACATGCTGTATCTCACGGCGGCATTCGCGTGCGTGACGCGCGACCTGGCGCTCGCTGACGAGCCGCCGCGCGGGGACCTCGTGTTGCTCGCCGTCGCCGACGAGGAAGCCGGGAGTGAGCACGGCATTCACTGGCTGCTGCGTGAGCACCCCGATGCGGTGCGGGTCACCGAGGCGATCTCGGAGTCGGGCGGCATGCGCATGGGCCGGCACGTGGCCATCGAGGTCGCCGAGAAAGGCTCGGCCGGCCGCCGCCTCGTTGTACACGGCACCCCCGGCCATGCATCGATCCCGTATGGCGCGGCGGGGGCCGCGACCCGCATGGGCGAGGTACTGCAGCGCCTCAGCTCGGTGACCCCGATTGCGCAGCTCGGACCATTGTGGTCGGCATTTGTGGCGGCACGCATCGATGATCCGGATCTTGCCGAGCGCATGCTCGACCCCGTGCGGCTCGACGCGGTGTTGCCAAAGCTCGGCGGCATCGCTGGCTATGCGCACGCCATCTCGCGCATCACGATCTCCCCCACCATTTTGCGTTCGGGTCACACGCACAATGTGATTCCCTCGCGCGGAGAACTCGACCTCGATATTCGCACACTCCCGGGCACCACCGACGACGAGGTCGACGAGCTGTTACGTGCGATGCTGGGAGACTTGGCCGACACCGTTGAGATTGAACACTTGCGCGGCTGGCCCGCGACCGCATCGCCGGCCGACACCGGTTTGTTCGAAGCGATCTCGCGGGCCGTCACCGAAGTGAGCGGGGAGCCCGTGGTGCCGATCATGGCCGCGGGCGGGTCGGACAATCGCGTGCTGCGCGGCCTGGGCATTCCCGCCTACGGGTTTGGGTTGCTCGGCCCCGAATGGAGCTACGAGCGGTACCGCGAGGGCGTGCACGGTAACAACGAGCGCATCGACCTCGGGTCGATCGGGCTCACGCTCGCGGCATTGCGCCGGATCGTGGCCGATCGGGTGTTGTAACCCGGGCCCTGCACCGAGCGCGCGCAAAAATGCGCGACTTCTTTCGTTTCTCGGTGGGTCAGAGACGGAAGAAGCCGCGCATTTTGTAAAGAACGGTTAGTCGAACAGTTCGCCGAGGAAGTCGAACGGCTTCTTCTTCTTGCGCGACCCGTAGCGCGGGTCGTAGCTGTCGTGGCGGTCGTCGTAGCGCGGGTCCCGGCGGTCGTCGTAGCGAGGCTGTTGCCCGTAACCCTGCTGCGGGTAGGCCTTCTGAGGGGCCTGGAACTGGGTCGGCGGCGTCTGGGGCGCCGGCGCCGCAGGAGCGGCCGGGGCAGCTGGCGCGGAGAGCGCCTCGGCTTCAGCCTGGGCGCGCTCGAGAATCTTGTCGAGCTCGCCGCGATCGAGCCACACCCCGCGGCACTGCGGGCAATAGTCAATCTCGATGCCCTGGCGTTCGCTCATGAGCAGGGTCGTTCCGTCGCTGGGACAATTCATGTTTTCACTGTAGAGGTGCTCCGCCTGAGAAGCGCTGACAATCGCGCACCGTTCGCGGCTGAGACTCAGGGTTGAGCAATGAGACCGTGGCGCGGCGGTTGGCGTAGAGAACCCTCTGCCCCCGTCTCGAACGCCGTCGCATATGCCAAGAGTGCCGGGTCACTGTAGGCCGCGCCCGCAAACGTGAGGCCAACAGGCATATTGATGTCGTGCATGATGCCCATCGCGACGGTAATCGAGGGCAAACCGAGGTGGCGAAACGCATAGTTGCCGTGAGAAAAGAATGTTCCGTTGGCCCAGGCGAGGTCAGCCGCTTCGGTGTCAGTGTCGGCGCGCGCGGGGCCAACGTCAGCATTGGCGGGAAAAACGATGGCGTCGAAGCCCTGGTCCTGTAACCACGACTCTACGAGTGATTCGCGCAGGTCGACCAGCGCTCGAAGCCCTCGTGCGAATTCCGGGTGCTCGCGAGGGTCCGCGACTCCCGAGCGCGCATGATCGACCACGCCCCTGAACCGGTCCTCGTGGTCACCGACGCGCTCGTAGCGGTCGGGGAGCGCGCCCACGGGTGTCGGGTAGATCTCGGCAGAGTCGACGTCCCCCAGGCGCGACAGTTGCGGGTCGCCGTTGGCGAGCAAGAAGTCATCCCAGCCGAAGGCGAGAAAGTTATTGAACTCGATGTCAGACCAGTTCTGAGGGAGGTCACCTAGCTTGCCTAGGAACTTTTTTCCCGGATGGTCGCCTTCGTACGCTGTCATCAACGGAAATTCGGTGACGATTACCTCTGCCCCCAGGTGCTCCAACCTTGCGCGAGCTTGACCCCAGAGATGGAGGATCGAAGGCCGTACCGGCAAGGGGTAGCTCGGATCCTGACCGAGATACATGGCGGGCACCGCGAACCGTTTGCCTCGCAGCGCATCGGGATCCTGCAGATCCAGGTAAGAACCGGGGCGATGTGCACTCGGCAGTGGCAGCGGAACAACATCCTGGTTGCGCCAAAAATCGCCTCGAGTAATCGGGTCGTCCTGTACCAGCACATCAAGGAGTCGAAGCATGTCTGGCATAGATCGGGTGTGCGGAACGACCACGTCGCGCGCAGGGAACAACGGCCAATTGCCGCGGATAGACAGAATCCCCCAGGACGGGGTGTATGCGCAGAGGGCATTGTTCGAGGCTGGGCTTCGGCCTGAGGAGACCGTCTCCTCGCCCATGCCAAACATGGCGAAGTTGGCGGCTGTCGAAACGCCAGAACCATTGGACGAGCCTGACGCGTAGGCCGCTGCAAGAAAGTCGCGGTTGTACGGGCTTTCTGCCCGGCCATAGATTCCCCGCTGCATGCCGCCGTCCGCCATTGGCGGCATGTTGGTCTTGCCGATGAGGATCGCCCCAGCCTCGCGTAGACGCGCAACTGAGAATGCGTCCCACTGTGCAATGAGCTGCGCAAACGCGGGGGAGCCTGCCGCAACAGTAAGTCCCTTCGCCATGTATGAATCTTTGACAGTGAACGGGATGCCTTCAAGATTTCGAGCAGTTCCCTCGCGCCATCTTGCATCAGCTGCTGCGGCTTCGGCGCGCACGTGCGGGTTCATGACGATGACAGAGTTCAACCCATTGGTGCCTCGATCAAACTCATCGATACGGGCGAGGTATTCGTCAATCAGCTGGGAGCAAGTGGTCTTGCCCGCCTGAAGGGCCGCCAAGACCTCTTCGATGTCAGCTTCGACGGGGTCAAATCGTTCGCCGTGCTCCACCGGGACTCCAAATCTTTGTTGAAAGGCTCTGTCGAGAGCATGCAGTGTGCGTCAAGGCACCTGCTGCTCAGTCTTCCAGGCAAGATGCCCCGAATCCAGCGGCAATCTACTCCGTTATTTGCTCAAATGTTGTGCTTATGCCCATCCAACGACGAGCCGGGCTGCCTGCTCTGGCACCATGGGGTCGACTCCAGTGAGCTCAGCAAATCGGCGAATTCTGTTGGTGAGGGTATTGCGGTGGCAGAACAATTCAGCAGCAGACTCCCTGATGCTGCCGGTGCGCAGGTAGCTGCGGGCAGATTCCTCGAGTCTGGCCCGCTCGGCTGCCCCGCACTCGGCAAGTGCTCGGTGTACATCCGAGAGGATGCCATGCCCCGAAGCCGCAAGATGATTTGCCGCGAGCCGGGCCCATCCGCGATCCCAGGTCATTGCTCCAGATTCGTGTGGTGCCAACAGGAGCGCCAGCTCGCGGGCATCGGCGCCGACCTGGCGCAGCTCATGCAGTCCGAGGTCGGCGAAGGCCACGCCCACGCGCATCTCAAACAGCGTGCGACGTAGCACTTCGAGTCGTGTCCCAGGCAGTGTTAAGCGGCGAGTAAACGCAATGAGGGCGTCACCGAGGTGATGGGTGAACACCTGTGCACCTGCGCGGGAGGCATCAGACACGAATACGCGGAGTGCAGGGATGTCATCGCCCACGGCCGCAACCGTGACGAGGGGAGCCCCCGGGGTGAGGCCCAATTCAAGTTCCATGGAGGCGATGCGCTCCGGGGGAGGCGGGGGGCCCTGGAATAACGAGGCGATCAGGCCCTGTCGCACAGAGCTGGCCTCGTCGAGCATGCGTTGGCGTTCGGCGGCGTAGGCCTGCTGAGTCTGGCCCGCGTAATCATCGACCGCCTGTAGCACGATTCCCGTGTGCCGAATCACCAGTTCTGCATCGCTCGTATGTGCGACGCGTGTGAGCGCTTCCCACAGCACGGAGAAATCAAGACGAATGGCGGTCATGAGGGCAGTGAGCGGAATCCCCGCGCGGGCGCGAGATACTCCGACGTCGTTGGCGACCGAGAGTGGCTCTGTGAGCCCGCCGTCTCGCAGCCCGTGCACGAGCGCTACGAATGAGAGTCGGCCGGTGCGCCGCACTTCGGACCGGGGAAAGGGGAGAGGGTCGTAGCCGGGAACAGTCCCCAGCCGAGACACGAAGGTTTCGGTGAGCTCGGTGGCATCGAGCTGGTCGAGGAGTTCGTGCCAGCGTTTCGCGTCACCGGGCAAGGGCACGCCTTGGAGGGCGCCCGTCGCAATTCTGCTCATGCGCCCAGCATAAGTGCATGTGCACAACGGTGGGTGGAATTCTGGTCAACTTTGCCCCATGAAACGGGGCGCATTCCCTGAGAAGCTCGTAGGTATGCTGTTGCGCATCATGGATGATGCTGGCCGCAGCGCACCTCACTACCCACCCCTCGATGGAGAGAGTTCATGAGTCAACTATCCAATACGACGTCGATTGAGTACGCCGCCACACACGAACTAAGTATCAAGGACGCGAACAAGGTTGCCTTGGGTGCCCTGATCGGCACAGCCCTTGAGTGGTACGACTTCTTCCTCTTTAGTGCGGCTGCCGCGCTCGTGTTTAACGTGCAGTACTTCACGAGCGCAGACGCCAATGCTGCGGCGCTCGCCTCTTTCGCGACGTTTGGTGTGGGCCTTGCAGCTCGCCCTATCGGTGGCATAATCTTTGGCCGAATGGGCGACCGGATTGGTCGCCGTAAGGTGCTGATGATCACGATCGTCGGTATCGGTATTATTACCGGGCTCATCGGCTTGCTGCCGACGTTTGCCGCGATTGGTATCGCCGCCCCCATCTTGCTCGTGCTACTGCGTGTGGCGCAGGGGCTCTTCGTCGGCGGCGAGTGGTCGGGCGCCATGACGATCGTGGTCGAGAATGCCCCGCTGCATCTGCGCGCTCGTTACGCGGCGATTCCACAGATCGGTTCACCTATCGGCACGATCCTTTCGTCAGGTGGCTTCTTCGTGATGACGCTGCTGTTCTCCCAGCAGAGCTTTGACGCGTGGGGCTGGCGTGTCCCGTTCTTGCTCGCCTTCCCGCTGCTGCTCGTCGCCGTCTACATTCGGAGCAAGCTGGAAGAGTCACCCGTGTTCCGTCAGCTCGAAGAATCGGGCGAACTTGTCAAGAGCCCAGTGCTCACGACCTTCCGTGAAAGCTGGAAGCAGGTCATCGTTGGCATGGCGGCGGCTCTGCTCGGCGTAGGTGGTTTCTACCTCGTTACCGCCTTCTGCGTTTGGTATGGCGTCAACGAGCTCGGATACAGTTCGTCGCTAATGCTGCTGGGCAGCATGATCGCTGCTGCCGTGGAGATTCCAGTGTTGATCTGGGGCGGGCGCCTGGGATCCAAGTACGGCGCCAGCCGCGTGATCCTGTGGGGCGGTATCGTTTCGGCGCTCGTCGCCGTACCCGCCTTCATGCTGCTGTCATCGGGCAACCCGGTGCTCGTGGTGATCGCGATGACGCTCGCGGTGGCAACTCTGTCGCTGCCCTACGCGGCCTCGGGCACGGTGCTCACCGGCCTGTTCCCCGCGAAGACGCGTTACACCGGTGTGGGCATGGCGCAGAACGTCGCTGGAATGTTGTCAGGCTTTATTCCGTTGCTTGCCACTGGCTTCGTTGCCGCGGCAGCCGGGCACTGGTGGCCCGCCGCCGCAATGCTCGTCTTCCTGTCATTGTTCACCGCAGTCGCGGGTTCGATTGCACCCCGCCTCAGCGTGAAGCTGCCCGGCTTCAAGCACTAGGCGCCCACCTGATCCGGCCGGCCGGCACGCTGCCGGCCGGATCCCAAGTTTTATCCGTTACCCGTCAATAGAACGAGGAGCTCATGTCTCAGTCAGCAGGCCATCTGATCGTGCGCGCATTGGAAGCGCGCGGTGTGGAGCGAGTGTATGCCGTTCCCGGAGAGAGTTACCTCGACGTGCTCGATGGTCTTCACGACTCAGGGATTGAGACGGTTGTCTGCCGTCACGAGGGCGGGGCTGGGTACATGGCGCTCGCCGAGGGGCGCCTCACGGGGCGCCCCGGCGTCGCAATGGTGACCCGCGGGCCGGGTGCCGCTAACGCGATGGTCGCCATCCACACGGCGTGGCAAGACGCGACGGCGCTCGTGCTGTTCGTGGGCCTGGTTCCTGTCAATGACCGCGAACGCGATGCATTCCAGGAATTCAGTCTCACGGGATGGTTCGGCTCGACGGCCAAGCGGGTCATGACAATCGATGATCCGGATCGTGCCGGGGAACTCACTGATGAGGCGTTCCGGATCGCGGCCAGCGGCCGCCCCGGCCCCGTCGTTGTGGGCCTTCCTGAGGACTTGCTCATGCGGCAGACCGCCGCGCCCACGCCTACACCCGTGGCGCCGCCGCGACCCGTGCCCGCCGCTGTCGATGTTGCTGAGCTCTGTGCGCGTCTCGCCAGTGCAGAGCGCCCCGCGTTTGTGCTTGGCGGCGACGGTTGGGAGCAGGGGCACGGCCGAACGCTCGCGAACTTCGCTGCGGAAGCGGGCGTACCCGTGTTCTGCGATTGGCGTGCCTACGATGCGGTGCCTCACGACACCGCAAGCTACGCGGGATGGCTGGGGTACGGGCGTGCCGACGCCGTAGCTGCGGGGTACGGCGAGGCAGATCTGCTGGTATTCGTTGGTTGCACGCGTGCCGATGTGCTGAGCGACGGCTATACAAAGGGGTTCGACGCTGAAACGGTGCTGGTGATCCAGGATCCAAACGCCGCAACGCACTCAGGTCGTATCGACCAGCACCTGCTTGCCACCTCTGCCACGCTGACGGAGGCCCTTGTCGAGTATGGCCCGGCGGCGGCTCGCGGCAGCCGAGAGGACACCTGGATGCTCGGACGGGTCGAGGCGCAGCAACGATTTGCAGCGCACCGCCCAGACTCCTCCGTGCCCGGAGTGGCTGGTGCCTCGGGGGTTCCTGCTGGCGTCGAGAACCCGGGTGTCGATCTCGGGATCGCGTTTGGTGTGCTTGATGACCAGCTGGCAGGCGAAGCGATTCTCACCTTCGGCGCGGGCAACGCCACGATCTGGGCGCACCGATTTGTGCGCCATCACGCCCCTGCCAGCTTGGTAGGGGCCCGTAACGGCGCGATGGGGCTGGCGGTGCCTGCTGCCGTCGCAGCGGCTCTGATCTCGCCCGAGCGCAAGGCCGTCGCAGTGTGTGGTGATGGTGACTTCCTGATGAATGGCCAGGAGCTTGCGACAGCGTTCGCGCATGGCGCGGCCCCCCTCGTGATTGTGGTCGACAACGGCATCTACGGCACGATCGTGCAGCACCAGGAACGCCACTACCCGGGTCGCCCCTCGGGCACCAAGATGGTGAACCCTAACTTTGCCGATTGGATGCGCTCCTTTGGAGGGCACGGCGAACACGTGGTGAACACGGAAGACTTTGCGCCTGCCCTCGAGCGTGCGCTGCAGGCCGATGGACCGGCCCTCATCCACGTCGTCATCGATTCGTCGGTGATGCCTCCCGCTTCGAACGAGGGTTAACTCATGACTCTGCAACTGGACCTCATTATTTCCTCGCGTGAGATCCTCACGCTCGACCCTGCACGGCCCGCGGCCACGCGCGTCGGCGTGATGAACGGCCGCATCGTCGGCTTCGACGAAGAGCTCGACGGGCTTTCCGCGATCCGGAGCGAAGACTTCGGCAGCGCGACTGTGACACCTGGCCTCATTGATGCGCACTGTCATACCTCGTGGTGGGGCCTCGGGCTCACCGCGGTTGACCTGAGTGTTGTGCGTGGGCTCGATGCGCTCTATGCCGCGATCGCCGAGGAAGTGGCTCGGTTGGACGCTCTCGGTGACTCGGACGCTTGGGTGCACGGGACCGGCTTCAACCAGGCGCATCACGGCGGGCTGTTTCCCAGCATTGACCGCCTCGACGAGTTGACGGGCTCACGCCCGCTCTACCTGCGCCATACCTCGGGGCACGCCGCCATCACCAACTCGGCCACACTGCGTCTCGTGGGAGCGTTCGACGAGGGTTTCGCAAACCCGACGGGCGGCGTCGTCGTGCGCGATGCTGGCGGTTACCCGACGGGACTCATCGAGGAGTCAGCGCAGGGGCTCGTGCAGAGGCTATTGCTGCCGTATGCGACCGAGCACCTGGTTGCGGCGCTCGACGCAGCCACCTCGCGCTACGCAGAGCAGGGGATCACTAGCTTTACCGAGGCCGGTGTCGCTGGTGGTTGGATTGGACACAGCCCCATTGAGGTCGCCGCGTACCAGTCCGCTGCGGAGAGAGGCCGGCTGCACGCGCGCGCGCAGCTGATGCCTACGATTGATGCGCTGCATCCGATTACGGCCAATGCCACCGACTTTCAGGGCACCGGATCGGGTACAGGGATCGACCTGGGCATTCGATTCGGGTTTGGCACAGAGCAGGTGCGCTTCGGTCACGTCAAGGTATTCATGGACGGTTCGTTACTGGGCGCGACTGCGGCAGTCACGGAGGACTTCTGTGGCCACCACAACCACGGCAATCGCGGCTACCTGCTAGATGATCCCGAAATTTACCGCGAGCGGGTACTCGGGGCGTACCGGGCGGGGTGGCCGCTCGCGCTCCACGCGATCGGAGACGCAGCGATCGACCTCGCGCTCGACCTGATCGACGAGGCGCAAACCAGCTATGGGCGGTATGACCTGCCGTGCCGCATCGAACACTTTGGCATCGCTCGCCCAGACCAGCTTGTAAGGGCCGGCGCCCTTGGCATCGCCGTGACGCCGCAGGCAGGGTTCATTAACGCGTTTGGTCAGCAGATGGCCGACCAGGTGGGGCCCGAGCGTGCTGACTGGTTGTATCGCGGCCGCTCCATCATCGACGCGGGCATAGTGCTGGCTGGCTCCTCTGACCTGCCGGTCGCCGACAACAACCTGCGCCGAGGCATGCAGTCCGCCGTCGACCGGGTGACGGAGGCCGGCACGCTACTGGGGGCGAACGAAGGGATCACCCGCGAGGAGGCGCTGCGCACACACACGGAGTGGGCGGCTATCGGCACCGGTCAGATCGACGACAAGGGCACGCTCGAGCGTGGCAAATTCGCCGACTTTACCGTGTTCTCTGGTTCACCCCTCGACGCCGACAATATCGGGGCCCTCGATATCGTGGCAACCGTCGTGGGAGGGCGGTTCAGCTACGATGCCCGCGCGCAGAATACGCGCGACTAGTTCTGCTGTAGAACATCTGAAAAGCGCAACTTTCCCCGCAAATTTGTGACGACACCAATGAATCGCCGGGCGGTCAGCCGCGGCACACTGAAACATCTGCGAAAGGACGCACCATGACGGAGCCGACGACCAGCGACCGAGACGTGCGTTTCCTAGCCGACTGGGAGGACCACACCAAGTTTGGGGCAGTCGAGGGCAGCATTGGCGTGGAGCGGCAGGCAGCCAGCCAGGCAGACGGTGAACAACGCAAGTGGTTCGCCGAACTGCTCGAGACGAATGGCTTCAGTGTGCACCGTGATGCGATTGGCAATCAGTTCGGTCTGCTCGAATTGATGCCGGGCGCACCCTATGTGCTCACGGGGTCACACATGGATTCGCAGCCGACTGCGGGCCGGTTCGACGGAGCATACGGTGTGATGGCGTCGGCCCACGCGTGCATCCGTGTGGCCGCAGAACTGCGGGCACACCCCGAGCGTGCGCGGTTTAACCTGGCGGTCGTCAACTGGTTTAACGAAGAGGGGTCGCGGTTTAAGCCCTCGATGATGGGGAGTTCGGTGTTCACCGGGAAGCTCGACCTCGAGACAGCCCTCGCGACGACCGACCCTCACGGGATCAGTGTGCGCGCTGCGCTTGACGACATCACCGAGCGTGGAAACTTCTCTGGGCTCGACGTGGCATCGTACGCCGAGATTCACGTTCAGCAGGGGCGCAGCATGGAAGATGATGGAATCACAATTGGGCTGGTCAACGCCACTTGGGCGGCCCACAAATTTGAGTTCAAGATCACGGGTGAGCAAGCGCATAGCGGCTCGACACTGATGGCCGACCGCCGTGATGCGCTGTTGGGGGCCGCTCGACTCGTCGTCGCCGCGCGCGACCTTGTCAACGAGTTCGACGATGGGCTGCTCCATACCGCCTGTGGAGAGATCAACGTGTACCCGAACTCGCCAGTGGTCGTGGCGAGCGAAGTGCAGTTGTTGTTTGACCTGCGCTCGCCGAGCTCCGAGGTGCTGCGTGACGCCTACGATTCAGTCATGCGGACGGTGGAGAAAGTGCAGCGCGAAGACCGAGTCGAGATCGAAATCGTAGCTGAGCACAGCTGGGCCCAGAACCCGTATCCCGAGGTTGGGGTCGAGCTCGCCAGAGTTGTGGCCGAAGAGCTGAACCTTACCCACGATCGGGTCATGACGGTTGCCGGTCACGACTCCACCAACATGAAGGACGTCGCCCCAACGGTCATGCTCTTCGTGCCGAGCGTCGACGGGATCTCCCATAATCTCAATGAGTTCACCCGCGACGAAGACCTGATCGCGGGCCTGCACCACCTCACTGGGGTTGTGCAGCGACTCGCTGAGGGCGCTCTGGCCAGCTAACCGGGAGGCTGTTCCAGTCCGTTTCAATCCCAGGAACGATGCTGGCCTGGTAAATATGCGTGTCCTTTTCCGCTTCTCAACGAGCCAAAGATGGAAGAGGACGCGCATGTTTACAATGCGACGACGAGGGACACCTCAAACTGTGCGATCAGAGTGCGGAATACGGCGAGCGACTTGTCGGTTGACACCATCGATGACTCTTTGGACCAAGACCTGCTCTGAAAGCGCGGTACATGCATGACTCAACCGTTGATTCCACTGGTGAACCTGGGCGGCGACAGCGCCGAGGTGTGCGGCCCCGATGGGTGTGCCGTCCCCGCGACGCATCCAGCCGCGACGGCAGATATTCCCGTCGACGCACACTATGACTTGATCATTATCGGCAGTGGATCGGGGAACTCCATTCCCGGCCCCGAGTTCGACGACCGCTCGATCGCGATCGTTGAGCGGGGGGCGTTCGGCGGAACCTGCCTCAACGTCGGCTGCATTCCGACCAAGATGTATGTGTACGCGGCAGACGTGGCCCTCGAGACCGCCGCAGCGACCCGGCTCGGCATCGAGGCCGAAGTTACCTCAGTGGACTGGCCTGGCATCGTCAGCCGTGTGTTCGACCAGCGCATCGATCCCATCTCTGCGGGCGGCGAAGCCTACCGACGCGGCAGCGAAACCCCCAACATTGATGTCTACGATCAGCACGCGGTGTTCGTGGGGGAGCGCACGCTGCGCACCGGTCAGGGCAGCAAAGAGCGCACTATTTCGGGTGATCAGATCGTGATCGCGGCCGGATCGCGGCCGCTGATTCCCGATGTGATTAAAGCCTCGGGGGTGCCGTTTCACACCAACGAAGACATTATGCGCCTGCCCACCCAACCAAAGTCGACCGTGATCGTGGGCGGCGGGTTTATCGCGGTGGAGTTCGCTCACGTCTTTGATGCGTTGGGCACCGACGTCACCATCGTGACCCGTTCACCGCTGCTACGCAGCCTCGACGCAGATTTGGGGCAGCGATTTAACGAGCTTGCTGCCGACCGGTTCGATCTGCGCGCCGGGCGCACGGTTACGAGCGCCGAGCATGTCGAGGGCGGCGTCAGCGTGCGGCTCGATGACGGCTCGACGGCGACCGGTGAGATCCTGCTCGTCGCCACCGGCCGGGTACCCAATGGCGACCAGCTTGACCTGCACGCGGGGGGTGTGGCCGAAACTGATGGGCGCATTAGCGTCGACGAATTCGGCCGATCCACCTCGGCTGCGGGCGTGTGGGCGCTCGGCGATATCTCGTCGCCGTACATGCTCAAGCACGTCGCCAACGCAGAGATGCGCGCGGTGCGCCACAACCTGTTGCACCCCGACGAGCTGCAAAAGATGCCGCATGACTTCGTGCCCTCTGCCACGTTCACCCACCCGCAGATCGCAACCGTGGGAATGACTGAAGAGCAAGCCCGCGAGGCAGGTCACAACGTGACCGTCAAAGTGCAGGCTTACGGTGACGTCGCCTACGGGTGGGCGATGGAAGACATAACCGGTATCGCCAAGCTCGTGGCCGACCGAGACACGGGCAGGCTGCTCGGCGCACATTACATGGGCCCCCAGGCCTCGACGCTTATTCAGCAAATGATCACCGTCATGGCGTTTGGTCTCGACGTGCGCGAGGTCGCCACGAAGCAGTACTGGATCCACCCGGCACTGCCCGAAGTGACCGAGAACGCTCTGCTGGGGCTCGACTTTTCGTCGTAGCAGCCACGCTGCTCTGCAATCAACACCAACCCTGAGGAGTTTCAATGTCGCAAAAAGTACTGACGCAAAAAGTATCGTTCTGGTTTGACGCGCTCTGCCCCTTCGCGTGGCAGACATCTCGCTGGATCAAGGAAGTGGAGCAGGTTCGCGACATCGAGATCGAGTTCAAGCCCATGTCACTTGCCGTGCTCAACGAGAACAACGACGAACTGCCCGAGGAATACCGAACGTTCTTGGCTACCGCCTGGGGCCCGGCGCGTGTGAGCGCGGCGATCCAGCTTGAGGCACCCGAGAAGCTTGATGCTTTCTACACCGCGCTTGGTACTCGCCTTCACACCAACGGCCAGGGCGGCCGCACCGGATCAAACGCCTACGACGACCTCATTCTTGAGTCACTCGCCGAGGCAGGGCTCGACGCGAAGCTCGCCACGGTCGCCGCGACCGAAGATGTCGACGTGCAGCTGCGTGCGTACCACCAGGAAGCGATCGACGCGGTGGGCGACGATGTCGGTACCCCCGTGATCAAGTTTGGCGATACCGCGTTCTTCGGCCCGGTCATCACTCGAGTACCGAAGGGCGAAGAAGCCGGCGAGATCTTCGACGCGGCCGTGCGGCTGGCACAGTATCCGTACTTCTTCGAAATTAAGCGCTCGCGCACCGAGATGCCGCAGGTGTAGCTCGGGCGTAGCAAAACAGCGTGTGGATCCTGCGACTCGTTCCTCGCGCAGGAAGACGGGGGAGTGTGTGCGACTCGTTCCTCGCGCAGGATGACGGGGGAGTTGGTCCCCACTCGTCATCCTGCGTGCACCACCCCCACTCGTCATCCTGCGCGACGGAGGAATCGCAGGATCCAGTGCGCATGAACCCGACGTCTCGCCGAGGCCTTAACCCCAGAGCGAGACTGGGTGCGTGACGCGCCACCACAGGTCGGGCTCGGTAAACGTGCCCCGCTGTGCAACTGGCACGAGTTCTGAGCCGGTCGGTGACATGATCTCGACGCTGCCGGCCTGATCCGGATCAATGGTTGCGGTTTCAGCCTGATCTGGGTGAGTGGTCGCGGCCTCGCCCAACACAGCCTCGAACGAAGCGGCTTCGCCGGGTAACAGCACCGCGCTCGCCGCTGCCGTCGTTTCGAGCGGCTCACGCTGCCCCGTCACCGAGACGGCCTCGCCGATCTCAGTGCCCGCGTCAAGCAGGGGTACGAGCTGGGGGAGGGGCTCCATCGCGGCGAGCATGTCGCGGCCCGATTGGGCGCGCTCTTCGACCGACCCGCGGCCGAGTGTGACAGAAATTTTGGTGACCTCGCGGCCGTGCGCGTCGACGCGTTGCGCGGCGATCAGGTTGAACCCGGCAGAGCTCGAGCGGCCGGTCTTGAGCCCCACCATGTCGGGCAGCTCGCCGAGAAGCGGGTTCGTGTTCTCGATCGTGCCGATACCCCAGGGCATGTCGGCCGATTGCAGGTTGGTGAACTCGGTGATCGTGGGGTTATTGAGCGTGAGGCGGGCGATATGCACGAGATCGGCCGCGTTTGCCCGGTTGCCCTCGTCCATGCCGGTCGGCTCGACGAACTTGAGCGAGTCGAGCCCCTGCGCTTTCTTCCACTCGTCAACAGCTGCAAGGAAGGCCTCGTCGGTACCGAACACGGAGCGGGCGTAGGCGGCCGCGAAATCGTTTGCCGAGGGCAAGAAAATGAGGGTGAGCATCTGCCGCTCTGTCACCTCGGTGCCGACGGGAATGGGGTAGGCGACCCCGTCGCGGGCGATGTAGCCGGCTTGCAGCGCGGCATCTGCGTCTGACCATACGATCGTTTCGCCGTCTGTGCCGGGCGCGAGCGGGCGCGCTTCCTGCGCCACCAGCACCGTGACGAGTTTCGAGATGCTCGCGAGCGAGTAGGCGGCCTCGTCGTTTGACCAGACGTCCTCTGACTCGGCCCAACCGATCGCGGTCGGCAGCGCCTGCGCATCGACCGCGGCCTGCGCGGGGGCGGCATCGGCTACGATCGGCTTTTGCTCGGCCGCAAGCACCAGCTCTGCATCAGGGAGCGCGGCCGTCGCCGCGGCTGCGGTGTAGCCGCCCACTGCTGCAACGATGAGCACCGCGATGGTCGCGGTAACTTTGCGTGCGCGGCGGCGCGACATCGCGCGGCGTGCATTTTCGGGGCTTGAGTCGGGGTGGGGTTCGTCGGCTTCTGTCACCCACTCACCCTAAGCGATGGGTCTGTAGTTCAGCCGCTGAACCAGCGCTCCACCAGCAGCTGCAGCTGCACGGTTGCTGTGGAGGGGCTACCAGCGCACTGTACGCGGTGCTGGTCTCGCTGAACCAGTTTTGCAAATCGTAAATGTTCTGGGCAAACGCTCGCCGCAAAGTTGGGGGAGTTGTGATGCTTAGCGGAATAGGCACATCGCGCTGTCTCTTTAACGAGTTGACCGGATGTGCCAGGTGCTGGGAGTCACGTTACCCGAGGCTTCGGCGCAATTTGGCTCCTGCACACACGCTGGCCTGATACGACGAGAACTCGGATACGGCGATGATTCAGTGGGTGAGTAGCCCCATGCGGCTGGCTCGCAACAGAGCCTCATCGCGGCCCTTGGCTTCGAGTTTGCGGTAGACAGCGTTGAGGTGTTTCTTCACGGTCGCGGGAGTGATGAAGAGCGCGCTCGAGGCCTCTTTGGCCGTGCGATGCTGAGCGACCGCATTCAACGTGCGAATCTCCATGCCGGTGAGTCGCTCGTAACGCTTCGCGCGGGCCGCTACCGGCACAGATTCGACAAGTGCCACTGCATCAACGATGCCGGCCCGCTGCGCGGCCTCTGCAACCTGGGTGAGGATGTCATGTGGGACTGTGCGTAACGCAGATACCAGCCCAAAACGCTCGATGAGCGTAGCTCCCTGCTCCCACGCGCTGAAGGCTTCGGCCTTGCGGCCGGCGCTCCACGCAGCGCACGCGATGATCATGGACCGGTGGGTCTGCTGCCGCCGAGACGAATTGGAATCAGCGACCCGCTCTGCTGTAAGTATCGCGCGTACGTCGTCAGCAGCGAACAGCGCTCGCCGTGCCTGTTCGATGATGATCACGGAGCTGTCTTGAGGCATCGCCGCGAGAACTTCGTCGGCCGTCGCGAACCGGCTGCAGAGCGTTGCAACTAGAGCGTGGTACGAGTGAAGCAGAGGCGAGTTATGGCTGAGGTGAGGATCCTCGTCGGCTAAGCGCGTGATCGCCGTCTCCATGTGAGACAGAGCCCAGTGTGCGCCGTGGGTTGAAAGAATAGACTCTGTCTCGGCAACTAATAGTAGGGACCGGTGCTCAGTTCGACGCGCAATTGGTGAGACCGCGGCGATGGCGCGTGTCAGTGATTGTTCGTCGCCTAGCTCGTAGGAAACATTTGCTCGCGCGACCTCACCGCTCACCCACGTGACATAGGCAGCCTGTGAGCCGGTGCGCTCTGCAAAGCTATCGGCGTGCTCGAGGAGTTGCGAGGCGAGAATAATATTGCCATCGAGGACCTCGGTGAGCGCTCGCTCGTAGAGGGCTGCGAGCAGCCATCTGTGGCCAGATTCGACGTCGGTGACGGTGCGTGTGGAGGCAGGTGGAAAGCCAGACCATGGGTAACTGATAAGCGTTTCGGCATGCACTCGCAGGCGCTCCCAGGTGCTTCGTGCTCGATTGAGATCACCAGCCACAAACGCTGTCGTCCCGAGCTCCCTCAAATAGACCGGGAGCGACCCGGTACCGACAACTCGCCGTGCGCCATACCCCAAACGCTGGGGGAGTGGAGTGAACACGTGGGTGGAGTCGACCTGTGCTTCAAGACTGAGGGAAAGTCGATGGGCGGTGTGCACGTCGCCGGCGAGCCGGGCCGCGACCATGGCTTGCATGAGGTGGGGGACTCGTAGCTCGCCAGAAGGCTGGGTGCCTTCGTTCTGCAGCTTGATGCTTTGGTACCACAGGGCGGTGAGATAGGTGAGTGCTGAGTCTGGTGTTTTCGGATCACCGAATGACAGAAATAATTGTGCAGCGATGAACGTCGGGTGCTTCACTAGCGAAGCCTTTGGGATCGCGCGCAGGTCGCCGTTGTTCGCGCCTGGTTCATCGGTGATCGTGGCAAAATGCTGTACCAGCAAAAGTTCGGCCTCGTCGTATGCAGCAATTTTGAGGTACATGCGGAAAGCGGTCAGCGGCGACGTATGAGCGATTCTTGTCGCGCGGCTGTGTATGACGTGCGACCGCTGCGAGTGCGTAAGGAAGCCCTCGACGCGTGATGCGATGCCTCGCTTGACTGAAGGGTGACACCTAAACTCGTCGGTATCTCCGGTTGCTGCGGGAACGAGCAGCCCGAGTTCTGTGAGTTCGTCGATGGCGCTTCGTACCTCGGCGGCGTCGCCGGTGGTGATTTCTTGCGCCTGATCGATGTCGATGACATCGGTCAATGTGGCTGCCAGCATGATCGTCTTCGCATTGGCATTGAGGCCTTCGAGGTGGTGCTGAGCAAAACGCGTGAGTGCGGCGAGCGGCTCGAGATGGAAGACCGACTGATCTGGTGCGGGAGTAGCAGATGAACCTGCCTCCGCCGCGGCTGGGGCGAAGGCCGCGCGTATCGCGAGAGGCCACCCGCACGCGAGCTCGAGTGCAGCAGCTGTGCCTGCGGTGTCTGGTGCGCTGAAGCGCGCGACTACGTGCTCCCTTGCCTCCTCGAGAGTGAACGCGAGGTGCTCCGCAGTGACCGCCAGCATGGGCACGCGGCGGGCAGCAAGTGGGCCGTTGAGTACACAGACACGGCGAGCGATGACGATGAGTCTGAGGCGAGGGCTAGTGAGATCGAGCAGCGAGAGATCGTTCTCGGGTGTGGTCGCAAAATGGTAGTCGTCGATCACGAGAGTGAGTGGTTGTTTGAGTGCCGCGACTTGACGTAGAAGCGCGGATCTAGATGCTTCAGGTTCTGGAAGGCCGGCAGTGATCACTGTGGACAGCGCTGCGGCAATATCGGCCCACAGGTTGTGGGCAGAATCGGGGAAGCAGCGCATTCTGACGACGAGCGCATCTGGTTGAGCAGCAAGCCACGTCGAGACGAGTTTCGTCTTCCCGAAGCCTGCGGGTGCACAGATCAGAATCGGGGTGAGGTCTCCAAATGGGCCTCGCGATGCCGCATTTAGTTTGGCAAGTAAACGTGTTTTGTTGCATGACTGCATAGTGTCCCTCGGCATCTCTAAGAAATAAAGATCCCCCCGCTCACATTCTAGCGAACCCTAAGGGTGAGTATAAGGGTGAAGATCCAGCAGCTGTTGCACCGTCCCGGTGCGATTTCTCGTACGCTATGTGTTTGTTGGCCTGCGTTCAATGTTTTACCCAAAACTTGCGCTGACCCGGTCTGACATGAAGTCGATGACTTACGTGCGGATCTTTGAATTGAAGGACGGGGGTTCTTGTGCGGTCTACTCGACGTGTACGCGTGGCCATTGCGCTCAGCTTGAGTGTGGTGGTCGGGTTTGGTGCGCTTGTTGCCGACACTGTGCCCGGTGTTCCAGCTACCCCAGCCTCAGCGACCGAGGGCAACGGTGAAGCCAACGAATCGGTCGTTACCGCTGAGCTGCCGGTAGAAGATTCAGACGGATCTTCGGGCGCGGAGGCTCCGGCGGAAGAGGTTGCCCCGGCGGAAGAAGAAGCTCCTGTCGAAGATGGCAGCGAGATTGCTTCGGAGGAGGGCTCAGACGACGACGGGAGCGATGCTGCTCCTGAAGAAACGTCCGGCCCGGTTGCCAGCGAAACAGACTCTTCGGGTGATGCTGCGGTACCTGCCCCAAAGGAGCCCTCACCGCAAGCCGAAGCGCTCGAGAGTCTAGACGCGCCGAGCATTGGAACCTTCGCGATGCCGACCGGGCGCAACTACCTGACATGGGAAGTCACCGACGCCGCGAACAGCCACGTAGGTGGTGCGACAGTGAACGTGCAGGGGCCACGAACTACTAACTGGTGGGGAACCGTTAACTGGGGAAGCGTATACAACGTGACCGATTGCACGAGTGACCCGTGTCACGCCAACTCGATGGATCAGGACCCACGACCCGGGTACTTTGCCGTAGACAACCTGAACAGCTTTCCCGCAGGTGGCGGGGTTAGCAAGCAGCCGATCACTGCCAATAGCCGCTACCGTATCCAACCAGTCGGATCAATTATTGATTACAACTGGACCATCTCAACCGCGAATTGGATTGAGATACCAGGAACTGACAACAGCCCGGATGGGTGGCCAGCAACTGGGCCCTGGGAGTTCAACGACCTAAAGGTTGAGCCACGCGCGAGCGTCAATTACTGCATGGTAGAGCCGGCGAACTCGTATTATTCGTTGAATCGTAACAGTGCTACTGGCCGCACGACGAGCATTCGACGCGTCACGCACAACCAGGCAGAAACGTCGATCACCGCCGCGACGGCACTGGTGCCGGATTCCACGGTGACAGTTCCGTCTGAAGCGACTGCTAATGGCCTGGGCATCACACCGACTGGCGTATTTTACTTCGCTTCGCAGATCGCCCCAAATCGTCAGGTTACGACCTACCGTTTTGACCCTCAAGTCGACACTGCACCGTACCCGGTGTGGACGATGGATCTGCTGTCGCCTGTCGCAGGTTACCTTGTGGCCGGTGATGCCACGGTCTACGACGGCGCCGAGGAGTTCTACTACGCCTACTTCTCGAGCTCCCCCAACAACATCAGCGGCCGGTCGGCGCTTCGCATGCACGTTTACAGGTATTCGGCGGGCAACGGGGAGCGCACCGGTGAAGTCTCGCACGTCGATGTCGAACGCCCCGTGAACTTTACAACGAACGCCAACGCAATGAACGGTGACTTCGCGTTTGACGGCGCGAACAACCTGCAGTTCATCATGTCTGATACCGCGGGTGGGTACACGGTCTCGGGCTCGGTTTCGGGTAACGAACTGCACTCGCTACCCGGTTCACACGTGCTCCAAACGGTGCCGACGATCATTGGAAATGGAATCGGTGGACGACTGCCGGCTGGGCAGCGAGAAGCAATAAACGGCGTGGCCTACACGCAGGGTGGCCGCGCACTCATTCAGCAAGGCAATATCAACTCATTTGCGAACCCGACGACGATGCAGATCTTCGGCAACCGCACGTCGCTCACCGGGGTCGGTACCCTCGTCGACCTTGCGAGCTGCGCCGAACCCACGACGATCAGCGTGCAAAAGAACCTCGTTGGCGACCGGTTCGCCCCGGGAGACCAGTTCCAACTGAACGCATCGCGCACTGCCGGTGGCACGACCTCAACTTTTGATTCGGTGACCACGACAGGGGCCTCGTCGGGTATCCAGTCGCAGCAGATCGGGCCCTACGCGATGGTGTTCGACGGAACATTCAGAGCCAGCGAGACCGTAGCGACGAACGGATCGAATTACGCGACGACTTGGGCATGCTACGTCGGCTCCTCGACAACACCGTTCCTCGATGGAACAGGGAGAAGCCTCGAATTTGCCCTCAGTAGCACGACGCACAGCACACTGGTGCCAGGCTCAAACATTCGATGCGTCTTCACCAATGAAACCTTGAGACCAAGCCTGACGATCGAGAAAACCTCTGATCCGGCCTCGGGTGAGACAGTCACAGCAGGCACCATCGTCGATTACACGCTCACGTTTGCGAACACTGCCGGAACAGCTGCGGCCACGGTCGACCACATCGATCATCTTGGCGACGTGCTCGACGATGCAGACTTCGTGGACGCTGCCGGCAATGTCGTCACCACACCGGTGATCACCACACCTGGAACGCCCGGGCTGAGCGCTAACTGGAACTCCACAAACCAGCAAATCGATATCGCAGGCAACGTGCCTGCGACTGAGACGCGCACCGTCACGTTTCGTGTGAAGGTAAAGGCGAACACAGAGAACTCTGCGAGCCGCGAGAATGTGGCCGCTCCGCTCGCAGGATATTGGCTGCGCAACTACCTAACACCGAGGGGGGTGACTCCGCCGGCCAGCTGCGAGGCGCCCGCTGAGGGTGAGCTCGCGACCTGTGCGGAGCATCCGATCCCCGCGTGGACAGTGTCAAAGGGTTCGTTCCCCGCCGATGGTGCGCTCATCCACACGGGTGGAAACGTGAACTACCGCGTCACCGTATCGAAGCTCAACGGTGGGGCCGGTGACTGGAACCTCGAAGGGGTCGCGGTGACCGACGACCTCACTGACGTCATGAAGTCGGCGGGTTGGACACCGGGCGTGACCGTGCCTTCGGGCGCACGCTCGATTGGTATCTACCTCTTTGAAACGGCAACCGGGGGCGCGCCGACGGTGCTCTGTCAGGGCGAAGCTGATGGCGGAGTCGACTGTGTGCCCGCACCAACCATAACTGCCGGTAGCGGAACTGCTCCCTACTTCGACAGCACATGGACACTCACCACGCGTGAGTTTAATATGCCAGCGAACATTGTGCGGGCCGAAGTTTGGTACACAGTTACCGCGGGCCAGGCACCCGAGGTCCCGGGGGCCTGGGCACCAGGGCCGATTCAATGGGGCACCTCCCTGACAAACTCAGCGACGGCAGACAGCACGACACAGGATCCGCAGCAGTGCATAACTGGTGTCGACGAGACCTTCAACGCCGACGAGTGCCAGGTGACTCAACGCATCGAATCAGGTTTCTTCACGATCCGCAAAGACGGTGTCAGTGCGAGCGGTGTTGAGACCAATCTCACCGGCCACCGCTTCGAAGTGCGCGATGACAACGCAGGTCAAATGAATAGCGGTGTATCGGCGCAAATGTGCACGGCACAGGATTGGGGCTCGTCAGGTTACACCGGCACGATCCCTGCGGTGCCGTGGAACGTTGATCCTGCGTCATATCAGGGAGCTCCCGCAGAATGTGCCTACCTTTATCCCATTGAATCAGGGTCACAGGAGGGGCGCTGGCGCTCACAGAACTTGCCCACGGGTACCTACTGGCTCGTCGAAACACAGGCGGCGGTGGGCCACCAGCTTCTCGCGGAGCCGGTGAAGTTTTCGGTCGCCGATGCGGCAGGCGAAGGCAAACTGACGGCATACGACTCCTCAGGAAACGCGCTCAGCGCATGCTCCTCGACCAATCCCAACGCCACTGCCTGCGTGAACCCCACGGGCTGGCTCATGGTGATCCAGGACCCGCGCATGGCTGCGCTCCCGCTAGCCGGAGGCATGAACCTCGCAGCCGGCCTCTCGATCGGAGCAATCGTGCTGCTCACTGGCACGCTCGGTGCCGCTTGGGTGATGCGACGACGCAACCAGACACGAAGCAGTCGTGCGGTCTAGCCCGACCATTCTTTCTCTAGTTTTTACGGTTCACAGATCCACTCTGAAAGGAAAACCATGACCATGAAAAAACGAGGGCGCAAGGCGCTCGCCGGGCTGGTCGCAGCAGGTGCTGCGCTTGCACTCGCGCTCAGCGGTGCCAGCATAGCTGCAGCAGTCGACGGGCAGGCAGACAGCCCCCTGATCCTCCCCGGTGAGGCGGGCGAGCCAATCACCGGCACAGTGACCGTGCACAAGCACGAGCAGGGTGACGCGGCCGGATCAGCAGCAAACGGCCTGCAGCAGGACGTGACCTCCCCGACCATTGCGGAGGTGGAGTTCACCGCGAAGCAGGTGATGAGCTTCGACGCAGCAGGTGAGACATACTCGCTTAATCTCACGACGAACACCGGCTGGCAAAATGCAGCTAAGCTCAGCTACAACGCCGCGGCAGACACCTGGGCATTTGAGGGTGCTGCAGCGACTCCCGTCTTCGGTACCGACATCGTGCGAAACACTGGCGCCGCTGGCAGCTATGCTGCGGCAGTATTCGATGACATTCCCGTGGGCCTCTACCACTTTGCTGAGACAGGCCACCCAGCAAACGTGACGCCGTCGGCGCCCTGGGTAATGTCGGTGCCGCTCACGCACCCAATCGAGCTTGACAGTTGGCTGTACGACATCAATGTCTACCCGAAGAACTCGACCACAGCCATCACAAAGACCGTTCAGGATGCCGATGGCATCAAGATCGGTGACGCCGTGAACTGGACGATCCGTGGCGACATCCCCCGTACCGCGAACCCCGAGTTTGACGCACAGGAAGTAGCGAGCCTCGAGAATCTCGAGTTTCTGGCCCCCAGCCGCTACACGATCACGGATCAGCTTGACGGCCGGCTCGCCCTTACGTCAGTAGAGGTCTCCCTGGTTGACTCAGCTGGCGATCCCCTCGGCGCTCCGGCGCTCGTCGCGGGCGACTACACAGTAACGCCCAACCCAATCCCGGGTATTGGTGACAACCGTGGGCAGAGCGTAGTCGTCGACTTCACCCTGGCTGGCCGCGCGAAGCTTGGGCTTGTGGGATCGACCGCGGGTGCTCAGGTGCAGGTGCTTGTCGGTACCAACGTCGCCGCACTGTTGAGCGCCCCCGCAGTTGATGGCGAAGAGGAAGGCGTCGTTCAAAACCAGGCGTTCCTCTTCCCGAATGACAGCACGGTCGAAGGTATCCCGAGTGATGTTCCTGTCTCGAAGTGGGGCGATGTACTCATTCGCAAGGTAGATGCCTCCAACATTTCCAACCCCCTCGAGGGGGCTGTGTTCAGCGTGTTCACGAGCAAAGAGGAAGCCGAACTAGGCGATAACCCGATAGCTTTCGGGTCGGGCGGTACGACGACCTTCACGACGAACGATCAGGGCGAGGTGCGCATCTCGGGCCTGCGCTATTCAGGCTGGGCCGATGGTGTCGAACTGGATCCGTCTGATGATGGCTACCGCACTTACTGGCTGGTAGAGGTCACTTCACCCAACGGATTCGAGCTCCTTGCTGAGCCAGTCGAGGTTGTTGTCGACGCTGCAGGCGCAGACGTAACGGTGACGCAGATCGAGAATGCTCCGCACAACGCCGGCTTCGAGCTGCCGCTCACGGGTGGCATGGGCACCGCGATCCTCACCATCCTCGGTGCGGGCATCCTCGCCGCTGTGGTTGTAGTAGCGCGTCGTCGCCGCAACGAGGTAATTGCGGAGTAACAACCGCGGGGGGTGCGCGGGCCAACAAACCCGCACCCACCCCCGCTCTTTCTGAGTGGATCAGCACCAACACCGAAGGGAGGTACCGAAATGAACCAGATGACTATTGAGCCGACTGCGCAGTCCGGTGCCTCCTTTGGTGGGGGTGGCGATACTTCCCTCAAGCGCACCGGTATATACACACCGATCCTGCTGCAGACGCTCGCAATGATCGGCATTGGTGCGCTGCTGTATTCGAGTGCCGCAGACTGGTTCTCGGCGCTCGGTCACAACTCAGAAGTTTCAGGGTATGTGAACGAGGTAGCGCAGCTGCCTGAAGAGACACGCCTCGACAGCCTCCGTGTCGCCCAAGAGTACAACAAGCACATGCCGATGGGTGTGCTGCGAGACCCTTACTCCAGCACCGGAATCGATGCCGATCTCGCTGACGATTCGGCGTACCAGGCCTACCTTGATGTGCTGCGCGTCAGCGACAACGGTGTGATCGGAGAGGTGAGCTACCCACAACTGGGTATTTCGCTGCCGGTGTACCACGGCACCAGTGACGAAGTGCTTTCCAGGGGCGTCGGCCACCTCTACGGCAGTTCGCTTCCCATTGGTGGCCCGTCCACACACTCCGTAATGACGAGTCACTCGGGCCTCATCAACGCCTCGCTGTTTACCGAATTGCCCAAAGCCGAGATCGGTGACACGTTCACGGTCACAGTTCTCGGTGAAAAGCACCACTACGAGGTGCGCGGTCTCGAAACTGTTCTACCTGAACAGACCGAGTCGCTGCGGATCACCGATGGCGAAGACTGGGTGACACTCATCACCTGCACACCAATTGGTGTGAACAGTCATCGCCTGCTGGTGCAGGCCGAACGCATCCCCACACCGTCTGGTGAAAGCGGCTATGCGGTCGCGGGCGACGCGCGTAGGGCTGGCCTCCCGTGGTGGGCACTCATTTTTCTTGCCGGATCGGCGGGCTCCGCCTACTTGATCTTTGCGCCGCCACGACGGTTGGCAGCAACACCAAATTCTTCGCACGACCACACCACGCACCAAGCATCGGGCCATCCGGTGACCGGCACCACAGGGGAGGCACGCTCATGAGCATGCAGACACGCACGCATGCCCGAGCCCGCGGTGCAGCGCACCTTCGGGGCCGCAGCACCATGGTGGTGCTCGGAGTGCTCTTCGCGATGTTCTTCGCCCTGCTCCCCGCTCAGGCGGCGACCGCGACAACCGTTGACCCCGACGCGGTCACCGCGATCGAGATTCATAAGTTTGAACAGCCCGACAGCCTTGGCGCGGTAGCCGACGGACTACCGAAGAACACAACCGGGCTTACTCCAGTTGCGGGCGTCACCTTCACCGCAAAACTGGTGCCGGGTCTTGACCTCACCACTAACGCCGGCCAGAAGGCCGCGACCAAACTTACCGCTGAGAAGGCTGCCGCTCGCGTGGCAGGACAGCCGGTCGCCGCGACCGACGTCACTGACACGGCGGGTAACGCTACACTCGCGCCCCTCGGTGTTGGTCTCTACTACGTGCAAGAGACAACAATCCCCGCTGGCTACGTGGGTGCGGCGCCCTTCCTTGTTGCACTGCCGCTCACCAACCCCGTCGAACGTGACGGATGGTTGAACACCGTGCATGTTTACCCGAAGAACGCGAAGGCCGGCATCACCCTCGATGTCATCGATCAAGATGCGGTGAAGCTCGGCGACACCGTGCACTGGACCTCGCACTCGACGATTCCACTGCAGCCCACCCTCGACGGCTACATGATCGAAGAAGTCATCACTCCGAAGCTTCGGCTCATCGGACCACCCGCCACCCTTGCTAAGTATGTGCCCGTTCGTATCAACTGCGACAACTGCCCGGCACTGGCGCCGGGCACCGATTACACGGTGACCTACAACGATGCGACGCGCACCATCATAGTCAACTTCCTTGAACCAGGCCTGCGCAAACTCGAACAGGTAGCCCAGCACTACCCGGGCGCGACGGTGCAGGTCGACTACGACACGACTGTGCTCGCTGAGGGCATTCACGTCAATGAGGCAATCCTTTACCCGAGCCAAGCCGCGATCGAAGCGCGCCTGGGTGTGAACGATACCGCCACCACTAAATGGGGCCCGCTCTCGGTCATCGTCCACGAGCACGGCAACCCGTCGAATCTCATTCCTGGCGCCCGCTTTAAGGTCTACCTCACACCAGAAGACGCACTCGCACAGCGCAACCCCATCGTCATCGAGGGGGTTCAGGAGTGGACCACCGACGCGCAGGGACGACTGATCGTCAATGGTCTGCGATTTTCAGACTTCGTGAATGGGCTGGACCGCGAGACTGGCGATCCGCTCTACCGGTATTACTGGGCGGCCCCCACCCATATTCCACCGGGCTGGACCTGGATCGACGATAGGCCGCTCTCTGGCTCGGTGAACTCCGAAGTGGAGTATCAGACACTGATTTTCCAAGTGACGAAGCCTGTAGAGCCCAGCGTTGGTGTTGATCCGCGGCCAACGCCCGAGAACCCACAGGGACTTCCAGTCACCGGCGCTCAAATCGCGGGTATTGGTGTCCTCGCCGCTGCGCTCATCGGGCTTGGTGCCCTCCTCTTCCTGCGACGCCGTCGTAGTGGCCACGATTCCCTAGACTCCCTCCAGTGAACACACTCGAGGGTGGCGCTCTGACTACCGGTTCCCCCCGGCCAGAGCGTTGGCCTGGTGGCGATCCCCCCCCAAGTACCGCCACCGGGCCACTTCTTCACAAACGTGCTCCTCAGCACGGGCGCAAACCCAAGCGCAGCCGCAAACAGAAGCGACGACTTGCATTAAACCTCACGCTCCAGTGCTTTGCGATGCTTGGCATCGGCTTACTCGTGTACCCAGCGGGCGCCGACTGGGTTAATTCCATTGGTCATAACTCCGAAATATCGGGGTACATACGCGGGGTTGAGAGCACCGCTGGGCCCGAGCGGCAGCGAATCCTCGACGCTGCCTACGCCTATAACGACTACCTAGAGCCCGGCCCGCTCACTGACCCCTATATTTCGATGAATGAGGACGCTGTGATGCGCAGTGAACTCTATGCAGCATATGAAGAGATGCTGCGAGTCAGTGGCAGCGACGCCATTGGTACCCTCAGTTACCCAGAAATTGAAGTCGCGCTACCCGTCTACCACGGCACCGAAAATGCTGTGATTTCGAAAGGCGTCGGCCACATGTACGGGACGTCACTGCCCGTCGGCGGTCCGTCAACACGTTCGGTGCTCACCGCGCATTCTGGTCTGCCGCAGGCGAAGCTCTTCACCCCGCTGCATGACGCCAAGGTTGGTGACAACTTCTGGATCTCCGTGCTCGGCGAAGACCACCACTACGAAGTGCGTGAAATCGAGACCGTGCTGCCAAATGAAACTGACTCATTCGAAATTACCGAGGGTGAGGATTGGGTGACACTCTTCACCTGCACGCCGACGGGAGTCAACAGCCATCGGCTGCTCGTGCACGCAGAGCGCATCTCAGGGCCCGAGAGTGACGGGCGCGAGGTCATCGCGGGTGATGGGGTAGAACTCGGATTCCCGTGGTGGGCGGTATGGTTCATCGGTGGATCAGCCGCTGTTGGCTGGTTGCTCTTCTCAAAACCACGCACGCGCCCACGCAAGAGCCACACAATCGACAAGTCAACGTAAAAGCGCTCCTGCGCCCTTGCCGATGCGTGGCGTCAAGGTCTTGATACCTTTAATAGGTAGGAGCTTGTCGATCGCTCTGACCCTTGGGCACAGGTCGATCAGTGGTGCGCTGCAGGGAGGGGCCGCGAGGCATGCAATTCGAACGGATCGCCGCGGCACTACGGCGCGCGATGCGGAGCCTCTTCGAACTACCGCCGGGGCCGGATCCCCGCTACTGGATCGCGACCCGAGCGGCGCTATCGATGGGTGCTCCGCTCGGGCTGCTCACGCTGCTGGGCTATGAATCGTTGGGGCTGCAGACAGCGGCCGGCTCGTTTGTGGCGCTGTTTGCGGCAAGTGCGGGCGCCGCTGAGCGGGCCAAGGTGCTCCCCGTGGTCGGTGGGATTTTGCTGCTCTGTGCGGGGCTGGGCGTGCTGCTCGCGCCGTGGCCCGCACTACTGGTGACGGGGCTCGTTGTGGTCGCCATTCTGACGAGTGGGCTAGCGTTCGCGTTTCGAATCGGCCCGCCCGGCGCCGTGTTCTTCGTGCTGGTGTACGGGCTCGCGGGCAACATCACGACCGAGGTCGATGGCGTACGGCTGAACTCGCCAACGGCCTTTCTTGTGGCGATCATGGCCGGCATGCTTTTCGCCTATCTTGTGGCGCTCACACCGCTGCTGCGGCGCACTGAACGCGCCCGCGATGTGCGGCCGCTGCGCGAACTCCTGCCGGGCCCGTGGGTGGGGCCTGGGGAGATCGAGCTGATCGCCCGCATTGCGGTCGCTTCTATAGTGGGTGCGCTGGTGACCGCGCTGCTGCTTGACCCGCACCGTGCGTACTGGACAGTGGCGGCCTCGGTGGCGGTTGTCGGTTTAAGTACGGCGCGAAGCTATTCGCTCACACGCGGGCTGCACCGCATGACCGGCACGCTGCTGGGCGCGGTCGTCTATTTGGTGATCGCACCTCTCTCAGAGCACCCGATACTTTTGGTGCTCGTGTTTACGGTGCTGCAGTTCATCATCGAGGTCGTGGTGGTGCGCAACTACGCGCTAGCGCTCGTGTTCATCACGCCACTGGTGTTGCTGCTCGTGGGCGCCGCGATGGGTGGTGGCGATCATTTTGCGAGCGCGGGGGAGCGGGTGATCGACACCGTCGTCGGCTCGCTAATCGCGATTCTGACGGTGCTGATTCACCGACCGCGTAGATCACTGCCTGAGTAACTGTCGCGACTGGCCGCTCTGGCCGCCGCCGGGATCTGGCCTGTCGCCGACCTCGCACACTGGCGGTGCGCCTCACTGTGTGAGATGGGCGGGGCATTCGCGATCCGGATCAGGCAGAATAGCCGTTGGGGGCATGCGCCGCGGCCCGACCGCGCTCGCATTCCCTCACAGCACTGATTTACACCGCACGCTCTAAAGCACAAGGAGGTCGCTCATGACCGCGCACACTCAGGCCCTCATCGTGGGATACGCCCGCACCCCGTTCACCAAATTCACCGGCCAGCTCGCCGCGCAGCCAGCGACGGTGCTGGGCGCGCACGCCGTGAAGGCTGCACTTGAGCGTGCCGGAGTATCGCCCGATGACGTCGATATGCTCGTCGCCGGCCAGGTGCTGCAGGCGGGTGCCGGCCAGAACCCGGCCCGTCAAACCGCCGTGGGAGCGGGCATCGGTATGAACGTGCCGGCTATCACGCTGAACGCCGTGTGCCTGTCGGGCACCGAGGCCGTCGCGCAGGCCGCCCGCCTGATTCGTGCTGGCGAGGCTGACATTGTCGTCGCCGTGGGGCAGGAGTCGATGTCGCTCGCACCGCACGTTACGCAGCTGCGCGTCGGCACGAAGTACGGCACCGCTCAGCTCGTCGACACGGTCGACCGCGATGGGCTTTCTGACGCGTTCGATCAGGTCGCGATGGGGGCGCTCACCGAGACGGGCAACACGCCGCTGGGGCTCACGCGCGCTGAGCAAGATGAGTTCGCCGCCGCCTCGCACCAGCGTGCGGCGGCCGCTACGTCGTCGGGGTTCTTCGCGGGCGAGATCGCGCCGTTCACGGTGACCTCGCGCCGCGGCGACACCGTCGTTTCGGTCGATGATGGTGTGCGCGAAGCGACGACCGCCGAGTCGCTTTCGGGCCTGCGCCCGGCGTTTGCGAAGGACGGCACGATCACCGCCGGTAATGCCTCGCAGATTACTGATGGGGCCGCGGCACTTGTGCTCGCGAGCCCCGCCGCCGCCGAGCGGCTCGGGCTCACCCCGATCGCGTCGGTCGAGGCGACCGCGCTGGTCGCCGGCCCCGACACCCACCTGCACTCGCAGCCGGCGCGCGCGATCGCTGCGGCGCTCGCGAAGCTGCCCGGTGCCTCGGCCGCCGACCTTGCGGTCGTCGAGATCAACGAGGCATTCGCCGCGGTCGGTGTGCAGTCGACCCGCGAGCTCGGCATCGACCCCGCGATCGTCAACCCGCACGGCGGCGCGATCGCCCTCGGCCACCCGATCGGAGCCTCGGGCGCACGCATCGTGGGCACGCTGGCCCGTCAGCTGGCCGAAAAGGGCGCCGGATCTCTCGGTGCCATTGGCATCTGCGGCGGCGGCGGTCAGGGCACCGCGGTCGTCCTGCGCGCGGTCTAGCCGTTTCTGCGTCGTGCCCACCCCCACCC
>NZ_AOCN01000010.1 GCF_000350525.1 Leucobacter salsicius M1-8 | reverse complement strand
CCGTGTTCACCCCGAGATGGCGGCGACGGTGTTATGTTCGGCGTGACACGGTCAGTATCCGGCGAACGGAGCAGCAATGAAGCTAGCAGGTACCAGCGCAGTCGTCACGGGGGCCGCATCAGGACTCGGCGCGGCAGTGAGCTCCGCACTCGCTGCCCGCGGCGTACACGTGCTCGGCATTGATCTTGAGGTGAGCATCGAGCGCGCCCGCGGGCAGGGCGCGAGCTCCGGATCCCGGGTCGAAGTTGCCCGCCCGGGAGGCGCGCCAGCGGGGAGCGTAGGCCTGGTCGCGGCCGACGTCACTTCGGCCGAAGAAGTGGCCGCCGCGCTCGCCACCCTCGACCCCGAGCAGCCCCTGCGGGTCGCGGTGAACTGCGCCGGGATCGCGCCGGCGAACCGCATTCTGGGGCGCGACGGCCCCCACGACCTCGACCTGTTTCGGCGCATCGTTGACGTAAACCTCGTGGGTACGTTCAATGTACTGCGGCTCGCATCCGAGGTGATGGCGCAGCAAGCGCCCGCGAACGGGGCGGAGCTGGACTCCGAGGGGAACCGCGACGAGCAGCGCGGCGTGATCATCAACACCGCATCGATCGCGGCCTACGAGGGGCAGATCGGCCAGGCCGCCTATGCCGCATCGAAGGGCGCGATCGTGTCCCTCACGCTGACCGCGGCGCGAGACCTTGCACGCCACGGGATCCGAGTGAACACGATCGCGCCGGGCGTCGTCAAGACCCCAATGCTCGCGAGCCTGGGCGAGGAAGTGGGTGAGGCGCTCGCCGCAGAGGTGCCATTTCCCCCGCGGCTCGCGCGCCCCACCGAGTTCGCCCGGCTCGTCACCATGATCGTCGACCACGACTATCTCAACGGCGAGACCATTCGCATGGACGGTGCGCTGCGCATGGGGCCGCGGTAGCCGCGCTGCCTACAGCGAGGTCTGCATCGGCCATCCCGTGTAGGCCTCGGCGAGGTAGCGCTGCCCCGCCTCGGAATCGACTACCGAGCGCAGCTCACCCAGCTGTCGCAGGCGATCGAACTCGCCGGCCTCGGGGGAGAGATGCAGCATGCTCGTCATCCACCACGAGAAGTGCTGCGCCTTCCAGATGCGTCGCAGCGCGGCCTCAGCGTACGCGTCAATGCCTGCCGAGCTGCCGCGCAGCAGCAGGTCCTGTAGCGCCTCATTCAGCAGCAGGACGTCGGCGATCGCGAGGTTCATGCCCTTCGCGCCGGTGGGGGGAACGGTGTGTGCGGCATCACCGACGAGCACGACGCTGCCGTGGCGCAGCTCAGCGGCCACGTAGCTGCGGAAGCGCAGCACATCGCGCTGGAAGATGGGCCCCTCGATGAGCTCCGTGCCGGGGACTCGCGCCTGCAGTGTGTCCCACAACTCGGCCTCACTCTGGGCGTTCACGTCGGTGTTGGGATCGCACTGGAAGTACATGCGCTGTACGGTCTCCGAACGCTGACTGATGAGCGCGAAGCCGTTCTCGGAGTTCGAGTAGATTAACTCCGGCGCGCTCGGGGCGGCCTCAGTCAGGATGCCGTACCAGGCAAAGGGGTACTCGCGGAAGTAGCCCTGGGTGTTGTCGGTCTTGATGGCCTTGCGCACCGCGCTGTGGGACCCGTCGGCACCCACGACAAAGTCGGCGATGATTTCGATGGGGCTGCCGTCGGCGTTCGTGCCGCGCACGCCGGGGGTGGCGGTGTCTTCACCAAATACGCCGTCGACCGTGACGCCGAAGCGCAGGTCCTGCCCGCCCGCGAGGCGGGCGGCAATGAGATCCTTCAGTGCCTCGTGCTGGGGGTACAGCCAGACGCTGCGGCCCGCGAGCTTCTGAAAGTCGATGCGGTGAGATTCGCCGCCGAACTTCAGCTCGATGCCGTCGTGGCGGTGGCCGAGACTACGTGCGCGGCTGCCGGGAATCCGGTCGAGGAGCTCGACGGTGCCCTGCTCGAGGATGCCCGCGCGAATGGTCGCCTCGATCTCCTCGCGGCTACGGCGGTCGAGCACGATCGACTCGATGCCGGCCTCGGCGAGCAGGTGGGATAGGGCTAGGCCTGCGGGGCCGGCGCCTACGATGGCAACTCGGGTGCGTACAACAGTCACGGTGTCTCCTTCGACCTCTGGAATCTACTTCAGTAAGTGTCGAGGAAAGAGCCGCCGCGTGTGAGGAATTCCCATTGAATGGGAACTGGTGCAAGAAGAGGCTGCGGGAAACTAGGAGCGAGCGGCCCGCAGATCGGCCTCGATCCGCTGCGATGCCTCACGCAGCACGGGGATCGCGCGATCCGGATAGCTCTCACGCGGCAGCACCGCAGAAAGCGCCGCAATCACGCGGCCGGCCTCGCGAATGGGCACCGCGACGCCCGTCGATACCGCCTCGATCGAGGCGGGTGCGGCGGCGAAGCCCGTGCGCTTGATGCGGGCGAGCTCGATCCGGAGCCGGGCGGGGTCGGTGATGGTGGCCGGGCCCACCGCGGTCAGCGGGCCAGCGAGCACCGGATTGCGGATATCTGCCTCCGCGTACGCGAGGAGCACCAGCCCGGCGGAGGAGGCGTGCAGCGGGAGCCTGCCCGCGACGCGTGCGATGTTGGCGCCGGCGTCGGGGTGGGAGAGCCGCTCAAGAAACAGCGCCTCGCCCCGCTCGAGCACCGCGAGCTGGGTGTGCTGCCGCAGCACGGCCTGAGCCCGCTCCATGTGTGGCAGCGCGGCCTGCCGCAGCCTGAGCGCGGTGGACCCTCGCAGTGCGAGTTCCCAGAGTCGCATGCCGAGGCGCGCGTTGTGATCCTCATCGAATTCGAGCAGCCCCTCGTCGGCGAGCTGGTCGACGATGCGGTGCACGGTGGATGAGGGGAGGCCGGCCCGGCGCCCGATCTCACTCGTCGACTGCACGGTGCGATCGGCCTCGAAGGTCTCGAGCACGCGCACCACGCGCGCGATCATTGAGTCGCCACTGCGCGAATTTGCCATGTAAACAGCATGCCAGCAGATCGATGTCGTGCGAGAACGCCGCTTCGCGAGCATTCGCACCAGTTTGCAACTTGAATCGAACTTGATCAATATAGATACATGTCGATTCAAGAGGGCGGCGTCGAATGAACACCAGCGCCGTCATTTCACGCGTAGCGCCCAAGCGCATGTCCACGCTCGACAAGTGGCTGGCGGTGTGGATCGGCCTCGCGATGGTCGCCGGGCTGCTGCTCGGCCGGTTCATCCCGGGGCTCTCGGAGCTCCTCACCCGACTCGAGATCGGCGGCATCTCGGTGCCGATCGCGCTGGGGCTCCTCGTGATGATGTACCCCGTGCTCGCGAAGGTGCGCTACGACAAGGTCGCTACCGTAACCGGGGACAAGAAGCTGCTCGTCTCGTCGCTCGTGCTGAACTGGCTCGTCGGCCCGGCGCTCATGTTCACGCTTGCCTGGATCTTCCTCGCCGACCTACCCGAGTATCGCACCGGCGTCATCATCGTGGGCCTCGCCCGCTGCATCGCGATGATCGTGATCTGGAACGACCTCGCGTGCGGCGACGGCGAGGCCACCGCCGTGCTCATCGCCGTGAACTCAGTGTTTCAAGTGGTCATGTTTTCCGTGCTGGGCTGGTTCTACCTCACGGTGCTGCCCGGCTGGCTTGGCCTTGACTCGCAGGGCCTTGATGTTTCCGTCTGGCAGATTGCGCTCAACGTCATCGTGTTCCTCGGGGTGCCGCTGGCGGCGGGGTTCGCCTCGCGCTGGATCGGTGAGAGGCGCCGCGGCCGCGAATGGTACGAAGCGAAGTTCCTCCCTACGATCGGGCCCTGGGCCCTCTATGGCCTGCTGTTTACGATCGTGCTGCTCTTCGCGTTCCAGGGTGACGCCATCACCTCGAACCCGCTCGATGTCGCGCGCATCGCGGTACCGCTGCTCGCCTACTTCACCATCATGTGGCTCGTGGGCATGCTCGTCGGCAAATCGATTGGGCTCGGGTACGCCCGCACCACGTCGCTCGCATTCACCGCGGCGGGCAATAACTTCGAGCTTGCGATCGCGGTCACCATCGGCACTTTCGGGGCGACCTCGGGCCAGGCGCTTGCGGGCGTCGTCGGCCCGCTGATCGAGGTGCCCGTGCTGGTCGGCCTCGTCTACGTCTCGTTGTGGATGGCGCGATCCTGGTTCAAGACCGATCCTTACGCGCGCGAAATGAGCGTGGCGTGACCGCGGTGCCCCCGGCGCGTCTCGACGGGGATCCGGGGCCGGATCCGGTGGCTTGCGTGCCCAGCACGGACCACACGCTCAGTACCGAGGCGGCGACTGCCTGGGCGGCCGCGCTGAAGGCCCTGGCTGAGCCGCTTCGGCTGCGCATGCTCTCGGCGCTCGCGGCTGACCCACGCGGGGAGTCCTGTGTCTGCGATCTCGCGGCACTCGCCGACGTGTCGCAGCCGACGGTGTCGCACCATCTCAAGGTGCTGAAGGACGCCGGCATCCTCGCGTCGGAACGTCGCGGCACGTGGGTGTGGTACCGCATCATCCCCGCCCGCAGAAGCGCCGTCACGACGCTTCTGGGGACGCTCGAAAGTATCTTTGACCCTCACGAAAGCTCTGGAACATGACCGACATCACACCATCCGTACTGTTCGTCTGCGTGCACAACGCGGGCCGCTCCCAGATGGCCGCGGGGTACCTGCGGCATCTGGCAGGGGGTCGGATCGAGGTGCGGTCAGCCGGTTCGATGCCAGCTGACCAGATCAACCCCGCCGCCGTCGCGGCCATGCGTGAAGAGGGCATCGACATCGCTGCGGAGCAGCCGAAGGTGCTCACGACCGAGGCGGTGCAGGCATCTGACGTGGTCATCACAATGGGCTGCGGCGATACCTGCCCGTTCTATCCGGGCAAGCGCTACGAGGACTGGGTGCTCGAAGACCCCGCCGGGCAGGGCATCGAGGCGGTGCGGCCGATCCGCGACGACATTCGGCGCCGCATCGAATTGCTCATCGCCGATCTGCTCTCGCCCTAACCGCCTGCGCTTCGGCGCGACACGGGGACGTCGTCGGCCGCACGAATTGATACCGTTGATGCGCGGGATCCCGCGACCTACTACGACGAGGGATGACGCAGTGCGCCACGGGGAGAACGATCGGCCGGACGGGCCATCTGGAGCAGGCGCACACGAACCCGGCGGGCACGAATCGAACCCGCCCACCGGCCTAATCACCGCCTCGCGACGCGCGGCCAAGAGCCTCTTCGCGCTGCCGCCCGGCCCCGGGCCCCGCGGCTGGATCGCCTTTCGCGCCGCCATCTCGATCGGGGTGCCGTTCGCAGCGCTCACGATTGCGGGCCACGAGATGCTCGGCCTGCAGATGGCCACGGGCGCGTTCACCTCGCTCTACTCCACCCACCTCCGTGCCGGCGAGCGCGCCCGGGTGCTGCCGTTCGTCGGTCTGTACCTCATCGTGTGCGCGGCGCTCGGCACACTACTCGCACCTTCGACCGTGTGGCTCCTCGTGGGGCTCGTGGTCGTCGCGACGGTCTCGAGCGCGCTCGCGTTCGCATTCCGCCTCGGCGCCCCCGGCCCCGTGTTCCTCGTGCTGATGTACGGCCTCGCGGGCAGCATCACGGGCGTCGACCACTCAGCGGGCGGGGCGGCGACAGGCGCACGGCACAACGATCCGGGCCTCTTCCTGCTGGCCCTCACGTGCGGAGTCGCGTTCTCGTGCCTCGTGGCCTGCATGCCGCTGCTGCGCCGCAGCGAGCGAGCGCGCCCCACACGGCCCCTGCGCGAGGTCCTGCCGGGCCCGTGGCTGGGCCCGGGGGAGCGGCTCCTCACGATCCGGATCATCATTGCCGCCATCCTCGGCACCGTGATTACCGCGGCTTTTCTTGACCCGCATCGCGCGTACTGGACGGTCTGCGCGTCGATCGCAGTGGTGGGTCTCAGCGCCGTGCGCAGCTATTCGATTGGGCGCGGGTTGCACCGCACGGTGGGCACGCTGCTCGGGGCGGGGCTCTACCTCGCCATTGCGCCGTTCGCGACGAACCCGCTGGTACTCGTGCTGATGCTCGCAGTGTTGCAGTTCGCGATTGAGTTCGTGGTCGTGCGCAACTATGCACTCGCGCTCATGTTCATTACCCCGCTCGTGCTGCTGCTCACGGGAGCGGCAGTGGCTGGCGGTGACCACGTGACGACCGCGGGCGAACGGGTCGTCGATACCGTGATCGGCTCGGCGATCGCCATCTTGACCGCGGCGCTGCACGGGCACCGCCGGCGCTAGCGGCTACGCCGCGAGCGCTGCCTCGATCGCGGCGCGCAGTGCCGGATCGTCGGGCTCAGTGCTTGACCGGAACCGCACGATCTGGGGTGCGCCGCCAGTGGCGGGGTCACGGCTGACGATGAACTTTTCGAAGTTCCAACGCACTGATCCGGCCCTGCCCGATGGATCTTTGGCGCGCCGCAGCTCCTTGAACAGCGGTGCTGAGCCCGGGCCGTTCACCTTGCCCTTGGCGAGCAGTGGGAAATCGACGCCGTAGGTGAGCGAGCAGAATTCGGCGATCTCCTCGTTGGTGCCCGGCTCCTGGAAGAGGAACTGGTTGCAGGGCATCCCGATGACCGCGAGTCCCAGCGGTGCGAATTCCCGGTGTAATTCCTCGAGGCCCGCGTACTGCGGGGTGAACCCGCACTTCGAGGCGACGTTGACGACGAGCGCGGCCCCGGGAGCGAGCTCCCCAAATCGTGTGGTGCCGTCGTCGGGCAATTGAACCTCTATGTCACGCAGCATGCTGACCTCCTAGGGCTACGCTACTCGCCTTCGGCAGTGGCGTACATCCCGATGCCCGGGCCGACCGCGCTGGTCAGCAGATTCCAGCTGAGTGCCCGGCCGCTTTCATTGAGGAACCCATCGTGAATGGGGAATATGCGTGCCGGGGCGACGGCCTGCACAAAATCGACGGTCTTGCGTAGGCTGCTCCAGGGCGCTTGGAGCGGCACCGCGAGCACGTCGATGCCCGGCGGAATCGTCTCGTAGCTGTCGCCCGGGTGGAACAGTCGCTTCCCGTCTGTGTCTGTGACGACGAAGCCCGAGTTGGCGCAGCGGGGGATTGAAGGCAGGATCTCCTGATGGGTGGTGCCGACCGATTCGATGTGCAGGTCGCCGAGCTGGGTGGATGCGCCCGGGGAGACCGGGCGGACGCGGTCACCACTGAGGCCGAGCAATTCGATTACGGCGGCAGGGGCGAACACGGGCGCCGTCGGATTCGCCTCGAGCAGGGCACCGATCCGGGCCGCATCACAGTGATCGGGGTGCTCGTGGGTGATCAGGATGGCATCGAGTTCGGTGATCCCAAAGACGTGATCTTCGCAGAATGATCCAGGGTCGATGAGCAGCCGTGTGCTGCCTGTCTCGAGCAGTAGCGCCGACTGGCCGTACCGAGTGATGCGCATTGTTGGTCGCTCCTTTGCAGTGGGTCGAAGTTACACGGGCCGACGCGGCGGCGAGGACGAGTATGTTGCCTCGGGATCGCGGTACACGGCACCGCCGAGCGCTGCATCGATCGCCTGCATCGTGTCGGCATCGAGCCTCACTCCGGAGGCCTTGACGGTGTCGGCGAGCTGTTCAGGGCGAGAGGCACCCACCAGCGCGGCGGCGATGTTGGGGTGCTGCAAGACCCACGCGATCGCGAGCTGCGGCATCGTGAGCCCGGCCTCTGCCGCGATGGGCACGAGCCGTTGCACAGCCTCGAGGATGTCGTCGCTCATCAGCCGTTTGATGTTTTGGGCGCCGCTCTTGTCGTCCGTGGCCCGTGAGCCCGGAGGCAGCGGCTGACCGGGCAGATATTTGCCCGAGAGCACGCCCTGCGCCATGGGCGACCACACGATCTGCGAGACGCCGAGCTCCTCTGAAGCCGGCACGACCTTGCCCTCGATGACGCGATACAGCATGGAGTACTGCGGCTGATTCGACACGAGTTGAATGCCGAGCTGTTGGGCGAGGGCGTGGCCTTCACGCAACTGTTCGGCCGTCCACTCCGAAACGCCAATGTAGAGCGCCTTGCCCTGACGCACGACGTCGGCGAACGCCTGCATCGTCTCCTCGAGCGGCGTCTCGTGGTCGTAGCGGTGCGCCTGATAGAGATCGACATAGTCGGTGCCCAGGCGCTCGAGCGAGCCATTGATGGCTTCGAAAATATGCTTGCGGCTGAGCCCCATGTCGTTGGGGCCCTTCGGGCCGGTCGGCCAGAAGACCTTGGTGAAGATCTCGAGGCCCGCGCGACGCTGCCCCTTGAGGGCTCGGCCGAGCACCGCCTCAGCTGCCGTGTTCGCGTACACGTCGGCGGTGTCGAACGACGTGATCCCAACATCGAGCGCGGCGTGCACCGTCTTCAGCGCCGCGTCGTCTGCGACCTGAGAGGCATGAGTGATCCAGTTACCGTACGTGATCTCTGAGACCTTGAAACCGCTGTTGCCGAGAAAGCGATAGTTCACCATGTGCCCCACTGTAGGGGCGTGCGGGCGCCTTGGATAGGGGCTGCCCACAAACGACTTTGGCCTTGTGGCAGGTTCTCAGGTGAGAAACCGCCACAAGGCCAAAGTCGATCGCGGGCGCATGGCCCGCAGGGATTACATCAGGTCGCGCACCCGCACCGACAGGCAGGTGGGGCAGCCCTCGAGCTTCTCGTACTCGCCGATTTCCACGGTCGAGACCGTGTATCCGAGCTCGCGCAGCATCTCGGCGGTCTTGGGGGCCGACGCCGAAATGATGAGCTCGTTGTCGCCGAGGATCACGACGGCGGTGCCGTGGGGCTCGGGCACTGGCAGGAACCGGTCGAAGATCGCCGGGTTGTCGACGAACTCGGGGTAGCCGATGACGGTGCCGTCGGGCAGCGCCGTTACCGCGGTCTTCAGGTGCAGCACCTTCGTGACGGGCACGGCGACAACCGTTGCGCCGAGCGGGGTGAGGTGGCGGCGCAGCTGCGCGATGCCCTCACCGTTCGTACGGCCGCCGCGGCCGACGTAGACCGTGTCGCCGACCTTGAGCACGTCGCCACCGTCAAGGGTGCCGGGCTCGCGAATCTCGGCGATCGCGCAGCCGAGCTCCTCAAGCGCCTTGCGGGTGCCGTCGGTCTCGGGCTTGCGACTGTCGGCACCGGGGCGGCTGATGACGGCAACGTTCTTGTACATCACGACGGTGTCTTCGATGAACACCGAGTCGGGGCAGTCGTCGGCCTGCTCGACCTCGATGGTCTGCCAACCGTGTGCCTGCAGTGCCGAGACGTAGCCGCGCCACTCCTCGCGTGCACGGTCGATGTCGACCGTGACCTTCTCAATGTGGTCGACGATTCCATCGTCGAGCTTCGAGCTGGGCTGGCGTACGAGGGCGATCTTCGACATAGTTCCGTGCTTTCGGTAGGACTGCTGATCTAACGTAGTAAGCGTACCCGCTGGGCCGTGAACCCGGCAGACGGAGGGAGCGCAACGATGCTCGCGCATCATCCGACTAGAGACCGGCGAACGGCGCTGGCGAACTAGCGCGTAGCCGGATCCGGAACCGCGGCCCCCGCCCGCGTCTCCCGTGCGAGCGCCGTGAGGCCTGCACCCACGAGGGACAGCAGCGTTGCACCGAGAAACAGCAGCCAGAAGCCGCCCACGAGCGCGACGAGGCCCGCGCCGATCACGGGGCCGAGGAGCTGGCCGAGTGCCGCGGTGACGTTGACAACGCTCAGATCGCGGGCGTTGTCGCGCGAGCTCGGCAGTAGGTCGGTTGCGAACGCGAGGCCCACGGTCGAGAACCCGCCGTAGCCGACACCCATGAAGGCCGCCGCGATCATCGTCACCTCGAACGTCGGTGAGACGAGAATTACAATGCCCGCGGTCGCCTGGATAACGGCGCACGCAACGGTGAGGCGGCGGCGGCGGCCGATCCGGTCTGAGACGACGCCCACGCCGATCGATGCGAGCACCACGAACACGGTGTAGACGACGATGAGGAGCAGCAGGTTTCCCTCAGCCGTCGCGTGTGGTTGCCCGATGCCGTAGAGCAGAAAGAACAGCAGCAGCGCGGTACCGAGGGCGTTTCCGATGTTGACGATGAGCCGGCCGATCAGCATCCAGCGAAAGTCGCGATCGGCGAGCGAATCAAGCAGGCTGCGGTTGGTGGCGATTGGGGCAACTGGATCCGGATCCAGGGGATCGAGCGCGTGCCTAGGGGCAGAAGTGCCGGTGGCCGAGGTGCCCGGAAGGGCCAGGGGGGCCGGATCCGGCAAGAGCAGCGCCGTCGCCGTACCCACGACCGCGATCGCGACGGCGAGTACGAGATAGCCGGAGACTACGCCGAGCCCGAGGAGCACGATGGCGCCCACGCCGAGCACGATACCGACCGCCTGCGAGGAGCCAACGGCCGAGGACGCAGCTCCACGCTGCGCGGCGGGCAGCTGGTCGGCGATCATTGCGGTGAATGCGGCCGATGCCGTCGCGAGGCCGATCGAGACTCCTACCCAGGAAGCGCCCACGAGCCAGGGGCCCTGGCTCATGCCAGTCAGCACCAGGCAAGCGGCGGCGAGCCAGATTCCGCCGAGCGCCCAGGGGCGACGTCGAGTGCCGGGTCGTGTCGACATGCCGCGGTCGGACAGCGCTCCCGCCACCGGGCCCGCGATCACTCCGGCGAGCCCGCCCACGCCCAGCACGATGCCCGAGGACACGACGCCCGAGACCCAGCCCGCCGCGCTATCGGGGGTGTCGAGCTGGAGCGGCAACAGGAGCTGCAGCGGGGTAAGCTGCGCCGTCCAAATCACGAGCCAGGCGAGCGTGAAGAGCGTGAACCACCAACCTCCTACTCGGTTCCGCGTGCTGCGAGTGGCCCCGCCGGTCATGTGCGTGACCGCTCGATGACCCCGCACAGCCAGTCGAACGATACCTTGGGCGTGCGTTCGCCGGTCTCGTAGTCGACGTGCGTGAGGCCGAAGCGTTGCGTGTATCCCGCAGCCCATTCGAAGTTGTCGATGAGTGACCACACGGTGTATTCCTCGACGTTGACCCCGGCCGCGATCGCATTGGCGACGGCCTGAATGTGGCCCGCGAGGTAGCTGATGCGGTTCGTATCGTCGATCTTTGCGGCGCGATCCGGTTCGGGGAATGAGGCCCCGTTCTCGGCGATGATGATGGGCGGCAGGGCATCGCCGTAGTCGTCACGCAGGCCAGTGAGCATGGCCGTGAGCGCTTCGGGCACGATGGGCCACATCTCCCCGAAGCCGGTCGTCTCGGCGCCCGGAGTGGGCACGAGGTCGAAGGGCAGCGGGCTGCCTTCAGGGGCCGCGGCCACGGTCGTGGGGTTGTAATAGTTCACGCCGTAGAAGTCGGGGCCAGCGCTGATGAGCTCCATATCGCCGGGCTGCGTGGGCATCTCCGGTAGCCCGAGGGCCGCGAGCTCGGGGTACTGCCCGGTCAGTACCGGATCGGCAAACACCCGGTTGTGGATCATGTTGTAGGCACCCGCGGCCATCATGTCTTCGGGGGAGTCTGACTGGGGGCGCACGAGCGTGTGATTGTTGGTGAGGCCCACCTGCTCTGCGCCCGCCTCGCGCAGCACCCGCATCGCGAGCCCATGGGCGAGTAGCTGGTGGTGGGCGGCGGGGAGCGCCCCGAACAGCTCCTGCCTTGCCGGGGCGAGGGTGCCGATCGCGTAGCCCTCGAGCGCGGTCATGGCTGGCTCGTTGATCGTGTACCAGTGCTTGACCCGGTCACCCAGGTGGCCCGAGATGGCGGCCGCGTATTCCTCCAGTCGGTAAGCGGTGTCGCGGTTCAACCAGCCGCCCGCAGCCTCGAGTGGGCTCGGTAGGTCCCAGTGGTAGAGGGTGGGAAACGGGGTGACGCCGGCTTCAATGAGCGCGTCGACGAGCCGGGAGTAATAGTCGAGTCCCTGCCGGTTGACGGTACCCGAACCGTCGGGAACGATGCGTGCCCACGAGATGCCAAAGCGGTAACGGTCCAGGCCGAGCCGCTTGGCCAGGTCAACGTCCTCGTGAAAGCGGTGGTAGCTGCCCGGGCCCGGGTCGGCGGTCGCGCCGTCAATGACGGCGCCCGGTGTGTCCACGAAGTCGTCCCAGATGGTGCGTCCGCGGCCGCCCTGGTCGCGGGCCCCTTCGATCTGAAAGGCGGCGGTGGCCGCTGACCAGCGGATTCCGTGCGGAATGCGGGGCTGTGTGCCGGGCGAAATGTCGGTCGAGTGGTCGGTCACGAGTGTCCCTCCGAGATGCCGGTGCTCGTCGTTGAGCACCTCCGCGCGAGGCGTGAATTGAGTGTATCCCTACTGGTGTAAATCGGTAAGAGGATGTAAACTTGAGTCAAGAACACTCAAGTTTGCTGGACGACAAAGTGACTCACCGAGTATTCGGGGTCGCAATGCGTCGCCCAGCGTCTGATGGACGAGAAGGGACTCCCACATGCAAGCAAACTGGCAGCCAGCCGAGGGCGAGGGTGGCGAGAGCGCACTCGAGCAGTTCGGCATCAACCTCACCGAGGTGGCCCGCTCGGGCAAACTCGACCCCGTGATCGGCCGCGACGCAGAGATTCGACGCGTGAGCCAGGTGCTCACCCGCCGCACTAAGAACAACCCGGTGCTGATTGGCGAGCCCGGTGTCGGCAAGACGGCCGTCGTAGAAGGCCTCGCCCAGCGCATCGTTGCGGGCGACGTCGCCGAGTCGCTGCGCGACAAGGAACTGATCTCCCTCGACATTTCGGCACTCATCGCGGGCGCAAAGTACCGCGGCGAGTTCGAAGAGCGCATGAAGGCGGTGCTCGCCGAGATTAAGGAATCCGACGGCAAATACATCACCTTCATCGACGAGCTGCACACGCTCATGGGCGCGGGCGGCGGCGAAAGTTCGGTGGCCGCATCGCAGATGCTCAAGCCGATGCTTGCACGTGGCGAGCTGCGACTCATCGGGGCCACCACGCTCGACGAGTACCGCGAGTACATCGAGAAGGATGCGGCGCTCGAGCGGCGTTTCCAGCAGGTGTACGTCGGCGAGCCCTCAGTCGAGGACACGATCGCGATTCTGCGCGGGCTCAAGGAGCGGTACGAGGCGCACCACAAAGTGACGATCGCTGACTCCGCGCTCGTCGCGGCCGCTGCGCTGTCTGACCGGTACATTCAGTCTCGCCAGCTGCCTGACAAGGCCATCGACCTGATCGACGAGGCCGCGAGTCGGCTGCGCATGGAAATCGACTCGGCCCCCGTCGAGATCGACGAGCTGCGTCGCGCCGTCGACCGGTTGAAGCTCGAAGAGCTCGCGCTGAAGAAGGAGAAGGACGAGGCCTCGAAGGAGCGTCTCGCGAAGCTGCGCGAGGACCTGGCTGAAAAGAACGAGGTGCTGAGCGGGCTCGAGGCGCGATGGGAGCGCGAGCGCGCTTCCCTGAATCGGGTGGGTGCGCTGCGCGAGAAGCTCGACCAGCTGCGTATGGAGGCCGACCTCGCCCAGCGCGACGGCCAGCTCGAGAAAGCCTCGAAGCTGCTCTACGGCGAGATTCCAGTCATTCAGAAGCAGCTCGCCGAGGCCGAAAGTGCCGAGGCGGCCGGATCCGGATCCGATGGGTCGAGCGGCGACGAGCCGCGCATGGTCAGTGATCAGGTGACCGACGAGGAGATCGCGGGCGTCGTGGCGGCTTGGACGGGCATTCCCGTCGGGCGTCTGATGCAGGGCGAGACCGAGAAGCTGCTGTCGCTCGAGCGTGAGCTGGGCAAGCGGCTGATCGGTCAGGCTGACGCGGTCGAGGCTGTGTCTGACGCGGTGCGTCGCACGCGCGCCGGCATTGCCGACCCCAACCGGCCCACCGGATCGTTCCTGTTCCTCGGGCCCACCGGCGTCGGTAAGACCGAGCTCGCGAAGGCGCTCGCCGAGTTTCTCTTCGATGATGAGCACGCCATGGTGCGTATCGACATGTCGGAGTACGGCGAGAAGCACTCGGTGTCTCGGCTTGTCGGCGCGCCTCCCGGGTACGTCGGCTACGAGCAGGGCGGCCAGCTCACCGAGGCTGTGCGGCGTCGGCCGTACTCGGTCGTGCTGCTCGACGAGGTCGAGAAGGCGCACCCCGAGGTGTTCGACGTGCTGCTGCAGGTGCTCGACGACGGCCGGCTCACCGACGGCCAGGGTCGCACGGTCGACTTCAGAAACGTGATTCTGATTCTGACCTCGAATCTAGGCTCGCAATACCTGATCGACCCCGACCTGACGTGGGGCGAGAAGGAGGGCGCGGTGCGCGAGACCGTGCGTCGCGCGTTCAAGCCCGAGTTCATCAACCGGCTCGACGAGATGGTGATCTTCCACCCGCTGTCGATCGAAAACCTCGCGCAGATCGTCGAGCTCTCGATCGACCGCATGCAGACCCGTCTTGCAGACCGGCGCCTCACGATCGAAGTCACTCCGGCCGCGCGGGCCTGGCTCGCGACGGCCGGCTACGACCCGGTCTACGGTGCACGGCCGCTGCGTCGACTCATGCAGAAGCAGATCGACGACCAGCTCGCGAGGGCGATCCTCTCGGGCACTGTGCGCGACGGATCGACGGTGCGGGTCGACGTTGCCCCCGATGGTGAGGGGCTCGTGGTCGAGTAGTCGACGGCTGACGTTCCGGATCAAGGGGCCTGGGCCACACTGTGGCCCGGGCTCCTTGGCCTGCCTGGCCCTGTGCAGCAGGGGAACGACATGTTACGGAGTCGGTCTGCTTTCGGGACTCTCGGCCTCTTTGGCACTGAGAAGCTCAGCAAACCATTGACCTGCCGCGTCGGCGACCCAGTGGGGCTTGCCGAGTGCGGCGAGGTAGTCGCCCGCGTCGGCGACCTCGTGGGCGCGGCGACCCGCGTGCTGCCGTGATCCGGACTCGAGGCGATCGATGAGCGCGCCAGCGTCGCCAGAGAGCTCTGCGATGATCTGGCCGCGCAGCCAGTCTTCGCAGCCCGCGGCCCGTGCACCCTCGAGGCTCTCGATCACGGTCGTGGCGAGGCCCTTCATGAACACGCTGCGCAGCAGCTTGCGGGCCGCGGCGTCGCCCGCGTCACCCGGGATCGCCTCAACCACGGCCCCGGACGCGGCGAGCAGATCCCGTGCTTGCTCGGCGCCGGGGCCGCTCGTCATAAGCGGGGTGCGCACGCCCGAACGGGGAACGGGGGCAAGCACCGCGACGTCGGCAAAGCGCACGCCGTGCGCCTCGCCGTCGGAGGCGAGCTCGGCCTTGAGGGTAGGGGAAGCCGTATTGAGGTCGGCAAACACCGCGCCCGCGCCTCGACGGCTGGATGCCCCCCGCCAAGGGTGAGAAGGCCGAGGTGTTTCGCAAGAATGCGCCCGCCCAGTACACCTCGGCGCTGTTTACGTCGCACGTCCCCGCCATCGGCGCAGCCATGGATCTCGGCAAGACCGAAGAGCCCTACTGGAAGAAGGTGTTCTCGGGCTACGAGTGGACCCGCCAGTGGGCGAAGGAAAACAAGCCCGACGTCGTCATCCTCGTGTACAACGATCACGCTACGGCGTTTGACTCCTCCATCATTCCGACCTTCGTCCTCGGCACGGGGGCGGAGTACCCCGTCGCCGACGAGGGCTACGGCCCCCGCCCGGTGCCCGACGTCAAGGGCTACCCCGAGCTTGCCGCGCACATCGCGCAGTCGGTGATCCAGGACGACTTCGACCTCACTCTCGTCAACGAGATGGTCGTGGACCACGGGCTCACCGTGCCGCTCTCACTCGTCTACGGTGAACTCGACCCTGAGGATGAGTGGCCCGTCAAGGTTATTCCGCTCGCCGTCAACGTCGTGCAGTACCCGGTGCCCTCGGGCCGCCGCTGCTACGAGTTGGGCAAGGCCCTGCGCCGCGCGCTCGACAAGTGGGACGGCCCTGAGCTCAACGTGCAGATCTGGGGCACGGGCGGCATGAGCCACCAGCTGCAGGGCCCGCGCGCCGGCCTCATCAACGAGGAGTGGGACAATGCGTTCCTGGATCACCTCATCGCTGATCCGCTGGGGCTCACCGATTGGGATCACATGGAGTACGTCGATGAGGCGGGCTCCGAGGGCATCGAGCTCGTGGACTGGCTGATCGCCCGCGGGGCGATGGACGACCAGTTCCAGGGTGACGCACCCTCGGTTGACCACCGGTTCTACCATGTGCCCGCCTCGAACACCGCCGTCGGCCACCTGGTGATGTCGAACCCCGGTGCGCCGAAAAATGCGCCCGCGAACACTGCCGCGAACACCCCCGACCAGAACTAGTACGAGGAGACACGAATGGTGAATAACAAGGTTCGCATCGCGGTCGTGGGCGCCACCGGCGCGTTCGGCATGAAGCACCTCGATGGTCTGGCGAACATCCCCGACGCCGAGGTGACGGTCGTGGCCGGCACTCGCGCCGAAGCCACGCAGGCGGTTGCCGACAAGCACGGCGTGCCCAACGCCGTGGTCGGCCTCGAAGCAGTGCTCGAGCGCGACGACGTCGACGCCGTCATCCTCGCAACACCGACGCAGCAGCACGCCGCGCAGACGCGGGCGGTCCTCGCAGCGGGCAAGCACGTGCAGGTGGAGATCCCGCTCGCTGATTCGTTCGCCGACGCGCAGGAAACCCTCGCGGCAGCCGAGGCGGCTGAGGCCGAGGGACTCGTTTCGATGGTCGGCCACACACGCCGCTTCAACCCCTCGCACCAGCTTGTGCGCAGCAAAATCGACGCGGGCGAGCTCAACGTGCAGCAGATGGATGCGCAGACGTACTTCTTCCGCCGCAGCAACACGAACGCAAAGGGCGAGCCGCGCTCCTGGACCGACCACCTGCTGTGGCACCACGCAGCCCACACGGTCGACCTGTTCGCCTACCAGGCGGGCAAGATCGTGCAGGCCAACGCCATCCAGGGGCCCATTCACCCCGAGCTCGGCATCGCGATGGACATGTCGATCCAGCTCAAGAGCGAGACGGGTGCCATCTGCACCCTGTCGCTGTCGTTCAATAACAATGGGCCGTTCGGCACGTTCTTCCGCTACATCGGCGACACCGAGACGTACATTGCGCGCTACGACGACCTCTTCAATGGCCGCGATGAGCCCATCGATGTATCGAACGTTGCGGTCAGTATGAACGGCATCGAGCTGCAGGATCGCGAGTTTGTGAGCGCGATCCGCGAGGGGCGCGAGCCGAATTCGTCGCTCTGTCAGGTGATGGATTGCTACCGCGTGCTGGGCGAACTTCAGGAGCAGCTGGCGTGACCCTGCAGCAGCAGGCGGCGCGGGCGTGAAAGCCCTCTCGTCGATGGCGACGCGCCACGTGCTCGCCGACCTGGGTGAGTTGGCGCTCGCCGCGGGGCACCCGCCGATCGAGATCGAATCGGTCGGCGGAGTCGACGCGGCGACGCGAGTGGCTGCGGGTGAGCGGGTCGATCTCGTGTTCCTCGCGCTCGGCGCGCTGCAGAAGCTTGCGGCCGACGGTCACGTGGACCCCGCGACCGTCACGCCGCTGCTGGGGTCGCAGGTGGCCGTGGCCGTGCCGACCGACGGCGTCGATGCCGCGGCATGGGACGGCGGGGCCGCATTTGCGGGGCCGGATCAGCTGCAAGCTGCGCTGCTGAGCGCGGCCAATGTCGGGTACTCCACGGGTCCGAGCGGCACCGCCCTGCTTCGTCAGATCAGCGGTTGGGGGCTAGACGCCGCCCTGGCAGGCCGACTCGTGCAAGCGCGGCCGGGCATTCCTGTTGCGCGGTTGCTCGCGGAGCGCGAGGTGAGCCTCGGGTTCCAACAGCTCAGTGAACTCGTGGGGCAGCCCGGCATCCGCATCCTCGGCGTCATGCCGTTGGGGTGCGAGATTGACACCGTCTTCGCGGGGGCTGTTGCCGCGTGCGCGACCGACCCGTCCCGCGCCAGCGAGGTGCTCTCGCTGTACGCGTCTAAGGCTGCGACGAGCCGGATCGAGCAGCACAGCTTCACGCCACTCTGGGCCTCCTAGGCCCACGATTCGTTCGCTCAGATGCCCTAGGTTGGACGGTTTAGAACGCTCTAAACCGTCCAACCTAGGGCATCTGTGTGTTGACAGTGGAATGGGTGCCAGTCGTTAGCCCCGCGGCGCGGCCCAGCTCCTCGAACGGCTGCTTCACCGTGGTGAGCGCGGGGGAGGCGTAGGCCGAGAGCGGGATCCCGTCGACGCTCACGACCGACACGTCCTCGGGCACGCGCTTGCCCGCTTCGTGCAGGGCGCGCAGCACCCCAAACGCCATCTCGTCGCTCGACGCGAACACCGCAGTTGCGTCGGGGATCGCCGCGATCGTGCGGCTGGCGCGGTAGCCCGAATCCGGGGTCCGGTCGCCGGGGATGACGATCGGCCCGGATCCGCGCCCCCAGTCGCCTCGAACTTGCGAAAACTACAGCGCCGAAATGCGCCAGCCGACATCGTGACTAGCCCCGGGCTCGAGGGTTACGAGGCCCGTGTTGAACGGGTAGACGCCCGAATTAAACGCATCGGGGGCGCAGGTCATTGGCTCGACAGCGAGCGCCGCGCGATCGTTGGGGATGTTCTCGCCCAGGTCGCAGGTGTACACCTGCACCCAGGGGCAGCCGCGATCCCATGCAATCTCGACCCCGGTGCCCTCGGGGGCCCAGACGCGCGCCCGCGCGGAGCCCTGATCGGTCGAGTCACCGCCCTCCCACACGATGCCGGTAAAGGCGTGGTCGTGGCGCGCTTCGCCGATGGGACCGTCGAAGACCGCGCACGGGGCGAGACACTGCGGGATCAGGCGGTCCGGCACGACCTCGAGCCGCTCTCGCACCGCGAGTTCGAGGCGCCACGTGTCGACGGGCCCGGGCCCCGCGGTGAGGTAGGGGTGGGTGGCCGCGCCATAGGGTGCCGGATCGGGCGACAGATTCTCGGCCGTGAGGCCGTAGCCCAGGCCAGTGTCGACGAGCGCGAAGTGTGCGGTGAACTGCAGCCGCCACGGGTAGCCCGCGGTGGGCTCGAGCGTGGCAGTGAGCTTCAGCGCGTCGGCGGTGTGCGGTTCGGCGAGCGCGAAGGTGAGATTGTGGACGAGCCCGTGGATCGCGTGATGGCGGCCCTGCTCGTTGATGGGGAGCTCGCGCACCTCGCCAGCGAAGAGGTAGCGGCCGTCGACCACCCGGTTGGGCCACGGGGCGAGCAGCGCCCCCGCGAATCCGGGGGCGTGGGGAGAGTCGGCCGGGGCAATGAGATCGCGGCCCGCGTGGGTGAGTCTTGAAAGGGTGGCCCCAGCGAGGAGGATCTCGGCCGCGTAGGAGCCGTGGGTGAGGCGGAAGCTGTGCTGCTCGTGGATCACGGGGGACTCCTTGCGTCGCTGCGGGGTGGTGTGAAGCCCGGGGTGGGGTATGTGAGCCGGTTGCCCGGCACCCCGTTCCTCGTCTCGACTCTATGCGGGGTGTCGGGCGGCGTCTACGAGCCGCACGAATATGGGAGGCAGCGGCCCCGAAATTAATATCACAAAACGGTAACGAACTGAGTTATGCTTTCTGGCATCGCGTGATGGAGCGCGGTGAGAGGGGCGCACATGCACACCGATTCGTTGCGGCGGGTAACGCTACGCACGGCTTGTGTGGCGTGGGCACTCGTGACGCTGTTGGTCGTGTTGTTTGGTGCGACCCCGCACGCGGCCGCCGCGAGCACGATGCAACTGCACGGTGCCCTGCATCGCGAAGGATCCGTGAGTATCGTGTCGCACCGGGGGGCCGCGGCGCTCGCCCCAGAAAACACCCTTGCCGCCATGCGCATCGCCATCGAGCAGGGGGTCGACTTCGTCGAGACCGACCTGCAACTCACGAGCGACGGCGTGCCCATGCTGCTGCACGACCCGACGCTCGACCGCACCACAAATGGCAGCGGTCCGATCGCGACGCACACCTTCGACGAGGTGCGGGCCCTCGATGCGGGCGGCTGGTTCGACCCGGCCAACGCGGGGGAGAGGGTGCCCACGCTCGAGGAGTTTCTCGATGTACTCGAACCCGCAAACGTGCGCGCGCTCGTGGAGCTGAAGGGGGACTGGACCACCGAGCAGCTCTCGGACGTCGCTGACCTGTTGCAGTCGCGCTACATGGTCAACCGGGTCGCGCTGCAGTCCTTCGACGAAGAGACTCTGCGGGGGCTGCAACAGGTTGCGCCGCAGTTTGCGCGGGTCATGCTGACGCGCGAGTGGGATGCGCGCACAGTATCCCTCGCGCAGGAACTCGAGGTGTCGGCCGTCGGGGGTCGCCCGAAGCTCATTGATCGCAATCTGGACCTGCTCGCTGAACTCCGCGCCACCGGCATCGGTTCGCTCACCTACACCCTCAACAAGACGAAGCGGTGGGATCGCGCGATCGAGCGCGGCATCGATCTCATCGTGACCGACGACCCGGTCGAGCTGGGCGTGTGGCGGAGCGAGATCGAGGCGGCGGCAGCCGGCGCGTAGGTTGGGGGCGATAAGCCTGGGAGAATGGGCGGGTGACTCACGCCGAAGAACCCGCTGCGCAGCCTGCTGCACAGTCCTCAGAACAGCCCGCCTCGAACCCCGCAGCTTCGCTCGCGGACAACCCGCACCCCGAGCGCAGCACCTGGGGTGTCGGCCCGTGGCCCGGCGGCGAAGCGGAGTGGCCCACCGAGGAGTTCTACGACCGCGAGCTACTCGAGCACGGCGACTCCCGCAACGTCATCGACCGCTACCGCTACTGGACGATGGAGGCGATCATCGCCGACCTTGACGAGCAGCGCCACTCGTTTCACGTCGCGATCGAGAACTGGCAGCACGACATGAACATCGGCTCGATCGTGCGCAGCGCCAACGCGTTCGCCGCCGACACCGTGCATATCGTGGGTCGTCGCCGCTGGAACAAACGCGGCGCGATGGTCACCGACCGCTACCAGCACGTCGAGCACCGTGAGGACATCGCGGCGCTCGCCGCATGGGCACGCGAGGAGGGCATCCCGGTCATCGCGATCGACAACGTGCCCGGCTGCGTGCCCATGGAGACGTTTGACTGGCCCGAGCGCTGTGTCATGCTCTTCGGACAGGAGGGCCCCGGCCTCACCGACGAGGCGATTGCCGCAGCCGAGGCCGTCGTCGAGATCACGCAGTACGGCTCGACGCGCTCACTCAACGCGTCGGCCGCGGCTGCGGTCACGATGTACAGCTGGGTGCAGCAGCACTCGACGCTGCGCCCCCGCTAAATCGCGGGGACGCGCGCGCCCGAGCCTGCTCACGCCGCAGGGCATTGATCCGGATCGCGGCGCCCCGGCTCGCTACTCCACGTCGCCGCGCCAGCGCAGTGCCCAGCCGGCCGCGACCGCGACGAGGGCGTACGCGGCGAGCACCGCGAAGCCTGCCCAGATGCCGAGCGAGGCGGCGTCGCCGTCCGCGACCGAGGGGTCGACCGAGGACAGGCTGTTCATGACGCTCGCGCCCACGAAGGAGTCGCTCGCGGCTCCGGGGAGAAACTTGGCGACCTGCGCGCTCCAGTCCCAGAACTGCGCGCCCATGCGGGCGACGGGCTCGATGAACTGGGTGAACACCAGGGCGAGCACGATGGCGAACGCCTGATTCTTGACGAGCACGCCGACACCGAAACCGAGCACCGCCCACAGGCCGATTGCCACGACGACGCGGGCGATGAGCGCCCAGGTCTCACCCGAGCCGAGCATCGGATCGCCGCCCGTCGCGTTGAAAACGGGGAGCGCCGCCGCGATCGCGCCGATCACGCCCGCAACGCCGAGGCCGAGGCCGATCACGAACACGGTGATGGTCTTGCTCGTGAGTACGATGCCGCGCTTGGGTTCGAACAGGAACGCGAGGCCGAGCGTGCGGTGGCGCAGCTCGCCCGTGACCGCGAGCGCGCCGAACAGCAGTGGCACGACGTAGCCGAAGGTCGAGACCGAGGAGTACACGAGGTTCGCGATCGTCTGTGGCGGCATTGTGGGGGCAGCGGGGGGTGCCGCGCCAGCGGTGCCCGCACCCATTACAGCGTCGGGCACCGCCCCGAACATGAACACGAACACGGCCGCCATCATCGCTGAATAGGCGGCGATGACGAGCGCGAGGATCCACCACAGTTTCGTGGCGCGCACCTTGCGCAGTTCAGCCGACAGGCTGCGGGTCAGGCGGCTCATGCGGAGGCTCCTTCGGAAGTGGCGGGTGCAGACTGTGCGACCGACGTTGCGGCAGCTGGCGCGGGTTGATCGTCTCCCGTGAGTTCGAGGAAGCTGCGCTCGAGCTCGGTGCCCGGGGCGCTGAGGTGCGCGAGCGGCACACCCGTGGCAAAGGCGATCTCGCCCACCTGCTGCGGCTCGAGGCCGGTGACACTGAGCGGGGCCTGGGTCGCGGATTGCCCAGCCCCCGCGGCGTGCGCGCCGTGGGAAGCGGTGTCGATGACCTCACCGCCAGCCCGCCTGAGGGCTTCGGCGAGCCGCGTGTGGCCGGCCCGGGTGGTGGCCTCGGCGAGCACGGTGCGGGTGCCGCGCTGTAGCTCGGCGAGCGAGCCCGCAAATGCGAGCTCGCCGCGCCGGATCACGACGAGGTCGTCGACCGTGTGCTGTGCCTCGCTCAGGAGGTGCGACGACAGGAGCACGGTCTTGCCCTCGCTGGCGAGGTGGCGCAGGAAGAGACGAATCCAGCGAATCCCCTCGGGGTCGAGGCCGTTGATGGGCTCGTCGAGCACGAGCACGTCCGGGTCGCCCAGCAGTGCGGTGCCGAGGGCGAGGCGCTGGCGCATGCCGAGCGAGTAGCCGCCGGTCTTGCGGTCGGCGGCGTCGGTGAGTCCCACGAGGCCCAGCACCTCGTCGACGCGGGCCGGGCTGGCACCGATCGCGCGGCGTGCAATGTCGAGGTGCGCGCGGCCTGTGTGGGCGGCGTGGAAGTTGGCCGACAGTGAGGCGCCGACTGTAAGGGCGGGATGCTCGAGCTCGTCGTAGCGCTTGCCGCCGATTGTGGCGGTGCCGGCGTCGGGGCGGGCGAGGCCGAGCAGCATGCTCAACGTAGTGGTCTTGCCTGAGCCGTTGGGGCCGAGAAACCCGGTCACCCGGCCGGGCTGGGCCGTGAAGCTGAGGTTTTGCACCGCGTGCACGGTGCCGAATGTCTTGCTGAGGCCGGTGACCTCGATTGCGTGGGGCATGGCGTCTCCGTGGTTGATTAGTTGTATTAGAACTATAACAAACAGGTGTGGGGTGAAGTCAAGAGTCTCGCGCGTCATCGGTGACGCTTGGGCAGGATCGCTCAAGAAAGGCAGTAGGGTCTTGGCTATGACATGGCTGTTGTGCGCCAGAACCCACGCGGATGCTGCGACCCCTCGCAAGGGACTGAAGGCCCGGGCGCTTCGCGTGGGAGGTGCGGGCTTGGTCGCAGGTGGTCTACTTGTAGGGACCGTGGGCTGCGCTGTCGGACCGCCCGTGAACCTCGACGCCGAAGATCAGAAAGTGGCCGCGCTCGTGGAGGAGCTGCAGCCCGTGGCAGCCGCGCAACTCGAGACGCTCGGCAAGGAGTCGCTGGGCAGCATCGCCGGCTGGGCCAGCATTTACCAACCCCCTGGCGGGGAAGACACGTCAGTGGGGATTCTGTCGGGGTACGACCAGGGCCAGGAGTTCAGCGCCTGGGGAATGTGCACCGGAGTCGAGGGGACCCTTCCGGTAGAAATTGGGAACTTCGGGGCGTACGAGCTCGACTGCGCGCCAGCTGATGAAGGACTATCACTACAGCTGATCGCCGAAGATCTGGTGGTCGAGCGGGACACCATCGAGTTCACGGTCACGGGAGCGCCACGAGGTTCGGCATGGCACCTCGAAGCGGTCGATCGGGGCTAAAACAAAATATGCGCGAGAAGTTCCGCTTCTGAATCGATCTAAAGCGGAACTTCTCGCGCATTTCCTTGCACACGGAGGCCGGAGGCCGGAGGCCCGGAGCGGCCCTGAGGTTTGGGGTGCCAGCGCCTAGTGGCCGCCGCCCGTGTACGGGCCGAGCTCGGCGAGGCGCTCCATGTGTGAGGCCAGCGCGAAGCGCGGGTCCACCGTCGTCTCCTCGCCCGCGACTAGCTGTGCCGCCCACTCGCCGAGCTGCGGCACGAACTTGAAGCCGTGACCCGAGAGCCCCGCAATCGTCACGATGCGGCCCGAATCACCCCGGTCGACCACCGGCAGGCGGTCGGGGGTGTACGCGCAGTGGTGCACGCTCTCGCGCACCGGCTCAGGGTTGATGCCGTCAAAAAGCTCGGCGGCGCGCTGCCCGATCCTGATCAGCTGCTCGCGCGTGTGATGCTTCGGCACCTCAGAAACATCGCGGTAGACGGGCCAGTCGGGGTTCGTGCAGGCCTTGAACGCGTAGCCGTCGAAGCTCGGGGCCCCGAAAAAGTGCACCGATCCGACGTCGCGCAGAAACGCGGGGAACCGCTCGGGAACAAACATCTCGGGGCGCTCGGGCAGGAACCAGGTGAGGCCGAGCACCTGCAAGCGCAGCAGGTCGTTGAGCTCGGGCGACAGTCGGGTCGACCAGGATCCGGACGCGACGACGACCCGCTGGGCCAGCCAAGCACCCTGCGTCGTGCGCACGACCACACCGTTCGGGCGCTCCTCGACATCAATGACCGAGGTGTTGAAGAACAGCTTCGCGCCGTTCGCCTCGGCGACCGTCAGAGCGCTCATAATGGCGACCTCGGGGCGCAGGCCGCCGCCGTGCGCATCGAGGAGGCCCACCTCGCCGTCGTTGATGCGGTGCTGCGGGTACTCGCGGCGCAGCTCGGCGGTGTCGAGGATTCGGTGCTGCAGGTCAAACTCGCGCACGGTGCTGAGCGCACCCTCGAAATCGGGGAACCCCTCGGGGGCGATCGACAGGCAGCCGACTTCCTTGTAGATGTCGCGGCCCGAGTCGGCTTCGAGCTCGCGCCACAGTGAGCGAGAGCGCTGAATCAGGGGAACGTAGGTGCCGCCCTCGTGCACGGCCGTGCGAAATACGCGCGATTCGCCGGCGTACGAGCCGTGCGAGTGCACGCGGCCGTACTGCTCGATACCGACGACATCGAGGCCTTCGCGGTTGCTCAACTGCCACAGTGCCATCGAGCCGACGCTGCCCGCGCCGATGACGAGTACGTCGGTTTTCTGAAGTTCCATGGGGTTCGCTTTCAAAAGTGAGTTAGTGAGACGTGGAGGGGGGCGAGCTAGGCGAGCGCCGGGGTGTCCCAGAGATTGAGTGAAGTGCCAATGCCGCGCTCCAGGGCGTTGCGATAGACGTGCGTCGCCCATGCAACGTCCTCGACGGGCATGCCGCCGACCGAGAAGATGATGATCTCGTCGTCGTTCGTGCGGCCCACGCTCGAGCCGCCGATGATCTCCCCGAGATCCTCGAACTGTGCCCGGGTCATGCGGCCGTCGTTCACTCGGTCAACAAGGTGCATGCCCCAGATGCCCACGGTTTCGTGCACGGGGGCGGGGATCTCCTCGGCCCAGGCCTCGTAAATCTTGCGGGCGTCGGCGACGTGGCGGGCACGCATCACAAGCGACTCCTCGAGCGCCAGGTGCGCCGAGCAGCAGATGAAGGCGCCGGGCTTGACCCACTCGTCGGCGACGTAGGGGTAGTTCTCTGACCCCATCTTGCTCGGCACCGCGATGCTTACGATGTCTGAGTCGCGCACCGCCTGCTCCATGTCGGCGACCTGCTCGATCATTGTGATCTGCGGAAACTTCTCGCGCGCCCAGGTGATGAACGCATCAACCCCTGCTTGCCCGCGGCCCGCCACCTTGACGTGGTTGATCTGGGGGCGCACCGCCATGAACGCCTCGAGCGAGGTGCGGTTCATGGGGCCAGGGCCCACGATGCCCACGACCTGGGCGTCCTCGCGTGCAAGGAAGCGTGCGCCCACGCCGGGGATTGCGCCGGTGCGGTACGCGCTCAACAGATTGGCCGACATGATTGCGAGCGGGGCGCCCGTGTCCTTGTCGTTCAGCGTGAACATGAGGATCGACCGGGGCAGGCCGAGCTGCTTGTTCTCCACGTTCGAGCCGTACCATTTGCAGCCGGTCACCTGGTAGTCGCCGCCGAGATACGCGGGCATCGCCATGAAGCGGCGATCCGGGCCATCGACGGGCATGCCGGGGTGCGTTTCGGCCTCAGGAAAATACACCTGCGCGCCGTGCGCATTGTTCTCGGGGCCCGCCATGCGGTAGTCGCCGCGGGCGAAAAGGTCGAGCACGTCGGTCATGGCGTCGACGCACGCGGGCATGTCGGTGACGCCGGCACGAATCATGTCGGGCTCGTTGAGATAGATGAAATCGATCTTCGTGTCTGGCTGCATATCTGGCACGGCTGCGTGTCCCTTCGTGGCCCGCCCGGCCACTGCGCCGGGATGGGGCAACAGCGCCCCGCAGGTAGCGCCAGCCTAAAACTATCCAAATGGATAGTCAAGCTGGCGTGCGAAAATATGGCGCCGGATCGCGGCCACCGCCGCAGCCCTAGTTGGCGGCCTGCGCCACGAGTGCGCGCACGCGGCGCAGCGCCGGGGCGGCGTCACCCGGGGCCACCAGCTGCTTGAACACGATGCCGTCGAGCGCGAACCAGATCAGGTCCGCGAGCTCGGGGTCATTGACGCCGAGCCTGCCCAGCTGGGCAATGATGGCGTCGTGATAGGCGTTGTAGTGCCGGGCCGCGAGCTCACCCAGTTCGGGGCGCCTGCGGGCCTCAAGCAGCAGCTCGTACTGAAACGACTGGATCTCGCCGTCGCTCTCGGCGAGGGACTCGATGCCCGCCGCGAAGTCGTCGAAGCTCGCGACGGCCTCGACCATGTTCGACCCCGCGAGGCTCTCGCCAATCGCAAACTCCATGGCCTCAGCGATGAGCTGGTCGCGGGTACCAAAGTGGTGGCGCACGAGCCCGTGCGAGACACCCGCTTCTGACGCGACCGCCCGATACGTGAGTGCCCGCAGTCCGCCGGCGGCCACCACGACGATTGTGGCGCGAAGAAGGGCCTGGCGCCCCGCAGCATCGTTCATGCCCCCGAGCGTAGCGTGCGGCGGCTCGGGAGACCCGCGCCGCCCGGGCCACCCGCGCAGCCTCAACTACCCGATGGTGGCGAAGCGCTCCACATCGGCGGCCGTGCCGCTTACGATGATCAGGTCGTGTGGCGACACCACTGTTTCCTGCGTGGCGTGCGTAAACGGCTGACCCGGCGTCTTCACTCCGACGACGGTGACGCGGTACCGCGTGCGCACGCCGCTGTCGGCGAGCGAGCGGCCCCGGATCGATCGCGGCGGGTACATCTTCGCGATCACGTAGTTGTCGTCGAACTGAATAAAGTCGAGCATGCTGCCGCTGAGCAGGTGGGCGACGCGCTCGCCGGCCTCGCGCTCGGGGTAGATGACGTGGTTCACGCCGATGCGCTCGAGGATCTTACCGTGCGAGGCAGAGATTGCCTTGGCCCAGATCTGGGGGATGCCGAGGTCGACGAGGTTGGCGGCAATGAGCACGCTCGCCTCGATCGAGGCGCCGGTGGCGACGACCGCGATCTGAAAGTCGGAGGCGCCGATCTGGCGCAGCGCGTCCATCGAACGGGCGTCGGCCTGCACCGCGTGGGTGACGCGATCGGCCCACTTCTGCACGAGGCCTTGGTCGGTGTCGACGACGAGGACCTCGCGGTCCTGGCGGTCGAGCTGCCCTGCCGTGGCGGCGCCGAAGCGCCCCAGGCCGATGACGAGTACCGGTGCATCACTGCGAATATCAACCAACGATCGGCCTTTCTTCGGGGAGACTGAAGAGTCGAGAACGGCTCGTCGCGGCGACGGCCGCGGCGAGAGTGACGGTGCCGACGCGGCCCGCCCACATGGTGGCGGCGAGCACATACTTGCCCGCGTCCGGCAGCTCGCCAGAGAGCCCGGTGGACAGCCCACAGGTGCCAAACGCCGAGATGACTTCGAACAGTACAATGTCGAGCGGTTTGCCCGTCATATGCAGCAGCGTGACGGTGGAGGCGAGCACGATCGTGGCTCCCCAAATGAGCACCGAGACCGAGACGCGCAGCACCTCGGTGGGGATCCGGCGGTCAAAGACCTGAATGTCCTTGTAGCCGCGAGCCTCAGCGTACGCCGCAAGAAACAGCACCGCGATCGTGGTGACCTTGATGCCGCCCGCGGTTGACGCCGAGCCGCCGCCCACGAACATGAGCATGTCCATGACGAGCATGGTCGAGCCATTCATGTCGAGCGGATCGATGATGCCGAGCCCGCCAGACCGGGTCATCACCGACATGTAGGCCGAGCTGAACAGAGTTTGCCCAAGGCCCTCGCTGCCCAAGGTGGCTGGGTTGTTCCATTCGAGCCCCGCGATCGCGAGCCAGCCAAAAATGACAAAGATCAGCGTCGTGGAGAGGGTGAGCTTGGTGTGCAGGCCCAGGCGCTTGTGCGACCGCCACCCGCTCCCCGTGACGTATCGATACAGCGCGAAAATGACGGGAAATCCGATCGCACCCAAGAACACGCCGATGCCCAGCACGCTGAGCATGTACACATCCTCGACGAAGGGCTCGAGCCCGCCTTTGAGGGGCACGAAGCCGGTGTTGGTGAACGCGGAGGCTGCGAGATAGAAGCCGTTCCAGAGGGCGTGCCAGAAGTCGTAGCCGGCGGCCATGAGGCGGGGCGTGATGAGCGCGGTCAGGGCGACCTCGATCACCACAAGGCTGGTGGCGACGGCCGCGAGCAGTCCGCCGATCTCGCCGAGCCCGACCGCCTGGCTTTCTGACACCCCACGTCCCATGCGCATGGGATTCGTGTCGCCCGCGGCGAGCAGTCGCTGCCGCAGTCCGAGGCGTCTCGTGACGGTAAGTCCCAGAATGCTGGCGAGCGTCAGTACGCCGATACCGCCGATCTGCAGGCCCGCGAGGATCACGATCTCGCCAAACAGTGACCAGTGCGTGGCCATGTCGATCGTGGACAGTCCCGTCACGCAGATCGCAGAGACGGCGGTGAACAGCGAGTCGGCAAGGTGCGTCATCTTGCCCGACGCGCTCGCGATCGGCAACGAGAGAAGCGCCGTCCACAGCAGGATCAGCGCGGTGAACACCAGTAGCGCGAATCGTGCGGGCGATGAATGAATCATGCCGCTGGCCCACGACGTTAGGGTGAGCTGGCCAGAACCCCGATGGGTCGGTTGGCGTGCCCTCACAGCAACTTCTTTCTGCGCACTCGCGCGAGACTCATCGTGGGCTCAACATGCTTGCACCCAGAAGCTTCATGCTACACAGGGCACGCGCGGGTGGGAAGTCGCCTGGCACGCTACGCGATAAGGCGGGGCGCGTCGACTACGCTGAAGGTATGCCAGACATTTTCGGAGTCATCGCCGATCAAACGCGGCGCGACATCCTGCAGGCGCTGCTCGAGCGGCACCGCACGGACGCCGAAATGAGCGTGTCCGAAATCGTTGCGCAACTTGAGATCAGTCAGCCCACCGTCTCCAAGCACCTGAAGGTGCTGCGCGAGGCAGAGCTCGTCACCGTGCGTGAAGACGGCCAGCATCGCCTCTACACGCTGAATGCCGAGCCCCTCGAAATGGTTGAGGACTTTGTGATTCCCTTCCTCACCGCGGGGTTCGACACCGAGGTGACGGTCGAATATCTGTCGGAGACGGGCGAGCGCGTCGAGGGTCCCGGGTCTGACGACTCCTTTCTCGATGTTGAAGGCGAAGAGGTGCTCCCCGAGGAGGCTGCCGCCGCAGCCGAGCGCATCGGACGCGCAGCCGCTCGTGCTGAGACCCGCGTGAAGGAACTCGTCGCACGCTTCAAGCTGCGTACCTGAACTCTCGCCGCGTGATCCGGATCGCGCAATCGCCCCGTTTTCTCAATAATTTGCGGCGAGTTCGCCCGTGAATTCGCGCTGGGCCGGGGCAGTCGGGTAGGATAAGTGTTTTGTGGGCCCCGAATCCGACGGCCCTTTAGACGTTGTGAGGTGACCGTGGGTTCAGTAATTAAGAAGCGCCGCAAGCGTATGTCCAAGAAGAAGCACCGCAAACTGCTTCGTAAGACGCGTCACCAGCGTCGCAACAAGAAGTAGTCGAGGCGCGTAACGCGCGATCGACGGTGGGCGTCGGGTCTTCGGACTCGGCGCCTTTTGCTTTCCCCGTACCGTCCCTGCTCTGGTGACGAACTCCGGGTCCGTAGAATTGAAGCTTGTGAGCACAGTAGAGATCACCCTGATTGGCAAGCCCGGCTGCCACCTGTGCGACGACGCTCGCGCGGTGGTCGAGGCGGTGCGTGCCGATTTGGCTGCGCGCGGTGTCGACACGACGCTCGTTGAGCTCAATATTCTCGAGGATGCGGCGCTCGCGCGAAAGCACTCGGAGAACATCCCGGTGGTGCTGATCGGCACCAAGCGTCACTCCATTTGGCGCGTGGACGCTGCGAAGCTGACGGCCGCGATCGAGCGCCAAGCTGCTGGTCCGCTCGGCATCTTTCGCCGCGGCTAGCCCCGCCGGTCGAGAAGGCCTAACGTGGGTTCGTTCGATGCCAGAATGGCTACGACTGTGTAATAGGGTCTGGGGGTGAATAAACTCCGGATCGCGGCATGGAGCTGGGTGCTCGCCGCCTTGATGCTTCCCGCCCAACTGCTGGTGGCCGCACAGTGGCCGCGACCCTATCGGTGGGGATCGCACCTCATCAGCGACCTCGGGTCCACGATGTGCGGGATCGCCGATGCGGGCGCCCGCGTCGAGCGCTACGTATGCTCGCCTTGGTTTGTCCTGGCCAATGCCGCCACCATTGTGAGCGGCTTGCTGCTCGCGCTGGGTGCGTTGCTGTTATGGTCATTCTGGCCCCGGCGGCGAAGCGGCAGGGCGGCCTCGGTGTTCCTCATGCTTGGTGGCCTCGGAGTCGTGGGCGTCGGCCTGGTCCCGTGGGACACCGACCCGGAGCTACACAATCTCTTGGCCCTTGTTCAAGCGCCACTGCAGTGGGTGGGCATGGCCTTTCTGGCATGTGCGACCTGGAATACGAGCGTGCCCAGACTGGTGCCGCGCGTCACCGTTGCCGCAGGCATCGTGTCAGTGGTGGGCTTTGCGCTCTTTCTGGGGGTGGTGGCGGGGGAAGCGCCGCTCGGACTTGGCCTCGGTGTGTCTGAGCGCATCGCTTTCGATACGCTTACGATCTGGAGTGTCATTGTGGGAGCGTCCTTGCTTGTCGCCAGCTATCGTCGAGACGCAGTTCCGACCGCCCGGTAGCGCGCTGCCACGCCACCCACTTACCTGAGAGGAACACCATGACCCTGCGCCATATTGTGAGCTGGAAGCTGAGCGGCGAGACCCGCGAGGCTCGCGATGCCCAGGCCGCCGAGATCGGCTCCGCTCTGACGCCGCTGGCAGAGCTCGTGCCGAGCGTGCGCGCGCTGTCGGTGCACCGCAACGAGCTGTTCGATGGTGACAACTGGGACCTCACGCTGATCGTTGACTTCGACGACGCGGCCGGCCTTGCCGAGTACGCTCCGCACCCCGAGCACGTCGCGGCGGGCGCCGTCGTGAAGCGCCACGCGGTGGGTCGGGTCGCAACGGACTTCACACTGTAGTTTTCTGATACCGGGCTTGTTCCGGATCGCGCTGCGCAAGAGGCGACCCCGCCTCTTGCGCAGCGCCGCTCACTACACGTGCGCGAGCTGCTCCGTGATGGTGGCAGCGGGGGCGACTGCCGGCTGCGCGAGCGCGTGCCGCTCGGACGGGAACCCGTCGCCCTCGTACTCGAGGTATCCGCGCTGAATCTGGATCTGGTCGGCGAGGTAGTTGGCATCATGCCAGACGCCCCAGATGAAACTCGAACCGCGGCGCGACTGCCACGGCAGACCGAGGAAGTAGATGCCGGCCTCGGAGGAAACACCGCGCTGCTGCTGCGGGCGGCCATTCTCGTCGAACGCGTCAACCTGCAGCCAGCTGTAATCGGTCTTAAACCCGGTGGCCCACACGATCGAGGTGATGCCCGCCTCGGCAAGGTCGACCTCGAGTACGGGGTCAGTGACGCAGGCAGGATCCGGTCCAAGCACATGTGCCTCGGGCTCGGCGGGTAGATCGAGACCGTTGCGTGCGATGAACTCGTCGGCCTCGCGCAGGGTCGACAGATAGTTCTCGTCGCCGCGATGGATATTGGCGGCGAGGTCAGTGCCGAATTTGACGGAGCCGTTCTCAAACCCGTTTGCGCGACCCACGAGCGTGATGCCGTTCGCCGCGAGGTCGCGGAAGTCGATGGTGCGGCCGCCATCGGCACCGCTCACCGCGATGGTGACGTGCTCGGCACCCTGCGGGGGAGCCGCGGCCTCCCACTTGCCGAGCACCCCGAGCCACCAGACGAAGCCGCGGCCACGGTAGCGCTGCGGCGGGCGGTCGTGCGGGCCGACCGCGAGATGCACCGCGCGACCCGAATTGCGCAGCTCATTCGCGATCTGCACGCCCGAGGAGCCCGCGCCCACCACGAGCACGCCACCCTCGGGCAGCTGGCCGGGGTTACGGTACTGACTCGAATGAATCTGCTCTACGCCGGATTCTGCCGGCACGATCGGGGGGATCGAGGGGTTCTGAAACGCACCCGTTGCCGCCACGACATAGCGCGCCTGAATCTTGCCTACGGAGGTTTCGGCAATGAAGCCAGGGCCGCCCTCGTTCTTGCGCACTGTGGTAACTTCCACGCCGCACCGGATCGGAGCATTCATCTTGGCGGCGTAGGCCTCAAAATAGTCGGCGACTTGGTCCTTGGTTGCAAAATCGTCGGGGTCGACGCCCTCGAAGGCGAGACCAGGAAAACGGTCATGCCAGGCGGGGCCATTGGCGACAAGAGAGTCCCAACGCTCGGTACGCCAGCGCTCAGCGATGCGGCTGCGCTCGAGCACGATGTGGGGGATCCCGCGGGTGGTCAGGTGCTCACTCATGGCCACGCCGGCCTGGCCAGCGCCCACTACGAGGACTTCGGTGACCTCGATCTCTTGGGTCGACATGCTTCGTACTCCGCTCGAAATAGCTTGTTCAGCCCGTGGGGCCGCGCAAACTTCGCCGTTTGCTGGTGCGACCCGCTCTGGGTGCGACTGGTGCGGTCACCCCGGGTATTCACAAGCAAACAGGAGCGGGGGGCAGGTTGGCCAATACACGTTCGCGGTCCACTGAATCGAATTCAGAGATGCCTTGACCTGCCGCAATCGAAAATTCACATGACAACAGGCGAGGGGAATCTGGGTGCACTGGACGGTGCTATCTCCCTGCCATAATCTCGCGCACAGCCTCTGCGACGGCCGCGGCCCTCGCGGATCGCTCCATCTGTGCAAGGGACGAAACTGATACCCCGAGGCTGGGCACTTGATCGCTGATCTCGACTACGACAGTGCGGTTGCCCGAGTAGGTTTCACTGATCAGTGGCCGCTGATTCAGGATCGAGAACCCAAGTCCGGTTGCGACAAGGGATCGCACGGTCTCATAGCTCGACGTGCGGAATTTGATGTTGGGCGTGAGTCCCTGCTGGCGCAGCATGCCCAGAAAGTAGTCGTTGCTGTCGGGGAGATCGAGCAGGACGAACGGCTCGTCAGCGAGCTCGGTGAGCGCGATTTCCTTGCGCGAGGCCAGCGCGTGCTCGGCGTGCAATACGACGTGGGGGCGCACATGGCCGAGAACTTGGTGGTTGATGCCCTCTGCATTGGTGAGGTTGTACATCAGTGCGACTTCTGCACGCCCGCCTCGCAGCGCGGCGATACATTCCTCATAGTCACCCTCGAGAATGTCGACGGTGAGGTCGGGATGCTTCTGCTGCAGCAGACCCAGCAGTTGCGGTTGCATGAACGGGGCGAGAGTGTTGAAGCACGCTATCGTGATGGTGCCGCGCACCTGGTCTTGATCAGCCCGAATGTCTTCAATCGCGTCGGTGAGTAGACCAAAGATGCGCTGCGAATCGCGCAGCAGGCTCTCGCCCGCCTTGGTCAAAATAAGGCCCTTTGAGTGTTGCCTGATGAATAGTGCGGCACCGAGCGCTTTCTCCAGATGAGAGATCGCGGTTGAGATCGCGGACTGGGCCACGTGCAGTTCTTGGCTTGCCGCGGTCATGTTGAGCGTTTTCGCGCACTCGGCGAAGTAGTTCAGCTGCGTGAGGGTGATGGAGAAGCGTTGCGCCATTGCGTTGCGTCCTTCCGGTCAATCTGATTTGCTGATTGCCTGTTTAGGTTTTGACTATTTTACAGATACATCTTTACCCCGAACAATAGTCCTGAAGCGCAATTTGCGCACCGCCCACTCAATGAGGAGGACCCCGTGGCCGAGCCGACGCATCTGCGGTTGAGGAAGTTCAACACCAAAGTGACGTACCCCGAGCAGAATCTCGACAACGACCTCTGCCAGGCAGTAGTTGCGAACGGCGTCGTGTATCTGCGGGGTCAGATCGGGCAGGATCTCGACACCCGCGAATCGGTGGGTATTGGGGATGTCACGGCACAGACCGAGAAGGCAATGGCCAACATCAAGCTGCTGCTCGACGAGGCAGGCAGTCGCCTCGAAGACATCGTGAAGGTCACGATCTACATCATCGACCCGCGATACCGCGAAGATGTCTATCGGGTCGTTGGCAAGTGGCTCAAGGGCGTCTACCCCGTGTCGACCGGCATCGTGGTGCAGGCACTCGCCCGCCCGGAGTGGCTTGTCGAAATCGACGCGACCGCCGTGATCAGCGAGGTGTCGGCGTGACTTTCTCGCTGATCCTGCGCGATCCCGAGACTGGCGAGTTCGGATCGGCAATCTCTTCCTCCTCGCCCGCGGTGGCTGCCCGCTGCGTCAACCTCGCCGACGGCGTCGGCGGTGCCCACTCGCAAAATGTGACAGACCCGCGGCTTGGCCCGGCGCTGATCGAGCAGCTTCGATCCGGATCAAGTGCCGCCGAGGCGGTTACGGCGGTGGTCAGCTCTGCCGATCCGGAGACAATCGACTACCGTCAGCTGCTCGTGCTCGATGCCGACGGACGCACCGCCGTTCATTCCGGTGGTCGCGCGCTCGGCATCTTTGGCTCGGCCGAACGTGAGAACGCTGTCGCCGCTGGCAACATGCTCGCGAGCCTCGACGTGCTCGACGCGCTCGTCGACACGGCGCTGTCGGCTCCAGGCAGGATCGAAGAGCGCCTCTTCGCAGCGCTGCAGGCTGCCATCGCGGCTGGCGGAGAGGAGGGGCCCGTGCACTCCGCGGGAATCTCAGTCGTGAGCAATGCGGGCTGGCGGGTCACCGACCTGCGCGTCGACTGGTCGGAGACACCCATCGAAGACCTGGGTCGCACGCTCGCTGAGTGGCTGCCGCAGCGAGATGATTACACAAACCGTGGCCTGAACCCCGTCGCGGCGCCATCGTACGGAGTACCGGGCGATGAATAGCGATCTGAAGGAACGGGTGCGGGAGCGATGCGCCGCTGTCGACGCCGAGCTCGTCTCGCTGTCGAATCGTTTGCACGCCGACCCCGAACTGGGCTGGCAGGAGCACCGCTCGTCGGCAGCCGTAGCGGCGGTGCTCGCCGCCCACGGCTTCGAGATCGAGCAGCCGTACCTTGGGCTCGAGACGGCGTTTCGGGCGATGCTCGGATCCGGCCCCTTCACCGTCGGATTTATGGCCGAGTATGACGCGCTGCCCGGACTCGGTCACGCGTGCGGCCACAATCTGATTTCTGCGATGTCGGTGGGCGGCGCGATCGCTCTCTCAGAGGTGGCGAGCGTCGCTGGACTGACGATCGAGGTCATCGGTACTCCGGCCGAAGAAGGCGGGGGCGGCAAGATTGAGCTGCTCGAGCGCGGTGCATTCGGAAACCTCGATTTCGCTCTCATGGCCCATCCCGCACCGGTCGACGTCGCCGAGGCGCGGCCGTTCGCCGTTGCGCACTGGCACGTCCAGTACGACGGAAAGGCGGCCCACGCGGCGGCTTATCCCGAGCGCGGCGTGAACGCCAACGATGCGTTCTTGATCGCGCAACTCAGCATTTCTCTGCTGCGGCAGCAACTACCCGACGGCGTGCGGGTGCACGGCGTGCAGACGCGAGGCGGAGAGGCACCCAACGCGATCCCCGAGCGTACCGAGGGGCGCTGGTACGTGCGCGCCGACTCGACGGAACAGTTGCTCGACCTCGAAGAGCGCGTGCTGAAGTGCTTCGAAGCCGGCGCGCTCGCGACGGGCGCGACGCTCACGGTAACTCCCGAGAGCGCGCGCTACTCGGAGATGCGCACCGACGAGGAGGCGCTTGATCTCTACCGCGCCAACGCGGTGTCCCTGGGGCGCGACTTTGACGTCGCGCCCGAGGCCGCCACCATGAACCGCGCCTCGACCGATATGGGCAACGTGTCCCAGGTCGTCAACGCGATCCACCCCTACATCGGGGTGGGTGGCACCGCCAGCAACCACCAGCTGGAGTTCGCGGCCGCCTGCGTCGGCGAAACCGCCGAGCAGACGCTGCGCGAGGGGGCACTCGCGCTTGCCTGGACGGCCCTCGACGTCGCGCTTGCGCGCACCCGGTAGTCCATCAATCTCCCCGACTTTACTTTTCTCAATACGAAAGAGGACCCCCATGTCTCGCAGCTTTGCACAGTGGAAGTCTGCCGCCGAAGCACTCGAGTTTGACGGCCGCCCCGTCATTAACGGAGTGCGCGTTGAGGCTCGCACGGGCAAGACCATTGCCAAAACGAACCCGGCCACGGGCACCGAGATCTCACAGATTCACGAGTGCGGGCAGGAGGACGTTGACGCGGCGGTCGCTGCGGCCCGTGCCGCCTACGAATCGGGGGAGTGGTCGCGCGCTGGCGCTGGGTTCCGCCGCGAGCGACTGCTCGAACTGGCGCGCCTCATCGAGGAGCGTGCTGACGAGTTCGCGCTCTACGACTCCATCGACATGGGCAAGCCCGTGCGCGAATCGTCAACAATTGATGCGCCCGGATCTGCCGCACTGTACCGTTTCTACGGCGAGGCGATCGAGAAGACGGAGGATCTGATTCCCCAGACCCCTCCCGGATCGACTGCTCTGGTCACGCGCGAGGCCCTGGGGGTGATTGGCGTCATCGTCGCCTGGAACTACCCGCTCGAGATCGCGACGTGGAAGCTTGCCCCCGCGCTCGCTGCCGGTAACGCGGTGGTAGTGAAGCCCCCCGTCGAGGCCTCACACTCGACGCTACTGCTCGCGGAGTTGGCGGTGCAGGCGGGAATTCCCGCGGGTATCGTCAACGTCGTGACGGGGCGCGGCTCCGTCGTGGGCAAGGCACTCGCCCTGCACGAGGACGTCGACATGCTCGCATTCACTGGATCAACCGAGGTTGCGAAGCAGCTGCAGCAGTATGCGGGCCAGTCGAACATGAAGCGTCTCGCGCTCGAGGCCGGTGGCAAGAGCTCCAATCTCGTCTTTGCCGACTGCGACGACCTGGAGCTCGCCGCAGCGAAGGCCGCGTTTGGTAGTTTCTACAACCAGGGCGAGGTCTGTTCGGCCAACTCACGCATCTTCGTCGAGCGCTCAGTGTACGAGGAGTTCTTGGCCCACTACGTTGAGGCTGCCAAAGCATACGCGCCCGGCGACCCGCTCGATCCGGCATCGGGCATCGGATCGCTGGTGTCAGAAGCGCACGCAGATACGGTGTGGGCGACGATTGAGAATGCGCGCCGCGATGGCACGATCGTGGCCGGTGGCGCGCGGCCCGAGATCAACGGCTCACGCGCGTTCATCGAACCGACGATCGTGACCGACGTCGCGGCGGATCACGAGGTGCACACCCGAGAAATTTTTGGCCCCGTCGCAGTCGTTACCCCCTTCGATACTGAGGAAGAAGCGATTGCGAAGGCAAACGAGACGCCGTTCGGTCTTGCGGCCTCACTGTGGACCGGAAGCCTTTCGCGTGCACACCGGGTCTCGCAGCGCCTCGTCGCTGGCACGGTGTCAGTGAACACGGTGGACGCACTCGGGTTCACGACCCCGTTTGGCGGTTTCAAGCAGTCGGGGTTTGGGCGTGACCTCTCGGTGCACGCGCTCGAGAACTACACGGATTACAAGACCACGTGGATGCAGTGGGGCTAGCGCTTTCGCCCGCGGCGTATGTCGTGGGAAGTGCATCAGTAAAACAGATGCAGCAATAATATAAAAACTATTTTACCGATCAAACGGTTGCTGTCACGATGAGTAGTGACGACACACGTTCAGTCAGAGACGACTGAGAGGAAACCAGAAAAATGACTCTGCAGCAAGAATCAATCGAACTCGACGAGGCAGCAGTGGAAGCCCCGAGTGGGCTCTCCGAGATCGCCAAGCGCCACCTGGTGATGAACTTCACCCCCGCGAGCAAGTACCGCGAAGACGATCTGCCCGTATTCGTGCGAGGCGAGCACTGCTCGGTCTTCGACGAGAGTGGCCGTCGCTTCTTCGATGGGCTCGCAGGTCTATTCTGTGTGCAGCTTGGTTACACCCACGGTGCCGAGGTTGGCGATGCAGTGCGTGACCAACTCGCGGCACTGCCCTTCCAGACGACTTGGAGCGTGACGCACCCGCCCGCAGCCCTGCTCGCGCAGAAGCTCGCTGAGCTCGCCCCCGGCGACCTCAACCGCGTCTTTTTTGCCTCGGGCGGTGGTGAGTCAAATGAGTCCGCAATCAAGCTCGCCCGTCAGTACCACATCACGCGCGGTGACCACGCTCGCTACAAGTTCATTGGTCGCCGTGTGGCGTACCACGGCACCAGCTTCGGTGCGATGTCACTCAACGGCATGACTGACGTGCGCAAGATGTTTGAACCGCTCATGAACGGTGTGCGCCACACCCACAACACCAAGCGCTACCGTCGCCCCGAGGGCGAGACGGCCCAGGAGTTTACCGATTTTCTGCTCGGGGAGCTTGAATCGCTCATCGTGCAGGAGGGCGCAGACACGGTCGCGGCCCTCATCATGGAGCCGTTGCAGAACGCCGGCGGCAGCCTGAAGCCACCCACACCCGAATACTTCCAGGGCGTGCGTGCGCTGTGTGACAAGTACGGCATTCTGCTGATTGCCGACGAAGTCATCACTGGCTTCGGCCGCCTCGGCAGCTGGTTCGGCTCGAAGCACTACGGTTTCCAACCCGACATGATCACCTTCGCGAAGGGCGTTGCATCGGCCTACATGCCGCTCGGCGGCGTCATCGCGAGCGACCGGGTCATCGAAACCGTGCTTGATGGCCCCGTGGGCATGTTCAACCACGCGCTCACCTACGGTGGCCACCCGGTGGCCTGTGCCGCAGCACTCAAGAACCTCGAGATCATGGAGCGAGAGGGCGTCGTCGAGAACGTTGCCGCTCTGAGCCCGTACCTCGAGAGGAAGCTCACTGAGGTTGCCACAAAGCACGTCAAGATTGTGGGAGACATGCGCGGTGATGGCTTCCACCGCACCTTCGAGCTCGTGACCGACAAAACCACAAAGCGCTGGGAGGCAGAGCCACTCAACGCTGGCGACTTTGTGGGCAAGTATCTCAACCCGGCACTCGCCGAGGTGGGGCTTCTCTGCCGCGTCGCCATCGATGCAGAGGGGAACCCGCTCGTGCAGGTTTCGCCCCCGCTCGTCATGACGCGCGACGACATCGATGAGATGGCGGGCCTGCTCGACAGTGCCTTCGGCCTCGCGACCGAGCGCTCTGGGCTCTAGCACGGCTCACCGAAGAGCGGCATCTTGGCGACACCGTCAAGATGCCGCTCTTTGTATTGCCCGCATCAGCATGTGGGGGGACAGTTCGCCGGCCAAGGCCGAAGCATCAACATAAGAGTTGCACGCAAGCGTTTACATCGTTTTTGGTGATGGCTGGCATCAGAAACAACTGTTCGCTTTCGGCTCCAAATTCGCATTATCTAGTAGTGATCTTGAAGAGGGCCAGCTCCCGTGCTGCAGCCCAGGCAATGACGCCGACAAGGAGAAACCCATGACACACCACGAGCCACCGACGGTCACGAAGTCATTCGTGCGCTTCGAACAGCAACACATCTTGCCCATTCCTGAGTCCGAGCGGACCGGTACGAGCCGGTCGGTGTTCTCGATCTGGATGAGCCTCAATATGATGCCCTTGGCCGTCGTTACCGGCGCTATCGCTAGCGGCGCTTACGGGCTGCCGGTGATCTGGAGCATCGTCGCGATCGTCACGGGCAACGTGATCGGTGCGTTTGGTGCCGCCCTGCATGCCTCGCAGGGGCCGCACCTCGGCATTCCGCAAATGCTGCAGGCTCGGGCGCAGTTTGGCTATCTCGGTGCGAGCATCTTCGCACTGATCGCGTTCATCATGTTCATGGGATTCTTTGCTGGAATCCTGATCGTGGCGAAGGATGCGGTCATCGCAGTCTTCCCCGAGTTCAACGGCACCGTCGCCATCCTCGTGTTCGCCGCGATCGGAATCGTGCTGTGCGTCTTTGGCTACGATCTGCTGCGCAAGACAATGGCCTGGCTGTCGGTCATTATCGGTGTTGCCGTTGCGCTCTCGATGATCCTCTTCGCGGGTGTCCCTGAAGTTGCGGTGGCAAGTGCCGAGGCTTCATTCAACGCAGAGGGATTCTTCTCGATGCTGGCAATCGGTGTCGTGTGGCAGCTCGCCTACGCACCCTACGTTTCGGACTACACGCGCTACCTGCCGAAGAAGACCGGCCCTAAGACAGCGTTCTGGAGCACCTACCTCGGCCTCGTGATTAGTTCGGTCTTCGTGATGAGCCTCGGCGTGCTGCTGGGCGCGGTCAATCCCGACAACCCGCTGGCGGCTCTGGGTGAATTCCTCGGCCCGATCGGCCTCGTTGTGCTCATCATCTTCGCGGTGAGCTCGGCGCTCATCAACGGTGTTGAGCTGTACTCGGCCGTGATGAACGCACTGACCGTGATGCAATCGAACTTCAAGGTCGTCATCAGCTCGCGAGTGCGGGTCGTCACGACAATCGTCTCGGGTGGAGTCGCGACTCTGATCGCGCTGCTGGGGCAGGGCGACTTCATGGCGATGTTTGACCAGTTCCTCACGCTACTGCTGTACGTGCTCATTCCCTGGTCGGCGATTAACCTGGTCGACTACTTCATCATTCGCAAGGGTGAGTACAAGGTCGGCGATCTCTTCGACGAGACGGGTGGCAGCTACGGCCGTTGGAACGCCGTCGGCCTCTGGAGCTACGGTCTCGGCCTGCTGGCGCAGGTGCCTTTCATGATCACTCCGCTCTACACGGGCCCCATGGCCGGGCCACTGCAGGGCATCGACATCGCCTGGATGGTGGGCTTCATCGCCACCGGCGCCATCTTCCTCATCCTGCATCGCACGATGGCGAAGAATAAGGTGCTTGAGCCGATCGTCTAGCCCGGGCAGGCCAGCCGGCCTTGCTGCCCCAATCTAGTTGTGCGAAATTGTGGTTTCTCTGTCCGAGAACCACAATTTCGCACAATTGTTTTTACGCCAACTGCAACCCCTATATCCGCGCAATCTCGCGCCGCGGGCGCACCGCCACGTCGGTGATCTGCACGTCGGCGGGGGCATCCACCACGTAACGCACCGCCTGCGCGACCGACGACGGCTGAATGTAGAGCTCGGGACGATAGCCCGAATCGCCCACCATACCTCGGAGCATTGCGGTGTCGGTTTGGCCCGGAGCCACCGTCGCGACGCGCACGAAGTGCGGCTCCTCGTCGATGCGCAGCACGTCGGCGACCGCCTGCAGTGCGTGCTTGCTCGCCGCGTAGATCGCGCTGCCGGGCACGGGACGCGTGCTCGCCCCGGATCCAATGAACACGATCGTGCCACGCGAAGCGCGCACGAGCGGCAGGGCCTGCTTCGTGAGCATCGCCGGAGCAGTCACATTGACCGCAAAGGACCGCTCCCAGTCGCCCACCATCGCCTCGTGGACGGAGCGGTTGCCGCCAATCGCCGCCGCGTGTACCACTGCGTCGAGGCGATCGAGCGCCGCTATGCGAGCCGCAACGGCCTCATAATCGGTGAGCTCAAGTTGCCACCCCTCGGCGCCCGACCCCGCATCCACCACCGCTGCGGCGAGCCGTTCGGCGTCGCGCCCCACCAAGATCACACGGTGCGTGCGGCCAAGGTCGCGGGCAATCTCGCGGCCCATGCCGCTTGACGCTCCAGTTACGAGAGCGACCGGTTGGTCTGACTTGTTAGGCACGGGTGGCTCCTTCTTTCTCGGCTGCCAGGGGCAGAACGGGGTTGGGGTGTGAGGTGAGGGCGATCCGGATCGCGCTTCGCGCCACCCGATCAGTCTCTCGCAGCATCGGGGGATCCGTGCCTGGCATCGGGCTAATCACGGTGTCGTGCAGGGTTTGGTCTGCGGGGATTCCCGCGACGTGCACGGCCGGGTCGAGCGTGCCGTCGGCCCGCACCAGTCGACCGCTGGCCGGGTCGATGTCGAAGCCGCCCGTGGCGACCGTGCCCGGGCGGTGTGCGCCGGGTTCGCCGGGCGAGCTTGGGACAGTGCGGGCGGCGACGCGAAATGAACGGGCGCGACCGGTGCCGAGCAGCGCCAACGAAAGCGGATCTGCGGTCGCATCGAGGGAGTGAAAGTGCATCCAGGCGTCGACGAGTGCGGGGGCCTCGACGCGGGATCCGGCGACGCGCGGCGACTCGGCGACGAAGCGTGGGGATGCGCTCGCGGTTGTCGCGAGATAAGTCTCGGCCACAACGCTGACCTGTGCCGCGGGCCCCACGAACCGCACGAGCCCCGCCTCGGCAAGCGCGAGCAGCTGGCGGTTGCGAAATGCGGGCGGACCCGAGCCCACCATGCCGCCAACGTCGAACAGTAGCCCGAAACCCGAAGCTCGCGACTCGGCATCGAATCCGCCGAGTGTGCCGATGCGGCTCGCGACCCCGCGCGCCGCGCTGACCGACCACAGCCCCGCTTTCACAGGGCTGTCGAGGCCTCGCTCGGCCTCGTGCAGGTCGGCCGCGACGCGCTCGCGCACCCACGCATCGAACGCGGCTGGCGATGCAAATTGTGCCTGTGCCGGATCAAGTTCGCCGGCCAGATCGAAGCGATCCGCGGGGTCTGCGATGAAGGGTGCGACGGTCGTCGAAATGCGGTCGACGGTGTGGAGGAGATCCGCGTGAGCGGTGTCCGCTCCAGCGGAGCGCTCCAGTTCGTCGATCGCCTGGGCAAGTGCCGCTTCGAGTTGGGCGAACACGGGAGCCTCGTGCGTCGCCTGCGATGCTTGCGGCGCTGTGGGCTGCGCCACGACGGATCCCGGGCGCACACGCGCAAGCGTGAGAGCGTGATCGAGAAACGCATCGCCAACGATGCGTGGCCATAGACGGCGGTCGAAGTTGATGGGGCGGGGTTCGTGGGCCCAGTCGACCGCGCGCAGGAATCGCTGAGCGGGCCTCGGGGGCAGCCCGCCGTACAGCGACTTCGAGCGAAACGGCACGCCTCGGCGAGAGGTTGCGAAGACGACGGGCTCCGCGCCAGTCGCCACATACCGCAGCCCGCCGGGGGCCTCCGCGTCAGTCTCGAAGCGTCCGCCGCGGCCGAGCGTGAGCAGTGACAGCGTGTCAAAGAAGCTCATGCCGAGGCCGCGCATGACGACGGCCTGGCCTGCCTCAATCTCCGAGAGATCCTGCTCGATGGGGCTCGCGGGCCGCACCCAGGTCGCGGCTGGTGCGCCGCTCGGTCGGCGACGGGTAGCAGCGACCTGACTGGTGAGTGCCCGCTCGGCGGCGGAATCGGTGGTCGGGAGCCATCCCGTCGCCAGTACGACCGCGTCGGCTGTGACCGCCGAGCCATCGTCGAGCGTGATGTGGTCCCGTTCGACGGCCTGCGGCGTCCCATCCCCGGCGGGGTTGGCGGTGTCGGCGGAGCGAGCCGAGATGCGCGTCACCCGCTCAATGCCTACGGCCCGCGCGCGGTGTCGGGTCACCCGCACCCAGTCGGGCAGCAGCGACACCGCCCGATCGAAGCACCAGGCGAGGTATTCGCCGTAGAACGCGCGGCTCGGGTGAGACTCGGGGCGCAGCTGCGCGAGCTCGTCTCGGTAGTCGGCCGCGAGCCCCGCGCGCACGGGATGCGCTGCGAAAGCGGCCGAGTGTGCCGTGGGAATGTCACTCGGTTCACGGCCAGACCCAGAATGTGCGGGGAAGATTCCGCTTATGGGGCGGTCTAAAGCGGATTCATCCCCGCACATTTTGGGGGCCGGGTTGTCGGCTCCGGCAGATCCGGCGGCGGAGCGCACCAGCACGCCCCATTCGTACAGTGTGGGGCCCTCGCACACGGGGCCCGCGATCGAGGCGCCGGGCTCGGTGAACAGCGTGACGGCGTGGGCGAGCGTGTTCATGCAGAGGTCGCGGGGTTGATCGGTGCGCCAGATGCGGCCGGCCCCCGAGGGGGCGTCATCAATGACATGCACGTCGAGGGTGACGGTTGCGGTGGCGTGCGGATCCGGCGCGTGATCAGCGGAAAGGTTCGCCCCGAGGCGCTCGAGCAGCGAGGTGCCGCGGGGGCCCGCCCCGACGACGGCGATCGACGGGCTGGGCGATACATGTTGTTCGTTCATGGCGTTGTGTTACACCGTCGCTTTCATTGTTGTTATGCCAGCCATAACAATAGCTTCAATGCGTGGCGCAAATCGAGCGCCGCCGTCACAGAACGGAACACTCATGAAAAAGCGTCACCTCACATGGATCGCGGCGGCTGCCGTAAGCGTGATTGCGCTCACCGGCTGCTCGTCGGGGGCTGGTGGTGGCGATGCCGCGGCCAACGCCGCGGGCGGGGGCACTCTCACCTACCTCGAGCCCCAGACCTGGAACACGCTGTATCCGCCGGCGGGCGGGTTCTATCCCAACGGCGGCGTGATCAACCAGATCACTGACCGGCTGCTGCACCAGAACCCCGAGACGCTCGAGCTCGAGCCGTGGATCGCAACCGAGCTGCCCGAGGTCAACGCCGATGCCACCGAGTACACGTTCAAGCTGCGTGAGGGCGTCACCTATTCGGATGGCACCCCGCTCGATGCCGAGAACGTCGTCAAGAACTTCGACCTGTACGGGCTCGGCGACGAGGCGGATGCGCTGTCCGTGTCAGAGGCGATCAACAACTATGACCACGGCGAGGTCGTCGATGCACACACCGTGAAGTTCGTCTTCTCGGCACCGTCGCCGGGGTTCGCGCAGGCCGTTTCAACGATCAACTCGGGGCTGCTCGCGAACGCCACGCTTGACCGCACGAACGAGGAGTTCGGCCCGGGGAACGCGGCCGAGATCATCGGTAGCGGCCCGTTTGTGGTCACTGACGAGAAGCTCGGCAGCGAGCTCACGCTCGAGACACGTGAGGACTACGACTGGGCACCGCCGTCAAGCGAGCACCAGGGCGCCGCGCAGATCGACGGCATCAACGTGATCGTTGCCGGCGAGGACAGCGTGCGCGTGGGCACCGTCGTCTCGGGCCAGGCAGACATCGCACGCACCATCCCCGCACCTGACGAGCCGCAGTTCGCGGCAGACGGCCTCAGCATCGTCGCGGCCCCCACCAACGGCGTCAATAACGGCCTCAACTTTAGGCCCACCAACCCGTTGCTCGCCGACGTCAACGTGCGCCGCGCGATTATTGCGGGCATCGACCGCGAGGCCATCGTCAATACTCTGTTCAGCGAGAGCTACCCGCTCGCGACCGGCGTGCTCGCCAAGGGGGCGCTCGGCTACACCGATACCTCGTCGTTCTACGAGCACGACCCAAAGCTCGCGGCCAAGCTGCTCGACGAGGCGGGCTGGAAGACCGCGTCTGACGGCGTGCGTGCGAAGGACGGCGAGCGGCTTTCGCTGACGTTCAACGAGGCGCTGCCGCAGCCGCGATCGCGTGAGGTGGTGACCCTGATCCAGGAGCAGCTCGCCCCGATTGGTATCGAGGTCAACCTGTTCGCGGGCGACCAGGCCGCGCAGGATCAGGCGCAAAAGGATGCCGGCACGATCCAGGTGTACCACTCGATGGTTGGCCGTGCCGACTTCGACGTGCTGAAGTCGCAGTACTTCTCAGCGAACCGAAACGCGCTGCAAAACGTCGACTCAACGACGGGCGCCGTAGCGGACGCAGCCCTCGACGGGCTGCTCGCCGAAATCGCGTCGGTCCCCACGAAGGAGGAGCGTCAGCAGGCTTCGGCCGCCGCCCAGCAGCACATCGCCGAACAGGCCTACGTGTTGCCGCTGTTCGAGGAGCCGCAGGTGTTTGGGCTCAATGACCGTGTCAAGGGCTTTGCAACCGAGTCGATCGGCCGCCCGTCCTTCTACAACGTGAGCCTCAGCAAGTGACCGGCGGCGCGCTCGCGCGGCGCATCGGACAGGCGGTGCTCGTCCTCGCCCTCGCGTACACGGCGGCCTTTGTGCTGCTCTCGGCGCTGCCCGGTGACGCCGTGCTGGCGCGCTACGGCAGCCCCGACCTGGGACTCACGCCCGATCAGCTCGCAGAAATTCGAGCCTCGTACGGTGCAGACCAGCCTCTGATCGTGCGCTACTTTGACTCGATCGGTGCGTTTCTGCGCGGCGACCTTGGGTACTCGGTGTACAGCGGGGCCAAGGTGTCTGACCTACTGGCCGAGGCACTGCCGTCGACGCTCACCCTCGCGACGATCGCCCTGGTCGGTGCCGTGTTTCTCGCGGTCACGATCGCGTTCACCGCAAGCTTTGGCCGCTTCCATTGGCTGCGGCGCGCAATGCGCAATCTGCCGCCCCTGTTCGTTTCGCTGCCCGTGTTCTGGATCGGCATCGTCTTGATCCAGGTGTTCTCGTTCAAACTCGGCCTGATTCCGGTGATTGGGGCGAGCCCCGCTCAGGCCCTCGTGTTGCCCGCGATTACGCTCATGATTCCCATTGCGGCCCCGCTCGCGCAGGTATTCCTGCGCAGCATCGACGAGGTGCGCGAGCAACCCTTCGTGAACGTCGTGCGGGCACGCGGGGCGAGCACCTCGTGGCTGCTGTGGCGCAACGTCGCCCCCAACGCGCTGCTGCCCGCGCTCACCATGGCGGGCCTGCTCTTCGGTGAACTGGTGGGCGGCGCGATCGTCACCGAGGCCGTCTTCGGCCGTGTCGGTATCGGCAGCCTCACCGCCCAGGCCGTCGCCCAGCGCGACACCCCCGTGCTGCTCGCCGTCGTCGTGATCGCGGCCGCCGTGTTCGTGACCATCAACCTGATCGTTGACCTGCTCTACCCCGTGCTCGACGCGCGGCTGCGGCAGCGGGCGCCGGCCAAGTCGACAACCCAACAGGCAGCCCAGCCGCAACCGATTTCCGAAGGAGTGCAGTCATGACCGCCACAGCACCGGCCGAAACTCCTGCGCGGGAAACTCCCGCGCACGCCGAAACTGGCGCCGCGCACGCGGGCTCCGGATCGCCCACCCCCGGCTCCCGACGCCCCGTGCGCACCCTCAGCCCGGCCGCCCGGAGGCTTCGCACCACGGCGGGCCCCCCCCCCCCCGCCGTGATCCTGCTCGTCGCCCTCGCCTGGGCGCTCGCGCCCGGCCTGTTCACCTCGGTGAGCCCCACCGAACAGGTGGGGGCGGCGCTGCAGGCCCCCGGGCCCGGTCACTGGTTCGGCACCGACGCGACCGGCCGCGACGTGTATGCGCGGGTGGTCTACGGCGCCTCGCAGTCGATCTCGGCGGCGCTCATCGCGGTGCTTGTAGGCCTCGTGTTTGGTTCGCTCATCGGCGTCACCGCCGGCGCCACGGGTGGCCTCGTCGACGAGGCGCTGATGCGCGTCGTCGACGTGCTGCTCGCGATCCCGACGCTGCTGTTGTCTCTGAGTGTCGTGATTCTGCTGGGCTTCGGCACCACGAACGCGGCGATTGCGGTCGGCATCACGTCGGTCGCGGTGTTCGCGAGGCTCGCACGGGCCCAAGTGGTGAGCGTACGCGCCAGCGAGTTCGTCGAGGCGGCATACGGCTCCGGCGGAACCTTCTGGGGCGTGCTGTGGCGGCACGTGCTGCCGAACTCGGTCACCGCCGTGATCGCGCTCGCAGCGCTACAGCTCGGCTCGGCCATTCTGCAGATCTCGACCCTCGGGTTTCTCGGCTACGGCGCCCCGCCGCCCACCCCCGAGTGGGGGCTGCTCATCGCCGAGGGACGCAACTATGTCGCCACCGCCTGGTGGCTCACCGTTTTGCCGGGCCTCGTCGTGGTGCTCGTCGTCGTCGCGAGCAACCGGCTCAGCAGAGCGATCGAACAAGGAAAGCAGTCATGAACGTCACCAGCTCACCCACCCAGGACCTCGCGGCCGCACAAGCGGCCGCGCGCACCGATCCGGCTCCACTGCTCAGCGTGCGCGACCTCGCCGTCCAGTACCGTACGCGCGCCGGGCTCGTCGACGCTGTGCGCGGCGTGAGCTTCGACGTCGCCGCGGGCGAGGTCACGGCAGTCGTGGGGGAGTCGGGCTCGGGCAAGACGAGCGTCGCGCAGGCCGTCATCGGCCTGCTGCCCGCGAACGGCCACGTCGTGCGCGGCAGCATCGTGTTCAACGAGCGCCGCTCGGGCCATACAGAGTTGACCGGGCTTGCCGAGCGGCACTGGCACGACCTGCGCGGGCGGTGCATCGCGCTGATTCCGCAGGATCCGGGTAACTCGCTCAACCCGATCGCGACGATCGGCGCGAGCGTCGCCGAGTCGCTGCGTATTCACGGCTGGCGGGACCGCGCCAAGATCCGGGCCCGCGTGATCGAGCTGCTCGACCAGGTGGGCATCGACGATTCCCCGCGCCGGGCCAAACAGCATCCGCACGAGCTGTCGGGCGGCATGCGGCAGCGCGTGCTGATCGCGGCCGCGATCGCGTCCACGCCCGAGCTGATCATTGCCGACGAACCCACGAGCGCGCTCGACGTCACCGTGCAGCGCACGGTGCTCGATCTGCTCGACACCCTGCGCAAGGAGCAGGGCACGGGCGTGCTGTTCATCACGCACGACCTCGCGGTGGCGGCGGATCGCGCCGACTCCGTCGTGGTGATGCGGGGTGGCGAGGTGCAGGAGACGGGGCCCGCCGCGCAGGTGCTGTCATCGCCGGCCTCTGCCTACACGCGGCAGCTGATCGCCGATGCGCCCGCGTTTGGGCGCGTGGTCGAGCGGGATCGCGTGGCAGTGCGCCCAGGTGCGGTCGTGACGGGGGCCGACGCCGAGTGGGCTGCGGTGCAGGTGACCGAGGTGGCAAGCATTGATCCGGATCTCGCAGCCGCCGAAACGGGCACGGCCGCCGAGGCTCGCACGGTCGGGCCGCTCGCGGTGCCGAGCTTGCTCACCGTGAGCAACCTGCGGCAGGAGTTTCGCGGGGCCCGTGGGGCCGAGCCCTTCGTGGCGGTCGACAATGTCAGCTTCACGGTGCCGCGCGGGACGACTCACGCGATCGTCGGGGAGTCGGGATCGGGTAAGACGACCACGGGCCGTGCGATCGCGGGGCTCACCCGGCCGACCGCGGGAAGCATTCGGGTCTTTGCCGCCGGTGCAGCGCCAGCAAGAGCTGTGCCAGCTGGAATCGAGGTGACCGGGCTCGCGGGCGCGGCATTGCGCGAGTTTCGCCGCACCACACAGCTCGTGTACCAAAACCCGTACGGTTCGCTCGATCCGCGCCGCACGATTGGGCAGACGCTCACTGAGCCGTTGCGCAACTTCGGTATCGGCACTCGCCGCGACGCGGGAGCCCGAGTCGCCAGCGCGCTCGAGCTGGTGGCGCTGCCCGCCGCGTTCGCGAAGCGCAAGCCACACGAGCTGTCGGGCGGGCAACGCCAACGCGTCGCGATTGCCCGAGCCCTCATCGTAGAGCCCGAACTCGTCGTGCTCGACGAGGCGGTGTCGGCGCTCGACGTGACCGTGCAAGCCCAGATCCTGCGGCTACTCGCCGAGCTGCAGCGCGAGCTCGGGCTCACCTACGTGTTCATCTCGCACGACCTCGCCGTCGTCAGGCAGATCTCTGACACGGTGTCGGTGCTACAGCGCGGCCAGCAGGTCGAGCACGGCGACGCCGAGCAGGTGTTCTCAAATCCGCAGCATCCGTACACGCGGCAGCTGCTCGACGCGATCCCCGGCCAACGCACCATCCGGTAGCTCACGCCCGCGCCGTGCCGGCGTCGCACCCGGCGTAGCTTCAAGCATCAATCTCGCTCCAAGCATCAATAATTCCGAGTTTGTGATGGTTAACGAGAGATTGATGCTTCTGGCGAGACCCCAGCAGCAGCACCCCCATCTTCGACCACCCAACCACCTCCCAGGAGCATGACATGACTGACGCACTGACCCTGACTGCAGCCGCAACAGCAACAACGACAACCACCGAGCTCCCCGACATCATCGACGCGCTCGCCGCGATCCAACCGGGCAGCCCGCAAGCCCTCGCCCGCGATCGCCGCCCCGAGGCGCGCACCCACGCACAAGGCAGCTTCCAGGCACTCTTCGTTCCGGCCAACACCGCCGATGTGTCGCTCGCCGAGCGTGCCGCCGTCGCCCTCTTCGTCGCCCGGCTGCACGACCAGCCCGAGGCGGCGGCGTTCTACGGCGCACTGCTGCGAGAAACCGGTGGCGGCCCGGGCCTCGAGCCGCTCATTGTGGCCGAGGCAACGAGCGCTGCGGGTGCAGGGCCCTACGGGACATTCCACGCCGATAACAAAGCAGAAAGCGTCGACGGGCCCGTGTACTCCGTCGACTCGGTCGAGGCCGCTTACGCGCTCGGTGACCGGCTCGCCGCCGCGCTCGAGCACGCCCACCTGCTCGTCCTGCACCCGCGCGACGCGAGCCGCGAGCACCTCGGAAAGCTCCTCGAAGTCGGATGGAGCACTACCGGCATCGTGACCCTGTCACAACTAATCTCGTTCTTGACTTTCCAACTGCGGGTGGCCGAGGGGCTCCGCGTGATCGGCGTTCACGCGGACACCGGGGCGGGCGCGCGCGCGGCGGCCCACGACCTCGACCAGCTCGCGCGCCAGGCTGCGGCGGCGGCGCGGCACCGATCCGGATCGCACGCAGATACTCCCAGCACCGCCGTCGGCGCGAGCACCGTCGAGCGGCTGCCCGAGGCGCCGCGGGTGACGCAGCCCGCGCGCTTCACGCGTGAGCCGCTGGGCTGGAAGCCGTGGCTCGAGCCGCTGCCGGCCACTGAATTCACGCAGCAGCACCGGGACGCGCTCATCGAGCCGGATCGCATTCACATGCCCTATTTTCGGCTGTTGGCGCGCGACCCCGAAGCACTGCGCGAGCGCACGCTGACCGACCTCGACATCTTCTTCAACACCGATGCGGGCCTGCCTCGGGCCGAGCGCGAGGTTGCGGCGGCGGCCTCGTCGCGGTTTACGGGCTGCGTGTTCTGCGCGTCGGTTCACGCACGCTTCGCGGTCGAGCAGGGGGCCGCAGCCGATGACGTGCAGCGGCTGCTCGACGAGGGTGTTCGCGCAAGTTTCGGCGAACGATGGGACGCCATCATCGGAGCGACGGTCGCGCTGACTTCGACCCCACCCCGGTTCAGCGATGCCGAGGTTGCCGCGCTTGAGGAGGCGGGGCTCGGTGCGCTCGAGCTGCTCGACGTGGTGCAGGCGGGTGCCTTCTTTAACTGGGCGAACCGGCTGATGCTATCGCTGGGGGAGCCGAGCGCGTAGCGGGTGCTGCCAGCTCACTCCGGTGCGTGCAGGTGCAGCCGCTCGCCTGCGGTGTTGAAGAGGCTGATGACCTCGGCGGGCTTCGTGCCCTCAGCGCGCATCGAATGCGGCGTCGTGGTGTCGAACTCAGCGGCCTCGCCTCGCTCGAGCACGTGTTCGCGGTCACCGAGCACGAGCCGCAGCCGGCCCGACAGCACATAGAGCCACTCGTGCCCCTCGTGGATCTGCAGCGGCCGATCCGGAGCCCCCGGGTGGTAGGTGATCTTGAACGCGCGCACGTCAGATTCCTCGCGCGTGAGCGGCGCGATCGTGAGCCCCTCGCGCCGGATCGCCTGCCGATGCACGCGGGGGTCGCGATCGGGCGGGTCGAGGAGATCATCGATCCGGATCCCCAGTTGGCGAGTCAGCGGGAGCAGTAGCTCGAGGCTAGCCTGGCGCTTGCCCGATTCGAGACGGGAGAGGGTGCTGCTGGACATGTCGGCTCGGCCCGCGAGGTCGTCAAGGGTCCAGCCGCGCTCCTGACGGGCGGCCCGCAGCCGCGGGCCCAGGTGCTCAAGTTCGTTCATCGCGAACCTCCTTGCTGTTTTCGCAAACCATATTGCAAGTATTGCATGGACGCGTCAGGGTTAAAGGATGACTGAACACGGCACTCACACCCACGGCAGCGCGCACGCCCAGCAGGACCCGCATGAGGATCCGACCACGTTCTGGGAGCGACGATACTCAGAGTCCGATCGCATCTGGTCGGGCCACGTAAATGAATCGCTCGCCGCAGTGACCGCTGATCTAGCACCCGGCCGATCACTCGACCTTGGGTGTGGCGAGGGTGGCGATGTGCTGTGGTTTGCCGAGCGCGGTTGGCAGGCGACCGGGATTGACCTGTCGGCGACCGCAGTGGATCGTGCGGTCGCCGAGGCCGCGGATAGGGGCCTTAGCAATGCGCGCTTCGTCGCGGCTGACCTGGGGGAGTGGATCGAACGGGGCGCAGAGATCGACGGCTCCGACCAGCCGTTCGATCTCATCACCGCGAGCTTTATGCTCTCCCCGGTCGAGCTGCCTCGTCAGCGCATCCTGCAGGCGGCCCTCACCCGATTGGCGCCCGGCGGACGACTCGTCGTCTTGACGCACGTGGCTCCGCCGCCGTCGATGGAGAACAACCATCATTTCGACTTCTTGTCGCCCTCAGGTGAGCTGGAGCTGCTCGGTCTGGGGCTTAGCGCCGAGGTGCGCGAAGTCGATGGCTGGGTCGTCGAGGTCGCCGAGGTGCGCGAACGTGAGGGTGTGCGGGAAGCGGCGGGTCAGGACGGACACCCGCACCACCTCGAGGACACGGTGGTCGTGGTGCGGCGCACACTTTGAGGTGATTCTGGCGCTAAGGACTGAACCGTAAATGCAAAGAGGATGCCCGGGCAGTAAGCAATTTTTACTCATAGAGGATTGGTTAAACCATCACCTGTCACGTATCCTGAGTTCGGGCGGTGCTAGCGGGTGGGCTGGTACTCGGCGTGGGAGCTGCAATCACGCTGGCCGCGTGGACCGACCAGGAATGGGCAAAGGGAGTTTTTGGAAGCGGCGGAGCCTTCGGTATTGAAGGCTCAGCGGACGGAACCACCTTTGGGGAACATGCCACCGAGGCTGCCGCGGCAACCCTGAACTTTGGGCTGGACGCCGACAATCTTGCGCCGAACGAAGCGGTGTATGCGAGCTTTGCGGTCCAGCTGATCTCCACGTCGACCAACCAGGCAGACGTGACGGTCTCTCAGATTGATACTGCTGCCCTTGCTGGCACTACTGCAAGCTACGTGTACACGACGTCTGCCACGTGCAACGCCACCACCTATGCTGCGGGTACGAACGAGAATGGAACCACCTTCTCGCTCGCAGCAGTAACGACGCCTCAGTACCTGTGTTTCAAGGTGGCGGCCGGCAGCATAATCCAGCCAAACGCGACAGGCACAGTTGTCTGGACGTTTGACGCAGAATCCGCTGACGCGATCTAGCAGATCATGACGAAGCGTAGTGCGACTCGCGCTGCGCATGGCGTGCAGCGTGGCGTGGTAGACGCCGCGCTGCACGCGGTGAACGTAGCGCGAGACAGACGATGTTCACTCGGGTGCGCGCAGTGCTCGCAGGAGCTCTGGTGCTGGGGGTGGGCGGGTCGCTCACTCTCGCGGCCTGGACCGACACTGAGTATGCGGCGGGTCGTTCAAAACGAGTACCTTTGGCATAGTGGGTTCGATGGACGGCACATCGTACGCCGATCATCCATTGGGCTCACCGGGAACACTGGTGTTTGCAGGTGTACCGCTTGCTCTGTCACCAGATACTAAGACTTTTTCGAGGTTTCTGGTGAAGACCACGGCCGCCACAGACGTCACCGGAACGGTCGTGCTTGGAGGCGCGACGGTTTCGGGTGGTCTAGCTTCCCATTTGAGGTACGGAGTACGAACGATTCCTGCTGCAAGTGCGTGCAATGCAACGACGTTTGCAACAGGCACCTCCGTAGTTCCGCAGAATTCAATGCTCACAGTGGGCGCTTCTGCTGGTCAGTCCGTAGCAATCGCGGGTGGTACTCCAGTGGCGTACTGCTTCGAGGTGACGCTTCCTTCAGGGACAGCGAACGCCGCTCAAGGCCAAACTGCCACGGCAACTTGGAGCTTCACTGGAACGTCAAGCTCGTAGCGCGGGCGAGGAACTGGACGAGCACCAGTAGGACGTTGAGAGGAGGGGAATTATGGGGCCTCTGAGAAGTCAGGTTATGGCCGAGGTTGAGACCACAGGGCAACCTCCATCGCGAACGAATAGGCTTCAGCCTTTCCACCGAAGAGTAGGAAGCTTTGTCGGCGGTACCCTCTTAAACCTTGCAGCCCTCGGTGGTCTCGTCTTTGTCGTCCTCATTGTTCTGTCTGTGGCCTTCAATACCACCCTGATCATGTTCAAGACGGGGTCGATGTCGCCCACAATTCCGGCAGGCTCACTTGCCGTTGTAAAACAGATTCCTGCAGCCGATATTCGGATTGGCGATGTACTTACGGTTGACCGAGGCGAGAGCCTACCGGTGACCCACCGGGTCACGTCCGTCACTGGAACGGGCACCGAACGCACCATCACCATGAAGGGTGATGCCAACCAAGCCGAGGATCCGCTCCAATATACGGTGGCGGAGGCGCGACGGGTACTGGTTTCGGTCCCCGGGCTTGCGCACGTCGTTGTGTGGTTTGCAAATCCATGGGTGCTTGGATCGCTCACGATTGCCACCTCAGTGCTCGTTACTTGGGCGTTTTGGCCGAAGTCTGCGCGGGGGCGGCGACGAGGTGGTGACGAATCTCGCAGGCAAAGACCAGTTGATGCCAGCGCTGCCACGAAGCGTTCCGGCACGGGCGCGGCCGTGGGACTGCTCGCTGTTGCGGTTGGAGCAGGACTCGCGCTGGCGCATCCGATGGCCGCTTCGGCAGAGGCTGCCCAGCCACTGTCGGGGAGGCCCGGGCCGGCACCATCTAACCAGGAGGAAACGGTGACGCGGGGCGAACACCTGACCCTCACCTCGATTGGCGACCCCGCCAAGATGCTGTCCATGCAGCCCGGTGTCCCCGTGTACTGGCAGGTTGGCATCGCCGTGGCATCTGCAGATCCAGGCAACATCAACATCGCGGTGGCAGCCCAGGGATCCCGTGAACTCGGGCTCGAACTGGACTACCAGACGTGTACGGTGCGGTGGGTTGATGCTCACTGCTCAGGTGAGATGAAAAGCCTCGATGCGCTTTCCCCCGTGTCAGTCGAAGGCGAATATGTTCCGCTCTTTGAAATGCACGCTGACAATTTAGAGGAGTGGCTCCTGGTGTCGGCGACTGTTCCGGCGCCGGCGAAGGGAGCTGTTGAACTCATTGTGCGAGCCACCGGTGAGAGCGAGACCGTCACCGCGGGGCCAGGGTCGGTGGGAACACTGTCGAAGACAGGCGCTGATCCCAGATGGGCCGCCCTGCTCGGTCTGGGGGCGGTGACCGCCGGTCTCGCCGCGGCTGGCCTTGCAACCATGCGCAAGAAAGCCAAGCAGCTGCGGGGTGCAGCATGATGCGCCGCTCACCGCGCATGCGTCGGGGCATCGGCGTCTTGCTGGCCGGGCTGATGCTCGTGGTGCTCGCGGTCCCCGCAACGTCGGCGATGACACCGGAGTGGACTGAGGCCTCGTGGACCGACACGGAGCAAACAGCGGGGACATTTACTGCGATCACGGTTCCGATACCTGAAGATGGAGGGGAATGCGCCATCGATGGATCGTTGTTAAATCTGTTGAGCTCCAAGCTCACACTTAAGTGGAGAGTCCCTGCTGGGTACACTTTGGCGGATGCGGGATTTAGCTACACAGGGTCGACTGGATTGGTTCCCGCAATTGATACGCTTCTGGGCACGAGCCTCAAGACGGTAGAGTCCAGCGGTGTGTATTCGACGACACTTACAGGTGCGCTATTGAACGCAGTTCTTGGCGGTACAAGGACGCTTAACGTGCAAATTGTCCATTCGAGCGGATGGGTGTCATCCCCGAGAACGGTTACTGGAGTCTGGCCGGCACTTGGGTTAGGGAGAGCCACCTGCAACGTAAGCCCCTAGCGTCCAGCAAAAAGGCCGCCTCCCGCGCAAGCGGGAGGCGGCCTTGATCCGGATCGAAACCCGGCAAGCAACGCGATTACGGCATGAGGCGCGTCGGGCCGCGGAAGAGGTAGGTAACCTCGCGGATCGATGACTGCTCGAGCAGCAGCATCAGTACGCGGTTGAGGCCCATGCCGAAGCCGCCGTGCGAGGGGACGCCGTAGCGGAAGAAGTCGAGGTAGAAGCCCAGCTCGGCCGGGTCCATGCCCTTCTCCTTGATCTGGGCCTCGAGTACCTCGACACGGTGCTCGCGCTGCGCGCCCGTAGAGATCTCGGTGCCGCGGTAGATCAAGTCGTAGCTGTTGGTCAGCTCGGGGTTGTCAGCGTGACGCATGTGGTAGAACGGGCGAATCGACGTCGCGTAATCGGTGATGAACACGAAGTCGTGGTCGTACTTCTTCTTGACGTGAGCCGAGATGCGGCGCTCGCCCTCGGGATCCATGTCGGCGTCGGCACGAGGAATTTCGTAGCCCTCCTCCTTGACGATCTCCTTGGCCTCGGCCAGGGGGATGCGGGGGAACGGGCGCGACGGCACGGTGACGTCGATGCCGAAGAGCTTCTGGATCTCCTCGCCGTGCTTCTCCTTCACCGCGGTGAGGGCAGCAACGAGCAGCTCCTCGTGCAGCTCCATGACGTCCTCGTGCGAGTCGATCCACGACAACTCGGTGTCGATCGAGGTGAACTCGGTCGCGTGGCGCGAGGTGAACGAGTGGTCGGCGCGGAAGGCGGGGCCCACCTCGAAGATGCCACCGAAGCCAGCGGCCTGCGCCATCTGCTTGAAGAACTGGGGGCTCTGCGCGAGGAATGCCTTGCCTTCGAAGTACTCGACCTCGAAGAGCTCAGCGCGCGACTCGGAGGCCGATGCCATGAGCTTGGGAGTCTGGATCTCGATGAAGCCGCGGTCGACCCACACGTTGCGCATTGCGTGCAGCAGCGTGGTCTGGATGCGGAACACGAGGTTCTGCTCGGGGCGACGCAGGTCGAGGAAGCGCCAATCGAGGCGCACGTCGATGTTGGAGTCGCCAGCAACGGGGTTGTCGGGCAGCGACTTCGTGACGACCTCGATCGTCTCGATCTGCACCTCAACGCCGCCGAGCTTGACGCGCTCGTTGTGCTGCAGCTCGCCCGTCACGGTCACGAAGCTGCCCTGCGTCAGCTCAGAGATAGTGGTCGTGCGGGGCACGAGAACGTCGGAGCGGGGGTTCTCGGGATCCGCCTCGCGCAGCACGCCGCCATTGACGAGCTGCACCGCCCCCGATTCGTCGCGCAGCACGACGAACTGTACATAGCGCTGATCGCGCACTTTCTCGACCCAGCCCGAGACACGCACGGTGGTGCCGTTCTCAACGGAGGGGAGGTTCTTAATCAATACGCGCTCAGTCACCCCGACAGTCTAGCTGCCGCATATGGTGCTTGGTGTGCATCGGGGCACGGCCGCCCGTGTAATGATCCGGATCATAGAACGCGACCCCATTTACAGCGCCCGAAAAGTGGCCCGCCCGAGTTCCCAGAGTCGCGGCACCTGGCAAACGTACAATGGCGAGTGTGAGCGATAAACTCTTGCATCTGGTGCGCCACGGCGAGGTGCACAACCCCGATCTCGTGCTGTACGGGCGCATGCCCGGATTCCACCTGTCTGAACGTGGCCACCTGATGGCCGAGGCCGCAGCCCTTGAGATCGCTTCAGCCGACCGCGCGGTCGCGAGGCTCTACGCGTCGCCGCTGCTGCGCGCGCAGGAGTCTGCGCGTCCGATCGCGAGTGCCCTGAGCCTCGAGATCATCACTGAAGAGCGCATCATCGAGCCCACGAACTACTTTGAAGGCATGGTGAACTCGGGTTCGGAGTCTGCGTTCAAGAACCCGCGCCACTGGCACAAGCTGCTCAATCCCTTTCGTCCCAGCTGGGGCGAGCCCTATCGTGAGATCGCCGCGCGCGTGCGTTCCGCGATGGACGACGCATGGGAAACGACCCGCGGTGGCGACATCGTGATGGTCGCCCACCAGAACCCCATTTGGGTGACGCACCTCGACGTCGCTGGCAAGCCCCTATTCCACAGCCCCTCCTCACGCCGTTGTGAGCTTTCGAGCATTACCAGTTTCGAAAAGCGCGGCGAACGATGGTTTGAAGTGGACTACCGCTCGCCGGCAGCTGGGCTGCTCGGCGACGCGGTCGATGTGGGAGCGGTGTAACAATGCTGAAGATCTCTCGTTCGCGCCGGATCGGTGCCGTACTCGCGCTGTCGCTCGCTGGCCTGGTGGGCCTCGCGGGGTGCAGCTCGGGCGGTAGCGATCTCGCAAAGCAGTGGGAAGAGTCGAGCGATAAGGGATACGTCTCGGGCGACGGCTCAGCGCTCAGCATTGCGCCAAGTGAACGCACCGAACCCGTCGAGTTTTCGGGGGAGACCGAGGCTGGAGATACCTTCAGCTCCGCCGACACCCTCGGCTCGGTGACCGTCGTGAACTTTTGGTACGCGGGCTGCGCCCCGTGCCGCTTTGAGGCCCCCGACCTCGTGGCCGCCTACAACGAGTTCTCGCCGCAGGGCGTGAAATTCTTGGGCGTCAACACCCGCGATCAGGTGGCCCAGGCCCGCCAGTTCTCTGAAGAGTTTGGCGTCGAGTTCCCGTCAATCATGGACCGACCGGGCAACCGGGCGGTGCAGCAGGCGTTCGCAGGCCAAGTGCCGCTGAACGCAGTGCCCACGACGCTCGTGCTCGACGCAGAAGGGCGCGTGGCACACCGCGTACTCGGCCAGCTGGCTGGAGAATCGCAGCTGCGCACGCTGATCAACGAGACCCTTGCTGAGCAGGGCACGGCTGATCCCAACGCGGATTCCTAACCCGAGGTGGACGTCTTTGGAATAGTCGCAGACGGGCAGGTGCTCGTCGCCTCGCTCATCGCGATTGCGGCGGGTCTGCTGTCTTTCCTGTCGCCGTGTGTGCTGCCGCTCGTGCCCGGATACCTCGCCTACGTTTCTGGCGTCGCGGGGCAGACGAGCACTGCGGCCGCCGACCCGAAGAACGCGGGCAAGCGCGAGCGTCGGCGCATGCTCGCAGGCGCACTGCTGTTCATTCTCGGGTTCACCATTGTGTTTCTGCTCATTAACATTCTTGCGAACTCTCTCGGTCGCTGGCTGTGGCAGTGGCAAGACATCATCATTCAGGTGATGGGTGCCGTGGTGATCCTGATGGGCCTCGTGTTCATGGGCGCCTTCAGCAAGATGCAGATCTCCACCAAGCTCAGCATCACCCCCAAAGTGGGGCTCCTGGGGGCTCCCGTGCTGGGGATCGTGTTCGCGATTGGCTGGGCGCCGTGCATGGGCCCGACTCTGGGCGTCGTCACCGCGCTGGCTATGCAGCAGGACTCGATGCCGCGCGCGGTCGTGCTGGCGCTGGCCTACTGCATTGGACTTGGGCTGCCATTCATTCTGGCGGCGTTCGGTTTCGGCTGGATGACCCAGACCATGACTTTCTTTAAGCGGCACATTCGTACCGTGAACCTGATTGGCGGCGTGCTGCTGATCATCATTGGTCTCCTTATGGTGACCGGCATTTGGAGCAACATTATGTTCGCACTACAGGCGGTGATTGACGGGTATGTCACGCCCCTCTGATTATGACGATGGCTCCGGTGGGCCGGTACAGGTGGAATCTCCCGAGCTCGGACTGAAGGGCTGGGGCCGCTGGTTCTGGCGTCAGCTGACGAGCATGCGGGTCGCGTTGATCCTGCTGCTGCTGCTCGCGGTTGCCGCGATCCCGGGATCGCTGCTGCCGCAGCGTAGCGCAGACCCTAATGGCGTGCTGCAGTACGAGGTGGATCATCCCAAGATGTTCCCCGTGCTCGACGCGTTTCCGATTCAGGCGTTCGACGTCTACGGCTCGGTGTGGTTCTCGGCGATCTACCTGCTGCTGTTTATCTCGCTCATTGGATGCGTGCTGCCTCGCCTCGTGCACCACTGGAAGGCCTGGCGCGGTACGCCTCCCAAGACCCCTGCGCGGTTGAACCGGATGGCCGGGTTCACCGAGGTGCGCGTCTCGAACCCGAGCGCGACGCCCGAGGAGCGCGAGGAATTTGCGGCGCGGGCTGTCAATGAAGCGCGCGATATTCTGCAGCGTTCGAGGTATCGCACCGTGGTGCAGCGGGTGGTGACCCGGCGCGGGCAAACCGAGATTTCGGTGTCGGCCGAGCGTGGCTACCTGCGCGAGACGGGCAACCTGCTGTTCCACTTCGCACTCTTGGGAGTGCTCGTGTGCGTCGGTGTGGGCGGAGTGTTCTCGTTCAATGGGCAGAAGGTGCTGATCGAGGGTGAGACCATGGTCAACCAGCTCATCGACTATGACACCGTGAACGCTGGCCGCGGCTTCGATAGCTCATCGCTGGAGCCGTTCAGCCTCAAGCTCGACTCGCTTGATGTGTCGTACATGTCCCCTGAGGACGGCAACGTGTCGGCTATCGGGCAGGTCAAGGACTATGTCGCGAGCATGAAGCTCACCGACCCCGATGGCACGGAGTCGGAGCACGTCATTCGCGTAAACCACCCACTGCGTGTTCACGGTTCGCCGATCTACCTCATCGCGAACGGGTACGCGCCGACCATCACGATCCATAATGCGGAGGGTGAGGTCGTCTACAGCGAGTCGATGCCGTTCATTCCGCAGGATACGAACATGGTGTCGCTCGGTGTGGTGAAGGTGCCATACGGCATCACCACGGCCGATGGTGAGCAGACCCAGATTGGTCTGCGCGGGTTCTTCTACCCAACCAAGACTGACCTCGAGACGGGCGCGTACACGTCGAGCTTCCCTGACCTGGAGAACCCGGTGCTCACCCTGGACCTGTTTGCGGGTGACCTGGGTATCGACAGCGGTGTACCCCAGTCGGTGTACTCGCTCGATACCACGAACATGGAACAGCTGACGGGCCGCGCGATCGACAAGAAGTCGCTCGAGCTGGCGCCCGGCGAGACCGTGGAGCTGCCGAACGGTATGGGAACGCTGACCTTCGAAGCGACTCCGCGTTATGCGGCATTCGACGTGATGCGTAACCCCGCCCAAACCGGCATTCTCATCTTCGCAATTCTCTCGATGGCGGGGCTGATCTGGTCGCTCTTCGTGGCCCGACGCCGCATGTGGGTCAAGGCAGTGCTCACCGATGACGGCGTGGTGCTGCAGTACGCGGGCCTCGCGCGCGGTGACGATCCGAACCTCGATCGGGCCGTGTCCGACCTCCGTGAAAAGCACGGAGACAAGTTGTAACGACGGCTCAACGCTGGCTTGCTGGCGAGTGTGTAAATGGCCGCTTCACTCCTGGGTGAAGCGGCCATTTGCATGCTGAGGCAGCGAGATTCGACCTATGTCACACTTCTGCCCAGGAAGCTCCTGTGCTGCACTTACACTGCCCGATCAGGGGTTGCGGCGGTGGTGGAGGCGGAAATTGAGGTGGGGCTGGAGGTGGAGACTTGGACGGCACAAGTGTGCGCAGAGCCTGCTTCCCCGAGGTGCGTACCATCGCGGCCCCCACAGCGGCCGCGCCGGCCGCCACTCCAGCTCAGGATCCACCCACCTCGGCGCTAACACCTCGGGCTTGCCCCGCACCATGCGAACATGCCAGCCACTGACCTCGATACTGCGGTGATGCCACCAATATAACAGCACCCCGTTGTCGGTGGTCGTCGGGCCACCTTCTGCCCAGGGTGTCACGTGGTGTACCTCGCACCATGTCGCCGGCACCGTGCACCCCGGGATGATGCAGCCGCCGTCGCGGGCCGCGATCGCGCGCCGCTGATGCGGTGTGAAGATGCGGGTGGGGCTCGATATCCCGAGGATGCGGCCGTCGTTGTCGATGAGGACTTTCTGGGTCGCTCCGGCACAGATGCTGTGGCGCACGGTCGCAGCAGTCACCGGTACGGGGATCCCGTCGTGTCCGTGGAGCCACGCAACCCCCGCCTGCCCGGAGCCCGGGCTGGGGCTCGCGCTGGTGCTTGTACGCGCACCAGGCTCAGCACCGGCGCCCGTGCCCGGCTCAGCGCCAGTGCCAGCTAATGATTTGGGTTCGGCGACGTCGCGGGCCAGGCCCGCCGCGAGGCCTGCCTGGGTCGTCTGGATCAACACCGTCACCTGCGCGCCACCGAGCATCGGCATATCAGCGGCGCGTCCGGCGATCTGCGCGATCACCATCAACGCATCATGCATCTTCTGCCCCGACGACCTGGCGTCCCCTACCACCTGCTCGAGTACCGGTTCGGGGTCGTCCCCCTCCACAAACCGCACGCCTGCAGCGGAAGGACCAGCGGTAGCGCCCGCGCTGTCAGCACCGTCTCCACTGTCCGGTCCGCCAGAGCTATCAGGTCCGTCAGCCTGTACTGCATTGTCGCCTTCGCCAGGACCAGTCTGGTTCGTTGACGTCTTCGGGGAGTTCACGCCCGTCACGAGGTTGCCCAGTAGCGCCGCGACCTCGGGCAGCAACGCCCCACGTACGGGCACTAACCCGTTGCGTACGCGCCCGAACCTCAAGAATCTGCGCGCCAGCTGCCCCTCGTCATCAGGCTCCGGGCCGTCTTGGTCGAGTGACGTGCACCAGAACGCGCACACCTGCCGCAGCGTATCCGTGTCAAGCGGCACACTCGCCTCGCCCGCCACCGGAGCAGCATCACCAACGCCACTGCCATCGTCGACACCACCAGCGCTGCTCACGCCCGGATCCAGCACCACCGCACCATCAGCGTCGAGGCCGTACCCCTCGGGATACCCCGCTGCCTGATTCACCAGGCAGCGTTCCGCGACCGCGACCCGCCCCGGATCCACCCAGCCCGGCACCGACCCCAACGACTTCGTCAGCAGCAGCGCCGACTCCCACGGCAGATCCCCCGCATAAAACGCTTGCGCGACCGCCGGATACCGCGGCGGAATCTCTCCCGCCGAAAAGCCCGGCATCGGCCGCGTCAGATCAGCAAACGACACCCGCTACCGCACCACCGACCCCGGCAGCAACGACACCCGCTGCAGCAACTCGACCCCGTCACGGCAGCCGCGACGACCCGAAAGCGACTCCGACGGCACCCCGAGACACCGATCCGACACCGCGCCCGCGGCTAACACCAGCAGGGCCTGCACGCGCCGAGACGCCCGCTCCAACTCTTGCGTCACCGACAGCAACGCATCATCAGACAGACCCGAAAAATCGTGCATGCCCAGTCTCACCGCGAGCCCACCCAGGTCTGCGGCGAGGTGCGCTGCGGCACCCGTCACATCGAGATCATCAACCCCGGCATCTTTGCTGGACATGATCCCATGTTACCATGAATTCGAAACTGTGTTCGAGTCAATTTGTGGGTTAATCAGCGGCGCCCTCTCGCGATTTCAAGGGTGGCACCCCTCACGCAAACAGTGCGCCAGCTCGATCAGTGATCGAGCTGGCGCGCTGCCTATACGGGGGCGAAAGCGGAATGCAATCGGTCAGGGCGCCAACTACTTCAGATCCTTCGCAGCCTGCGCCGAGACGCGCTGCGAAATGTAGACCGGAATTAGCGACAGTAGGATCAGGATCGTGGCGACCACGTTCACCTGGTTTGCCTCGTTCGGGCGGCCCATCTGGTTCATGAACCAAAGCGGCAGCGTCTCAACGCCCGGGGGAGCCGTGAAGATCGTCACGTACACCTCGTCGAACGACAGTGCGAAGGCGAGCAGGCCACCGGCGATGAACGCGCTACGGAACTGCGGGAAAGTCACGAGGCGGAACGTCTGCATGAGGCCGGCACCGAGATCCATCGAAGCTTCCTCGAGGTTCGGGTTCATGCGACGCAATCGGGCGATCACGTTGTTGAATACCATCACGACACAGAATGTGGCGTGGGCGATGATCATTCCCATGTAGCCGACCTTGATGCCGATGGGATCGAGCACCTGGTAGAACGTGTTCGACAGTGCCACACCAGTGACGATACCGGGCAGAGCGATCGGCAGGATGATGATCAGGTTCACGGTCTCGCGACCATAAAACTTGAACCGCTGCAGTGCGAACGCCGAGAGCGTGCCGAGGAGCAGCGCGATCGCGGTGGCCGCGGCCGCGACGACGATCGAGTTGAGCACGGCGGCGTGCATCGCGGGGTTCGTGAGCGCCTTTTCCCACCAGATCATCGAGAAATTGGTGACGGGCCAGCCCGCGACTCGGTTCGCGTTGAACGAGTTCATCACGATGACAAACAGCGGGATGTAGGTGCAGATAACAATGAGGGCGGTGATCACCGAGAGGGTGATCTTCGTGCCACGTCCTAGGCGCAACATCGCGGCCTCCTAGATGTTCTCGATGGCGCCGCTTTTGCGAACGGCCAGCAGGTAGACAACCACGATCACGATCGGGACCACGGCGAACGCGGCCGCGACGGGCGGGTTGAGGTTGATGTTAGAGGCGATGATCGTACCGATCATCTGGGTCGATCCGCCCACGAACTTCGCGGCGAGGTAGTCGCCGAGGCTCAGTGAGAACGTGAAAATCGATCCGGCAATCAGAGCGGGCTTCAGCAGCGGCACGACCACGGTCAAGATGGTGCGCACGCCCTTCGCGCCGAGGTCAGCCGAGGCGTCGAAGAGGTTGTTCGAGACCTGGCTCACCGCGGTGTAGACCGGGATCGCCATGTACGGGAACCACAAGTAGACGAGCGCGATGACCGTGACGAAGACGCCGTAGCCGGGGCTCTTAATGCCGAGCGGTCCGAACACTGAGTTGATGAAGCCGCCGTCAGAGAACACGATACGCACCGAGAGGATCTTCACCAGGTAGCCGGCCCAGAGGGGCAGCGTGACCATCACGGCGAGGACTGAACGCTGCCATGGGCGGGCGATCTTGGCCATGTAGATTGCGAGGGGGATCGACAGGACCGCGCAGATGGCGGTCACCGCGAGGGCGATACCGAGCGTGCGAAGTGCTGCCGAGAGGTAGGCCGGAACAGTCACGAGGCTAGCGAAGTGGTCGAGCGTGAACCCCGGCTTCACCTTCGAAGTGAAGGGATCCGTCTCCCAGAACGCTGTGATGAGCAAAAAGACGATGGCGAGGATGTAGACGCCGACGAGCCACACCATGGGAAGTGTCAGCAGCGCGGCGAGGCGTCCCTTAGGGTGCCTGTGCAGGGCTGAGGAGATCGGCTTGGGCCGAGTCTCGAGAGAAGTTGGGGTCGACACGACGATTCCTTACGTGAGGGGATTCGGTGGGGTGCGAACGAGGAGGGGGTGAAGCTCGGTGGCGGGGATGCCCCCGCCACCGAGGTTGTGGTGGATGGGTTAGGGCTTAGCCCTTGACCGTCATCCAGGCGTCGGTCCACTGCTGGAAGTTGGTGCAGGTGGCGTCGGTGCGACCGTCGATGCACTGCTCGATGGGCGTGGTCCAGAACCAGACCTTCGAGAAGTACTCTTCGTCGGTGGCGTTGAACGTCTCACAGTGCTCGCGAGCCTCGTCGCTGGTCTCGCAGAACGCGGCGTTTGCGGGAGCCATACCGAAGTTCATGGCAATTGCACCGTTGACATCGGGTGCCGAGGTGTAGTTCATCCACTGGTACGCGCAGTTGGGGTTGTCCGACTCAGATGCGAGCATCCAAGCGTCAGACCAGCCGGTCGAACCCTCTTCGGGCAGCGTGCCCTCGAGTGCCGGGTTCTCCGACAGCTTCTTCAGAACCTCCCACGAGGTGCCGACCACTACGTCGCCGCCGTTGAATGCGGTGATCTGTGCGACCGGATCAGACCAGTAGTCGCCGATGATCTTGTTCTGCTGCTTCAGCAGGTCGACTGCCGCTGCGAGCTGCGTCTCATCGAGCGCGTAGGGGTTGGTGATGCCCAGGTCGGGCTCGTGTGCCATCAGGTAGACAGCTGCGTCAGCGATGTAGATCGGTGCGTCGTACGCGATGATCTTGCCGGCGTAGGGGCTGTCTGCCTCCCAAGCGACGTCCCAGCTGGTGGGGGCGTCCTTCACGACGTCGGTGTTGTACTGCAGGATGTTGGCGCCGCGGCCGATGGGTACGCCGTAGGACTGGCCGTTGAGCGTGTCATACAGCTGACCCTTCATGCCCTCCACGATGTCGTCGCCGAAGTTGGGGATGAGGTCCATGTTGAGAGGCTGCACGTCGCCGCCCACGATGAGGCGGAGGCTGGCATCGCCCGAGGCCGACACGAGGTCGTAGTTGCCCGTGCGCATGAGCTGCACCATCTCGTCCGAGGTGCCGGCGATCTTACGGTTGACCTTGCAGCCGGTCTCTTCCTGGAAGCGGTCGCTCCACTCGGGCTCAACGAAGCCCGACCAAGCAACAATGTTGACCTCCTTCTCGTTGTCGCCGAGCTCCTGCATCATCGGGATCTCGGGGACATCGATCTTGAGCTCACCCGAGCCGCCGGTGCTCTCGGCTCCGCTTGAACAACCAACGAGCGCGAGGCCGATAGTCGCCGCCATAGCCAGCGGTACGGCCAGCATCTTCTTCTTCATCATGACTCCTTTGTGAGATGCCCCGTTGCCGGGGAATGTGTTGCGGGTTGCGAGGTGCGGCGACTGCGCCGCGCCAAGCGGTTTTAGGGGTTGAAGTTGGGCGCTTGGCCCAGGTCTTTGGTTACGCTGCGGTGCGCGCTGACGCGTCGCCTGCGCTGCCCGGGATGGGTGTCGCATGGTCGAAACGGAAGCTCACGTTGACGCGGTCGCCGCGTTGCACACTTGCAGCGGTCGAGGGTGTGTGCGAATTGTGCTTCTCAGCGATGATGCGCACGCCACGGTCCGTGTCGACGAGGTACTTCGTGTTCGGGCCGGCGTACACTGCCTCGGCGATCGTGCCCGAGAGTGCAACCGTGCCGTTCTCGACGGGGGCCGTCGGATCGATGAGGTGCACGCGCTCCGGGCGCACACTGTGTACGCACGACTCGCCGAGCAGGTCTCCCGAGAGATCGGCGGGCAGCAGGTTCGTGGTTCCGAGGAACTTGGCGACGAACTCGGTCTGGGGAAATTCGTAGACCTCGCGCGGTGAGCCAACCTGTTCGATCTTGCCGTTGTTGAAGACGGCGACGCGGTCGGAGAGGGTCAGTGCCTCCTCCTGATCGTGCGTCACGAAGATAAACGTGATGCCGACCTCGCGCTGGATCTGCTTCAGCTCGACCTGCATCTGCTCGCGCAGCTGCTTGTCGAGCGCGCCGAGTGGCTCATCGAGCAGCAGCACTCGGGGGCGCAGGATCAGGGCACGGGCGAGGGCGATGCGCTGACGCTGGCCACCTGACAGCTGCGAGGGGCGACGGTGTGCGACCTGTGTGAGCTGCACCTGCTCGAGGGACTCCATGACGAGCTTGTCGCGCTCGGCCTTGGGTACCTTGCGTACTTTGAGGCCATATGCCACGTTCTCGGCAATCGTGAGGTGCGGGAACAGGGCGTAGTCCTGAAACACCGTGTTGACCTCGCGGTCGAAGGGGGCGTCGTTGGTGACGTCCGTTCCGTGCAGCTCGATCGAGCCAGAGGTCACCGGCTCGAAGCCGGCGATCATGCGAAGCACGGTCGTCTTGCCCGAGCCCGAAGGGCCGAGCATGGAGAAGAACTCTCCGTCGCGAATCTCGATATCGAGATCCTTCACAGCGGTGAAGTCACCGAACTGCTTAGTGACCTGCTTCACCGAGACCGCTGTCGTTGCGGTGGTGAGCAGATGGGTGTGTTCCTCGTTCTTGCGGGGGCGGGATTGGCTTGAGCCAAACCCTCCCGCAGAGCCTGGGGAAGAAGTGTGAGACATGGTTCTCGCTCCTCAACGTCATTGTCGAACCGTTGGTGAAACATTAACATATGTTTTTATAGGTTTAAATACGGATTGAAATTTCTTCATTACATTTTGGTCACGGTCGGTACAGTGATTCTTCAATCAACTGATGGCAGACTCTTGATGAGACCCCCTACACAGGAACGGAGGACGCGCCGTGAATTCAACGTTTGCGCAGTCCCCGCCCAGTCGTTTGCGGACGGCCGCCTTTGCTCCTATTGGTGAAGAGGGGCGCACGGAACTCGTTGAAGCGCGGCTCGTGCAGGCGATTTCTGTTGGTGCATTCACCGAGGGGGAGCGACTCCCGAGCGAGACCGAACTGTCGGCGCTCATGGGAGTTGCCGTAGTGACGGTGCGTGAAGCGCTGAGTGGACTGCGTCACCGCGGACTCATTGAGACAAAGCGAGGTCGCAATGGCGGCAGCTTTGTGCGCCCGAGTCGGGGCGCGGTCGAAGAGGTCAACGCTCGCGCGCTCATGGCAATGCCGCGTGTGGCCCTCGCAGACCTGGGCGTGCACTACGAAGTTGTTTCGGCCGCGTGCGCCGAGTATGCCTGCCAGCGAGCGACGGCCGAGGAGCTCGACGTTGTTGCCGATGTGCTCGAGTCTGCGCGAGAGCTTGATCGTGATCAATGGCGCAGGCGTGTCACCGAGGTGCAACTCGAACTTGCCGCCCTGAGTCAGTCGGTGCGACTCACGAATGAGCATGTGCGCGTGCAGACGGAGTTCACGCCGCTTCTCGGGCTGCAGGACCTGGACGAGCGTGCGCGACAGTCGACACACGAGGCGCTGCTGGCCCAGATCGCTGCGACACGTGCGAGTGACGTCGTGGCAGCACGTGCGGCCGTACGGGAAAGTGTGCGCGGTTCGATGCGTTGGCTTGTTGGGTTTCGGGCGGAGCTTCTCGCGGTGCCGCACAATGCCGAACTTCATGCCACACTTGAGTCACGCCGCTATTCGATCTGAACGGCCTGAACCTCATAGGGGAGGAGAGCATGCCACAGGAAATGTCGCGGAATAGCGATGTGCTGACCGAAATGTTGGCTCGCGTTGACGCGTTTTTTGACGGCGTGTTTGCGCCCCTCGAACGCTGGCTTCCAGAGCTCGAAGCCGAGTTGCGTGCAGAACTGCAGGGTGGCGCGATCACCGGAATGCAACTGGCGCATCTTGTCGAAGCCGGATCGCACGCGATCCTCGACACCACCGAGCGCCCGCTCTACGGGGCCGGTTACTGCGCAAGCGAGATCGTGGTGTCCGAGGGCAACCCACTCGCCTGGTGGCAGGGGCCAGAACGCAGCCTGCTGGCGTCGTCTACATTTGGGCCGGGCCAGGCGGCAATCGACCTGGTGCGGCTCGAGTGGTACCGCGTGCCTGAGCGCACTGGAAAGCGCCACGTCGCTGGCCCGTTTGTTGACTACCTGTGCTCAAATGAGATCACCATCACGTCTGCGCTGCCGCTCATTGTTGATGGCGAGTTCTGGGGTGTCGCCTGCGCCGACGTGCTCGTGCACTCGCTCGAGGGCGCGATGCTCGCAGACCTCGCCGTCGCCAAGAACGTGACGCTCGTCAACGCGAGCGGACGAGTGGTGATCTCGACCGACCCCGACTACGAAACCGGCGATCGCTACGCCGGCGTCGGGGCAGAGCAAAACGTCGCTGCGCTCGGTGATGAGGTGCGAGTCGTTTCCTCCGAGAAGTACCCGTTCTCGCTCATCATCCCGGCGTAATCACGTTTCGGGTGCGATCACGCTTTCGGTGTGATCGCACCAGGCCGTGGCCTGTTACAGCAGGTGACCGCCGCCCGACACCTTCATGCGACCCACGAGCCCCTTGACCTCTTGAGCCTTCGCCTTGGTGGTGACGAGAAGCACGTCGGCGGTGTCGACCACCACGATGTCCTCGACGCCCACGAGGGCGACCAGCCGGTCGCTCTCTGACACGACGATGCCGCTTGAAGCGTCAGAGAGTACCTGTGCGCGGTCGCCGAGAACGGCAAGGTCGCCAGCGCGGCCGCGGGTGAGTAGGTTGGCAACCGAAGCGAAGTCCCCGACGTCATCCCAGTCGAAATGGGCCGCGACGCACACCATCTTGCCGGCCTCTGCTGCGGGCTCGGCCACCGTGTAGTCGATAGCGATCTTGGGCAGCGCGGGCCACAGTCGCTCGCGCACGGAAGCGGCACGATCGGTGCCCCACGCGGCCGCGATCTCGCGGAGCGAGTGCACCATCGCGGGCTCCTTCTCAGCCATCTGGTCGAGCAGCACGGTGGCGCGGGCGATGAACATGCCGGCATTCCACAGGTAGCCGCCGTGCTCAACGTAGGTGCGTGCGAGTTCTTCCTCGGGCTTCTCGACGAACGATTTCACGTCGTAAATGTCGAAGGGGGCGAGGTCACCGCGAGCTGGGCCGGCCTCAATGTAGCCAAATCCCGTCGACGGGTGCGTCGGGCGAATGCCGATGGTGGCAATGTAGCCCTGATCCGCAGCGTTGACCGCGGTTTCCACCGCGCGCTGAAACAGAACCTCGTTGCGAATGACATGATCGGCGGCGAACGAGCCAATAATTGCGTCCGGATCGCGCAGCTCGAGGATCGCGGCGGCAAGCCCGATTGCGGCCGAAGAGTCCTTGGGCTCGCTCTCGGTAACGAGATTCTCCCCAAGCAGCTCGGGGAGCTGCTTCTCCACGGAGGCCCGATGCTTGTTGCCGGTCACGACGATGACGCGCTCGGGCGGCGCGATCGGAGCGAGTCGGTCCCAGGTTGCCCGCAGCAGCGAATCACCGGATCCGGTGAGGTCAAGCAAGAACTTGGGGGCATTCGCGCGCGACAGCGGCCAGAGCCTGGAGCCCACGCCTCCCGCGGGGATCACGCAGGTGAACCGGTCCAGTGGGGTCGGGGACTTCTCAGACTCGGACATGTGCTCCAGTCTAGCCGGAGCGGGTGAAACGCAGCCCGGATCATAACGATCACCCCCGATCAGAGCGCCTGAACGTGCCCGTGTGCGGGAGCGGGCGTGAATGGTGCCATAATGGAGGGCGCAGCGGATTCTCAGCGTGTTGTATTTGGGGTGCCCCCGCGACTGACTGAGTGACGCCCTGTTAGCCGTCGAGTGAAACTCGACGAAGCAGAACCTAGGAGGAAGCTCGTGTCAGCCCATACGGCAGATGCCGCACCAGCGGTGAAGAAGAAGAGTCGCCCGGGCGGCACGCTGTATCGCGGGAATGAAGGAATGTGGTCGTGGGTGCTGCATCGCATCACCGGTGTCGCCATTTTCTTCTTCCTGCTCGTACACGTGCTCGACACCGCACTGGTGCGCGTGAGCCCTGAGGCATACAACGCCGTGATGGCCACCTACAAGACCCCCATTATGGGTCTGGGTGAGGCAGCGCTCGTCGCGGCCATCGTGTTCCACGCATACAACGGCATTCGCATCATCTTGGTCGACTTCTGGAGCAAGGGCGCGCGTTACCACCGCACCATGTTCTGGGTCGTCATCGTGCTCTGGGCCGTGACGATGGCCGGCTTCCTGCCGCGCCACCTGATGAACGTATTCGGTCACTAGGGCGAGGGAGAAGCACCATGGCTATGACGATTGAATCCCCGCGCGCCAAGACCCCGGCGGCAAAGCGTACCAACTGGGAAAAATGGGGCTGGATCTACATGCGCGTCTCGGGCGTGCTGTTGCTCGTGCTCGTGTTCGGTCACCTGTTCTCGAACCTGATGATCGGTGACGGCGTGCACGCCATCGACTTTGGCTTCGTCGGCGGCAAGCTGTCGCAGCCGTTCTGGATGATCTGGGACACCCTGCTGCTGTGGCTCGCACTGATCCACGGTGCAAATGGCATGCGCACGATCGTGAACGACTACGTCACGCGCCCCGGCCTTGCCAAGGGCTTCAAGGTTGCGCTGTTCCTCTCGACCGCGCTGCTCGTGCTGCTCGGCACGTTTGTGATCTACACGCTCGATCCCTGCCCCGCGGGCGCAGACCCGTCGCTGGTCGCGTCGTTCTGTAACGCGTAGTAGCGGTTACCCCAGATTTCCAAAGAATCGAAGAATAGGACTCACGTGGCTACAAATACCCATGAGGGCGAAGAGGTTACCGTCAAGGACGGCGTCACCTACCACCAGTTTGACGTCGTGATCGTCGGCGCCGGCGGCGCAGGCATGCGCGCTGCCATCGAGGCGGGGCCCAAGGCCAACACCGCAGTGATCACGAAGCTGTACCCCACTCGCTCGCACACGGGGGCGGCGCAGGGCGGCATGGCCGCGGCGCTCGCAAACGTTGAGGAAGACAACTGGGAATGGCACACCTTTGACACGGTCAAGGGTGGCGACTACCTGGTCGACCAGGACGCAGCAGAGATCCTCGCGAAGGAGGCCATCGACGCGGTCATCGACCTCGAGAACATGGGCCTGCCCTTCAACCGTACGCCCGACGGCAAGATCGACCAGCGCCGCTTCGGCGGCCACACGCGTGATCACGGTAAGGCCGCTGTTCGCCGCGCCTGCTACGCCGCTGACCGCACCGGCCACATGATTCTGCAGACGCTGTACCAGAACTGCGTCAAGCTGGGCGTCAACTTCTTCAACGAGTACTACGTGCTCGACCTCCTCATGACCGGTGAGGGCAAGGACCGCAAGGCTTCGGGCGTTGTGGCATACGACCTCGCGACCGGCGGCATCCACGTCTTCCAGGCAAAGTCGATCGTTTTCGCAACGGGCGGCTTTGGCAAGATCTTCAAGACGACTTCGAACGCGCACACCCTCACGGGCGACGGCGTCGGCATCGTCTGGCGTAAGGGTCTGCCGCTCGAGGACATGGAGTTCTACCAGTTCCACCCGACCGGCCTTGCCGGTCTCGGTATCCTCCTCACCGAGGGCGCCCGAGGTGAGGGCGCGATCCTGCGTAACGCAAGTGGTGAGCGCTTCATGGAGCGCTACGCGCCCACGATCAAGGACCTCGCACCCCGCGATATCGTTGCACGCTCGATGGTGCAAGAGGTGCTCGACGGCCGCGGCGCTGGCCCGAACAAGGACTACGTGTACCTCGACTGCACCCACCTGGGCGCAGAGGTACTCGAGACCAAGCTTCCTGACATCACCGAGTTCGCTCGCACCTACCTGGGCGTCGACCCGGTGACCGAGCCGGTCCCCGTCTTCCCCACGGCCCACTACGCGATGGGTGGTATCCCCACCAACGTGCAGGCCGAGGTGCTGATGGACAACGACACCGTTGTTCCCGGTCTCTACGCCGCAGGCGAGTGCGCGTGCGTTTCGGTGCACGGCTCGAACCGCCTCGGCACCAACTCGCTGCTTGACATCAACGTGTTCGGTAAGCGCGCTGGTAACGCCGCCGCTGACTACGCGAAGACCGCCGAGTTCGTACCGCTGCCCAAGGGCGCTGCCGACAACGTAATCGCCATGGTTGCACGGTTCCGCGAGGGTTCGGGCACCGAGCGCGTCTCCGACCTGCGCCGTGAGCTGCAGGAAAACATGGACCGCGGCGCTCAGGTGTTCCGCACGGAGCAGACGCTCACCGACGTGCTGGGCGTGATTCACGACCTGCGCGAGCGCTACAAGAACGTTGGTGTGCAGGACCGCGGCATGCGATTCAACACCGACCTTCTCGAGGCTATCGAGCTGGGCTTCCTGCTCGACCTCGCAGAAGTGCTCGCGTACACCGCTCGTAACCGCAAGGAAAGCCGTGGCGGCCACATGCGCGACGATTACCCCGAGCGCGACGACGAGAACTACATGCAGCACACGATGGCCTACCTCACGGGAGACGCGAAGTCGGCGAACCCCGAGGACCACATCCGCCTGGATTGGAAGCCGGTCACCGTGACGAGGAACGAAGACGGCGAGCTGCGGTACCCGCCGCTGGAGAGGAAGTACTAGGACATGAGCACTGCTACTGCTGAAGCTCCTAACGGCGAGGCCCCGGAGACCCCGAAGCCGTTCACTGTGACGCTGCTGGTGCGCCGCTACCTGCCCGAGTCGGGCCGCGAGGCGTACTGGGAGGACTTCGACGTTGAGATGTACCCGACGGACCGAATCCTCGACGCCCTGCACCAGATCAAGTGGGACATGGACGGCACGCTGTCGTTCCGACGCTCGTGTGCACACGGTATCTGTGGTTCGGACGCCATGCGCATTAACGGTAAGAACCGCCTCGCGTGCAAGACCCTGATCAAGGATCTTGACATCACGAAGCCGATCTACGTTGAGGCGATCAAGGGCCTGCCGCTTGAGAAGGACCTCATCGTCGACATGGAGCCGTTCTTCGAGTCGTACCGTCAGGTGCAGCCCTTCCTCGTCGCGGGCAACTCGCCCGAGGGCGGCAAGGAGCGCATCCAGTCGGTGGCAGACCGCGAGCGGTTCGACGACACCACGAAGTGCATCCTGTGCGCCGCGTGCACCTCGTCGTGCCCCGTGTTCTGGACCGATGGCCAGTACTTCGGCCCGGCAGCGATCGTCAACGCACACCGTTTCATCTTTGATTCGCGTGATGACAACGCCCAGGTGCGTCTCGACATCCTCAACGACAAGGAAGGCGTGTGGCGCTGCCGCACGACCTTCAACTGCACCGATGCATGCCCCCGTGGCATCCAGGTGACCAAGGCAATCGCCGAGGTCAAGAACGCAATCATCTCGGGCAAGATCAGCTAGATCCTTCGATTCCTTCGTTGCGCAGGATGGCAAGATGCCTACGACGCCAGTGCCCGCTCCACGAGGAGCGGGCACTGGCGTTTTTCGCGGGTAGACTCATGCGGTGCCACCCCGTTCCCCGCTGCCGTCGCGTTTCGGCCTCGATGCCGCCTGGCTGCGCACCACCGACGGTGTTGCGGGCGAGCAGCCCGTGTGGTCGCTCATGCGAGATTGGCTCCACCATCGGGTTGGGCGACACATCAACGTCGACACCTTTATTGCGGACGAGCGGTTCGTGTACGAGTCGGGCGCCCCGGTCCGTGCCGGCGATGGCTACCGCAACAATCTTTTCGTTTGGTTTCACCGGGACCTCGCACCCGAGGCGCCGGTACCCGGCCAGATCACCATCGTGCACCGTGATGACCGGCTGCTCGTCGTCGACAAGCCCGCGTTCCTCTCGACGATCCCGCGCGGCAAGCACGTGCGCGAGAGCGTTGTCGTGCGGCTGCGTGATGAGCTCGGCCTCCCTGAACTCACGCCGATGCATCGGCTGGACCGAGTGACCTCGGGTCTGCTCGTGCTCACGACCGAACGGCGCTGGCGAGGCCCCTATCAATCGATGTTCCAACTCCCGGGCACGGTGCGCAAGACCTATCATGCGGTCGCGGGGATTGATCCGGATCTCGAGCTGCCCGCCACCGTGGAGAATCACCTCGCCAAACAGCGTGGCGTACATCAGGCCGAGGTCGTGCCGGGGGCGCCGGCAAATGCGCGCTCCGAGATCGCGCTTGAGGGCGTGCTTACTGAGACGGAGGCCCGGGAGATCCCGGGCTATGACGTGCCTGATGTGCCGCTGGGTCGTTACCGGCTGACTCCGCACACGGGGCGCACCCACCAGTTGCGCATGCACATGTGGGGCGCTGGCGTACCGATCACTGGAGACCCGCTCTACCCCATCGACCGTGACGCGGCAATCGACGACTTCTCGACGCCGCTGCAGCTCCTGGCAAGCGGCATCTCGTTCACCGACCCGGTGTCGGGGGAGGACCGTTCGTTTGTGAGTGGTCTCACGCTGCCGTTGCAGCCGTAGAATAGAGGGCATGACATCGCCGCGGGAAGTAATTGCGCGCGGTGTCGTCCTCAAAACTCGCGCGGTGCGGCTCAAAGACTGGTTCATGGCCCTGCGCCCAATGCGAGCCTTTTCGCACTTCACCGACATCGGCGGCGCTGTGCTCTCAAGCGGCATGAGCTACCAGGCCCTGTTCGCGATTTTCGCCGCACTCTACGTCGGGTTCAGCGTGTTCGGAATCGCCCTCCGCGAACGACCCGAATTGCTCCACTCGCTCGTCGAACAAATCAACCTGTTCGTTCCGGGCCTGATCGGTAAAAACGGCGTTGTACAGTTGGACTCGCTCTTCAGGACCCATGTGCTGGACTGGACGAGCATCGTTGCTGGCGTCTCACTGCTCTGGGTCTCGCTGAACTGGTTCACGGGGACGCGGCGCTCGATCCGGATCATTTTTGGGCTTGAGGTCAAGCAGTATCGCAATGCCGTGCTGCTCAAACTGCGAGACTTCGTGCTCGCGATCGGCTTTTTTCTCGCCCTGGTGATCTCGGCCGCCCTCACCGTGTTTAGCTCGAATCTTGCCGATGTGGTGCTCGGCTGGTTTGGACTGAGCCCCGAAAACTGGCTATTTGGCACGTTCGGCATCATTGCTCGCTATGGTGCGGTGCTGCTGTTTGACGTGCTGCTGATCTACGCCATGCATCGATATCTGGCAGAGGTGAGGGTGCCCAGGTGGCACCTCATACAGGGAAGCCTACTGGGCGGCGTCGTACTGCTCATCTTGAAGCTGGCCGGCACGGCCCTGCTGGGGGGTGCGTCGAGCAACCCGCTACTGGCCTCGTTTGCAGTGTTCATCGGCTTGCTGCTGTGGTTCAACTTCATTTGCCGGGCGCTCCTTCTAACGGCGGCCTGGATCGCGGTGGGCGAGAACAAGAAGCTCGGGCTGCCCGAATCCCGGACTGTGTAGAGTCGCGGCCCGTTGTAGACTGCCGCGGCACTACGCGGGCGCAGAGTTTGTGGCGTTGGTGCGCAGCTCGGCCGCCGAGTTTCAAACTACAGTGACCGAGATTATGCACCTGCTGCAGGATCTGGGACTCGAGAAGCAGGCCTCGGACGCCCTGGTCTCGGTGCTGCGGCCGGAGTCCCTGATCGGCTACGTCTCCGACCTCAGCGGGGCCATGATCGGCGTGCTCACGTCATTCTTCTTCGTGCTGGCATACGTGGTGTTTATCGCGATTGACGGTGCGCGATACGCGCGGGCCACCGCACAGTTCGGCCAGCGCGTAGTCCCCACGATGAAGCGGTTCACCGACTACGCGCGCAGCGTGCGACGCTACTACGTGGTGAACGCGAGCTTCGGTCTGCTGGTCGCGGTTATTGACGGGCTCGCGCTGTCCGCGCTCGGCGTGCCCGCCCCCATGGTCTGGGCGATCCTCGCGTTTGTGACCAACTTCGTTCCCAACATCGGGTTCGTGCTGGGGCTCGTGCCCCCGGCGCTCGTGGCATTCGCGGTGGGTGGCTGGCAGCTCATGCTGATCGTGATCGGCGTGTACTGCGTGGTCAACGTCGTGCTGCAGGTGATGGTGCAGCCCAAGTTCGTGGCCGACGCCGTCGACCTGAGCCTCACCCTCAGCTTCTTCTCGGTGATCTTCTGGACCCTCGTGATCGGCCCGCTCGGGGCGATCCTGTCGATCCCGCTCACGCTGCTGGTGCGTGCGCTGCTATTCGAGGGGGATCCGCGGCAGTGGTGGATCCGGTGGCTGTCGGGCGACGACAGCGCGAAGCCCACGAGCGAGTCACCAGACTAGACCACAGGCTTCGACCGCCGCGATGCTACAGCCGGAGGCCGTCGATGGTGCCGCGCACCGCGGATTCGAGGCGCGCGAGCGCGGCCTCGGCTGCGGTGCGTCGCTCAGCCGCATCGCCCACATCGCTGAAGGTATCGAGGTAGACCTTGAGCTTGGGCTCGGTGCCGCTCGGGCGCATCATGACCCGGCTGCCGCCCTCGAGGTCGTAGCGCAGCACGTTGGCGGGCACGGGTGCCTCGCCCGGCGTCAGCAAATCGCGCACGCGTTCAACGCGAATGTCACCAAACTCGGTGGGGCGGAGCTCACGTACTCGCGCTGACAGCTCAGTGGCCTCGGTCATCGATGCGAAGCGCAGCGTGATCTGGCTGCTCGCGAAGTGACCAAACAGCTCGCTGGCATCGTCGAGCAAATCCCAGACCGTGCGCCCCTCGGCGCGCAGCTCGCGCACCATCGCGATGGCGTCCGCCCCCGCTGAAATGCCGTCCTTGTCGCGCACATGGCCGGGGTGCGTGAGATAGCCGATGGCCTCCTCGAACCCGAATAGCAGCCGCGGCACCCGCGACACCCACTTGAACCCCGAGAGTGTCTCGACGTAGTCGAGACCGTAGGCCTCGGCGACGGCGCGCAGCGCGGGGGACGAAACGTTTGTGCAGGCGAGCGTACCCTGTGGCGCTCGTGCGCCGATCCTTGCGGCTGCGGTCTCGCGCTCCGCGGCGCGCCACCCGAGCAACAGCCCGAGTTCGTTGCCGGTGAGCCTGCGGTACTGATTGGCGACGTTGCGCGGGCGCTGACGGTAGCCGCGCGTGACCGCAGGCGTGGCCCGCGGCGGGGCTTTGACAGCGATCGCTACGCGGTCGGCATCGGGGTCGTTGGCGACGACGAGGTCGGCGTCGAGATCACCGGCGGTGCGGAACGCGAGGTCGAGTGCGCCCGGTTCCTCGGGGTTAGGAAACTCGAGCGACGGAAACGTCGGGTCGGGGGCATCCTGCTCGGCGACGACAGTGACGGTTGGCAACCCAGACGACAGGAACACGCGCCGCGCAATCTCTGAACCGACACCGTGCATGGCGGTGTAGACGACCTTGAGGTCGGTGTCGTCGCCGAGCGCGCGGCCCGGGCGCTTCGGGTCGGCGGGGAGGCCGCGCAGCACAGCCGAAGCGGTCTCCGCGACATAGGCGTCGGCGACGCCCCCACCGAGCATGACGTAGTCGCGCGAACGTGGAAGCATCACCGGAGCACCGCTGGCGGCCCGCTCGATGTGGGCGGCGATCTCGGCATCGACGGGCGGTGCAACCTGGGCGCCTTGGTCGGCGCCGCCCAGGAATACCTTGTAACCATTGTCTGCCGGCGGGTTGTGGCTGGCCGTGATCATGACGCCAGCAGAGACTTGCAGGTGCCGCACCGCGAACGCGGTGAGCGGGGTCGGACCGGGTTCGGGCAGCAGGTAGACGCGCACGCCTGCCCCGGCCATCACCTCGGCGGTATCGCGGGCGAACACAGCTGATCCGGTGCGGCCGTCGTACCCAATCACGACCGAGGGCGGGTCCATGTGCAGTGCGCCGGATCGCTCGGTCAATTCCGTGAGAAACGCCGCGAAGCCCGCGCTCGTTTGCGACACGACAACGCGGTTCATGCGGCGCGGGCCCGGGCCAATCTTGCCCCGCAGCCCGGCGGTGCCAAAGGCGAGGCGCCCCGAGAACGCGTCGATGAGCTCGGTGATCGCGCTCTCCTGGCCCTCGCGGGCCCGAGCGATGAGCGAGCGAGTCGCGTGCCGGCCCGCCGGATCGATGTCGGCTGCAGCCCAGGCCTCAGCTACGGTGATGCGCTGTTCGAGCTCTACAGACGACATGTTCCTACCTTTCGCACCCTGGACGACCGGGTAATTCACTCACGGTACCAGCCGAATCCAGGTGAAATCTGCAGACGCAGGCTAGCCTGGAACAGTTTTGTGTGAAAGGAAAACAGATATGTGCTCTCCGGTTCGATGCGGTGTATGTGAGAAGACGACCTGGGCTGGCTGCGGCCAGCACATTGAAGAGGCGCTTGAGGGCGTTGCAGCCTCAGACCGCTGTGTCTGCGAGCCCGCCTAAAAGCGGGACGTCTGAGCTCGGGGCCAGGTCGCCACAACCGATGGCGGCCTGAACTGCGAGCCAGCATTCGGCGGCGTCCTCCATCGAGGACAGGTCTCGGTCGATGATCTTCTCGATGCGCGAGACGCGCGCGATGAGGGTCTGGCGGTGCACGTACAGACGTTCAGAGGCCCGCACCCAGCTGCGGTTTTCCTCCAGAAAGACCTGCAGGGTGTGGGTGAGGGACGTGCCGCGCTGCTGATCATAGGTGGTGAGGGGGCCGAGTACCTGGCGCGCGATACTGCGTAGCTGCTCAGTGCCCTGCGGCAGAAACAGCGAGGTCGCTTCGTGCTCCTCAAACCTGAGGACATTGCCGCTTTGATGATTGCGAATGACGGCACTGCGTGCCTGCCGCAGGGCCGTTTGGAGCCCCTCGAGGTCGCTGAACTGCGCGCTCACGCCGATGCGGGTGTGCTCCCCGGCGAGCGCCTCCAACGCCTCATCGCACTCGGAGCTGGCGTGCGCGAGCACGAGCACCTGCGCATCCTTGATGGTGGCGATCGCCGGCGCATTGGCGGCCGAGAATTCGGCGTGTGACGCATCGAGTACGTCGCGCGCATCTGCGCTGGGAGCTACGGCGAGCACGAAGGGCGGCTTGACGCCGTAGGCGGCCACCAGGTGTGCAGCAGGCTCGGACGGTACCGACACCTCGCACAGATCAGACAGCAGTAGGGAGCCGTGCATCCACTCGGTGCGATGCGCGGCGAGTTTTACGGCAAGCGCACTGCCTACGACACCAGCCGCGTGCTGCAGCAAACCGGCGTCGGTCACTCCGCGCGCATCCCACACGAGACCGGGGGATCCCCGCCCCGCAAGACCAACAATGAGCGCACCCGACTTGGTCTGTCGAATCATCCCGGGTGTGAGAGGTGCGGCCTGATCCGGAGCCGCGTTGAATGCCACATGGGGCTGCTCGAGACGCAGCGACCCGCCCAACACCTGCGCGAGGTCGAGCAGCAGGTCGTCGATCGGGGCCTCGATGGGGTGGCGCGAGAGCGCCGCGTAAAGCTGCTCGGTAGAGCGCACGCGCATCGTGCCCTCCTGCCTGGCAGCATTCGCGACCGCCATCGCGATCGTGACGAACGGGATCTCGTTCGCCGTTTCGAGCACGGGAAACCCGAGGTGCGCCGCAAACGCGAGTGTGGGCGGAGTCAGGGGGGCCTTGAGCATTTGGGAGTCGACGGCGAGGGCAGCAATGCCCGCCTCACTGAGACCTGTGAGATATTCACACTGCTCGTCGGTGGTCGTGGGGACGTTGATTCCCGTGGTCATCAGTAGCGCACCCGGCCCCAACCACAGCCACGGATTGGGCAACTCGCACACGTGCGCCCAAGCGATCTCGCGAGCCTCGCCCACCCCGGGGGTGAGCGAACGCGTGCGCAGGTCGGGGAGCGCGATGAGCGAACCGACCGTAAACGTCATGTCCGGCCCTGACTGCCCACGCCAACCCGCCCACAAACTGCGAGGCGGATGATTACTGTGCTCATAAGCCTCATAATGACAGCAACGGACCGAGGGCGGAAGCCGCCCGGTAGCCCGAATCAACGGCCCCCGAGAGTGACTGCGCGAGACCGGTGTGTTCGCCCGCAATGGCGACGCGGCCTGCTGCCACCTCGAACGCGCTGGCATCGGCCGCCTCCCACGCCAGGCCGGGGGCCGAGTACGAGCCGCGCGCCCACGGGTCATCGGCCCAGGTCGTGAGGAGTGGATCGGCCGAGATCTCGAGCTCGGGGCGCATTTGCTTGAGCGCCGCGACCCAGCCTTCGGCGCCCTGGGCTGTGCCGAGGGCCTCGAGGGCGAACGGCCCACCCGCGAAACAAGAGAGGGCATTGATGCGGTGCTCGCCGTCAATCGACATGGATCGCCACGACCACCAGGTGTGATCGGGGTTCTGCAGCGCGATGTCGTCATCGACCTTCGCGAGGGGCACGCCGAGCTTTGCGGCGACCCCCATGAACCGGTGGTCGAGGGCGCGCTGCTGCCCGGGGGTCAGGTCAAAGCCCAGGTCGAGGCTCCTGAGCAAGGGGAGGGGCACCGAGAGAACCGCGGCATCGGCGTCAACGGTTGAACCGTCCGAGAGTGTTACCTGCACGCCGGTCGCCGACTGGTCGATTCCGGTGATGGGATGCTCGAGGCGCACGCGGTCGCCGAGACGCCGGGCGATCTCGATAGACAGCGCCTGATTGCCTCCCACGAACCGGCCGCCATCTTCGACGTACCCGCCGGCCGTCGACGACTCGTGCAGCAGCACGGCCTCGGCGCTCACCAACGACGGATCGGAAGCAGCCGAGGTAGTCGTGCGACGGTAGACGGGGTCGAGCCGGTAGTCGGCACCGAGGGCCGTCTCGAATGCGCGCTCGAGCGACACGTTGCGCTCGCCGTCGGCGATCATATCGGCGAGTGTCTGCTTGACGCGCTCGCTCGTCTCGCCGAGCTCAGAGAACGAGATGACGCGACCGTTAACCGTGCGTCGGCCGTAGCGCACTCCGTGCGTGAGAATCGGGACCCCGACCTCGGCGGCGAGCTTACGGATCGGAAACTCGGTCGGAAACACGTATTCCCCACCACGTTCAGTCCACTCGCCGCCGGGCAGCTGAGTCGACCAGGTGCGGCCGCCCACGCGGTCGCGGGCCTCGAGCACGGTACACCGGTGACCGGCCTTCGTGAGCTCCCATGCAGCCGTGAGGCCAGCCAACCCGGCACCAATGACGACGATATCCATACGTGTTCCTCCTTGAACAGCTCCAGCGTTGGATCTATCGTAGGAGCGAGCTCGCTGTTTGAACGCCATCTGGGCGCCTGGTTGTACGTTTGTCGGCTGATTCCTTATGTTTGTACAACCGCCCATCGGGCCGACGTACGAAGCTATGAAACTCGGCGCGGGCGGTAACAAACCGGTCTCGGAGTAGGGCATACAGGCCCAGGACGCTGCTAGTTTCAATGTCACCCACCACGACTTCACCCTCGAGCCTGACGCTCGAATGCGAAGCAAAGCTGGGATTCTCGAATCACGATGAAGTGAGGCTATTGATGTTGAAACTGAAATCAAGCGGGGCCCGTCGCGGCACCGCGATAGTTGCCGGGGCGGCGGCGCTTGCGCTGACGCTCATGGGCTGCAGCGGTGGTGCGAGCGATGAGCCGGCACCCGAGCGTGACCTCGGCACCCCGGTCGCCGGCGAGGTAAAGGCTGGCGCGTTTGACGGCGTGACGCTCACGTTCGCCGGCTCAGGCGGTATCTTCCAGGACGGTCAGACTGAGGCGCTGTGGGATCCCTTCGCGAAGGCAGCGGGCGCCACGTTCAACCAGGACGCGTTCGACGCGGGCAAGCTCAAGGCCATGGTCGACGCGGGCAACGTGAGCTGGGACATCGTCAACACGACCCAGTTCGACACGGCGCGCGGTTGTGGCACCCTCTTCGAGGAGTACGACTACTCGCAGATCGACACCTCGAAGATCCCCGAGGGCACGATCACCGACAAGTGCATGGTGCCCCAGATTCTGTACGGCTTGGTCGTGGCGTACAACACCGACGCGTTCGGTGACAACCCGCCCACGAGCGCGGCCGACTTCTTCGACACCAAGAAGTTCCCCGGCAAGCGCACCGTGAGCCAGTCGACCTACGTCGATCCTCAGACGGTTGAGTTCGCGCTTACTGCCCAGGGCAAGGACGTGAAGAACCTGAAGCCCGAGGACATCGAGGGCGCGTTCGACATGTACAAGGATCTGGGCGACGACGTGATCGGCTGGACGACGGGCGCGCAGGCGCAGCAGCAGCTCGAGGCAGGCGAGGCCGTCATGGGTCTCGTGTGGTCAGGCCGCGGCTACGGCGCTGCCGCAGCTGGCGCACCGGTGGCTCCCATGTGGGACCAGTGGATGATCATGGTCGACTCGAACGGCATCCCCAAGGGTGTGAAGGACAAGCAGGCCGCAATGGCTGCCGTGAACTTCTCACTCGGCGCTGAGCAGCAGGCGAAGATGACCGAGCTCACCTCGTACGGTGGGGTCAACGTCGACGCGAAGCCCAAGCTGGACGAGACGCTCGCGACGTGGATGACGACCGACAACCTCGAGACGGGCATCGCGCCCAACGTCGATTTCTGGGTCGAGAACTACGACGCACTCTCCGCGGCCTGGGCCGGATGGGCGACGGGCAGCTAATCAATGACCGATAACACCGTCACCGGGGGCATCGCTGCTGGAAATGCAGCGGCCCCCGGTGCGGGCGACGGCACGGCCCGCAGGAGACTCCCCAGAAACTGGCGCACGCTCCTGCTCCTCGTACCTGCGTTCGTCATTGTCTCCCTGTTCTTCCTCGCCCCGCTGATCGACGTCTTCATTCGCTCGATCACCGACCCCGAGCCCGGCGTACAGAACTACGTCTGGCTCTTCACCACCGACGCCAACATCGCTGTGGTGACCCGCACCTTCAGCACGGCGTTCATCGTAACGTTCTCGTGCTTGTTGCTGGCATACCCGTACGCCTACCTCATGACGATCGTGGGGGACCGGGCGCGCAACGCGCTGCAGCTGTTCATCATGATGCCGCTGTGGACCTCGATCCTCGTGCGCACCCTCGCCTGGATGGTGCTGCTGCAGGACACCGGCCCCATCAACGGTCTGCTCGCGGCTTGGTTCGGCATCGGCCCGATCCCGCTCATTCGCACCACCTTTGGTGTCGCCCTCGGTATGAGTCAGGTGCTGCTGCCTTTCATGGTGTTGCCGCTCTACTCTTCAATGTCGAAGATCGACAAGCGACTGCTTCCCGCCGCTGCGAACCTCGGCGCCGGCCCCATCACCCGCTTCTTTACGGTGTACCTGCCGCTGTCGCGGCCCGGCATCTTCTCGGGCGGCGTGACGGTCTTCATTCTTGCTCTCGGTTTCTACATCATTCCCGCTCTGCTGGGTTCGTCGAAGGAAACCATGATCTCGGCCCTGATTCAGCAGCAGATCAGCGTGTTCCTCATGTGGGGCCAGGGCACAGCCCTCGGCATCTTCCTGCTGGTGTGCACGATTCTGATCCTGGTCGTCGTGTCAAGGTTTAACAAGAACGGCAGCCTATTCCCGGGGGTGGATAAGTGACCACGAAACGCCTGCTCACGGCCTTCGCCGTGCTCATCATCCTGTGGCTCATTGTGCCGACCCTGGTCATCGTGCCCATGTCGTTCAATGACGCCCCCTCGTTCAACTTTCCGCCCAAGGGCTTCTCGACCCAGTGGTACGAGAACTTCTTCACGGATCCCAACTGGCTCAAGGCGCTGTTCTCGTCGTTGCAGGTGGCCGTGCTCACGATGGTCGTCGCGACCGCCGTCGGCGTGCTCGCCTCGCTCGGCCTGTCGAAGGTGAAATTTCGCGGTAAGGGACTGCTTGAGGGCTACTTCCTACTACCGCTGATTGTGCCCGGCATTGTGCTCGCGGTCGGCCTCTACTCGCTGTTTCTGCGCCTCGATCTGCTGGGCACGCTGCCCGGCTTCGTGCTCGCCCACACCATCGTGTCGATGCCGCTCGTGATCACGAACGTCATGGCCTCGCTGCAGGGACTCGACCCGCGACTGGAACAGGCCTCGGCCAGCCTGGGCGCTGGTAAAGTGCGCACGTTCTTCAGCGTCACCCTGCCGCTTATCGCGCCGGGTGTGACGGCAGGCGCCCTGTTTGCCTTCGTCACCTCGTTTGACGAGGTCATCCTTTCGCTGTTCATTCAGAGCCCGAGCCTGCAGACGCTGCCGGTGAAAATCTTCAACAGCGTCACCCAAACCAATGACCCGACGGTGGCGGCCGTTGCTGTCATCACGATGCTCACCTCGGTGATCGTGATGCTCGTCGCCCAGTTCGCCACACGCAAGAGAAAGCGACCGGTAGCGTGAACGCAATGACTCACAACGAGATCCCGGTGCCCGCGGGGCACGAGCAGGAGCTGCGCGCGGAGGGCCTCAACACGACGGCCATCCACGCGATCGGTGAGGCTGGGATCAGCCTCAACCAGGTCACGAAGCGCTACGGCGACAAGGCCGTGGTCGACGAGATCGACCTCACCATCGAACCCGGCGAGTTCATGACCTTCCTGGGCCCTTCCGGATCCGGCAAGACCACCACCCTCAACATGATTGCCGGCTTCACGCAGGTGACTGAGGGCATGCTGCACATCTACGGCAAGCCCGTGGCCAAGCTGCCACCGCACAAGCGCGACATCGGCATGGTGTTTCAGAACTACGCCCTGTTCCCGCACAAGACGGTGGCCGAGAACATCGCCTACCCGCTACAGCGTCGCAAGCTGAGCAAGTCCGAGCAGGCCAAGAAAGTCAAGGGCGCGCTCGACATGGTGCGCATGGGCGACTTTGGCGATCGCTTCCCATCGGAGCTTTCGGGCGGCCAGCAGCAGCGCGTCGCGCTGGCTCGCGCCCTCGTGTACGAACCCCGCGTGCTACTCATGGATGAGCCGCTCGGTGCGCTCGACAAGAAGCTGCGCGAGTGGCTGCAGAATGAGATCAAGCGTATTCACCGCGAGGTCGGGTCGACGTTTGTATACGTCACGCACGATCAAGAGGAGGCGCTGTCGATGTCAGACCGCATTGCGGTCTTCAACAACGGCAAGATCGAGCAGGTAGGCACGTCGGAGGATCTCTACGAGGCGCCGCAGACCCTGTTCGTGGGTCGATTCCTCGGCGAATCGACGGTGCTGCTCGGCAAGGGTACGCCGGTCGGCGAGCGCCACACCGAGATTGATGTCGCGGGGCACCGCGTGCTGGCCGACGGGCAGAGCGCGCACGAGGATCTGGCGATCCTGATCCGGCCCGAGAATCTGCGCCTCGAGCTCGCGGGCACCGCTGCCGTGGAGGGGCAGAACTCGATCCCAGTGACGATTCTCGACGTCACCTACCTGGGGGCCTCGCGCCGGTACACCGTGCGGCTGCCCGATGGCACGGAGGGCGCGGTGCGCCTCGGCCAGGAGGCGCGCATTCACAACCGCGGCGACGAGGTCGCGATGGTCTGGGAAGTGCCCTCGGGTGTCTTGCTCATCGACACGGGTGAGGCGGGGGAGTCGGCGACCTAGCCGCGCCCGACGCCATGAACGCGAGAAACCCCGCACGCAGCTTGAGAGCTTGCGTGCGGGGTTTCTTCGTGGTGTGACGCCGGATCGCGCTATTGCGCGGTGCTGGGGCGTCGACTACGCATCCATGTCGACGTCCTTGGTCTCGGGCGTAAGGATCAGCGAGACCAGCGTCAGCACTGCGGCGCCCGTGAGGTAGAGGCCCACGTAGACGGGGCTGCCGTCGGCGAGGCCCCAGAGCCACACCGCGATGATCGGTGCGAGGGCGGCACCCAGAATCGACGACACGTTATAGGCGACGGCCGAGCCCGTGTAGCGCACGTTCGTGGGGAACATCTCGGGCAGGAACGCGCCCATGGGGCCGAACGTGAGGCCCATGAGCGTGAAGCCGAGCGCGAGGAAGAACATGACGAGCGTCGTGCCGCCGCCGAGCATCGGCACGAACAGGAATCCGAAGGCCGCGATCGCGACCGTCACCCAGATGAGCGTCTTGCGGCGGCCGAAGCGGTCGGCCAACGGGCCCGAGACGAGCGTGAAGATCGCAAAGAAGACGACGCCGAAGACGAGCATCAGAATGAAGTCGTTGTACGAGTAGCCGAGGCCGGGCACGTAGGCTGCGGCATCGAACTCGACGCCGGCGGCATTGGCGACCTTCTCAGCCGCGACCAGGCCGGGGCGGGTGCCGAAGGTAAGCGTGTACGACGTCATCAGGTAGAACAACACGTAGGTCGCGAGCATCGCGAACGTGCCGAGGATGAGCGCGCGCCAGTGATCCTTGAACGCGACGGCGAGGGGAAGCTTGGTGACCTTGCCGGTCTCCTTGGCGCGCTCGAACGAGCTCGACTCGACGAGCTTGAGGCGCACCCACAGGCCAACGATGACCATGACGGCCGAGAACAGGAACGGAATGCGCCAGCCCCAGCTCAGGAACGCCTCGGAGGCGATGCCGGGCGTCTCGGGGTCCGCGAGTGCGACATTGATGCCGTAGAACAACATGTTCGCGATGATGAAGCCGATGGGGGCGCCGAGCTGCGGGAACGTGCCGTACCAGGCGCGCTTGCCCTTGGGAGCGTTCTCGGTGGCGACGAGGGCCGCACCCGACCACTCACCGCCGATTGCGAAGCCCTGTACGAGGCGCATGACGAGCAGCAGCACCGCGGCCCACGGGCCGATTTGAGCGTGCGTGGGCAGCACACCAATGAGGAATGTCGCGATGCCCATGGTCATGAGCGAGGCCACAAGCGTGGTCTTGCGGCCGAGCCGGTCACCGAGGTGACCGAAGAAAATAGCACCGATGGGGCGGGCGAGCATGGCCGCGCCGAAGGTAGCAAACGAGGCGAGGAGCGCCGTGGTCTCGTTGCCGGTCGGGAAGAACAGGTGCGGAAACACGAGCACCGCTGCCGTCGCGTAGACGTAGAAGTCGTAGAACTCGATCGTCGTGCCGACGAGGCTCGCGAGGACGACGCGGGCCGGCGAATTGCGCGGGGTCGAGGAGGTCGCCGAAGTGGCGGTGGGAGAACTCAAGAGAAACTTTCGGGGTTGGTGAGTGCGCCAGCCCCGCAACTTCGGTGTGGTGAGATGGCTTGCGCCAGAGAAAACGTGGTTCCTTGTGGGAGTCCGAGAGCTAGCCTAGCTTGCGCAGGGCGTAGCCGAGGATTGCGCAAGAATTGCAGCCAATGTACGGTAAGGATAAGAATACTGAACACGCTGTTCAGTGAGCGGTTTTGTATCGGGCTACATGGCGTAGTGCGATCTGGTTCAAGGAGGAACAGTGAACCCGCCAACTCAGCCGACCGGGGCAGACCTGGGTAGCCGCGTTGCCGCCTTCCGTGAACTGCGCGGCATGAGCCTCCGGGCCGTCGCCGCTGCGGCGGGCGTGAGCTCAAGCTTTCTGAGCCAGCTTGAGAACGGACATACCAATGCCAGCGTCTCGTCGCTGCGCAAGGTCGCCGCGGCCCTGGGAGTTTCCCCCGCGCAATTGCTCGACGATAGCGCCGTCCACACCCGCGGAGTGCTGCGGGCTGCGGACCGCCCCCAACTGAACCTCGAGGGCGCCGACAAGTATGTGATCGCCCAGCCGCCGCTCGGCAACCTCGAGGTGTACGCCGGACGCTTCGGGGTGGGCGGGTCGACCGGCCAAGAGCAGTACTCCCACGGCCGATCTCAGGAAATCCTCGTGGTCACAGCGGGGGAGGTCGTGCTCGAGCTCGATGACGAACGCTTCGAGCTCAAGGTCGACGACTCCATCGAATTCTTGAGTTCCGTGCCACACCGCGTGGTCAATGAATCAGACGCTCCCGCGTCTGTGCTCTGGATCAACAGCCCGCCGACGCCCGACGCAGCAGTTCACGGCTAGAGGCACACGCCCAACCGCAGTAACCACAACTTCCGTTACAAGCAGCACCCGCAAGACTCTCCGCAACCACAGCAAAGGAATCAACGATGATCAACGGCAACGTCTCACACTGGTGGCAGCAGATCGGTGCGCCGAAGCCCCGCCCCGAGCTGCCGGGCAACCTCACGGCAGACGTCGCCATCGTCGGCGCCGGGTACACCGGCCTGTGGACGGCTTACTACCTGAAGCAGGCGAAGCCTGAGCTGCGCGTCGTGGTCATTGAGCAAAAGCACGTCGGTTACGGCGCCTCGGGGCGCAACGGCGGCTGGCTGACGGCCGCCGTCACCGGAGGTCGGGCCCAGTACGAGCCCACGCACGGGCGCGACGCCGCAGAGCGCTTTCAGCGGGCCATGAATGAGACGGTCGAAGAGGTCATTCGCGTCGCCGGTGTCGAGGGCATTGATGCCGACATCAAGAAGGGTGGCGAGTTCAACGTCGCCTACACCCCCGCCCAGGAGTCGCGTATTCGGGCCTTCGCAGCCGAAGAACAGACCTGGAAGTACGCAGACCTCGAGCTGCTCGAAGCGGACGAAGCGAAGGCCAAGATCAACGTGGCGGGCACCCGCGCCGCGGTGTGGCACCCGCATGCCGCACGCATTCAGCCCGCCAAGCTCGCAGCCGGACTCGCCGAAGCGTGTGAGCGCCTGGGCGTCGAAATCTACGAGCGCACCCGCGTCGTCGAGATCGCGCCCCACCGCGTCATCACCACCCATGGCACCGTTTCAGCCGAGTTCATCGTGCGCGCCACTGAAGGCTTTACTGCCAACCTCAAGGGCCTGCACCGGCTATGGCTGCCTATGAACTCGTCGCTCATCGCAACCGAGCCCCTCGCGCCCGAGGTATGGGACGAGCTGAACTGGAACAAGGGCGAGGTGCTCGGCGACTTCGCTCACGTGTACATGTACGCGCAGCGCACCGCCGACGATCGCATCGCGATCGGTGGCCGCGGCGTGCCCTACAAGTATGGTTCGAAAACCGACACTGACGGTCAAACCTCCGAAGCCACAGCTCAAACTCTAAAAGAGATCATGAACCGATTCTTCCCAGCCACCCGCGGGGCCGCGATCGACCACGTCTGGTCGGGAGTCCTGGGCGTCCCGCGTGACTGGGCCGCGACCGTGGGGCTTGACCGTGAGACGGGGATCGCCTGGGGTGGCGGCTATGTAGGCACCGGTGTCACCTCGACGAACCTGGCCGGCCGCACCATCACCGACCTGATCCTCGGTAACGACACCGAGATTGCGAGCCTGCCCTGGGTCAACCACCGTGTGCGCAAGTGGGAGCCTGAGCCGCTGCGCTGGATCGCCACCAAGGGCCTCTACGCGGCATATGGCATCGCAGACCGCACCGAGTTGGCCGGCCGCCAGAAGACGTCGCCCATCGCGCACATCGCCGACATCGTGACCGGCCGCAACTAAGCGGCACTCGGTACCAGGCGCCACATCACACCCCCTCAAAAGGAGAACCAATGACGATCATCCGCACCTACGCCGCGCACAACACCGCCGACGTGTCCCTTCCGCCCCACGCCGCCAAACCCACCGCCACGACGGAAGGCATGACCGAGTCGGGTCAGTCCGTCTGGGCCAACGACCGCATCGACACCGGCCTCTGGGAATGCAACGCTGGCAGCTTCACCGCCACGCGTGAGGGGTACAGCGAGATCTGCACGATCCTCTCGGGCCGAGTAACCCTTGAGGTTGAAGGGCTCGAAAACGAGGTGTTCGGCCCCGGTGACATCATGGTGATGCCGTCGGGTTGGAAGGGTATCTGGCACGTCACTGAGCCACTGCGCAAGCACTACACCACCATTCAGGACTAGGCCGCACCATGCACAAGCCCAGGGTGATCGTCGTGGGCGCGGGAGCTTGGGGGCTCCCCGCCGCGCTCGAGCTGCAGGATCGCGGCTGGCAGGTCACGCTCATCGAGCGCTTCGAGCCGGGTGGCCCCTTCGCCTCGAACGGCGGCAGCTCGCGCCTGTGGCGCCTCGCTGACACGCAGGTCTGGCGCGCTCGGGCGATGGCCGAAACTCTCGCGGCCATGGAGCGCCTCGGCGACCGCCTGGGCGCTCCGATCCACAGCACCACGGGGCTCGTGTGGCGCGACGATCAATCGCTGCCCGCGGTCGCTGAGGCGCTCGCGTCGATCGGCCAACCGGTCGAGCATATCGATCCGGATCGCGTGGGCGAGGTCTTCGCCGGGCTGCGGCCCGACGGGCGTCCCGCCCTCTGGGTGGCGCAGGGCGGAGTCGTGCACGCCGATCGGTTGCTCGGTGGTGCGCTTGCCGCGTTCACCGCGGCCGGGGGTGAGTACCTACCGGCGACGCGGGTGACGGCCATTGATCCGGATCCTGCCGCGCCGCGAGTCACCCTCGCGAGCGGCGAGACTCGTGAGGCTGATCAGATTCTCATGGCCGCGGGGCCCGGCACCCGGGAGCTGCTGCCAGGCCTCGACATCGACCTCCCACTCACGCCCTACATCGAGCAGGTCGTGCACCTGGGAGGCCCCGGCGGCCCGGCGCTTCCCGGGCTCGTGGACTGCCCAATCGGGGACACCCCGGGCATTTACGCGATGCCCGATGGCGACCGCGGTTACAAGGTCGGGCTCGATCAGCCGCTGCGGGCGCTCGCGGGCGGCACGCTCGGTGACGACCTCGACCGAGCCGCATGGCCCGAACGCACCGAAATCATTCGGGCGCGAGTGGCCCGTGACCTGACCGCGGTCGAGCCGCGCGTGCGCGCTACCCAGGTGTGCACCTGGACCGACTCGGGCGATGGCGACTTCATCGTGGGCCGCGTGCACCCGGGCGTCACGCTGGCCTGCGGGGATTCGGGCGAGGGATTCAAATACGCAGCCTTCATGGGGCAATACCTCGCAGACCTTGTCGAGGGCGGCGCGGGCGATCCCGAATATCAATTGCGCTGGAACCCCGATAGATTTCGAGGACAGGCCGCACGCGAAGGTTTCAGCGCCATTGGTCGGCACTGAAATGTAAGTGTGCGGTGCGAAGAAGCACCCTGGCGCAGCTGCCGAGTGTGACCCCGAGATTCATTACCCACGTCCTACCCCGAGGAGCAATCAATGACCACCTCAGATTCGATTGGCGGTTCGCTCGCCATCGTCGGCGCAAAGTTGCGCAGCAACGCTCACCTCGGTCGGGAGTGCGACGCTACCGCGCTGCTCGTTGAGGATGGGCGGATCGTGCTCATCGGCTCCGACAGCGACGTGCGCGGGCGTGCCGTCGCCGCGGGCATCGAGGTGCGTGACGTGGCGGGTGCGACAGTCACCCCCGGGCTGTTTGACTCGCACACCCACCCGCAGTGGGCTGCCGAGATCACCGCGGGCATCGACCTCTCGGGCCTGTCCACGATCGAGCAGCTGCGCGAGGCGCTCGCCGCAGAGCACGCGCGCCTGCCCGAGGGGGCCTGGCTGCGTGGCTGGAACCTCGAGTATGAGGCCTTCGAAGAGACGGGCATGCGTGGCGACCTGCTCGCGGATGCGGCACCCGGTCGACCGGTCGCTTTGATCTGCTACGACCTCCACACGGCGCTCGCGACCGCCCCCGCGCTCGAAATCGCAGGCATTGTCGGCGCGCGCGAGTTCGACGACGCGAGTGAGATCGTGGTCGACGAGAACGGCCAGCCCACGGGTCAGCTGCGGGAGCCGACCGCCTACAACCTGCTCTTTGACGCCGCCCCCGTTCGCACGCACGACGAGCAGCGCGACGCTCTGCGTGACATGCTGCGCTCACTCGCGGCGGCCGGTCTCACGGGCGGCGCGATCATGGACGGCAAGCCCGGCACCGCCGAGCTGCTCGCCGAACTCGAGGAACGCGGCGAGCTCGACCAGCGGCTCACGGTGCACCGGTGGCACGCCGTCGGTGACACCGACGAGGACGTTGCCGCGATCATCGCGGCGAAGGGCGAGCGCGGGCGCCTGTGGCAGGGCGGCGCGATCAAGCTGTTCAGCGATGGTGTGATCGACACGGGCACCGCCTGGCTGCACGAGACCGACACGTGCGGCGACGGTTCCGTGGCGTTCTGGCCGTCGTGGGAGCGTTACGGCGAGGTCGTGCGGGCCTACCACGAGGCTGGCCTGCTGATCGCGACGCACGCGGTGGGCGACTTCGCGGTGAGTCGCGTGCTCGACGTTTACGCCACGCTGCCCGAGCGCCCGGGGCTGCCCGCACACTCGATCGAGCACCTCGAGGTACTTTCGGACGCCGACCTCGAGCAGCTGCGCACCTTTGGAGGGCCGTCATCGAGCCGGGTCACGGCATCGATGCAGCCGCTGCACATGCAGTGGCGCGAGGCCGACGAGAGCGACAACTGGGCCAAGCGTCTCGGCGCTCGCGCCGCCACCGGGTACCGGGTGCGCGACGTCATCGACGCGGGCGTCACCGTGACCCTCGGCTCGGACTGGCCGGTCGCGCAGTACGATCCGCGCCTCGGCATGGCCTGGGCGCGCGGGCGGCACACGCCCGGAGACGCCACCGCTCACGTGTTCGAGCCGGATCAGTGCCTCACCGCCGAGGAGGCGCTCTTCGCTTACACGCTGTGGCCGGCGCTGGCGCGCGGATTCTCAGACCGTGGCGTGCTCGAGGTCGGTGCGGTGGCTGACCTCACCGTGTGGGGCTCCGACCCGGTAGATGCTTCGGTGGACGAGCTCCCCGAGATCCCGTTCACGCTGACAGTCGTCGACGGCCGGGTGGTGCACGAGCTGTAGGCGATTGGGTCGGCGGGGCGGGGTCTCGGTCTTCGCTGCCCTCCGACCGAAACCCTGCCCCGCCGCTCTTCCCTCGTCATTCTGCGGCGACGGAGCCGAACGCAGAATCCATGGAAATAACAAATGTGCGGGGAAGAATCCGTTTTAGACCGACGCTAAAACGGATTCTTCCCCGCACATTTCAATCCACTTGCGCCCCAAGGACACGCCGATCCAGCCGCGATCCGGCACACTAACGCGAAGAATCTACCGCAGCACCCCAATGATCCGGCACACTAACGCGAAGAATCTACCGCAGCACCCCAATGATCCGGCGCGCCTCCCGTAGGCCGCTCTCGATCGCGCCGTCGATGAAGCCGCCCCACAGGTTCGCGTTGTCGGTTGTCGCGAAGTGCAGGTCACCCGCGGGCTCGCGCAGCTCGGTGAGGTCGCGGGTGAGCTGGCCGGGGCGGTGGGTCATCCAGGTGTTCATGGAGAGCGGGTCGGTCATCCAGTCGTGCGCGGTGACCTCGGTGATCTCGAGGCCGGGCCGAAACAGGTCGACGGCGGCCTGCACACCCGCGAGGTCGTCGAGGTCGATGCGGGTGTGGTCGGGGCCAAAACCCACCAGGATCGTGTAGTCGCCCTCCTCGTCGGTGCAGTAGAACTCGGCCTTGAGCACCGAGAGCGGGTCGCTCTGGCTGGCATAGGCGAAGAACCGGGGCACATGTCCCTTCGCGCGCAGCCACACCTTGGTGCCCTGCGAGGCGACGGTTTCGCGGCCGAGCCGCTGCCACGCCTCGGGCAGGGCGGGCGAGAACGTGATCCCTGCAATCGCGTTCGCGGGCAGGGTACTCACGACCTTCTGGGCCCGGATCCGGGTTCCACCGGTCGTCTCGACGATGATGCCGCCTCCCGCAGCTGTTGCCTGCTGTGTCACGGAGGCCACGGTCGTGCCCAGCCGGATCTCGCCGGGCACATCGGAGGCAATCGCATCGGTGAAGCCGCGCATGCCGTCCACCACGCGGTAGGTGGCCGACGCCTCGTGCATCAGCTGCCAGTGGCCGCCGGTCGCCGATACCCAGCGCAGCGCGCTCGACAGGCCGGTCTGGTCGAGGGGCGCATTGACGTGCCCCACCCACACTGACTCGTTGGCGGCGCGCGCCTCGGGGTCGAGTCCGATTTCGTCGAAGCGGTCCTGAATGCTGAGGCGGTCGAGATCCTGGATCGCTCCGACCGTGGGCTCGACGCCGCGGGGGATCGCCGTGCGCACGTCGTCGATCAGCCGCTGCTGGCCGTCCTCGATGAGCGCCATGAACTCGGCGAGCGTGCCCTTGCGGGGCGTGCCGTCGGGGCCGTGCCAGTAAGCCTCGTCGGCGACTGGGCTGCGCGTAATCTCGCGGCCATATCGGGTGACCTCAGCCCAGACATGCGGCTGTACCCAGTGGATCCAGTTGGCACCCATTTCGAGGTCGTGGCCGAGCCGGTGATCGGTCCAGGTGCGGCCGCCAATGCGGTCCCGCGCCTCAAGCGTGATTACGCTGAGCCCGGCCTGGCCGAGCTCGCGGGCCGCGGTGAGCCCGGCAAACCCCGCCCCGATCACGATGACGTCTACGGACTCGATACTCGCCTCGGTGTGTGCGCCCAATGGTGTCTCCTCAAACTTCGTTGTTTGAGTTTGAGCCTACTTGCGTGGGCCGGGTGCGCGCAGCAGACAAAGCGACGGGAAAGGTCGCCGATCGTATGAACTGTTGAGGGTAGCGAAGCGGCCCCCGAGCTCAGCGAGATCGGGGGCCACATTCCACTGCGATCAGGTCCCTACTGCTCGAGCAGCACTCGGTACCCGCGCACGGGGTCGTAGCCGTGGATCTCGCGCGTATCGAGCACCCGCATAAACGCGAGAATCTCGGCGGTGATCACCTGACCGGGCACGAGCACGGGGAACCCGGGCGGGTACGGCGTCACGAAGCCGGCCGAGACGGGCTTCTCACCCGCGGCGACCCGGGCGCGCAGCTGATCCGGCAGCACATGCTCGATGTTCTGGCGCCGCTGGCCGCGATAGAACGCGGCCCGCATGTCGCCATCGGGCAGCTTGCCGTCGGTCGAGTAGTGATCGGAGAACGCGCTGAAATCGGGCAGCGGCGGCATGGGCAGGTCGATCGCGGCGGTGATCGCGCGCGTCAGATCCGGATCGCGCTGGGCGTGATCCTCCTCGAACCTTTCGGCGAGCTTCACGAGAACCTCGATGAGATACGCGATGGCGCTGCGTGAGGTGCCGATGTTGGTCATGAAGAGGGCCGTATTGCGGCTCGTCTTGTTGACCTGGATGCCGTAGCGGTCCATGAGGTGCTCGTGCTTGAACGTGTCGCCGTCGACGCCCGTGCGGCTGATCTCGATCGTGATGCGGCTCGGGTCGATGACGAACTCGTCAGTGCGCCACGCGTCCCACATGGTCGCGAGCCCGTCGCGCAGGGGCATCGGGCGGCCGACCTCGCGGTTGGCCTCGGGGATCAGGTCGTGCGCGGTGAGTACGCGGAACGTGCGGCGCAGGAGCGGGTGCCGGCTGATCGCTTGCGACAGGCTCGTCGCCAGGTCGAGCTGGCGCTGCACCAGGTCGAAGCCCTCGAGCTCCACCTGGCGGCGACCAATGTCGAGTGAGGAGAGGATCTGGTAGTTCGGCGAGGTCGACGTGTGCGTCATGTACGCCTCGTGGAACGGCTCCTCGGCCTCGCGACCCCAGTCCTGGTCGTAGACGTGAATCATCGAGCCCTGGCGTAGCGCGGTGAGCGTCTTGTGGGTCGACTGCGTGGCGTAGACGCGAATGCGCGAGCTCGGGGCGGGGAGGAGCCGCTCGCCCAGCCAGACCTCGTCGGGGGCCGGGTTGCCCTCGGCGTCGAACAAACGTTCGCGCTGCTCGCGGAATGCGACCGCGTGGCTTGCTGTCGCCAGGCGCTGCTCGAGGCGCTTCGCCGCGGCCATCGCCGTGCGGCGGCGCGTGACGGGGTGGAACGCGCCAAACGCGAACCAGGCCTCGTCCCACAGGAACACCAGGTCGGGCTTGATCGCGAGGCACTCGGCCATGACGCGCTCGGGGTCGTACACGATGCCGTCGAACGTGCTGTTGGTGAGCGTCAGCATGCGCACCTCGTCGAGGCGGCCCGCGGCGCGGTAATCGAGCAGCATCTGCTTGATGCGGTCGATCGGCACGGCGCCGTAGAACGCGAACTCGTTGAGCGGGTAGGCCTCGAGGTAGGCGGGGCGGGCACCCGTGAGCATGACGGCGTGGTGGTGCGACTTGTGGCAGTTGCGATCCACCATCACGACGTCGTTGGGGGAGACGAGGGCCTGGTGCACGATCTTGTTGGCGGTCGAGGTGCCGTTGGTGACGAAGAAGGTGTGCTTGGCGCCGTACGCTCGTGCCGCGAGATCCTGGGCCTTTTTGAGCGTGTGCACGGGCGCGAGCAGCGAGTCGAGCCCGCCAGAGGTGGCGCTGGTTTCTGCGAGCAGCAGGTTCATGCCGTAGAAGTCGGCGAGATCCTTGATCCACTTCGACCCGACGACCGAGCCGCCGCGCGCCACGGGCAGCGCGTGGAACACGCCTACCGGGCGGCGTGCGTGATCCTGGATGGCGGTGAAGAAGGGGGTGTCGTAGAGGTGCGAGACCCGGCGCAGCAGTGTGAGGTGCAGTTCGAGCTGGTCTTCGCGGCGGAAGATGCGGCGGAAGCGGCGGGGGGGGGCCCCTGCGAGCTCCTCGATGTGGGCGCCCGCCATGAGGTAGAGGTCGAGCTCGGGGCGCAGCCCGATGAGGGTGTCGGCGATGCCGAGTACCCGCTGCACGCTGGCGAGCGAGGCGCGCTCGGGGGCCGATCTCGGGGCGACCTCGGAGCGGGCGATGCGTACCGATTCGGCGAGATCGCGGCTCAAGCGCTGCCGGGTGTGCTCGGTGAAGCCGGGGCGCACGACAACGGCGAGGATATTGGGGTTCGTGAGGATCGCGGCGACGGCGTCATCGGCCGAGGGCACAATGACGAACTCGTAGATGAAGGTGTCTGCGGGTGAGCGCAGGCGCAGCGCCTCCGCGCGCATGGCGTCGCGCTCGGACTCGGTCGTCTCATCGACCACGAGCACCTCGAAGCGCGGGCGCGGGTCGGCGTCGCCCAGGCGTTCGGCCCTCTCTTCGGCGTCGAGAAACTCCTCGCGTGGCTCGTCGCCCACGTCGGCGCGCAGTCGGTTCACGACGCGGCCGATGCGATCGAGCGCGGTCTTGTAATCGCGTGCCTCGAGCAGCTCGCCGATCGCCGCAACGTAGCGCTGACCGAAACCGGCCCAGTACATTTCGACGGTTTCGAGGGCGCGCAGCGAACGCTGCACCTCGCCATCCTGTGCGAGCGCATCTTCGCCCTCGCCCGCGAAAGCCAGGCGCTTCACCGCGAACCGCAGGTACTCCCACGCATCGCTGCGCAGGCGCCAGGTGCTCGAGGGCATACCCGGATCCCGCTCAAGCGTCGCTCCGACCTCGCCCTCGCGCAGCTCGCGGACTTCGCCGCGGTCTCGGATTACGTGCCCAACGATCGGTGTCGGGTGCGTCGGGGTGATCCCACTGCCGGAGACATCGGCATGGGGAAACGTGGGCCGGGAAGCGTCAATCCTCGTCATCTGTGCGGAAGTCCTTCCAACGTCATTGTCGCGTCAGTCGCGGTGGGGCGGTGGTGTCGCCCTGGCGTCGATCATAGGCGCTATCGGATGCCCCAACTGGTACGACAGTCGATCCTGACCGCATTCCGTGAGTTCTTCCGATGTAGGTAAGGATGGCCTAATATGGGGGGTAATGATGTTTGATTCTGCGATGTTCAGCTCCGCCGGTGCTTCACACGAGGCGCTCGCTTCCGACCCCGAAGGCATCGCCCCCGTGGTGGCCATCGCGACGTCGCAGGATCTCGCCGAGCTGCGCGAGTGGCTTGATGCGCTCAACCCGCACGCATACGGACAGGTCTTCGTCGAGGCCGCGCCAGAGGCGACGCCCGCAGGATCGCCGAGCACTCAGGCCATTGCTGCTCCGGATGGCGTCGGTGTGACCTGGCTGCGGCCTACCGAACGCCCTGGTGCGGCACTCACCGCGGCGGTGGACGCCTGGCTCGCGGAATGGCTGTGGGTCGACGCTTCAGAGGGGCGCAGCCTCGAGATGTTCACCGCGCACCACGCTGGTCAGGCATTGGTGCCCTACCTGCAGCGCTTCGAGTGCCGACTTGAAAAGCGGTGGCCCGGCTGCAGTCAGGAAGCCTGCCCCAAACTGCGCGCCACCGAATAGGATGCCGAGCGGTGTCTCGCCGATAGACTAGCCACATGGCTAAATCCTTTGAACGCAAGCACCGCATCGCCGTTCTCGGAGGCGGCCCCGGCGGCTACGAGGCGGCCCTCGCGGGAGCGCAGCAGGGGGCTGAAGTCACCCTGATCGAACGCGCGGGAGTCGGCGGCGCCGCCGTGCTCACCGACGTGGTCCCCTCGAAGAGCCTGATCGCGACCGCTGGCGCGGTACAGGCGGTGCGTGACTCGGACAAGCTCGGCGTCCAGACCTTCGTCCCCGGCGGCGACGGCAAGCCCGTGCGCCCCGAGATTGCGGTGAACCTCGCCGCGGTCAACAAACGACTCATCGCGATGGCTGGCGCGCAGTCCCTCGACATGCTGCACTCCCTCGAAGAGGCAGGTGTGCGCGTTGTGCAGGGCGAGGGCCGCCTTGACGGTGCCAACGCCGTGCTGGTCTCCACCAACACCGGTGGCACCGACTTTGACCGCATCGAAGCTGACACAATCGTGGTGGCAGTCGGTGCGAGCCCGCGCGAGCTCGACACTGCGAAGCCCGACGGTGAGCGCATTCTCACCTGGAAGCAGTTGTACGACCTGCAGGCGGTCCCCGAGCACCTCATTGTGGTTGGCTCCGGTGTTACCGGCGCGGAGTTCGCAAATGCGTACCGCACCCTCGGCGCCGAGGTGACCCTCGTGTCGAGCCGCGAGCAGGTACTGCCCGGCGAGGACCCCGATGCAGCCAAGGTCATCGAGCGCGAGTTCACGCGTCTCGGCATGAACGTCATGTCGAAGTCTCGCGCAGAGACCGTGACCCGCACCGAGAAGGGCATCATCGTGCACCTCGAGGACGGGCGCACGGTCGAGGGCTCACACTGCCTGATGGCCGTCGGCTCGATTCCCAACACGCAGGGCCTCGGTCTCGAAGAGGCCGGGATCACGCTCACCGACAGCGGCCACATCGAGGTCAACAAGGTGGCCCGCACCGCGGTGCCGTCGATCTACGCCGCGGGCGACTGCACCAACTTCTTCCCGCTCGCCTCGGTCGCCTCGATGCAGGGCCGCACCGCGATCATGCACGCGCTCGGTGACTTCGTGCGCCCCATCGACCTGCGAAACGTCGCGGCAAACGTCTTCACCTACCCCGAGATCGCCAACGTGGGCTGGAATGTGAGCACGCTGGCCGAAGCGGTCGACATGGCAAAGGCCGTGTCGCACACGATCCCGCTGAGCGTGAACCCGCGCGCAAAGATGATCGGGTTCACCGATGGCTTTGTGAAGCTGTTCGCGTGGGAGGCCTCGGGCACCGTGATCGGTGGCGTCATCGTTTCGCACCGCGCCAGTGAGCTCATCTTCCCGCTCGCCCTCGCGGTCGAGCACCGACTGACGGTCGACCAGGTGGCATCGGCATTTGCGGTGTACCCGTCCATGTCGGGCGCAATCACCGACGCGGCGCGCGCGCTCCACAAGGCGTAAGTCCACCCCGTCACCTACGTTCTGAGGAGAAACAGGCTGATGAAGCAGCTGGCTAGTTCTGTCGCGCCGATCCGGATCTCGCGCCGCCGTATGCTCACGGGCGCCGCAAGCGTGCTCGGGATCGGTGCCGCCGCGATGCTCGCGGGGTGCGCGCGCCCCAGCAAGCCCGCGGTCGTCCCCTCGGACGAGGGAGTGGAAGCGGTCGTGACCGTGCGCGCGGTCGACAACACGTTCGAGCCCAGAGAGGTCGAGGTTGCCCCGGGCCAGGCTGTGCAGTGGCTGTTTGAAGGCACAATGGAGCACGACGTCGTGGCCGACGACGGCAGCTTCGTATCGGAACTCCAGAAGACGGGCAGCTACACGCACGTGTTCAACGACGCCGGTGAGTTCGCCTACGACTGCTCGATTCACCCCGAGATGACGGGCGTCGTGCGGGTCAAGCAGGCGTAGCGCACATGACCCCACGCGCCGCTGCCCGTCCGATCGCCTATGAGATCGTGGCGCAAGACGTGGGTGCGGTGCGGCTCGCGGCCGAGCTTGGAGCCGCGCGCGTGGAGTTGTGCCAGGCCCTGGCGCTGGGCGGACTGACGCCCAGCATCGGGCTCATCGAGGGTGTCGTCGAGGCGGCCGCGCGCTCGGGGCAAGCCGCGCCTGCTGGCCGGGCCGTTGAGGTGCATGTGCTCGTGCGGCCGCGATCAGGCGGCTTCATGTACGACCGCGATGAGCAGCGCGTCATGGAGCGCGACGTCCGGGCCGCGGTGCGGGCCGGAGCCGATGGCGTCGTCGTCGGGAGCCAGCTCGCATCGGGCCAGCTCGACCTCGGGGCCATATCGCGCCTGCGTGATGCGGCCGAGGGCCGTGCGGTCTCGCTGCATCGCGTGATCGATGTGACGCCTGATCCGGTGGCTTCGTTGGAGACGCTGCTGAACTCGGAGCTCGGGCTCGCGCGCGTGCTGACATCTGGCGGGGCGTCGCGCGCGGTCGACGGGCTCTTGACGCTAGGCGAGATGGTGCGCGTCGCCGAGGGGCGCATCGAGGTGATGGCGGGCAGCGGGGTGAGCGCGGCAAACGTGGCGCGGGTGTGGGCGACCGGGGTCGACGCCGTGCACTTCTCGGCCAAGCGCGACGTCGTGGAACGTCCACTTGTGAGCATGGGGGCGAGCGACGCGGGCGGAGTGGGCGGGTACGAAGTGACCTCGGCCGAGGTGGCGCGCGAGATCGTCGCTGCGCTGCGGTCGGTGTAGTCGAGCCTGCTGTTCGGCGGTAGAAAGCACGAAACCCCCGAGCCAGTACGAAAATGACGCATTCATCGTACTGGCTCGGGGGTTTCATACTGGCTCGAGTGGCTGCCAGCGCAACCAGCCCGGAACTCCTTGAGGCCTACGCCTTCTGGAACACCGCCACGGTCTCGAAGTGGTGGGTGTGCGGGAAGATGTCGAAGGCGCGCAGGGTGCTGAGCTTGTACCCGGCCTCAAGCAGCGTCTTCGTGTCGCGGGCGAGCGCGACCGGGTCGCACGCGACGTAGATCACGTTGGCGGGGGCGAGCTCGACGAGCTGGGCGGTGACGGCATCGCCGGCACCCGAGCGGGGCGGATCGAGCACGACGGTGCCGCGGCTGATCCGGTTGCGCACGGACGGTGCCGCGGCGATCAGCTCACGCAGGTGACGGTCGACGCGTGCCGTGATCGCGAGTGCGCCCACGAAGTCGGCGAGGTTCTCGCCCGCGTCCTCGGTGGCTCCAGCGTCGGCCTCGACCGTCGTGACCTTCAGCGAGGGGCCAGCGGCTTCGAGCATGGCGGCGGCCAGTAGGCCCGCACCGCCGTAGAGGTCAAGGTTGGCGGCACCGGGCTCAAACGAGCCCTGCTTGATGAGCTCGAGTACGGCGTCGCGTACGGCGGAGAACAGCAGGGCCGGGGCCTCGCGGTGCACCTGCCAGAAGCCGCCAGCGCGCACGACAAACCCGCGCTCCTCGACGAGCTCGCCGACTGCGTCGCCCTCGCCCGAGCGAGTCTTCTCGCCGACGAGGCGCAGCAGCATGCGGGGGTCGTCACCCGAGGGCGCGACGAGGTCGACGGTTTCGACGCCCTGCATCTCGTCGCCCAGCGGCGCGATCTGGTTTACCGACTCGTTGGCGAGTGGCAGGCTGTCGACGTCGATGACGCGACGGCTGCGGGCCGCGTAGGGACCGACGATTCCGGTCTCTGCGTCGACGTGCAGGCGCACGCGGCTGCGGTAGCCGAGTCCGTTGCGCTCGTCATCGCCGGGGGCCGCCTCAATACGCCCAGTCTCGGCGTCGCCGAGTGCGAAGCCGAGGTCAGCGAGTTCGATGCCACCGAAGCGACGCATCGAATCGGTGAGCACCTGCGCCTTGAGGGCGCGCTGGTGGTTCAGGTCAATGTGGCCAAACTCGGCGCCGCCAACCCGATCTTCGGGGGCGCGCTCAATTGCGGCCTCGGCCCACACGTGTTCGCGGCGGTGGGGTGAAGCCTCGAGCACCTCGACCGTGGTCGCGCGTGCAAATGACTTCTTCTTGGCGTCAGTGACGAGCGCGCGCACGCGCTCGCCGGGGATCGTGTCAGAGACGAAGACGACGCGGCCTTCGTGTCGGGCTACGCAGATACCGCCGTGGGCGATACCGGTGACCTCGAGGTCGACGAGGTCGCCGACGGTTAGTGCAGTGTTCTGCGGGGTAGTTACCATGCTCCTATTCTCCCAGAGCCTGGGGGTTCATGTGGACTTTCCCGGATCATCCCAATCGGGGGTGTAGGAGTTGGGGTCCGAAGCCGCCGGTCTCGAGCAGGCTTCGGGCGATGTAGTTGGTCAGGTTGCGGAACCCGAGTGCGGAGCCGCGCAGGTGTTCGAGCCGTCCGTTGAGTGCCTCGGTCGGCCCGTTGCTGGTGCCGGGTCGTTCGAAGTAGGCGAGCACGTCGGCGGCTCGCTTCTTCAGGGTCCGGCCCAGGGTGGTGAGCTCGGTGAGCACCTTGGGGACGCCGGCGCTGAGGTCGGTGATCAGCTTCTCCATGAGCTCGCGGCCACGTTGCCGGTCCTCGTGGCGATAGGCGGCGATCATCCGCTGGTAGACACCCCAGGTCGCCTCGACCTCGACGTGAGCGTCATCAACGAACAGCGCGCGTAGCCTGTCGCTCTGCTTGTCGGTGAGCAGGTCCGAGCCGGTGTGCAGCGTGCGCCGCGACTTGTAGAGCGGATCGTCCCTGAACCCACGGTGCCCGTGGATCGCGAGTTGGACCCGGCGCCGGCACCTGTCGAGGGCGTCACCGGCCAGGCGCACGACGTGGAAGGGATCCATCACCGTGACCGCGTCCGGGATCTCCTCCGCAGCGGCGGTCTTGAACCCGGTGAAGCCGTCCATCGCGACCACCTCGACCGCGTCACGGAAGGCGTCGTCGCGGTCGGCGAGCCAGGTCTTGAACGCCGCCTTCGACCGGCCCTCTACCATGTCCAGCAGCCTTGCTGGGCCGGCGCCATCGCGGACCGGGGTGAGGTCGATGATCACGGTGACGTACTTGTCGCCACGCCTGGTGTGGCGACAAGTACGTGCTCATCGACGCCAATCACCTTCACGCCCTCGAACCGCGTGGGGTCGTTGATCAGCAGCCGCTTGCCTTCGGCCAGGACCGCGTTGTTGGCGGTGTCCCACGCGACCCCGAGTCCCTCGGCGACACGGGCGACGGTGAGGTGTGCGACCACGATCCCTTCCAGCGCCCACCGCAGCCCGGTGCGCGAGAGCTTCGCGCGTGGCTCCGCCGCGGCGCTGGTGTCTTGGCGCCACACGTGTCCGCAGTCTGCACAGCGGTAGCGGCGCACTACAACTTCCAGCACGGTCGGTCGCCAGCCCAGCGGCTCGTGGGCCAACCGCCGGATCACGGTGTCACGAGCGGCGCCTTCGCTGCCGCACCGTCGGCACCACTGATCTGGTTCCACCACGCGGCACGCGAGGACCGCACGATCCGGTTCAAGTCGTTGCCCGATCACGCTCAGCCCGAGGCCGTCGAGTCGAGCGAAGGCGGTCAGGTCAGGGCGGCCGAAGCCGGGCGGCGGGGTAGCGTCGGGCACGTCGAGGTCTTTCCGATGGATGGCGTAGGAACCTCCATCGTCGGGAGACCTCGACGTCTATCTGCGGACCGACTCGGCGGGGCGCGATCGTCTCGTGCGTTGGCGGACTACGGGAGCTTGGACGCGAGGACGTCGGCCGCCAGGATCTCGGGTGCTGCGCCGAGGAGGTGCTGGTTGGCCATCAGGGCTGCGACGATGGCGCCGTTGGCGTGGGCGTCTCGAGCGGCCTCGTCGGGGAATGCATCGAAGATCCAGAAGGTGTCGGCGTGGGTCCTGACCGCGAACCAGACAATCGTTCCTACTTCTTCGTTGGCGAGTGCGACAGCGCCGGCGAGCAGATCGGCGAGCGCGTCGTGCTGTCCATCGGCCGCGACGATCTTGGCGACGAAAGCATACGGAAGTGATGCGGGTGTTGACATGAGGGACTCTCCTTGAGGTCGTGGTTCTTCGTGGGACGAGTTCAGCGTATAACGAGCGAGGGCCGGTGGGGAGTGGCGTATACGGCAGTATTGCTATTGTTTACGTCATGCGTATTGGACTGATCGCGATCGACGGCTGCTTCGGTTCGGCTATCGCGTCGATCATCGACATCGTGCGGGTGGCCGACGGAGCCCGCGGCGATGTCGACCCGCGGATCGACCCGATCGAACTCGCCATCCTCGGACCGAAACGGAGAGTGACCACGACGGCATCGATGACCCTGTCGGTGGACCACCCGCTGTCGGAGTCCGCAGAGTTCGACGTGGTCGTCGTCCCTGCACTTGGAACCCTTACGGCCGCCGCTACCAACGACGCCCTCCAGAGCCGAGATGCTCGTTCGGTCATCGCCTCGCTCGGGCGCCTCGACGAGGCGACCACCCGGATCGCCGCGGCGTGCACCGGCGTGTTCGCTGTCGCCGAGACCGGACGGATGCATCATCGGCGGGCGACGACCAGCTGGTTCCTGGGACCGGAGTTCCTGAAGCGCTATCCGACCGTCGCCCTCGATCTCGACACCATGGTCGTGGTCGACGGGAACCTCGTCACCGCCGGCGCAGCGTTCGCCCACATCGACCTCGCGCTCTCACTCGTGCGATCGATCAGCCCCGACCTGGCCCAACATGTCGCCAAGCTCCTCATCATCGACGAGCGTCCGTCGCAGACGGCCTTCGTCGCCTACGAACATCTCCGGCACGAGGACCCGATCGTCGTCGAGTTCGAACGCTTCGTGCGCGCCCGCCTGGACGAACCGTTCAACGTCGCCTTCGTCGCGCAGTCGCTCGGCACCAGCCGGCGCACCCTCGAACGACGAGTCCGTGCGGCGCTCAACCTCACTCCGCTCGGCTTCGTCCAACGGCTTCGCATCGAACGAGCTCGGCACCTCTCAGCAACCACGGACCTCACCTCCGCCGAGATCGCGCTCCGGGTCGGCTACGCGAACGCCGAGACTCTGCGCTCCCTCCTGCGCAGGGAGCGACGCCGTTCCTGACCTATCGCCATGCCTGTAGCTTGTGTCCTAGCGCTCGGTTGGAACCACCTCTCAGCACGTCGCGTCGACGCTCCTGCGTCGCCCCTGGACTACCCACTCGACACGCCCGCAGCACAGCTCATGTGACGTGCCCCGGCTTCCCGGACGGTCGGGGTTGGGTGGCTGTGATGTCGCTGCGTTCTCGTCGAGAGGGTCAGCAGACCCGATCAGAGCCGATTGGGATGAGCCGCGAAGGCGGTTAGGTCAGGGCGGCCGAAGCCGGTCGGCGGGGTAGCGTCGGGCACGTCGAGGTCTTTCGGATGGATGGCGTAGGAACCTCCATCGCCGGGAGACCTCGACGTCTATCTGCGGACCGACGCGCCCGGCCGACCTACACCTTCATCTGGGAAGAGCCACTTTCCCTGGGATGGTGTCACTCGGCTCGTGAGTTGGTCACATAGCCGTCTTCGAATCGGTGTCGCCCATGTGCCTCATCCGGTTGCGTTCGTTGCGAAACGGGTCGTACTTGTACCAGTGCCGGGGTTCATAATCGTTGGCGTGCGCAGCCACCTCTGCATCGTGCTGGCGCCTGAGTTCGGGCTCATTGGCGAGGTCGTCGTCGTGATCGTGGGCGTGTGAATAGTTCCACTCACGAAGGGCGGGGTCCCTGCGCCCGCGAAACGGATTGTCGGTGAAGCTCTGCGAGACCTTGGACTCGGTCGCCCCATCCAGAATGGGGTGGTCGAGGGTCTTGCCCTGAGGGATTCTCGAGATCGTTCCCTGTCCGGTGCCCGCGTCGTAGCGAGACGCTGTGTGAGGTGGTTCGCGCCGGGGTGTTCGGATAGCCGGTGAGGCCGGCGTGTGTTTGGCTGCCGCATCCACCTTGCGGTGTTGTTGCTTGAACATGGCGATCCTCCGTTCGCTCGTTAGCGCCCCATCACGTAGATTTCCGGGGCGCGCTGATTCCTACGTCGAACGAGTGCCCGACGTTGGACCTTGAGGTGATGCCAGGATAAGTGGGGTCGCAGCGGCTGCCCACTCCCTGGTATTCGCCGGGAAAGGGGCGTAAAATAGACGCGCTAGCCTGTTAGAAACATGGGCCAAAGATGCGGGAGAACCTCCGCCTTTGGCAGCGTCAGGAGCGAAACAACCCCCGCATATTTTGCCGGGCGCGCCCATCACGCGTGATGCGCGGCGTGATAACGCTCGGCCTCTTTCTCGGTGAGTAGCTGCATGCCTCGGGGCGTGTTCGATAGCTCTGTCAGCACCTCGACCCACAACGGGTTCAGTTCAACGGCGCGACTCCCCGAAAACCGAAACACCAGCGGAATCGACGGCGCGCACCAGAGCGACACTCGGCCACTGCCCTGCTCGGGGGCGAACGACCAACTGACGAAGAAGCACTCCTGCAGGCGCAACTTCATGCCCACCGCGGCCTTGAGGTGGGCGAGCGCGCGATCCTCGACCGCGTACTCCATTGTTGCTGCGTAGATCAGGTGACCCATGCTCGAATCCTCCCACGCGCGGGCCCGAATAGCTAGAATCTTGGCCTATGCGCTTGTATCTTGCCTCGACCTCGCCCGCCCGCCTCGCTGTGTTGCGCGGGGCCGGAATCGAACCGGTCTGCTTCTCGCCCGAGGTCGACGAAGATGCCGAGGTTGCCGCGCGCGAGGCTGAGCTGGGCCGCGCGCTCACGGCCCCCGAGCTCACGGAGTATCTCGGCCGACTCAAGGCCGAGGATGTCGTACGCCGTCACGGCCACGAGATCGACGGTCTCGTGCTCGGCGGCGACTCGATGTTTCTGCTCGGCGGCGAGATCCTCGGCAAGCCGCACCTGCCCGAGGTCGCACTCGAGCGCTCCAAGCAACACCGCGGTACCACGGGCGAGCTGCACTCGGGTCACTGGCTGATCGATCACACGGGCGGGCAGAACCGCGGCGGCGCCGGATCGGTCGACACCGCGCTCGTGACGCTCGCTGCCGACGTGACCGATGCCGAGCTGGAAGGGTACGTCGCCACGGGTGAGCCGCTCGAACTCGCCGGCGGCTTCGCCATCGACGGCCTTGCGGGCGCCTTCATCGAACGCATCGAGGGCGCCCCGAGCGCTGTGATCGGGCTCTCGCTGCCCGCGCTGCGCCGGCTCGTGACCCAGCTCGGGCACGACTACCCGGCGCTCTGGAACGCCGCGCCCTAACGCTACTAACGTTCCGCCGCGCCCTACCGCCGCGCGTGGAGCGCGACCGCGAGCGTCGCGATCGTGCCGCCGTCGGTGAGGTCGACGGCGAGCAGATCTTCGATCAGCGCGAGGCGCTGGTAGAACACCGAGCGTGACAGCCGGGCTTCCTGTGCGGCGAGAGACCTGTTGGTGGGGTGGACGAGATACGCCTCCAGTACCCGGACCAGATCTCCCGAGTGCCCCGGACCCGCGGCAGCATCGTGATCCAGCAGCGGACCGAGGGCATCGGCCGCGAACTCCTGCACTTCGGGCAACGCCGACAGCCCGCGCATTAGATAGGCGAGGGCCTGGCGCTCAGCCTGCTGCACCGTGACCCGACCGGTCTGCGCGGTCGCCGAGAGATGCCCCGAGGCACGCACCCGCTCAAGCGAGGTGACGAGGGAGCGCAGCCCCTGCCCCGGGGCCCCGAGCCCCAGGTGCGCGCGCCACGGCCGCGGCGTCGCCCCCGGCAACAGCATGTCGAGTTCGTGCGCGAGCCGGGTCGCGAGCGGCGGCGTGGCCGCGATGCCCACCCGGGGGTCGTCGGGCGCAAACGATAGGAGGGCCAACAGGGTCGGATTGGGGGCGGGATCCGCCGGATCCGGCACCAGAATCACGCGCCCCTCGGGAGCGACCGCGCGCCGAAGCGCCGTTTCCAGCGTGGCACGCTCGAGCGAGGCGTGCGTCCCAAAATCCCCGGTGCCGCGCAGGGTCGCCCCCAGCGTCGTGCGGCCCTCAATGGGAAGTCCGGCCGCGGTGAGCTGCGCGGCCACCTCGGCGTCGCGGCGAAACCGACCGCTGAGCAGCGTGTCAACGAGCTGCTTGGAGCTCAGCTGCAACCACTGGTCGCCCTCGGGGTCGGCGAGACGGCCGAGCGCGAGCGCAAACGCCCCCAGCTCGAGCACCGTGCGCCGCCCCGCGGCGTGCGCCGGGCCCGGCAGCGCGGTGAGCCGGCCAAACCGCTTCCCCTGCGCCTCGACCAGCACGTGCTCGGCGGGCTCATCTTCGGGGAGTTCGGCGACGGCATGATCCGGATCAAAAGCCCCATCGCCCCAGCCGCGCAGCACCCGCTCGGGATCCTGCCCGTGCCCCGCCCACGCCACCACGTGCCCCGCCGAGTTCTCGAGCACGACCGGCGCAGCAATGGTCTGCGAGAGCTGCTCGATCACGTAGTCGATCGGGCTGCGGTTCAGGCCCAGGTCGGTGAGCATCGCGTGCACCTCGGCGCGTGCCTCGAGCGCCTCGGTTTGTGCCGCGAGCACGCGCTGATGCACACGCTGGGTGATCTGCATGAAGCGCACTTCGCCGTGTAGCACGATGAGGGGGATGGCGCCGCGCTCGCACGCCGCGATAAGCGCGGCGGGAGCGGCGGCGTAGTTGCCGCCCAGCTCCAGGATCACGCCCGCCGGATCGGCGCGCACCAGTTCGGTCGCGACGTCGACGAGCCCGTCGCCGCCGGTGGGCCAGCCCGCGCCCGTGGTGAGCACCAACTCGCCGCCCTCGAGCAGCGCGATCGCGCCCCGGCCCGCGACGACGTGAGCCCAGCGCAGCGTGCGCCCGAGTGTTCCCGCGCTCGCTGCAAGTTCGGGGCGACCGGCCACCACCTCGGGAAATTCCAGGACGTCATTGATGGAGATCGTTGGGGTGCTGGCGTTGCTGTTCTCGAACACGTACATATTGTACGGAATCCGGCTCATGTTGCGATGGTTTGTCGCTCGCGCGGCGATATTTCCAGTGGCACACTGGGAACTAGCGGGCCGAATGGCCTCAAACACAATGCCCGGAGATCCGGCGCAGCATCTCAACCCAGTTAGGAAGGGCGAACGAATGGCACGCATTCCCCACGTCATTGGCGGCGAAAAGATCGAAGCTGGAGAGCGTTACCAGACGGTCTACAACCCCGCCACGGGCGAACAGCACCACGAGGTCGGCATTGCGTCGGTCGAGACCGTGGAGCAGGCTATCGCTGCAGCACAGGCAGCACTGCCCGGCTGGCGCAACACCAGCCTCACCAAGCGCGCCAACGTGTTCTTCAACCTGCGCCAGCTGCTCAAGCAGCGCACGCCCGAGCTCTCGGCCATCGTGACCGCTGAGCACGGCAAGGTGCTCGACGACGCAGCCGGCGAGGTTGCCCGTGGCCTCGAGAACGTTGAGTTCGCAGCAGGCCTGCTGAACATCCTTAAGGGTGAGCGTGACGAGCAGGTTTCGACCGGTGTCGACGTGCACTCGGTCAAGCAGCCCGTTGGCGTTGTTGCGGCGATCACGCCCTTCAACTTCCCCATCATGGTTCCGCTCTGGATGATTGCTTCGGCCATCGCCTGCGGCAACACGGTCGTTCTGAAGCCCTCGGAGCGCGACCCCTCGGCCTCGGTCTTTATCGCTGATCTGTTCCGCGAGGCTGGCCTGCCCGACGGCGTGCTCAACGTCGTTCACGGCGACAAGACCGCCGTCGACACCCTGCTCGACGCACCCGAGGTCAAGGCGATCTCGTTCGTCGGCTCGACGCCCATCGCGAAGTACATCTACGAGCGTGCAGCAGCCAACGGCAAGCGCGTTCAGGCGCTCGGTGGCGCAAAGAACCACATGCTCGTCATGCCCGACGCTGACCTCAAGGTCACGGCAGACGCAGCAATCTCGGCAGCGTACGGCGCCGCCGGCGAGCGTTGCATGGCAGTCTCGGTGCTCGTTGCAGTGGGCGACGAAATGGCCGATCGCATCATCCCCGAGCTCGTCAGCCGCATTGGCAACCTGAAGATCGGCGACGGCGCTGCTGCTGGCACCGACATGGGCCCGCTCATCACCCCCGAGGCAAAGGCTCGCGTTGAAGGCTACGTCGCCGGCGCAGCGGCACAGGGCGCGACCGTGGTTGTTGACGGCCGCGACTTCAAGTTCGAGGGCAACGGCTTCTTCACCGGACCGACGCTGCTCGACCACGTCAAGACCGACAGCGACGTCTACCGCGATGAGATCTTCGGCCCGGTCCTCGCAGTGGTTCGCGTGAACTCGTACGAAGAGGGCCTCGAGCTCATCAACTCGCACCAGTTCGGCAACGGCACCGCCATTTTCACCCGCGACGGTGGCGTGGCACGCCAGTTCGAGTACGAGGTTGAAGCTGGCATGGTCGGCATCAACGTGCCGATCCCCGTGCCCGTTGGCTCGTTCTCGTTCGGTGGCTGGAAGGATTCGCTGTTCGGCGACACCCACATCTACGGCCCCGAGTCGATCAACTTCTACACCCGCTCGAAGGTCGTCACGACCCGCTGGCCGAACGCTGACCAGTCGCAGGTTGACCTCGGCTTCCCCAGCAACCACTAAGAGGTTGTCGAGTCCGGCCGCGACCCGGATGTGACGGAAAGCTCTCTCCGGGATGTGGGGCGCAAAGCGCCCCACATCCTGCCAGGCCCAGCCAAGAGCTTTCCGTCACATCCGGGTCGCGGCCTACAGCTTCGCCTGGTGCTTGCGGCCTCGCCTCGGTTTGGCGCACGGGGCCGCAGCCCGTAGTACACACTCACTCACTATTTACTCTTTCACTGGAGAAGGAACAACCATGTCTGACTATGTCGACCTCAACGGTGCCGAGCAGAGCTTCGGCGACACCGATGCTCAGCGCGAGGTGCGCGAGAACGATCGCCAGTACGTCTTCCACTCGTGGTCGGCTCAGGGCACCCTGAACACGCTGCCCATCGCCAAGGGCGAGGGCGTGCGCTTCTGGGATTACGACGGCACCGAGTACCTCGACTTCTCGTCGCAGCTCGTCAATCTCAACCTGGGCCACCAGCACCCCGGCCTCGTGAAGGCGATTCAGGAGCAGGCCGGCCGCCTCGCAACCATTCAGCCGGCACTCGGCAACGACGTGCGCGGCGAGCTCGCCAAGCGCATTGTCGAGCACTCCTTCGAGGGTGCACGCTCGGTGTTCTTCACCAACGGCGGCGCCGACGCCGTCGAGTACGCGGTGCGCATGGCTCGCCACCACACCGGCAAGCACAAGGTGCTCGCCCGCTACCGCTCGTACCACGGCTCGACCGGTACCGCGATCACGCTGACGGGTGAGCCGCGCCGCTGGGCAAACGGCACGCTCGACGCTGGCGTCGTGCACTTCACGGGCCCCTACCCCTACCGCTCGGCGTTCTACGCTGAGACCCCGGAGCAGGAGACCGAGCGTGCGCTCGCACACCTGCGTTCGACCATCGAGCTTGAGGGTGCCAGCACCATCGCGGCGATTATCCTCGAGTCGGTCACCGGTACCAACGGCATCCTGATCCCGACCCCCGGGTACCTCGAGGGCGTGCGCGCACTGTGCGACGAGTTCGGCATCATGATGATCTGCGACGAGGTCATGGCTGGCTTCGGTCGCACCGGCGAGTGGTTCGCCTTCCAGGGCTTCAACGTGAACCCCGACCTCGTCACCTTCGCGAAGGGCGTCAACTCGGGCTACGTGCCCCTCGGCGGCGTCGTAATCAGCGAGGCGATTCACAACACGTTTGACCAGAAGGCGTTCCCTGGCGGACTCACCTACTCGGGTCACCCGCTGGCGTGCGCCGCAGGCGTTGCCACGTTCGATATCTTCGAGGAAGAGCAGATCCTCGAGCGCGTTCGCGACCTGGGCGAGCGCATCGTGCGCCCCCGCCTCGAGGCGATGGCTGAGAAGCACCCCTCGATCGGCGAGGTACGCGGCAAGGGCCTGTTCTGGGCGCTCGAGCTCGTCGTGAACCGCGAGACGCGCGAGCCGCTCGTGCCGTTCAACGCTTCGGGCGAGGCTGCGGCCCCGTTCAACGCCGTCGTCGCAGCGTGCAAGAAGGCTGGCCTGTGGCCGTTCGCCGCGGGCAACCGCCTGCAGATCGCACCGCCGCTCGTCATCTCTGAGGAGGACCTGATCAAGGGCCTCGACATCATCGATGAGGCGCTGAACGTAGCCGATTCCTACGTCACGGCCTAAGCTGTGACGCGAGGCCGCCTGCGTGGCGGCCTCGCTTAGACTCCCGGGCTTCTGGCCCGGGTGGCGCGTGTGGTGCGCGCCCCGGGGTCTACCCCGGTCACTGTGGTGAGTGAGTGAAGATCCCCCTTTCAACTGCGAGAGGGGGATCTTTGCGTTGCGGCCCGTCCCATTCGTTGCCGCTGGTCACGCCCGCCCGCCAGTTACTATGGGCAGAGCGCCACCCGTGGGCAGCGACCAAGGAGCAGCATGACACAGTCGATCAAGATCACCGGGGCACACGTTTGGGCGGGTGGCGACCGTGGGTTCGAGCTGCGCGATGTGCTCATCATCAACGGCCGCGTCGCCGGTGCCGAAAGCTCCGCCGCAGCTGCTGCCACGGACTCAGCACACCCCGGGCCGATCGAAACGCTCGATGCCACGGGTCAATGGGTGCTGCCCGGGCTGATCGACGCGCACTTCCACGCCTACGCGACGAGCATGGACGGGATGGAAAACGAACGCGGCCCGCTCAGCTACGCGGCGATCAACGGGGTGCGGCGGCTGGAAGCCACACTGCGGCGCGGTTTCACCACGGTGCGCGATGTCGCCGGGGGAGACATCGGCCTCGCCCGCGCGATCGAACAGGGGCTGTTCCCCTCGCCCCGCTACCACTTCACGGGCCCCGCACTCAGCCAGACCGGTGGCCACGGCGATCCCCGCGCTGCGCACGTCGACGTGTGCTTTTCGCACGGCCACATGTGCGAGGTCGTCGATGGCGTCGATAACCTGCGCCTTGCCGTACGCAACCGGCTGCGCACCGGCGCCCACGCCATCAAGATCATGACCTCGGGCGGGGTGTTCTCGTTGACCGATCCGATCCGGGTGCCGCAGTACTCGGCCGAAGAGGTGCGCGCCGTCACCGACGAGGCCCGGCGCCAGCGCAGCTACGTCGCCGCGCACGCCTATTCGTCTGAGGCCGTCATACACTCGATCGAGAACGGCGTGCGCTCAATCGAGCACGGCAACCTCATTGATGCCGCAACCGCGAAGCGCATGGCTGAGCTCGATGTCTTCCTCGTGCCGACGCTCGCCGCGTATGACGCGATGGATCGCCGCGGCGCCGAGATCGGGCTGAACGAGATCTCACTGGCCAAGAACACCGAGGTGCTGTCAAAGGGCCAGGAGGCCATTCAGTTAGCCCTTGCGGCGGGCGTCGAGGTCGGCTTCGGCAGCGACCTGATGGGTGAACTCGAGGACGACCAGCTGAGCGGTGTGCGGCTGCAGTGTGCCGCCGTCGGCGCGGCCGAGACGATCGGCTCGCTCACAGAGGTGAACGCACGTCTGATTGGTGACGCGAATCTCGGCCACCTGGGCGCAGGCGCATACGGCGACGCGCTCGTGCTGACCGCCAATCCGCTCGAGGAGCCAGCGGCGCTCTGGGACTTGGCCGCCCGCGTGGCAGTCGTGAGCGCGGGCCGGAGGGTCGCGCAGGCCTAACCGACCAGCCGCGAGAGGAATCGCAGTGGTCCCGGTCGACGAAGTTAGCTCACAGGCGGCCGGGCCGCGGGGCGATCGGCCCGGCCCGAAGCTCCGCTGGTCCGTGATCTGTTGGACGGTGGTGCTGACGCTCACCGGTGTGGTCCAAGTCATGCGCGGGCAGTGGTTTGACACCGTCTTCTTCTTCGCCGCCGCGACGCTCACCGCCGCAGGGCCCTGGCTGCCGGGGCGCGAGGCGCGCAACGTGCCGAGCGGAGGGACAGCACTGGGCCTGCTCATCGCACTTGCTGCCGGGCTGAGCCTTCTACCCCGGCACAGCAGCTGGATGGTGGGGGCACTGCTGCTGGTGGGGCTCGTGGCGCTCGTGTTCGCCTGGACCTCGCCGTCGGGAGATGTGCAAACCAGACCCCGTTGGACACAGGGCCTGCGCCAGCTGGGTCTCGCGTGGGCGGCGGTGGTGATTGCGGGGTGTATCTGGGAGCTCGCCCAGTTCGTACTGGGCTATCTCAAGCCGGATCAACCCGCCTACGCGCTCAGCGATCTGATCGATCCGCTCTTGGACGGCTGGCCGGGCAAGGCGGCCTTCGTCGCCGTCTGGCTGGCGGGCGGCGCTTTCCTGCTGCACCGCGGCATCGGGCGGGGTGATCGATCATGAAACTGCTCAGCGCCGCCGTCTTCGTGTGCGGGGTCGTCGTGCTTGCAACGGTTGCGCTGCTCATTCGACGGCGGCATCCCGAGGCCACGCCGAGGAGCTTTTCGACCGGCTGTTGGAAGACCGCACGGTGCGGGTCGCGGTGATTGCGATCTGGTGGTGGCTGGGGTGGCACTTCCTAGCCGGAGACACCCTCTGAAGCAGTGCTAGGGCTCCAACCAGCTAGCCGCGGGGCCCGTGCCCGCCGGCGCCGCTTCGCTGCGCGAGCAGGTGGCCGAGCAGCGGCTCGAGCACGCCCAGCCCGTCACGCACTCCTCCGCGCGAGCCCGGGAGATTCACCACGAAGCATGACCCCGCGAACCCCGCGACCCCACGAGTGAGCACCGCGAACGGCGTCGCGGCCTCACCGCGGCGCCGGATCGCCTCGATTATCCCCGGCAGCTCAGAATCGATGAACGGCCGGGTCTGCTCAGGGGTGAGGTCAGTGGGGGAGACCCCCGTTCCGCCGGTCGTGATGATGACGCGGGAGCCCGCGGTGAGCTCCTCGCGCAGTGCCTCGCCCACGGGGCAGCCGTCGGCGACGATGCGCGGATCCGGCACAGCAAAGCCCCGAGACCGCAGCCAAGCCACGATCTCAGGCCCCGTGAGATCGGGGTTCTGGCCCGCGGCGGCGCTCGTTGAGGCGACGATGACGGCCGCGCGACCGAGGCTAGTTGACGCCGTCAATGGCCCAGTCGCCGCTCTTGCCGCCCGACTTGGCGAGCACGCGAACGCCCGTGATCTCGGCGTGCTTGTCGACCGCCTTCGTCATATCGTAGAGGGTGAGCGCGGCCACACTTGCGGCGGTAAGGGCCTCCATCTCGACGCCCGTGACGCCCTTCGTCGTGACCGAGGCGATGACCCGCACGCGGTCGCCCTGCGCCTCGAAGTCGACCGTGACCTTGGAGATTGGCAGCGGGTGGCACATCGGCACGAGCTCCCAGGTGCGCTTGGCCGCCATGATGCCGGCGACCCGAGCGGTGCCGAGGGCCTCGCCCTTGGGCAGGTCGCCCGCGATCACCTGCGCAATGACGTCTGAGCGCGAGACGAAGTACGCCTCGGCTGTCGCGGTGCGCTTGGTGACGGCCTTGTCGCTGACGTCCACCATCTGGGCGCTGCCGTCTTCGCGAATGTGGGTAAGGCGCGGCGGGCTGGCTGGCTGGGGGGATTGGTCAGTCATCAAAGCTCCAGGTTTCTACGAGGGTGCCGGCAGCGAGGTGGCTGACCCCGACGGGAATCTGTACGAGCACGTCGGCGCTCGCGAGGTCGTGAACCAGGTGGGAGCCGGGGGCCAGCACGCGCACGGTGCCCTCTGCGGTCAGCACCCCGCGGCGCACCTGGTGCTTCGCGGCGGGGGACTCGACGTCGTGCGCGAGGGCGTGCGGGCGTGGAGCCGGGTCGGGGAGCCCGGCGAACGCGCGCAGGATGGGCGCGAGGAAGAGCTCGGCCGAGAGGAACGAGCTGACCGGGTTGCCTGGAAAACACAGCACCGGGGTGTCGGGGACGCCCGCCATGCGAATGCTCGCAAAGCCCTGCGGGCCGCCCGGCTGCAACGCAACCGAGTGGAACGTGCCGCCGAGCGGGGTGAGGGCCTCGCGCACGACCTCGAACGCCCCCATGCTGATGCCACCCATCGTGACGATCAGGTCGGCGAGCCCAGCATGCACACGAAGCCGATCGGCGAGCAGCCGCGGGTTGTCGGGAATGACGGTGTGCTCGACCTCGGCGCCGTACTGGCGCAGCAGAGCCGCCAGCATCGGGCCGTTCGCATCGGGAATGTGCGACGCGTTGCGTTCTTCCCCGGGCTGGGCGAGCTCATCGCCCGTCGCGCAAATGAGCACGCGCAGCCTGCGGCGTACCGCCACCTGTGTCACCCCGCTCGCCGCGAGCGCGCCAATGCGGGTGGGCGTCAACGCTGCGCCCGCGGCCGCTACGAGGGCCCCGCGGGCGAGATCCTCGCCCGCGACCCGCACGAAGCGGCCGACGGGGCTGGGCGCCGTGAACGTGGCGGTGCCAGCGGGGGCCGCCTGAAGCGGTGCGGTCACGGGTTGCTTGGAGCCAGGTTCGTGCGGTGATTCCGGATCGTGCGGAGCGCGAGTAAGGGGCGGAAACTCGCCGGCAGTCGAGGCCTCGACGGGCACGATCGTGTCGGCACCGTGGGGTACGGGAGCCCCGGTCATGACGGGGGTGGCGGTGCCCGGGGCGTGCCAGAGCTGAGGGTCGCCGGCGGCTGCCGCGTACCCGAGTGGCAGGGTCACCGGGTTTGTCTCGGAGGCGTGCGTGAGATCGATCGCGCGCACCGCGTAGCCGTCCATTTGGGAATTGGTGAACGCGGGGATGGGGATCCTCGCAGTCACATCGCGGGCGGCGACCCGCATCGTCAACTGGGGGTCTGAGAGCCGCAGTGTTTCGGCGGCGTTCTCGCGCACGTGCGCCAGCAATGGTGTGAGGAGATCGGCGATTTCGGCGCGATGTGTGTCGAGCGTGCAGGTCATGGTTCTCTACCCTCCGGCGAACGGGGGGAGGACGTCGACTGTGATGCCGCTCGCGATCGGTCCGTCGTCCTTGCGCACGATTCCGTCGACGAGGAAGCTGCCGGCGCGCATCACACGCGCCATCTCCTCGCCGTACTTCTCGGTCAGGTCCCCCCGCAACTGAGCCAGCGTCTCGGCAACCCAGGGCTCTTCTTCAAGCCCGGCCGCTTCGGCCGCGGCCGCAAAGTATCGAACAGTGATTTGCGACATGTGGCCATGCTACCCGGTGCCCGTGACACTCATTCCGTGCCGGGCCGAGCCCAGAAGATTAAGCACGGCCGCCCATCGCACGGCTACGCAGAACCCCGCGTAGGATCCAAGGTATGACCGAACGACTGCACCCTGGGGGGCGAGAGCCGGGCCCCGCTGTCGAACTGGGCTCAGTGCTCACGCCCGAGCAGCGGGCCCGGGCCGAACGGCAGCTCACGCTGCCAGAGTTCAGCGAAGAATCGCAGCGCAGGCTCGCGAATGCGCGCGTACTCGTGATCGGCGCGGGCGGGCTCGGTAGCGCAAGCGTGCCCTACCTCGTGGGCGCCGGTGTCGGGTCGGGGGCCGGCATGATCGGCATTCTCGATGATGATGTCGTGGAGCTCTCCAATCTGCATCGCCAGGTGTCGCACGCGACCGCCAATCTCGGCCGCACCAAGACCGACTCCCTCTCGGAGGCCGCACACCGCCTCGACCCCGGGGTGCATGTCGTGACCCACACGCTACGCCTCACCTCAGACAACGCCCTTGAGATCTTCAAGAATTACGACCTCGTGATTGACGGCAGCGACAACTTTGCCACGCGCTATCTGGTGAACGATGCGGCGCAGCTCACGGGAATCCCGCTCATCTGGGGCGCGATCCTGCAGCATCACGGGCAGGTGGGCGTCGCCTGGCACGAGTACGGCCCCGGCTACCGCGACCTCTTCCCGTCGCCCCCAGAGCCGGGCACGGTGCCCAGCTGCGCGGTCGGCGGCGTGCTGCCCGGACTCTGCGGCACTATCGGGTCGCTGCTCGCCACTGAAGCCCTCAAAGTCATCACCGGGGTGGGCGCGCTGCTCATCGGCCGCGTGCTGGTCTATGACGCACTCGCTGCCCGCACCCGCGAGATCAAATACGCGCGCGACCCGCAGGCCGCGGCCGTGACTGAGCTCATCGACTACGAGCTCTTCTGCGCCGGGCCCGACGCTGAACCCGAGCGCATCGAGGCGCGCGAGCTCGCGCGCCTCTTGCGGGCGGGGGAGGCCCCCGGGCTGATCGACGTGCGCACCGCCGAGGAGCGCGGCGAGCAGCGCATCGCGGGATCCCGGAGCATACCGCTCGCCGATATCGAGGCGGCAGTGGGATCCGGATCGCCCCTGCCCGAGAGCCTCGCGGCCCTCGTCGGCGCGGCGGGTGCCTCTCTGGTCGTGCACTGCGCGAGCGACCAGCGCTCCGTGCGCGCGGCCCGCCTGCTCGCCCGCGGCGGTGTGCAGGCGCGGGTAGTCACGGGCGGTATCTTCGAGTTTGCGCAGGTCGCACCAGAACTGATCGAGAGGAACGCATGAGCGAGCAGCTGGCCAGGGTCACCGACGAGGCAATCGACGAGGCCGCCGTGCGGGCCGCAGTCGACGGCCCCGACGCGGGCGCTGTCGTCATGTTTCACGGCATCATTCGCAACCACGACGGCGGTGAATCGGTGACCGCGCTCGACTACTCATACCATCCCGACGCCGAAACGTTTCTCGCACAGCTCGTCGCCGAGGAACACGAACGCACGGGGATTCGCCTCGCCGCCGTGCACCGCGTCGGCGCGCTCGGCATCGGCGATGCGGCGCTCGTGGCGGCCGCCGCCTCGGCGCACCGTCGCGAGGCGTTCGAGGCGATCGAACGGCTCGTCGAGCGTATCAAGCACGAGGTGCCGATCTGGAAGCGGCAGCACTTCACCGCCGGATCCTCGGAGTGGGTCGGTCTCTAGGGCTAGCCGATCACCTGCGCGCCCATTGCTTCGGCGATCGTGACCGCCTGACGGGCGTCAATGAGGGTGCCGCGCAACGAGGTCTCGCGCGGGTTGATGCCGTCGAGGATGCTACCGACCAGGGTGGCACCCGCAAAGTCAGCGCCGACGGTGATCGCTGAGCTAAGGTCGCAGCCCTCGAACACTGACTTCGCACCGCGCAGCCGGGTGAAGTCGACCTCGCGCAACCGCACTCCGCGAAAGGTGGCCCGCGACAGGTCTGCGCTTGCGAGATCGCACAACGACCAGTCGCCGCCTTCAACGCGCAGCAGCGCAAACTCACACTCGTCGAAACTGCCGCCCATCACCTTGGTGTCGGCGAAATGGGTGTCAAAGAAATTGCAACCAACGAAGGTGCAGCGAATGAACGCGGTGTCTTGCAGCTGGGCGGCATTGAACTTGACGTCGCGAAACGTGCACTCCGCGAAGGTGGCGCCGTGCAGCTGCACCTCGGTCATGTCGACACCGCGAAACAGGGTGCGCTCGTAGGTGACGCCGTCGAGTTCTCGGGCGTACCAGTCCTCGCCTGAAATGGTGTGCTCGAAAATGGGTGCGCCGCCCCTGCCAATAGCCATGCCCGCAGCCTATCGGCCGCCCCCGACTACCCGCCGATGTATGACATCTCGATGCGTTTGCGGCTGCCGGGGGTGAGGGCCGCGCGAATCTCAGAGTAGTTGTCGTCGCGCAGGCCCCAGTGTTGGGCGAGGATGCCCGAGAGTTCCTCGTCGCCTGCGTCGCCGCGCAGCAGCTCGCGCAGGTCGAGCCCCGACGACGCGAAGAGGCAGGTATACAGCTGCCCCTCCGCCGACACCCGGGCCCGTGAGCAGTCGCCGCAGAAGGCCCCGGTGACGCTCGAGATGACGCCGATCTCGCCGGCGCCGTCGACATACTTCCAGCGCTTCGCCGTCTCGCCCGGGTGAGTCGGGGCGGCGGGCTCGAGCGGGTACCGCTCGCTGATTCGGCGTACGACCTCGGCCGACGGTACGACGTCATCGAGCAGCCATCCGTTGGTGGCACCGACGTCCATGAACTCGATGAATCGCAGGATGTGACCGGTGCCGCGAAAGTGCTCGGCGAGATCGAGGATTTCGTCGTCGTTGACGCCGCGCTTTAGAACGGTGTTGATCTTCACTGGCCCGAGCCCGGCCTCAGCCGCCGCATCGATCGCCGCGAGCACACGTTTCACGGGAAACTTCACGTCGTTAATCGCCTGGAATCGTTCCTCGATCAGTGAATCGAGCGAGATCGTGACGCGCTGCAGCCCAGCCGCTGCAAGCGCCGCGGCCTTCACCGGCAGCGCCGAACCGTTCGTAGTGAGGGCGAGATCGACGGCCTCGCCCGATGGCGTGCGAATCGCCGCAAGCCGAGCCACCAGATCCTCGATTCCGCGGCGCAGCAGGGGCTCACCGCCCGTGATCCGGAGCTTGCGCACTCCGAGCCCGACCGCGATGCGCGCGAGCCGCTCGATCTCCTCAAACGTGAGAAGCTCGTCGCGCTCGCGAAATTGAAAGTCGCGGCCGAAGATCTCCTTGGGCATGCAGTAGACGCAGCGAAAGTTGCAGCGGTCGGTGACCGAGATGCGCAGGTCGCGCAGTGGGCGGTCACGGACGTCGCGCAGGTCGAGGGCTGCCGGTGCGCGCCCGGTCGACGGGAGCACGCGAATCGGGGGCAGTGACTGTGCCACGGGCAACCTCCTCGCTGATACTTGCGCTGATCGGCGCCGACCCCTGCAATGGTCTCGCGCAGGCTTCGAACCCCAGCCTAGGCCGCTCCAGTGTTGGTCGCGAATGCGTTTGCCGTGACTATTGCTCGAGAAGTCACAGTACCTAGACGACGCGAAGTATTTTGGGTCAGTGGTTGGCAGATGTGTCAGGATGACAATACCTCGCGCTGCCGTGCGAGTATGCGCAAGCATCACCCTCGACGGCGAGGAGAAGAAAGTGTTTCAGTCAGACGTCCTCCAGGTAACTCAGCGCGTGTCCACGGGCAGCCTGCCTAAGAAGTCTCGAGTGGATGAGCTGCTGAGCGACGCACACGAGCGCTATCGAGGCTCCACAGACGGCACGGTCGCCGACTATATTCCAGCTCTTGCCGCCGCAGATCCCGGCCAGTTTGGGCTTGCGCTCGTCGGCGTCAACGGCAGCACGCATGCAGTCGGCGACGCCGACGTCAACTTCTCGATCCAATCGATCTCGAAGGCGTTCGTGTTTGCGCTCGTGTGCGAGATCATCGGCCATCGAGAGGTGCACGACCGGATCGGTGTCAACAACACCGGCTTAGCGTTTAACTCGGTGATTGCGGTGGAACTGCACGGCGGAAGCCCGCAAAACCCCATGGTCAATGCCGGCGCGATTGTAACCACGAGCTTGATGCCCGGTGACACCCCCGAAGCGCAGTGGGAAAACGTGCTCGACGGGCTCTCCCGGTTCGCGGGCCGCCCGCTCGAACTCGACACCGAGGTGTACGAGTCCGAGTCACGCAGCAATTCCCGCAACCGGGCCATCGCGCGGCTGCTGCACAGTTACGGACGACTCAACGTCGACCCCGAGGCGGCAGTCGACGTCTACACGAAGCAGTGCTCGGTGCGGGTGACCGCGACCGATCTTGCGGTCATGGGGGCCACGATTGCAGACGGTGGCGTGAATCCGATCACCGGTGAGCAGGTCGTATCGGCCAGTGTCGCCCGCGACACCCTGGCGGTGCTCGCTAGCTGCGGAATGTACGAGAGCTCGGGCGAATGGTTGTTTGAGATTGGGTTGCCCGCCAAATCTGGCGTTTCGGGCGGCATCGTCGCGATCGCCCCGGGCAAGGGAGCCCTGGCCACGTTTGCGCCGCCGCTCGACTCGGCAGGCAACAGCGTGCGCGGCCAACGCGCATGTGCCTACCTTTCGCGCGGACTCGGGCTCAACCTATACGCCTCGACGACGCACCCTGAGTTTCACCCCGACGCTGACCCTGCCGCGCGTACCGCTGCAGCACAGGCGATTGAAGCCACCGACACGGAAGGCCCACGCTCCTGACACACAGCACCGACAGTCTCGCCCGTGAGATCGAAGAAAAGAGATCCTGGGGGCCGATGGTCGGCCTCTTTCTCGCCCAGGTGCTGATGTCGTTTAACGTCGCCGCACTGCCCATCTCGTTGGGGGGCATGGTCGAAGACTTCGGCGTGCCCCCGACGACGGCCAGCTCGACGATCGTTGTCTACGGACTCGCGGTGGCAGCGCTCGTGATGACCGGCGCAAAGCTCGGCCAACGCGTCGGATGGGTTCCGATCTTTCCTGTCGTCGTCGTCGTATTTGCCGGCTCCTCGCTCATGATGATCTTCTCGCCCACGGTGGCCTGGGCGATCGGCGGGCAGCTACTTGCGGGCGCCGCGGCCGCAATCATCGTGCCAGCCCTCGTCGCCCTGATCGCGCAAAACTATGCCGGATCACAGCAGGCCACCGCGGTGGGTTCCCTCGGTTCGGCCCGCGCGTTCTCGGGCATGAGCGCCTTCCTAATCGGTGGTGCGCTCGGCACCACCGTGGGGTGGCGCCCCATCTTCTTCATCACGCTGGGGCTCGCGGTCGTCGTATTCGTGCTGAGCTTTGGCCTGCGCTCTGCCGCGGGTGACCGGGGCATCAAGATTGACACGGTCGCGTCGGCGCTGATTGGCGCGTCAATCGTGTCGCTCACGCTGGGGTTCAACAACCTCAACGGCTGGGGCATCGTACGTGCGACCGAGGGGGCGCCGTTTAACATTGCGGGCCTCTCACCCGCGCCCGTGCTGATCGTTCTCGGTGTCGTGCTGGGGCAACTCTTCTTCGTGCGAACCAAGCGGCGTGCGGCCGCTGGCCGGGTGCCGCTGGTTGACCTGAGCGTGCCGCCGTGTACGCCATGTTCATAATCGTGCTGATGGAAGCCGCGGTGAACTTTACGGTGCCCACGTACATCCAGATTGTGCAGGGGCGCACCCCGTTCGACACGTCGCTCGCGATGCTGCCGTTCAACCTCACCGTCTTCGTGACGGCGACGCTGATAGTGAAGTTCTACGCGAAGTTCTCACCGCGCGTGATCGCACTATTCGCGTTTACCGTGACGACCGCGGCCCTCGTATGGCTCGCGATCGTCGTGACGAACAACTGGGAGTCGCTGCCGACGATCATTGGGCTCATTGCATTTGGTGTGGGGCAGGGCGCGCTGGTGACCCTCGTGTTCAACGTACTGGTGACCGCGGCGCCCAAGTCGCTCGCGGGTGACGTCGGCTCGATTCGCGGCACCACCCAGAATCTCGCGTCGGCAGTGGGCACCGCGGTCATGGGCGCAGTGCTGGTGACGACGCTGGGCTTCGGCGTGATGAACGCGGTCGAGGAGCACCCCGAGCTGCCAAAGGAACTCGTCGCGCAGGTCGATCTCGACAACGTCAACTTCGTGAGCAACGATGATCTGCGCGAGGTGCTCGCCGACACCACGGCCACACCGGATCAGGTGGCCGCAGCGGTGGAGGTGAACGAGGAGCAGCGCTTGCGCACACTGAAACTCGGTTTCTTGATGCTCGCCGGGCTCAGCGCGATCGCAGCGATCCCGGCCTCACGTCTGCCGAAGTATCGGCCAGAGGGAGTCGGCGAAGATGAGGACGACGACGCGGCTCGATAGTCTAGGGGCGGCCCGATGCAGGGCGATATGTTGCCACCTCACTGACGATTGGACCTGCTCTTGCGCGCACGCGGATCACTAGCAATCTTGGCCGCTGCGGCCCTGGGCCTCATGGGATGCTCCGGATCGCCCACCGCCGATTCTGCCCCCGTCGACGGACAGACCGAGCCCGTGACGATCACGGTCTCCGCGGCAGCCTCGCTGCAGCGGTCGTTCGACGAGATCGCGTCGGCGTTCGAGACCGCGCACCCCGAGGTCGACGTTGCCCCGATCGGCTACGACGGGTCGTCGACGCTCGCCACCCAGATCATTGAGGGCGCCCCCGTTGACGTGTTCGCCTCGGCTGACGAACGCAACATGCAGCTGGTCGTGGATGAGGGACTCGCAGCCGGCGCCGAGGTATTTGCGACGAACACGCTCGTAATCGCGGTGCCCGCGGGCAACCCCGCGAAAGTCACGGGCCTGGCGGATCTCGCGAGCGCGGTGACCGTGCTGTGCGCCCCCGAAGTGCCGTGCGGCGCGGCCTCTGCACAGCTGCTCGCCAACGCGGGGATCGCAGTGACGCCCGCCAGCCTCGAACAGAACGTCACGGCGGTGCTGCAGAAGGTGGCGGCGGGCGAAGCCGACGCCGGCCTCGTCTACCGCACCGACGTTGTGGGCGACGACGCAGTTGAGAGCATCACCCCCGAGGGAGCCGACGCGGTGGTGAACCGATACCCGATCGTGGCGCTTGAATCGACAGCTCGCACGGGTCCCGAACAGGCTGCGGCGGCCCAGGCGTTCGTCGACTTCGTGCTGGGCGCCGAAGGCCAGGCCGTCCTCGCCGCCCACGGATTCGGAACCACCGACTAGTGGCGCCTTAACCGCCATATCCAAATTACGAGGGGATACGATAATCGCGCGATTACCGTATCCCCTCGTTATTTTGGTGTGGAGTGGCCAAACGAAGTTCATATGGGGCAAGGCTCGAGCGTTGACGAAGGAATCCCGGGCACTCCGTTCGTATAGGTTGAGAGGCGTGACGAGAACGATGCGCGCAGCCGGGAGTCGAGCGACGGGCCGGGCCGACACCGGCGCGAAAGCGCCGGCGCTCGCACTTGCGCCCGCCGTACTCGGTGTCGCGCTGCTGGTACTGCCGCTCATCGCGCTCGTGAGCCGCGCCTCGTGGGGCACGCTGTGGCAAGACATCACGAGCCAAACGGCCAAGCAGGCGCTCGCGCTGTCGCTCGGCACGGGGCTCGCGGCCACCGCGCTGTGCGTCGCGCTCGGGGTGCCGCTCGCGCTCGTGATGGCGCGATCCGGACCCCGTCTGTCGCAGCTCCTGCGCGCGCTCGTGGCGGTACCACTCGTGCTGCCGCCCATGGTGGGCGGCGTCGCGCTGCTGTTCCTGTTTGGGCGTACGAGCCCCATCGGTCAGCTGATCGACCAGCTGTGGGGGGTCACGCTGCCGTTCTCGACCGCTGCCGTCGTGCTCGCGCAGGCGTTCGTTGCCCTGCCGTTCCTGGTGCTCTCGGTCGAGGGCTCGCTGCGCGCGACGGGCGCGGCCTACGAGCGCACGGCCGCGACCCTCGGCGCGGGCCGCTGGATGGTGCTCACGCGCGTGACCCTGCCGCTCGCGGCGCCCGGGCTGATCGCGGGCGTGATCCTGTGTTTTGCGCGCGCGATCGGGGAATTTGGGGCGACGGCGCTGTTTGCGGGTAACGCTCCCGGCGTCACCCAGACCATGCCGCTCGCGATCTATACGGCCTTTAACGGCGCCGGATCGGGGCGCGAACCCGCCGTCGCGCTTTCGCTGTTGCTGCTCGCGACCGCTGTGCTCGTGCTGGTGAGCATTCGGGCGTGGAAGCCGGGGGCGCTCAAATGAGCGGGCGGCTGGCCGCGGGGCTCGCCTGCCAGATCAGGGTACCGCGCACCGGGTTCGACCTCGATGTATTGCTCGAGGTGGCGGCGGGCGAGACGCTCGCCGTCATGGGGCCCAGCGGTGCTGGGAAGTCGAGCGTGCTGCACGCCATCGCCGGCACCGAGCGCATCGCGGCGGGCAGCATCGTGCTCGGCGATTCAGGCACCCCAGACGCCCTCGTGCTCGCGGACGCTGCCCAGGGCGTGCACCTGCCTCCGCACCGACGCTCGATCGGCATGCTCGGGCAAGACCCGCGGTTGTTTCCACACCTCACCGCGCACGGCAACATTGCGTTCGGTGCGCGCGCAGGGGGGCTCAGCAAACCCGATTCTGCGGTCGTCGCCGATGGGTGGCTCGATCAGCTCGGACTGGGAGAGGTCAGCGACCAGCGCCCCGCCGCGCTTTCGGGCGGGCAGCGGCAGCGGATTGCGCTGGCCCGCGCGCTCGCCGCAGACCCGCGGCTCCTGCTGATCGATGAGCCATTTGCCTCGCTTGACGTGGAGGCCGCGGCAGACATGCGGGAGCTTGTTCGGGTCGAGCTCGCCCGCACCAGGACCACCGCGATCGTGGTCTCCCACTCGGCTGTTGATGCCGCAGCGCTCGCGCACCGGCTTGTCGTCATCGAGCGCGGTGTGGTCGTGCAACAGGGCCAAGTCGGCGAGGTCCTCGCGAACCCGGCAACGAGGTTCGTGCGCGCGGTTGCGGCCACCCTGCCCGGGTAGCAACACCGCTTCGCCACGCTGTGACTTCGAACCCTCATCCCTGCATCGCGGGGTCCATGGTCGGGTTCTCATACATCAGAGGGCACCCATCCGAGGGGGCCTCAGCACGAAACTCAAAGTGCCAAGACTCGTTGGCATACACCTGGCAGAGCCCGTACTGAGCCCCGTAGTTCTGTAGCCAGTAGCTCCCGTCGAAGGGGCCGATGTCGACGGCATCACCCGAAACGTGCGCCGACGTCTCAGGTGACGCCACCCAACGGGCGGCCTCCTCGACCGAGCCGTACTGCGCCACCGCTTCCTCTTGCATGTGCCGTTGCAGGGCAGGGGTGCGCCAGCCACTATTTACGTTAAATTCGATGCCCTCGGTCGCTGCTGAGTGTGCTGCCGACTGCAGAGCCTCAAGGAGCGAGGTGTTGAGGTGGCCCACGGCGGGGTAGTGCTCATCGAACACGGTGGCGGTCTCAGGCAGCAGCCCGTCGGCCTCGCTGAGTGCTTCCGAGACAGCGCCTGAGCCGGTGGCAGGAGCCCCGGCGGGGTCGATACCGGCCAAAGGCCAGCCTTGACCTGATCCGGCGGTGGGCCCGGCGAGCAGCCGTTGGCTGAAGACGGCCAGGGCAACAACACCCAGGATGAGGGCGATCGTCAACGCGATGGTGAGGCGCAGCACCGCGCGAGACGGTGTCGGGTGCGCGGTGGTTCGAGGCATCGGAAGAGGCATGTGAGTAAGTCCACACCGCTGGCTGTTGCGAGCCCGTATGCGTATTTTCATACGCTGGCAATATGTGCGACTTCCTACAATTAGTGGCATGCGAGTGTTGATCGTTGAAGACGAGCCGTTGCTGGCGGAGGGAATCCGTGATGGCCTACGCCTCGAAGCGATCGCGGCCGACATCGCAGGAGACGGCGATACTGCGCTCGAGCTGCTCAGCATTAACAGCTACGACATCGCGATTCTTGACCGTGATATCCCGGGCCCCTCCGGCGACGAGATAGCGAAACGGGTTGTTGCCTCGGGATCAGGGATGCCGATTCTGATGCTCACAGCGGCCGACCGCATTGACGACAAAGCCTCGGGGTTCGAACTTGGTGCCGACGACTATCTCACGAAGCCGTTCGAACTTCGAGAACTGGTGCTCAGGCTGCGGGCGCTTGACCGTCGGCGGGTGCACAGCCGACCGCCCGTGCGCGAGATGGGCGGGCTAAAGGTCGACCCGTTCAGACGCGAGGTCTATCGCGACAACAAGTATGTGGCGCTCACCCGCAAACAGTTTGCCGTGCTCGAAGTGCTCGTCGCCGCCGAAGGCGGGGTCATCAGCGCGGAAGAGCTGCTTGAACGGGCGTGGGATGAGAACGCCGACCCGTTCACCAACGCGGTGCGCATCACGGTCTCGGCCCTGCGCAAGCGTTTGGGGGAGCCGTGGTTGATCGCGACAGTACCGGGAGTCGGCTACCGCATTGACGCCGAGGCCGGCGCTCAACTGACCGGTCAGGAAGACCGGCCCAGTGCCTAGGGAACGAGGACTGAGCGTACGGCTCAAGCTGACCCTCAGCTACGCGGGATTTCTCATGCTCGCGGGTGGCTTGTTGCTTGCCGTCGTGTGGGTGTTTCTGCTGCGGTATGTGCCGCCCCATGCGACATACCGCCCCAATGCGTTCTTCCCTGGACGCAACGATCTCATTCGCGCATTTGTGCCCGCGGCAGCGTGGGCGCTCGTCTTCTTGCTTGGATTTGGCCTGTTGGGTGGTTGGGTGTTGGCCGGCCGTATGCTCGCCCCGCTGAGGCGCATCACGACCGCCACCGGCCGAGCTGCCCAGGGAGATCTGTCGCACCGGATCCAGTTGGAGGGGAGGCAAGACGAGTTTCGAGACCTCGCCGACGGGTTCGATGCCATGCTCACCCGCATTGAATCGCAGGTCGCTGAGCAGCAGCGGTTCGCTGCGAACGCCTCGCATGAACTCCGCACGCCGCTTGCCGTCACCCAGACCCTGCTTGAAGTGGCGGAGAAGGATCCCGACCGCGATGAGCGGGCACTCATCGCGCGGCTGCAATCCGTCAACAGCCGCGCCATCGAACTCACTGAGGCGTTGCTGACCCTGAGTCGCGCAGACAACAGAGTGTTTGCGCGGTCAGACGTCGACCTGTCGCTGCTCGCCGAGAGTTCCTTTGAGACGCTGCTGCCGCTCGCTGAAAAGCGCGGGGTCGTGATTGAAGTTACGGGAGAGCAGGCCTTCGCCGCAGGATCACCGGCCTTGTTGCAGCAGGTCACGACAAACCTGCTGCACAACGCGATCGTTCACAATCTTTCCGCTCACGGCACGGTGCACCTTCGCACCGCCCAACATCCGGGCGAAGCCGTCCTGGTGATTGAGAACTCGGGCGACCGGATCGGGGCGGCGCTCTCGACCCTTCTTGAACCGTTCACGCGAGGCACAGACCGGGTCTATTCAGACCAGGCGGGAGCTGGTCTCGGGCTCGCGATTGTGCACAGCGTGGTGCGAGCGCACGGCGGCACCCTCGAACTTTTGTCGCCGGAAGAGGGCGGGCTGCGGGTCACCGTGCGACTCCCGGAGACCGCGAAACCCTCCGTGCCCTAGCGGTGGAGCTACCGGAACCGGGCGGCCAGCGGGCCGACGTCGGGCTGTACGAAGTGCAGCGGCAACCAGATGAATGCTGCGGCGGCCAGCCAGGCGCAGCCCACCCCGATCATGCACCAGGTCGTCAGGTTGCGGCGCGCTCGCTGAGCAGACGCCGCGTAGCGCAGCATCAGCTGAACGAAGAGGAGTCCCAGCGCTGCCCCCGCCGTATTCGTAATGAGGTCGGTCACGTCAAACGCCCCAATGCCGATCACGAACTGGGTGCATTCGAGCACCAGGCTCGTGGACGCAGACACCGCAACACGGGAGAGCACGCTGAGGTGGCGCGCGAGCACGCCGAGGAAGACGCCGAGTGGCAGAAACAGCAGCAGGTTAATGAAGACTTCGACGGGTGCGCTCCTCCCAAACGCATCGGTCGAGATGAAGGGCACGAGCTTAACGTTGCTCACCCCCGGCTGCCCCACGAACGGCGGTTCCAGCTTCCACAGCACAACCCATACGAGAAGCACGAGATAGGCGAACAACGAGAGCTTCATACGCATGGTTCAAGTTCACCAGGCGGCGCGTTGCCCTGATGTTTGCAAATCCTCATACGCTGACGAAACACTCGGCGTTGCGAGGCGGCCGCGCTGCCCGGGCCCGCGTAGCGGCCTGTACCAGCTTTGTCGTGGCGGTACTCTTGCGCTATGAACCCAAACCCGCTGGTGCCTGCCACCTACGACATCGTTACCGTCGGTGTGAGCGTTATCTACTGGGTGGCCATGATTGTGGCAGTTGTCTCGCTGTCTCGTGCGTCGAAAGACCTCTCACTTGGGCAGCTGGGCGTCTGGTTGCTCATTGTGCTTTTCGTGCCGCTCATCGGGCCCATCGTGTGGCTTGTCTCGGGTCGCAAGAAGGTGCGCGCAGCACGAACCCTCGCCGCTCAGACAACCGCTGTGCCACCCCTCGACGAGCAGCAGTAGTCCGCAGCCAGGTGAGGGGCTAGTTTGCGCGGCAGTCCTGATGCTGCCTTGATTGGGTGCATGAGAGACTAGTTCGGTCTCGTGCAGCGCTTGCGGCTGTGCGCATTGCCAGAACGAAACAATCTCAGGAGCGCCATGAACGACCTCATCTCGGCGATCACCGCGGCCGTTGCCGCCGATCCTGAGGCGCTACCGTTGCGCCTACACCTCGCGGAGCTGCTCATCGCGAACGGTGACCGGGCGCGCGCCGTGGCCGAGCTGTCCCAGGTGCTCATGCGCGATGCCGCACACGAGCGGGCGCAGCAGCTGATGCGCGAGGCGCTGGGCGGATCCGCAGCCGCTACCCCGGCAGTCCCGGCAGCCCAGCAGCCGCCTGCAGCACACGAAGCGCCGGAGAGCGCCGCGGCCACAGGGCCCGCTGACCAGGATCAGTCACACGGCATCGACTGGGCGCGCCTCGAGCAGGAGGTCGACGTGACGATCGACCCTCCGTTTGTGGGTGCCACCGAAGCCACCGCCGCACCGCACCCCATGCCGGTCGACGGCGACCAGGCAGCAGCTGAGCTCGACGAGGCGCCCGAGACCCCCGAGGTGACGCTCGCCGATGTGGGCGGGCTGCAGCATGTGAAGGACCGGCTCAACGTCGCGTTCCTCGACCCCATGCGCAACCCCGAGATCGCCAAGGCGTTCCAGAAGAGCCTGCGCGGCGGCCTCCTGCTGTACGGCCCGCCCGGCACGGGCAAGACCTTCATTGCCAAGGCGATCGCGGGCGAGCTCGGCGCGAAGTTTCTGACGGTCACGGTCGCCGACGTGCTCAACTCGTTCATCGGCGAGAGCGAGAAGAACGTGCAGCGGCTCTTCGAGCGCGCCCGCAAGCACGCGCCCTGCGTGCTCTTTCTCGACGAGCTCGACTCCATTGGTGGCAAGCGGTCGATGTACGGATCGAGCGCGACTTGGATGCGCGGTGTTGTGAACCAGCTGCTGCTTGAGCTCGACGGTGTCGGCAGCAAAAACGACGGCCTGTTTGTGCTCGCGGCGACGAACCACCCGTGGGACGTCGATGATGCGCTGATGCGCCCCGGCCGCTTCGACCGTGTCGTGCTCGTCACCCCGCCCGACGCCGAGGCCCGGATCGAGATCCTGCGCGGGGCGCTCGCCGGTCGCCCGGTCGCGGGCATCGACCTTGCCCAGCTCGCCGCCCGCAGCGACCGGTTCTCGGGCGCCGACCTCGAACACCTCGCGACGACCGCCGCCGAGAAAGCGATGACCGATTCCATTGCCTCGGGCCAGGTGCGCCCCGTGACGATGGCTGACTTCGATGCCGCGTTCACGGAGGTGCAGCCCAGCACGGGCGGCTGGATGCAGAACGCTGTCAACGTCGTCACCTTCGGTAATGCTGACGGCCGCTACGACGAGCTCGAGCAGTACCTGACCCGGGAGAAATTCATCAAGTGACCCCGCAGCACGGCGGCACAAACGGCCCAGGGATGAACGGCGGCGCGGGCAGGAGCGTTGCCGGGGCAGCACGATCCGGATCGCCAGCAGCGGGCGCCCCCAGCCCCGAGCAGCTCGTCGAGATGAGCGTCAAGCACGCCGAACTGCTCGCGGCACAGGGACGGTTTGGTGACGCGCTCGAGGCGCTGAACCCGGGGCTCACGTATGACCCGAATCACCCGCACCTGCTGCATACGCGGGCCTGGCTGCTCATCAACCTGTGGCGGCTCGACGAAGCCCGGGTCACCCTCGAACGATTGCTGGGCGCGCACCCCGATCTGCACGGCAGCAGGCGGCTCCTATCGATAACCCTGATGCGGCAGGGGCTGTACCCGCAGGCAGAGCGCGAGATCGACATCTGCCTCGCGAATGACCCCAGCGACCCGTTCCACCAGCTGCAGCGCGCACGCGTACTGATCGCGGCGGTCCCCGAGCGGCGCGACAAGCGCAAGCTCAAGCGGGCCGCGCGGCGACACATCGACCAGGCCCTCGCGTTCGCCGCTGGCAACCCGGCCGTGTTCGAGGAAGCCACCCGGGCGCTGTGGTCTCTGGGCCGGGTGCGCGAGGCCCTCGACATCGCGAAGCGGGGCCTGGCTGAGGCGCCGCAGGATGCGGGCCTGCTCGCGCTTCATGCCGACCTGGTCACGGCGAACACGCCCACGAGCGGCGGTGACACGATCCACCAGGACGCGGTGCACGCCGTCGAGATGGGCAAGCTGCTCGCCGCCGAACCGCAGCACCGCGAGGCCCGCACCGCGCTGTTTCAGCAGCTGTGGTTCCGGTCGATGGTGCGCATCGACGCGCCAATCTACCTCACCGCCGTCGCGGCGCTCGGGCTGATCTTTGGGTTCGCGGGCGGCACCGCAGACCCCGGCGGGGTCGCGCTCTGGTGGGCGGTCGCGGGCGTCTTTGGGGGCGTGCAGTGGCTGAGATTCTGGGCGGTGAGCAACAATGTGCCGCGCGGCTTTCGGCGCAGCATCGCCGGATCGCGCCCCGTTGACGTCGCGAGGCGGTGGGGCGAGCGTGCGGTATCGATCCTGCTCGTCGTCGCCGGGGTGTTCGCCTTCGTACTGGCACTGACCTGGCGCGACGCCGTGGCGGTGCGCTGGGTCGTCGTGCTGCTCTGCCTGCTCGTGCTGCTCTCGTTCGCGTGTTCGCTGGCCTGGCAACTGGGGTACGTGTCGCGGGCGCGCAAATTTGAGGGTAAGCCCACCGACCGTGATGCGGTGGTGCGGCTGGCCGCTCACCGGCGGGGCCTCGCAGCGCTCGTGGTGGTGCGGTGCTTGGGGGCGGCGGGGCTGTGGATCCTGTTCTTCGTGACCTACGCGGTCGCCGGATTCGCGCAGAGCCGGGACGACGTGAGCGCGGTGGTGCTGCTCGCCACCTCGGGCATGGTGCTCTCGCCGCTCATCGGCTGGTTTGTGACCTGGGTTGCCGAGCAGCGGGCTCGCCGCGAGCTCGACGCCGCGGTCACGGTCGATGTGAAGGCACCCGCCCTGTGGTCACCGGCGCTGGGAGCGGTGGTGGCCGCGGGCCTGCTGATCACGCTCATCGGCGGCGTTGCCGCGGTGCCGATGACACCGAACCAGCACGACGCGATCGGACAGTACGCGGTCAAGGCACCCCGAGTCGGCGATGACGCAGACAACGGCGGTAGGGGCAACGATGGCGAGAGCTGCTCGGGCACCAAGGCAGCTCGGCTCGCGTGCCAGCTGCGCAAGCTGCAGGAGCGGCCGCAGGTCGAGGTTCCAGAAATCGAGCCCCTCGACCTGCCAGACATCCCCGAGGTGACTGAGATCCCGGTGATGCCGCCGCTTGGCTAGTCCGGCCCCGTCGGCCCACGGGGACGCATTCACTCGGCCTGAACTAGCGCACGCGCCGACCTAGTGGGCCGCACGCCGGGTGACCCTCGTGACTGAAACCTACGGTTGGCACCAACGCCTACGGTTTGCACCTCCCGCAGAGCGCACATTCCGTGTGCTCCGGTGCCAAACGTAGTGATTCGTCACCCGGCCCGGGGCATACTTCAAGAGTAGATCGAAAGGCGGACGAAGTGGCAATAACCCCTGAAGCCCACCTCGCGTGGGTGCTGGCGAGCGTGACCCCGCTCCAGCCTCGACGGATTGCGCTCGAGCAGGCCATCGGTACGGTGCTTGCGGAGGACGCGCGCGCCGCACACCCCTTGCCACTGTGGGCCAACTCGGCCATGGACGGGTACGCGGTGCGCGCCACCGATACGGCCGGGGCGAGCGCCGAGTATCCCGCGCGGCTCACGGTGCTGGGCGAGGTCGCGGCCGGTTCGCCGTGGGACCCGCCGCTCGCGCCCGGCGAGTGCGTGCGCATCATGACCGGTGCGCCCCTGCCGAGCGACGCCGACGCGGTCGTGCGGGTCGAGGCGACAGTAGGGGACCGCGATGCCGGGTCGATGCGTGCTGGGGCGATGCATGCTCCGGATCGCGGCGCGCTCGCCTGGGCTGACCATGGAGTGCGAGTTACCGCGGAAGTGACCGTCGGCAAAGACGTGCGCGCCCGTGGTGAGGACCTCGCTGCCGGTGACCTCGTGGCCCGGGCAGGCGACCCGCTCACCGCCGCGCGCGCGTCGGCGCTCGCCGCCGCGGGCATCGCCGATGTGCTCGTGCGGGAATCGCCGCGGGTCGCCGTGCTCGTCACGGGCGCGGAGTTGCGGCCGATAGGGGCTCCGCTCTCGCGCGGGCAGATCCCCGAATCGAATTCGCTGCTGATGCGGGGGCTGCTCGCCGAGGCCGGCATTACGCGGGTGAGCGTGGAGCGGTGCCCCGACGACGAGTCCTCAGTGCGCGAACGCCTCGCCGACCTCGGCGGCACCCACGACCTCATCGTCACCACGGGCGGGGTCGGCCCGGGCACCCGAGACGTGATGCGCATCGTGCTCGAAGAGGAGCCCGACGTGCGGGCGGTGCGCATGGCCGTGCGGCCCGGGCAGCCGCAGTGCGCGGGGCGCCTAGGCGCGGGCGGCTGGATCTTCGCGCTGCCGGGCAACCCCGTCAGTGCCGCGGTGAGCTTCGAGCTCTTCGTGCGCCCCGCCCTGCGCGCGATGCAGGGCTACGCGACAACTGCGCGGCCCAGGCTCCTGGCCACCGCCGCGGTCGACTGGCGCGGGGCCGCGGGGCGGCTGCAGGTGCTCCCCGTGCGGTTCGCAGACGGACCGGGAGGTGCTGAGGCCGGTGCTGATCCGGAGCTTGACGGGCCTCATGAGCCGGGCGTGATCTGGTGCGTCCCCGCGGTGCATTCCAGTCGCGTGTCCCACTCGGTCGGAGGCTTCGGGGCCGCCGAGGGCTATGCCCTCGTGGGCCCCGAGACCGGCGATGTCGCGGCGGGTGACCGGATCAGCGTGATTCGAACGGCGCCCTGAGCGCGGAAATTGGCTGGCGCGCGGGGCTCAATGCAGTCTGCGCGCAGGCGCGTCAGGCATAGTGGACGTAAGCTACGCCTGCGAACGGAGGCCGCATGTACGAGCATGACCACGGGAGTGAGTCCTCGTTCGATGCGATCGTGCTGGCCGGCGGCCGAGGGTCGCGCCTCGGTGGCATCGACAAGGCCACGCTCGAGCTCGCGGGCGAACGCCTCGTCGATCGGGTCGTTCGTGCGAGCCGGATCGCCGGCGCCGCGCAGATCATCGTGGTCGGGCCTGACTCGGCGGGCAGCGGGGCCGACGTCGTGCTGCGGGAACGCCCGGAGTTCGCAGGCCCGCTCGCCGGTATCGCTGCGGGGATCACCGCCGTCACCGCGCCGTGGGTGTGGGTGCTGGCCTGCGACCTCGAGTACCCCGAGCGGGTGTGCACGGTGCTCGGCAAAGACCATGTTCTGGCGGAGCCACGCAGCGCGGCTGAGGCCGACGGCACGCTGCTGATCGACGGCACAGGTCGCCCCCAGTGGCTGGCCGCGAGCTACCGTTCAGCCGCGCTTGCAGATGCCTGCGACAACATCGGCGACGAGGTTGTCGATGCCCCCGTGCGGCGTGCGCTGCAGGGCTTGCGGCTGCGTGAACTGCACGTGCCGACGGCGCTCGCCGCAGACATTGATACCCCCGAATCGCTGGCGAAAGCGCGCCAGCGTGCGGGGCAGGAGCCGGGAGCTGACGGCTCACCGGCATCAAGCTGAACCGGATCGATCGAGGGGACCCATCATGGCCGTGCATCTTCCACCCGAGGCGCTCGATGAGTGGCTGATCGTTGCGGCCGAGGAACTCGGGCTGGAACCGGGTAACGTCTCGATTCCTGTGGTGCTCGATGTGGCCAAGCACGTGGCGCACGGGGTCGCGCGCCCCGCGGCCCCGCTCAGCACCTTCCTGATGGGGCTCGCGCTGGGGCGGGCGTCGGTTGGTGGCGGCGAGGAAGCCGGTGCTGGCGAGATTGAGCCCGGCGAGCTGAAGCGCCTGGCTGATCTCCTCTCGGCGCGCGCCGCGCGTTGGGCCGCCGAGCACGACGCCTGATCCGGCTCTGCGCAGCGGGCGCAAACGGGCCTCAGTGCGCCAGAGAAACGACAACCGGCATGTTCAGTAATTCCGGAAGAAAGTGCGTGCTTTCTTCCGGAATACGTGAAAGTGCCGGATCTAGTTGCAGGGGTCTGCCGCTGCCGAGGGTGCTTAACCGCCCGTCGCGAGCCGCATCAGGTCGGAGTCGAGCGAGATGCCGAGCTCGGTGCCTCCCGCGCTGCCGTAGGAGTGCTGGTAGGCGCCCCAGGCGTCGCCGCGCACCGACTCGCGAAATCCGCCCGTGACGAGCGCGATGAGCTCGGTCGCGGCGCGGTCGGCGCGCTTGCCGAGATCGTTGCTCGTCCAGTCGGCGGGCTCCGCGAAGATCGATGTGGGCACGGTGATCGTGCGCAGGTAGGAGAAGAGGCCGCGCAGCTGGTCGTCGACCACGAGCGCGTGACGCGGGCTGCCCGCGGTCGCGGCCAGTACCACGGGGGTGCCGATCAGCAGGTCGTTGTCGAGCACCTGGAAGAAGGCGGTAAACAGTCCGCTCGGGCCCGCCTTGTACACGGGCGTCGCCGCGATGATCGCGTCGGCGTCGCGCATGATGTCACTCACCGCTTCCAGTGCGGGCGATACCTGCTGGCTCACCAGCGCGGTCATGATGTCGGCGGCCACGAGTCGCAGGTTCACCATGCGAATGGTGACCTCGATGCCCTGCTGTGCGCCGATTTTGGCGGCGGCGTCTGCTACTCGGTTTGCGAGCATTGTGGTCGTTGAGGGGTCACTCGTTCCCGCCGTAACGATCGCGATCGTCTTGGATGTGGGTGCTGTGGCGCCGTGATCCGGAGCGAACAGTACCTCGCCCGAATCCCCGGGCAGGCCGTCGAATGGAGCGTTCATTTCGTGTGATTCCTTAAGATTTGGGTGGTCAGTGGGGCTCAGCTGGCCGCGGCCGCGCTGAGTTTCTGGCCGATGCTGCGGAGCGTCTGCAGCTCGTCCTCGGTGAGGGCGCCGCCGACGTCGCGAGCGACGCTGCGAGCGTGGGCGCGGCCCACCTCGCGCTGGATGCGCGCGCCCGCCTCGCTGAGGTTGATGCGCACCGCGCGGCCGTCCTCGGGGTCTGGTGACCGCTCGAGGAGGCCGCGGATGACCAGCCGGTCGACCATGCGCGAGAGCGCGGGCTGGCTGAGCAGCACGCCGCTCTGAATGTCGCCGATGCGCATGGGGCCGTCATGCTTCGACACCGTGTAAAGCACGTCGTACTCGCGCATGTTCACGTCACACCACATGTCCTCTGCCGCGAACTTGCCCATGAGTGCCGCGTGAGCGGTCATGAGCGACTCCCAAGCGGAGTTTGCGAGACGCACATTGGTGCGAGAGGTGGTGGGCATGATGCGTCCTTCAGTGTGTGAGGGGGCTGGTGGAGCGGCCCTGTTGTCTGAGCAGCCCTGGCAGCTGTGGCGGGTTCGGCGGCCTAGAGGCCGAACGACGAACCCTTCTTCATGGGGGAGTCCTGGTACGGAGACCCACCTGTAACGTTATCGCCACGGTTCGCGTTAGGGCGCGGCTGGCGCGGCTCTTCGTCACCGTATTTTGCCTGCACGCGGCTCGCGTGGTTGGGCGTCTCGGGTACGTCTGCCGGGCGATCCTTTGCGAAGCCCTTGCGTAGCTCGGGCAGCACGTATTCTCCGAACAGGTCGAGCTGCTCGAGCACCATCTTGAGCGGCAGACCAGCGTGGTCGATGATGAACATCTGGCGCTGGTAGTCGCCGAAGATGTCGCGGAAGCCGAGCGTGCGGTCGACGACCTCCTGCGGGCTGCCCACGGTGAGGGGGGTCTGGCGCATCATGTCCTCGAGGCGAGGGCCGTGACCGTAGACGGGCGCCTCGTTGAAGTAGGGCCTGAACTGGTTCACTGCGTCCTGCGAGTTCTTGGCCATGAAGGCCTGGCCGCCGAGTCCCACGATGGCCTGTGCCTTGGTGCCGTGGCCGTAGTGTTCGAAGCGCTCGCGGTAGAAGTTGATGAGGCGCAGCGAGTGCTCGCTGGGGGCGAAGATGTGGTTCGAGAAAAAGCCATCGCCGTAGTAGGCCGCCTGCTCGGCGATCTCGGGGGTGCGGATCGAGCCATGCCACACGAACGGGGCGACATCGTCAAGGGGGCGCGGGGTCGAGGTGAAGCCCTGCAGTGGGGTGCGGAACTTGCCCTCGTAGTCGACGACGTCTTCGTTCCACAGGCGATGCAACAGGTTGTAGTTCTCGAGCGCGAGGGGCAGCGACGAGCGAATGTCCTTGCCGAACCACGGGTAGACCGGCGCAGTGTTGCCACGGCCGAGCATGAGGTCCATGCGGCCGTCAGACAGGTGCTGCAGCATCGCGTATTCCTCGGCGATGCGCACGGGGTCGTTCGTGGTGATCAGCGTGGTGCTGGTGGTCATCTTGAGCGTCTTGGTGAGCGCGGCGACGTGCGCGAGGAACGTCGTGGGGCTCGACGAGAAGAACGGCGGGTTGTGGTGCTCGCCGACCGCGAAGACGTCGAAGCCGACCTCTTCTGCATGGACGGCGATCTTGGTGAGCGCCTTGATGCGCTCAGCCTCGCTGGGAGTGTAGTTCGCGACCGGGTCGCGGGTGACGTCGCTGACGGAAAATACGCCGAATTCCATGGTGTGCTCCCTGATCGTGGGTTGGAGTGGTGAAGGCCGGTGAGGCCGCTGCATTCAATTAGATGCGTATGCATATAAATGTAACACAGGAGCGCGTGGAGTATTCCTCGGGGCCGGGGGCATGGATGGAGTATTCAGGAAGTGTTCTTAAACTGACTAGTCAGTACAAAACATCGAGGCCAGGAGCACCGTGCACACGTCCACCCCCACCGACTCGCAGCCGCAACTCGCGCCAAATCTCGCAGCCGAGCGGCAGGAGCCGTTCCTGCGCATTCATGCGCTCGAGGTTGACGGCCCGCGCGGCCGAGTGTTTGGCCCCATCTCCGCAGAGAGCAGTAGCCCCGTGACGGTGGTGCTCGGTGCCAGCGGGTCGGGTCGCACGAGCCTGCTCCTCACGATCGCTGGCCGCATGCGTGCCTCACGCGGAGGCCTAGAGACGCTCGGAGAGGCAGGCACTGGCGCGATCCGGAGCACGACCGGCATCGCGGGATTTGCGGGCATCGACGACCTCGAGCCCGCCGTGACGCTCGCCGCGACGCTGCGAGAGCGGCTGTCGTGGGAGCTGGCGTGGTGGCGCCGCACACCCCGAGTGACCGAGGCGGTCGCGAGCGAGCTCCTCGCCCCGGCCTTTGGCGTGGTGCGCAACGCGAACCGCATCTCGCAGCCCGACACCGCCCTGCTGTGCCGCGAGCTGAGCCCCGCTGACGATCTGCTCGTGCGCATCGCCCTCGCTCTCATCGCCCGGCCCGAGCTGCTCGTGATCGACGATCTCGATGCTCTGCGCGACCCCGAGCATCGCGAGCGTGTGGCGGATCGGGTGCGCGAGATCGCAACCCATACGCCGGTGGTCATCGCCACAAGTGACCCTCGCGACGTGGCGCTCTTCGGCGCACCCTCGGTCATCAACCTGTAAATCACCTCACGAAACGAAGCTGAATTCATGTCATTTATCACCCGCGGCACCGAGCTTGCGCGCTTTAGACAGGGCACAATGCCCAAGATTGCGCTCGTCGTGCTGCTCGTCATCCCACTGATCTACGGTGCGCTCTACCTGTGGGCGTTCTGGGCCCCCACCGACCACATGAACCAACTGCCGGTCGCCGTCGTGAACCTCGACGAACCGGCCGAGAAGCCCGGCGGCGGCACGCTCACCGCGGGTGACGACGTGATCGAGGAGCTGCGCGCGGGGCGTGACCTCGACTGGCGCGAGATGACCGCGGCCGAGGCGAAAGAGGCCATCGGCGACGGCGACGTCTACTTCGGGGTGACGATTCCAGCTGGGTTCTCGCGCACCCTCGCCGGGCTGCAAGACAAGCCCGAGGCGGGTACCCTCGAGGTCACCTACAACGACAACAACTCGTTTCTTGCGTCGACGCTCGGCAAACAGGCCATGATGCAGCTGCGCGACGCGGTGGCGCAGCAGGCCACGCAGACGGCGGCCGACGAGCTGCTCGTCGGGGTGCAGAAACTGAGCGACGGAACCCGCGATGCGGCCGATGCGGCGGGCAAGCTGCAGGACGGCACGAAAGCGGTGGCCGACGGCGGCACGCTGCTGTCGGCGGGCCTCGGCGAGCTCGCCGACGGCACCGCGCGGCTCGTCGCGCAAGCCCCTGCGCTCACGGGCGGCACAGCAGAACTCGCGGGCGGCCTCGCGATCGTGCGCGACGGCAGCGCGCGTCTCGCGACGGGTGCCGGCTCTCTCGCCCAAGGCGCCGACACCGCGGCGACCAAATCGGGTGACCTGCGCGACGGCCTGGGCAAGCTCTCAACCGGCGCCGGATCGGTGGCGGGCGGAGCCACGGACGTCGCGACCGGAAGCCAGGCGCTCGCAACGGGGGCGGGCACGCTCGCCGACGGAATCGGGGCCCTCTCGTCCTCGCTTGCCGACCTCAGTGCAGGCGCCGCCACGCTCTCGGCTGGCACGTCGACCCTGTCGACCGGCACCACCGAGCTGTCGGCAGGCCTCAGCCAGCTCAGCGCTGGCGTCACCGATGCTGCTACCGGCGCCGCGAACCTGCAGACGGGAGCTGGCACGCTGAACGCGGGAGCCACCCAGATTGCCGACGCGACGGCGCAGATCCAGAACCTGGCCGCCGCCCAGCCCGACATGACGCTCGCCGAGCTCGACGCCGCACTGCAGGCGCAGGGCTCCTCGCTCGCGGCCCTCTCACAGGGCGCGGGGCAGGTGCGCGATGGTGCGACCACCGTCGCGAGCGGGGCCGCTGACCTTACCGCCGGCCTCACGACCCTCGACACCTCAACGCAGACAGCCGCCACCAGCGCCGCAACGCTCACTGCGGGCGCCACCTCGGTGGCTGACGGGGCCTCAGCCCTGAACACTGGCGCGGGCAAGGCTGCTGCCGGGGCGCAGAAGCTCGCCAATGGCGTAGGTACCCTCGCCGCGAGCGCCACCGCACTCGCCGACGGCTCAGCCAAGGTCTCCCAGGGAGCGGGCACACTCGCTACCTCCGCAGAGACCGCGCACGCTGGCGGCGGTGAACTCGCGAAGGGGCTTACTCTGCTTCGGGGCGGCGCGACCGACCTGGCGGCCGGCAACTCGACCCTCGCGACGGGCGCAGCAGCAGCCTCGACCGGTGCCGATCGGCTCGCCGCAGGAGCAGGTGATCTCGCCGCAGGAGCGACTCAGCTGAACGACGGCGCACAGCAGGCCAGCGAGAAGTCGGGCGAGCTCGCGAAGGGAGCGAGTGAGGTGGGATCCGGCGCGAAGACATTCGCCACGGAGCTCACGAGCGGCGCGGCAGAGGCTCCCGATCTGGGCGACGCACAAGCCGGGGCGATCGCCGAAACGATCGCGGCTCCCGTACAACTCGACGAGACGACCGAGAACGCAGTGCAGGGCTTTGGTGGCGGTTTTGCGCCGTTCTTCATCGCGCTTGCCTCGTTCGTGGGCGCGCTCATCACCTGGCTCATCTTGCGCCCACTGCCTCGGAGGCCCTTCGCCAGCAATGTGTCGGGGCTGCGTTCGGTGCTCGCCGGGTTCTGGCCGGCCGCGCTCATCGGCGTGGGCCAGGTCGTCATCATGATGGCCGTGCTCGTGTTCGCGATCGGACTGCGCCCGGTGCACTGGGTCGGGATGGCGGCGTTCATGCTGCTCGTGACACTTGCGTTCCTCGCCCTGCAGCAGATGTTTATCGCACTGCTGGGCACCGCGGCGGGCCGAGTCGTGAGCCTCGTGCTTTTGATGCTCATGCTGTCATCCTCGGGCGGCACATACCCCGTCGAAACTACGCCCGGGTTCTTCCAAGCGCTGCACCCGTTCATGCCGGCATCGTATGTCGTTGACGGTTTGCGCCAGCTCATCGGTGGTGGCATCGACGCCCGCTTCTGGGGGTCACTGCTCGTGATGGCGGGCATTCTGGTCGGCTCGCTCGCCGTGAGCGCGGTTGCGGCGCGTAAGCAGAAGGTGTGGACGATCAAGCGGCTGCACCCCGAACTTGCGATCTAGGCCAAACTAGAGCCATGGCACGAGTGAGCACCAAGCAACTGATCACCGAGGCGGCGGTGCGGGTCGCCGCGCAGCACGGGATCAGCGGCGCATCTATGGACGAGATCGCGGAGGCCGCCGGCGTTGCCAAGGGCAGCCTGTATTACAACTTCAAGTCGAAGGACGCGATCTTTGAAGAGGTGATTCGGGAGGGGTTTGCGCGGCTCGCGGCGGCAATCGATTCGGCAGCTGCCGGATCGGCCGCAGCCGACGCGCCCCGCGCCGTGGCTGCGGCCACACTCGAGACCCTGCGCGAAAACCTGGACGTGGCCAAGCTCATGGCCGCCGAGGTGTTTCGCACCGATCGGGCCTGGGCAGATTCGATGCAGCTCGCGCGGGGCTCGGTCGCGGTGCGCTACCGCGACGTGCTGCGTGCAGCACGGGCCACTGGGGGAGCCCCAGCGGCCGAGGTGGCACGTATTACCGAGACCGCGGGGGCGGCGTTCTTTGGGGCGCTCGCTGGGGCGACCCTCGACTGGTTGCTGTTTCGACCCGAGCAGAGCATCGACGAGGTGCTCGACCAGGTTCCCGGCGCGGTCTGACCAGTCCTAAACGCTGACGAACCTCAGCTGACGCTGGGGACCGCTTGCCTCTCACGAGCGCGCGCGGTGATCGAAAGGCCCGTGACGGCCGCCGCAATGAGCAGCAGCAGGCCGGCGGGGAGTAGGTCAGAAAACACCCAGTGCGCGGAGATCGGTGATACCAGCGCGGGGGCGGTGACGTAGGCGTCAGCAGACTCTCCACTCATGAACACGCCGTCTGCGTTTCGGCCAAACGACGCCGACGCCTTGAGCTCGCGCCCGTCCTCGGTGAGCGCGTGCGCCTCGATCACATAGTCGCCGGGTTCGTCCTCGGCAGGAAGCGTGCCCGAGATATCGCCCCAGCCGTCCCTGCCGACAGCCACAGTGTCGAGCTCGATGTCCGCTGGCTGCATCGTCACCGTGATCGAGGTACCCAGCTCAAGGTCGCCGCCGCTGGCCGTCCACGTCAGAGGCTCCCCATCCACACCGTTGCCGGGGCCGGACTCAAACACGCCAACAGAGAGCCACGGGCTCGAGGTCAAAGCATTGACTGCTGAACTGCCATAGCCGAGCGCCAGTATCGCCGCGCTGCCTACCAGCACGATCGAGAGCACAAAGTTGAGGTTCTTGGCCCCCACGGCGGCTCCGCGAGGCCGCTGGGAATGAGACTGCTGCGCGAGGGCGCGCGCGGCGCTGATCGTGCCGGCGACGATGCCGCCACCAATCACGGCAAGTACGAGGGTCCACAGCCACACCTGGGTCGCCGAGCCGGTGAGGTCAGCAACGATGAGTCCCGCAATGAGTGCGGCTGACGCCGTCACGAGGGGCACAGCAAAACCGCGCGCTGCGCTGCGCTGGGCCTGAAGCGACTCCGGCGAATGTGGCAGCGGCGTCGAATGCTGCACCGGCGTCGAATGCTGCAGAGCCTCTGAGTGCGGCGACTGTGCCAATTCCTGAGCCGAGGGCGCCACTGTGGCCGGTGTGGCCGTGGGAACTGGCCCGCCGCGCGGCACAAACACGAACCCGGCGAGTACGAGCGTCACCACCAGGGCGGTGTGCAGCACGATGGGAACGTAGAGGTCAACGGTTTGGGTCAACGGGCTTGCAGCCCCGCTGCCCCCAAGAAACCCGTCAAAGAACAGCACCATGCAGATGCTCGCCGAGATCGACGCCGCAACAATCAAGGTTCCTCCGGCGAACAGCTGAACGGGGCGCACCAGAGCCGACTGTGCGCCGCGGGCGCGCAGCCCCGAAGTGCGACGGAGGGCGATCAGTGAGCCGAGCCCGAGAACTGCCACGGCCGCAAACATGAAGTAACGCGAAAACTCGGGGGACCTCGATTCGGCGTCCGTTGCGTAAGCGTCGGCGGCACCCCGGGGGAGCATGTCGACATAGACGCCCGCAACGAACAGCAGCCAAGCCACGACGGCGGCACCCAACACGAGCAGCAGGGAACGGCGCGCGATGCTGCGCGACGCGCGCTGAGAGATCTCCATTCCAGCAGTCTAATTGGGTGCGCAACACCTGGGTAGACAGACCGTTCGGCCTGTCTTTTCGATTGGCAGCGATCCGGATCGGAGCCGTACGCAGAAAGCAGCTGGGGGTCGATCGGATTCCCGATCGACCCCCAAAAAACAGACGGGGCCGGTCGAGAGTGAATGGTCGAGAGTGAATCTCGACCGGCCCCGACGGTGAGCGCGAGTTACGCGCCGAGCAGCGCCTGAATGCGGCGGATGCCCTCGACGAGTGCGTCGTCGCCGAGTGCGTAGCTGAAGCGCAGGTAGCCTGACGGGCCGAATGCCTCGCCGGGAACCGCGGCAACCTCAGCCTTGTCGAGGATCAGGTCAGCGAGCTCGAGCGAGCTCGTGGGCGTCGTGCCCGCGATCTCCTTGCCGAGTGCAGCCGTCACGTCGACGTATGCGTAGAACGCGCCCTCGGGGGTGGGGCAGTGGAAGCCCGGCACCTTGTTGAGTTCTTCGACGATCAGCTTGCGGCGGCGGTCGAACGCGAGACGCATCTCTTCGATGGGAGCCTGGTCACCGTCGAGTGCGGCCGCAGCGGCGATCTGCGCAACGTTGTTGATGTTCGACGTCATGTGCGACTGCAGGTTCGCGGCGCCCTTGATGAGGTCTGCGGGGCCGGCGAGCCAGCCGATGCGCCAACCGGTCATCGCGAAGGTCTTCGCGACGCCGTTGACGAGGATCGTGTTGTTGGCGAGGGCGGGAACGGCCTCGACGATCGACACGGCGCGCACACCGTCATAGGTGAGGTTCTGGTAGATCTCGTCGCTCACAACGAAGAGGTTGTGGGCAAGTGCCCACTCGCCGATCGCCTTCGTCTCCTCGGGAGAATAGACGGCGCCGGTGGGGTTGGAGGGCGAGCAGAACAGCAGCGCCTTCGTCTTGTCGGTGCGGGCCGCCTCGAGCTGCTCGACCGTGACCTTGTAGCCCTGGTCGGCGCCGGCGAAGACCTGGACCGGCACGCCGTCGGCGAGCTGGATCTCTTCGGGGTAGCTCGTCCAGAAGGGTGAGGGGAGAATAACTTCGTCACCCGGGTTCAGGATCGTCTGGAACGCCGAGTAGACGGCGTGCTTGCCACCGTTGGTCACGATGACCTGGCTGGGGGCAATCTCAAGACCCGAATCGCGCTTCGTCTTGCGGGCGATCGCCTCGCGCAGGATCGGCAGACCCACGGCGGGGGTGTAGCGGAAGTTCTTGGGGTTGTCGAGAGCCTCACGCGCCGCGTCCACGATGTGGGGCGGGGTGGGGAAATCGGGCTCGCCCGCAGCGTAGCTAATCACCGGGCGGCCTTCGGCCTGAAGCGCCTTCGCCTTGCCGTCTACCTTGAGGGTGGCGGACTCAGCGATGGCTGCAATCTTCTTTGAGAGACGAGTGTTTTGGGTCACCCTACAAGTCTAGTCGAGAGGGCTGATAGCGCCGAAGTCGGGTGCGTTCCTCTGCGCGGGGCCAGGGACCCGTACTACTGGTGGCCTTTGGAGCGACACGCGCGGCGGTGAATTGGCTGACGCGCTCAGTTCGACATCGAGCAAACATTCGCGTAGAGTAATTCGAGGTAGTTGACGTCTACCAAACTTTTCTGTGCCTGAAGGCGTAGAATTGCGTCAATTTCCGAAGGGCGGTGGCTCAATTGGTAGAGCAGCGGTCTCCAAAACCGCAGGTTGCAGGTTCGAGTCCTGTCCGCCCTGCAGATCCCGCCGGGCGTCCGACGTGCCCGGTGGGGCAGATGAAAGGACACCCGAGTGAGCAGCACTGAAATCGAGGAAGGCAACGGCTCTGTCGAGCACGCCAAGTCCGATCGTGCTGCAAAGCGCAATCTGTTTAGCCGCATCGCGTTGTTCATTCAGCAGGTCATTGCAGAGCTCAAGAAGGTCGTAACCCCGACCCGCAAGGAGCTCATCAATTACACGCTCGTTGTTATCGCCTTTGTGGTGATCATGATGGCTCTTGTCTGGGCTCTGGACCAGGTATTTGGGTTCGTCACAGTATTTATTTTCGGTACGCCACTCGGTTAATCCCGCGCAACCCGATTCACTCGAGCTAAGGAAAGCACTTCAGATGACCAGCGAGAACAGCAACAACCCCGAGGTTAACCTCGACGCGGCCCTTGACGCGCTGGTGCAGTCGACCGATCCGGTAGCTGACGAAGCAGTTGAAGACGCTCTCGTTATTGACACCGAGGAAGAGGCAGTGGCTGCTGCCAACGCCATCGTCGACGAAGAGTCCGAGGAAGAGGCCGAGGCGGTCGATCCCTTCAAGGCTTTCAAGAAGGACCTGCGTCGCCGCCCCGGTAAGTGGTACGTGATTCACACCTACGCCGGCTACGAGCGCAAGGTGAAGTCGAACCTGTGGAACCGCCGCGAGGTGATGGGCGCAGTCGACGACATCTACGAGATTCAGGTCCCCATGGAAGATGTCATGGAGGTCAAGAACGGCCAGCGCAAGATGGTCACCCGCGTGCGCATCCCGGGTTACGTTCTCGTGCGTATGAACCTCAACGAGACCACCTGGTCGGTTGTGCGTCACACGCCTGGTGTCACTGGCTTCGTGGGCAACGCTCACAACCCCGTGCCGCTGCGCATCAACGAGGCGTTCGAGATGCTCAAGAGCACCGTCGAGCTCGAGCAGGTTCCGGGCACGGGCAAGGGCAAGGCTGCAGTATCGGCCGCAGCTCAGGGCAACATCGAGATCGACTTCGAGGTTGGCGAGACCATCACGATCAAGTCGGGATCGTTCGAGGGTCTTCCCGGCACGATCAGCGAGATCAACGCCGCTTCGGGCAAGCTCACCGTGCTGGTGTCGCTGTTCGAGCGTGAGACCCCGGTGGAGCTCGGCTTCGACCAGGTCACCAAGATGGTCTAAGTCTTCGACTTTTACAAATGCCTCGCTCTTCGGAGCGGGGCATTTGTCGTTTCTGGGGCTACTTGCGATCTTGGGTTGCTCACGATCTCGCGAACTGCACGGATCACGGTGAAAGCATGAGGATGTCGCGAATGCGCGTGTTCTTCGCCGGATCCGCGGCTTTCGCGAGGTTGCGTGCCGGCGTGATGGCTGGCCTCGGCGCACTCGCCTCGAGGGTCGAGAGGTGTTGCTGCCTATCGGGTGAGGTGCAGACCCCGGGCGTAGGCGTCGAGAATTCCAGCCTCCACGCTGTTCCAGTCGTACACGACCTCCGCGTAGCCGACGCGAATCACGTAGTACCCGCGTCTCATGAGGTCCGCGTCGTGCTTTCGGTCAGATGTGCGTTGTGCACCCTCATGCTGTTTGCCATCAATCTGCACGACGAGCCGGTCGCCCAGTAGGAAGTCGACACGGTGCCCGTGAACCCACGCTTGGGGTCGGATCGAGATCTTGAGCCAGCGTAGGCGTGTTCGAAAGATCGACTCGAGCCCCGAGTCTGACAGTGGTGTGCATTCGGCGAGCACGGCCCGGGCTCGACCTTTGAAAGGGAGTGCCGCGAGCGATTGATAGTCGGTGAGGTTCTTCTGCATCGCTGAATCCCAGATTGCGAGCGCCTCCTCGTGGGGCAAACATGCGGCTACATGATCGAGGGTATTCTCGAGGTGATCAACGAGTAGGCCGGGTTGGCGTGGTTTGAGCGGGCGTCTGCGGTGTACGCGCGCATTGATGGGGTGTACGTGCTGCCCGTCGCGCGCCGACACGTGGGGAAGATCGTGGTTCAGTACCCAGAGTCCCTGCCACTGAGCGGCGCTGACGCAGCTCAGCACGACGCCGTTGCTCAGCGCGAATAATAGTTCTGGGTGCAGCGACGACAGAGCAAGCCACCCGCGGCGCGGACGAGTGACCGTCCCTGCAGTTACAAGCACCCGAACAGTGTGGTCACTGAACCCGAGCGCGAGGGCGGTTGCAGAGCGCATCGCCCCGTCTTCAGCTGCAAGTGCACTGATGAGATCCATCCTCTGATTGTGAGTCGGAAGCCTTGCGGTTGGGGCAGTGAAACCGCATCTGTGGAGAACTCGTGCATGTTGCCGGAAGAGCAAGCCTGTGGGCGACAAGTCGCGCGGCGCGGGGGCGCTCGGCTGGGATCCGGATCTCGCGAAACGCATGGATCACGCCAAAAGCATCCAGATCCCGAGAAAATCCGTGTTTGAAGCCGGATCCATGCGCGAGGCGTTGCGCGCGCGACCCGAGGGCCCGAGAAACCGGGAGGTGCGCAATTGATCCGGATCAGGTAAGCTAATGGAGTTTGCGCGTGCGCCTCGGTGCGCCGCAAACAACACCGCCACCCGGATCGGCCGGGCAAGCGGGAGAATGTGCGCGACCGCGTACGTTCGACGAAAGGAAACAATCATGGCAAAGGCCAAGAAGGTTACAGGTCTGATCAAGCTTCAGATCTCAGCCGGCGCAGCCAACCCGGCGCCCCCCGTGGGCCCCGCGCTGGGTCAGCACGGCGTCAACATCATGGAGTTCTGCAAGGCGTACAACGCAGCGACTGAGTCGCAGCGTGGCAACGTCGTGCCCGTTGAGATCACCGTCTACGAGGATCGCTCGTTCACGTTCATCCTCAAGACTCCTCCGGCAGCAGAGCTCCTGAAGAAGGCCGCTGGCGTTCAGAAGGGTTCGGGCACCCCGCACACCGTTAAGGTTGCGAAGGTTACCGCTGAGCAGGTTCGCCAGATCGCCGAGCAGAAGCAGGCAGATCTGAACGCAAACGATCTCGACGCTGCGTCGATGATCATCGCGGGCACCGCTCGCTCCATGGGCATCACGGTCGAGTAAGGGTACGAACATGGCACAGAAGTCGAAGGCGTACCGCGCCGCTGCTGAGAAGATTCAGGCAGACAAGTTCTACACTCCCGCTGAGGCAGTAGCCCTGGCCAAGGAGACCGGTTCGGCTAAGACCGACTCGACCGTTGAGGTTGCAGTCAAGCTTGGCGTGGACCCCCGCAAGGCAGACCAGATGGTGCGCGGCACCGTCAACCTGCCCCACGGCACCGGTAAGACCGCACGCGTTATCGTGTTCGCGGTTGGCCCCGCAGCTGAGGCAGCAATCGCTGCTGGCGCTGACGAGGTCGGTGGCGACGAGCTGATCGAGAAGGTAGCCGCTGGCTACACCGACTTCGATTCGGCTGTCTCGACCCCCGAGCTCATGGGCAAGGTTGGCCGTCTCGGTAAGGTACTGGGCCCCCGTGGTCTGATGCCGAACCCCAAGACCGGCACCGTCACCCCCGACACCGCTAAGGCTGTCACCGAGATCAAGGGTGGCAAGATCGAGTTCCGCGTCGACAAGCACGCAAACGTGCACTTCATTGTTGGCAAGGCATCGTTCACGGCTGAGCAGCTCAACGACAACATCGCTTCGGTTCTCGAAGAGATCACGCGTCTGAAGCCCTCGTCGTCCAAGGGTAAGTACGTGACCAAGGGTGTCGTTTCGACCACCTTCGGTCCCGGCATCCCCATGGACGTTTCGGGTCTCTAAGACGTTCTAAAATCGCCCCGGCCGATTCGGCCGGGGCGATTTTGCTTTGTATGGAGTGTGCTGTGTGGTTCGGCGTCTTCGCGCCAGGAACAAGCAACCGAACGCGCACACCCTGTTGGGGGAGTGGTGCTTAGCTCCCTCACAGTCGTCTAACATGGAGACCGTATCGAAATACGCCAGTTTGCGAGGGGAAGCAGAGTGACGAGTAGTTCTGGCGCGCGTACGCGCCCACAGATCTCTGGATTCAACTACGTGCGACCCCTGGGGTCTGGCGGGTTCGCCCACGTCTACCAGTACGAGCAAGACATGCCTCGTCGGGTGGTCGCAATTAAGGTCCTCAAGGACGGCGTGGCCGATGCGCACGGGCGCGCAGCCTTCGACGCTGAAGCCGACGCAATGGCCCGGCTCTCGAGCCACCCCTCCATCGTCTCCATCTATATGGCGAGCGTGTCGAGCGACGGCCACCCGTTCATCGCGATGGAGTACTGCCCAGAGTCCTTCCGCACGCGCTCCACGGGTTCCGTGGTGCCGTTGGCCGAGGTGCTCGACGCAGGCGTACGTCTCGCGGGCGCGCTCGAGACCGCCCACCAGTCTGGCGTGCTGCACCGCGACATCAAGCCCTCGAACGTGCTGCGTGCCACGACTGGCCGGCCACTGCTCGCTGACTTTGGCATCGTGTCACTGCGCGGCCAGATGCGTGGCGAGTACACGGACCGCGCAATGTCGATCCCGTGGGCTGCCCCCGAGGTCGTCACCGGCGCCACGAGTGGCACGATTGCAAGTGAGATCTGGGCGTTGGGCGCCACACTGTACACGTTTGCGGCGGGCCAGCCCCCGTTTGGACGCGCCACGAAGAAGGGCACGGACCACGAGCTGATGGCGCGAATTTCGCGCGCGAAGTACACTCCGGTTCCCGGTGCTCAAGGGTACGAGGCCTTCGACAGCGTGATGTCGCGGGCGGTCGCCAAGGATCCGGCGCAGCGCTTCGGATCCATGCACGAGCTGGGCCTAGCCATGCAGCAGCTGCAGCGCCACTACGGGATCGACGTCACGCCGCTCGACGTCGTCTCGTCGACCTGGGTGACCCCGGCGACGACGGTGCAGGGCGTGCGCGGGCCAACGATTTCTTCGGTGCAGCCGAACGGGCGGGCTGCAAAGCGGGCGGCCCTCGCGGCTGCTCCTGCGGACCGCACGCGCACGCGCAAGCGCGCCGGATCATCTGGGGGCGGTGCCATGAAGCCCGCGCTGATCGGTGTGGGCGCGGGAGTCGCAGTGCTCGCGGTCGCTGGTGTTGTTGTGGCACTTATGGGAGGGCTCTAGTTGGCCGGTCAAACCAAGCGTTCGCGCCTCATCACCTGGGTGTCGGGCGTCGCGGCACTCGCCATGATTGGCACGATCGCGGTGGTAGCCGCCGGCTACGACGCACGGGAGGCGCCGCGCGAGGAGCCCTCTGTCTGGGCGATGCGCTCGTCGGGCCAATACGCCAGGGTCAACACACTGACAGCCGAGATCGACACGGTGCGTTCGGTCGATGACCCCAGCGGAATCGTGCAGGCGGGTGCCGCGGGCGTGGTGCTCAGCCACGGTAACGGCCGGGCTTGGCCGATTGACGCCATGCTGCCACAGGATCTCGTTGAGAATGCGGGCGGCGAGGGCGAAGCGGGGGCTGAATCCGCCAAGGACAAGCAGACCCCAAAGGCGAAGAACGACAAACCGACCGAAGGTGCCGAGGTTGAGACGGTCGCGAACCCCACAGAGGGCGCGAGCGGTGTGCAGGCGGACCGCATGCCAGACGGCACCCGCGATGTGATCTCGGCGGGCAAGCAGCTGCTGGTGCGCACTGAGTCCGGCGAGGTTTATGTCGGCGAGCTTACTGACGAGACGGGCACTGCAGGCGTTGATCTCAGCCTGATCGACCCGTTCGCGGGTGAGACTGAGACGGGCGAGGAGCCGCGAAAGTTCGTCGCCGATGCTGCGGCGATCGACGCCGAAGGTCGCGTCGCGGTGCTGTCGGCCGCAGCGCAAGAGCTGCGCTGGTACTCGATCGAGCGTGCCGAGTTCGTGGGTGTCGAGCAGATCCCCGAGGACATCACCCCCGATGATCTGCAGCTCACGATCGTCGATGGGAGCTGGGCTGCGCTCAACGGCCCCAATCTGTGGCGATCCGGATCATCGAAAGCCGTTTCGCTGCCGCTCGATGCGACTCCCAAGCTGCAGGCCTCGAGTCTGAAGAGCGAGGGCAGCGGTGTGCTGGTTGCCGATGGCGAGGGGCTCTGGCGCGTGACCGGCGACGAAGCCACACGCATCGTTCAGGCCTCCGGTACGGCGGCACAACCGGTCTCGGTCGGCAATAAGCAGTACGCGGCATGGGTGAGCACCGCTGGTGCCAGCATGTGGCGTGGCGGCGACGAAGTGCTCGAGCTCGATGTCGACACGAGCGTCAAAATGCCGGGTGACCCCGATTTGGTGTTTCGTACGAACGGCTCAACGGCGCTGCTGTCTGAAGTGAAGACGGGCATGCTGTGGACGGTGCCCGAGGGACGCCTCATTCCCGTGGAGCAGTGGACGCTCGCGAACCCGCCCAAGGAACGCGACGGCACCGTCGTCGTGGCCGATGTCACCGAGCAGGAGCCGCCCGTCGCGGTCGACGACGACTTCGGGGTGCGCGCGAATGAGCCGGCCCCGCTGCCGGTGCTGCTCAACGACTACGATCCGAACCGCAAGGACGTGCTCACGATTGACCCCGAGGGCCTCGGGAGCGACCTCAGCGCCAAGTTCGGCGCGGTCTCGATGATGCCCGACGGACAGACGATCGCGTTTACCCCGGCGAAGGGCGCCACCGGAAGTGCGACGTTTAGCTACCGGATCAGCGACGGCGTCAACACGTCAGACCCGGCCCAGGTGAAGCTCACCGTCATCGCCGATACCGTGAACACGGCCCCCGCATGGTGCCCGGTTGAAGGCTGCCAACGCCCCTGGCCGTCTCCCGAGCTCGCGCCGGGCGGCACCCTGGTGTTGCCGATTCTCGAGGGCTGGGTTGACCCCGAGGGCGACCCGATCATGCTCTCCTCGGCGACGCCGGTCGACGCCGAGGACCCGGTCCGTGCGCTCGTCACCGCCGACGGACGCCTCGCGGTGCGCCACCTGGATCCGAACGCCAACGGTGGAGAGGTCGCGGTGCGTGTGCGCGTCGAGGATGCGCACGGCAAGGCGAGCGATCGTGACCTGGTCGTGCAGGTACGCTCCAACGCGAAAGCTGAGCTCAGCCCGATCGCTACCACCGTCGAGGTTGGGCAGTCGGTCACGGTTCGGCCGCTCGCGCGGGTGACCGGTGGATCCGGCTCATACACGCTCGTAGACGCCAGCGTGCAGAACGGCACCGCCCAGGTCTCGATGGGGGCAGGCGGTGCGGTCAGCGTGCGCGCAGAGCAGGCCGGCCAGACGCTGGTCGCCCTGACCGTGCGAGACAGCGGCACGAAGCAGGAGACCACCGGGCTGATGCGAGTGAGCGCAGTGCCGTCGCACGCCAAGCTCGCCCTTCCACCGCTGCGCGCGTTTGTTCGGCCGCTCGCTGACACGACCGTCGACGTGCTCGATGCCGTGCCGGGAGCCAATAGCCGCGCCCTCGTGGTGCAGGGCGCGCAGACCGTCGATGGTGAGCTGCGTGCAGATGTCATTGAGTACGCCAACGTGCGCGTCTCGGGCAGCACCCCCGACGGGGCACCCGGGCGCATCGGCGCCGTCGACGTGACAGTCGCCGAGGGCGCGGACACCGCGGTCGGCCGCATGACCGTGTTCCAGGTGCCCGAGCAGACCGACACCGGGGCGATCGCGGTCGCCGACAACGCGACCGTGCGTGCGGGTGCCGTCGCTGATATTTCCGTGCTCGACAACGATGTGTCTTCGCCGGGTCAGCGGCTGGTGCTGCACCCCGAAATCAGCGGCTCGGGTACGAAGGGCGAACTCGCGTTCGCGTCGGGCAATACGCTGCGGTACCTCGCGCCGAAGGAGCCCGGTCAGTACACGCTGAGCTACACGACCTACGGTGCGAGCTCGCCCGAGGCGAGCGACGTAGGCCAGGTGCACGTCACCGTGCTCCCGAGCGACGGCAATCGTGACCCGTCGCCGACCTCGTTGACGGTGCGCATGGCACCGGGCGAGACCAGCAACGTGGTGGTACCGCTCTCGGGGGTTGACCCCGATGGCGACCGGGTGCGGCTTGTGAGCGTGGATGCGCCGGGCAACGCCCAGCTGACCGCGACGATCGTGCCGCGAAGCTCGGCGATCAGCGTGGAGGCCTCGACGAAGGCAAAGGCTGGCGTGCAGACCGTGAAGTATACGGTCCGCGACGATTTTGGCGGTGAGGGGCAGGGCAGCCTGCGCATCATCGTGACCGATAGCGCGAGGTCGACCGGGGCGCCGATCACCTACAGCGACTACGTGCGCCTCGTGCAGGGGGCAAAGGATCCGGCAGTGGTGTCGCCACTGGAGAACGATCTCGACCCGACGGGCGGCGAACTCAGCATCGTAGAGGTGGTGCCGAACGTTCCGGGTGGTGAGGACTCTGCCGAGTACCGCGCGCTCAAGGCGCGCCTCGATACGTCCGAGATCAAGAAGGGCCGGATCAAGGTCAAGAGCAGCCCGGAGCCGGGCACCGTTTCGTACCGCTACACGGTGCGTTCCTCGGAATCTTCGAGCACCGCAGACGGACTCATCGTCGTGCAGGTCTCGGCTCGCGTCGGCCAGCAAGCCCCCACGGTGCGCGACACCGTGCTCTCGGCCCGCGACCGTGCGGAGCTCGAAAGCGGCGGCGTCGACGTCGTGACCGACCGAGTGTACTGGGCCACCGGCGATGCCGCTGCCCTCAAACTGTCGGTATGGGGCAGCGCGGCCAAGCGGTTTGAGGTAAACGGCAAGAAGATTTCGGGCAAGTACCGGGCAGAGGGCGACATGGTGCCGTTCAAACTCGCGGGCACCGATGTGACCGGCAAAAAGGTCGAGAGTTTCGGCTTCCTCGTGATTCCCCCGCTCGACGAGCTGCGGCTCACCCTCGTGCCGGCGCTCGCCCCGCTCAAGGTGGACGAGGGCAAGTCTCGCGACGCCGCGCTCACCGACCTGATCGACCTGGGCCCCAACGACCACGCTGAGTTCAAGACAGGCGGGTTTCCCACCCAACGCGGCCAGGCGGTCTGCTCGGCAAGCTCGAAGACGTCGCTGAGCTACAACGCTGGCAAGGGCGAGCCATGGGTTGATACGTGCCTCGTGTCGGTCAAGCTCACCGAGCAGAAGGCGTGGACGCTGCTCTCGGTTCCCGTGCAGATCGTGCCCAAGGAGCCGGTGGCCGAGCTCGAACCGCTCACTCGCACCATTGCACCGGGTGCGTCGGAGACGATCAACCTCGTCGACATGGTGCAGTGGCAGGGGCAGCGCAATGGCCGCCCCGGCGACCTGCAGTTCGCCGTCGCTGGCGGCGGTGCGAACTTTGAGATCAGCCCCGGCGGGTCCCAGGTGACGGTCACGGCGCGCGCCGATGCGCTGCCCGGTGCCGAGGATCCCGCGACGGTGACGGTGACCGGTGCCGGCGAGAGCCAAGCACCACTCACTCTGCGCGTCGGCCAAGCAGCCAAGGACACTCCGCGCGGCGCAACTGTGCAGCTGGCCTGCACGGTGGGCAGCGCGTGCCAGACGCAGCTCATCGGGGCTCCCGGCGAATACGACCCCTTCCAGGGCAAGAGCGGCGGCGGCCTGAAAGTCGAGTCGATCGACGGCAGTTCCTGTGCGGCCTACGGAACGATGGCGGTAGCTGGGGACGGCGTCAACGTCGCCTGGCCGAACGGCGCGAAGGGGGCTGGCGGCAAGTGCACCGCTTCCTACACGGTGCGCGACGCGCAGAAGCGCGTGGGCACCGGCACGATCGAGCTCGATGCGCGCGGCGTCCCGCGCCCCCCGGTGGGTGTCACCCCGGTCGATGCCGGATCGAGCAGCGTCAAGCTGTCTGTGGCTCTCAGCACTGAGACGTCACACCCCGCGACGACCGGCGTCGAGCTGGTGACCGAGGGCGGTGGCTCGGTGGGCAGCTGTTCACTCGAGGGCGGGCAGGCTAGCTGCACCGTGTCGGGGCTGACCCCCGGTGACAAGCGCACCTATTTCGCCCGCGCGGTGAACGAGGTCGGCGATTCAGACCAGTCGGCCAACGGTGCAGAGACCTGGGCATACTCGCCACCCAAGCCTCCGACGATTGAATCCGCTACCGTGCCCTGGGGGGACAACACAGATTCGGGCACCGGAAAGGTGCGCGTCAAGATCGGTGCGAGCAGCGCAGCGGGGAACGTGCTTTCCATCGACGGCGGCGAAGTGCCAATAGCGACAGACGGTATCTACACCTTGCCGACGCGGAACCATACGTTTAGCGTGATCTCGGTCGACGACGCAACGCTGATTCCACCGGCCTATTCGGGCGGAGATGGTGGTCGCGGAACCTCGAACAGCACTGCGGTGACGCCAATCGGTGCGCCGTCGACAGGGAGTGCTTCGCTTGCCGTCACCGGTAACGACAATACTGGCTGGGAGTTTCAGACCTCCGGCTGGAACAGCGCGAGCAGCGACCCGGTGAAGCTCAGCTACGGTCTCGGGCCAGCAGGGTCCGGCGTTGGTTGCACCGGCAGCAGCGAAACGGGTACTGGTCTCAAGCCAAACCTGTCCTTTGAAGGGGCGGTGTGCGCGAGCAACGACTATGGCAGGGCCGGCCCGGTGACGACCGGCGCCATCACGACTGGCAAGCAGTTGCCCGCGATCAACGGAACGTACACCGTCGAGCAGAAGGGAACGTTGAACGGCAGCTCGTACGTTTGGAACGCTGGCAAGATCAACTGGACCCCTGAGCCCACAGGCGACGTGTCACCCTTCACGATCGCACCCGGCTCGCCTACGGCAACGGTGAAACAGTGCCCGTCAGGCTTGGCGGGGCACCAGAACTGCTCAGATGATGGCACCGTCAGGCCTGCTGTGGGCAGCCTGGAGCCGTTCTCCATCTCGAGAAACCCCGGCTCGTGCGTGGCCTGGGTGTCAGACACTGAGCCTCCGAGCGAGAGCTCGCTCGCGGCAGTATTCTCAACGGTCGGTGCACCGGGCGGGCAGCTCAGCTTCACGCAAGACCAGGACGCTCTGAAGGACGTCATCGTGAGCTGGCCCAGCGGGGCAAGAGACTCGGTGAGCTTCGCTGGTGTCATCTGCGAACGGCCAGATCCGCCAGCAACCGGCACCGATGCAGACGCCAATGCCAGCGCCGACGGAGCCTCCGAATCAGCCGCCGTCGGCAACACGTCGGGCGGCAGCCTGCCCGGCAGCGCCGCAGGCGGATCCGGAACCGCGGGCCCCTAGCAGCCCGGCCGCGTACGCCGCCAGCACGCGCTCAGCACGACACTCCAGCACTTCACCAGCACTAGATCCATCAGATTGGAACTCGAATGACACAAATGCCGAACCTCACGGTTGATGCCGAGGGCCCTCTCACTGACGATCGCGCGCGGTGGGCGAGCGACGCAGTGCGCACCGCCGCCGACGCGATCGAGGTCGCGATTCAGGGCAAACGGCGCGTCATCGAGCTGGTGCTCGCCACCGCGATCGCGGGCGGACACGTGTTGCTTGAGGACGTTCCCGGCACCGGCAAGACCGCGCTCGCCCGAGCACTCGCGAAGTCGATGCACGGCACCTCATCGCGCATCCAGTTCACGCCCGACCTGCTGCCCGGCGACGTTACCGGCATCACCGTGTACGACCAGAAGCAGGGAGTGTTCGAGTTTCACGCCGGGCCCATCTTCGCCAACGTGGTGCTCGCGGACGAGATCAACCGCGCGAGCCCCAAGACTCAGTCGGCGCTGCTCGAGGTCATGGAGGAGCAGCAGGTCACCGTTGACGGCCGCACTCACCCGGTGAGTAACCCGTTCCTCGTGATCGCGACCCAGAACCCCGTCGAGCAGGCCGGCACCTACCGCCTGCCCGAGGCGCAGCTCGACCGCTTCATGATCAAGACGTCGATCGGCTACCCCGATGACGCCGCCATGATGCGCATTCTGCAGCAGGTGACGCACACTCCCGAGGTACCCACTGTCATGAACGTCGGTTCGCTCACGCAGCTGCAGCAGTTCGTGCGCTCCGTGTACATCAGCCCGCTGATCGCCGAGTACATCACGCGCCTCGTCGAGGCGAGCCGCCGCGCGAGCGAGGTCCGCCTGGGTGCCAGCGTGCGCGGTGCCCTTGGCCTCGCCCGCATGTCGGCCGCCTGGGCCCTCGTGGCTGGCCGCAACTACGTCACCCCCGACGATGTGCGCGAGCTTGCCACCTCGGTGCTTGCACACCGCATCGTGCTCGAGGCTGAAGCCGAGTTCGACGGCGTAACCGCAGAGGTCGTGATTGGCCAGATTCTGCTCGACACCCCGATCCCGCAGGAGAACGGCACCGCGTGAGCGCAGAGCACCACACCCGCAGCCGTCTCTTCAAGACGCGCGCGGGTGGCACAAGAGGCACCGGGGGGACCAATGCGACCCGCGGTACTCGGGGGACCGTCGGCACCCGAGGGACTCACGGGACCCGCGGCACGACGACTCGCTTTGGGGACACCCGCACGTCGGCGCGCCTCAGCCAGACTCAGCGTCGGAAGCTGAGTGCGCAACGCTGGTGGCGGCGCGCACGTCTCCAGCTGCGCAAGGGCTGGCGGGCGACGACGCAGTCCGTCACCACGCTCGGCTGGTTCGTACTCGCGCTGACGGTGACCTGTGCGGTGCTCGGGGCAACCTCGGCCTGGGTTGAGGCCTGGTTTATCGCGATCGCGGGCGGCCTCGCGCTGCTCATTGCGCTGCCTTTCCTGTTGGGCAACCGGGCCTACCACGTGGGCATCGAAATCGATCGCCAGAACGTGGTTGCGGGCGGCGAAGTCAATGTGCGCCTGCTCATCAGCAACCACAGCGCGCGCCCCGTGATGCCCGCGGTGGCCGAGCTGCCGGTGGGCCCGGCGCTGCGCGAAATCACGATCCCCTTCGTGGGCCCGGGAGTCTCGCTCGAACTGCCGATTACGATCCCCACGCCCACGCGTGGCGTGATCCGGGTCGGCCCGCTCACGATCGCACGCCAGGATCCCATCGGGCTCGTGCGGCGCGAAGTGACCTGGCCCGAGAAGCACCTTGTGCACGTGCACCCCGCGACGGCGATGCTGCCGCCGCACACGGCGGGCCTCGTGCGCGACCTCGAGGGCAGCGCAAGCCGCCGCCTCACCGATTCAGACCTGTCGTTCTATGCGGTGCGCGAGTACGCCCGCGGCGACGCAATGCGCCATGTGCACTGGAAATCGACGGCGAAGACCGGCACGCTCATGGTGCGTCAGTACGAGGAGTCGCAGACCGCCCGCGTGGCCGTGCTGTTTGACGCGCGGCGCGAGGAATACCAGAGCGATGAAGAGTTCGAGCTCGCGGTGAGCATTGCCGCGTCGCTGTCGCTGCAGGCGGTACGCGAGGGGCGCGAACGCTACGTCGCCTCGGCCTGGGCTCCGGGCCGCGTGCGGCCGAGCATTGACGGGCTCGAGGAGCTGCCGTCGCGCGACCCGCAACAGCTGCTCAACGCTTGGGCCGAACTCGAACAGGCGCCCGAGGGGCTGCCGTTCGAGGCGCTCGCCCACGGACTCGCGCACTCATCGCGCCCGCTATCGATCGTCGCGATCGTGACGGGTTCGATGCCGGATCAACTACGCCTGCGCCGCGCGGCCACCTCATTTGGGGCCGACGTGCACCTGCTCGCGGTGCGGTGTGTGCTGCACGCGGAGCCGCGTGCCCAGCGAATTGACCCGCTCACCATGTTTACTGCGGGCGCGCTCGGTGACCTGCCGCAGCTCATGCTTCGGAGCGGACTGTGAGCGCGGGGCCCGGGTTGCCGGGCGCTGTGCGCTCGAGCGCGGTGCGCCACCGGATCGCCGGTATCGCGGCGTCGATGGTCGCGCTCTCGCTGGGCGTACTCGCCGCGCAACCGATTTATCGCACCCCCTGGCTGTGGCTCGTCGCGCTTGTCGCGCTCGTGCTCGGAGTCGCGGTGTCCTGGGCGCGCGATCAGTGGCGGCTGTCGCCTCCTATCGTGATCGCCGTGTTGCTGGGCGCGTTCGTGGTGACAGTGGTGCCCGTCGCGGTGCCGCAGTCCCTCAACGCCGGCTTCCTCTCGGGCCTCATCGACGGCCTTGCCGCGGTGGCGCTCGGGTGGAAGCAGCTGCTCACGTTGACCCTGCCCGTGGGCACCTATCGCACGGTGCTCGTGCCCTTTTACCTGGTGGCGCTCGTCTCCGTGGTGCTGATCATGCTGCTGTCGGGGCGTTCGCGCCGCGTGGCCGAGTTCGCGGCGGCGCCGATGCTGCTGCCTGTCGCCTTCGGCACGGTCTTCGGCTCGGCAGACGTGAGCGCGTCGCTCAGCCTCGGCCCGCTCTCGATCGCCGCCCCGCGCGAGACCCTGCTGTGGCTGTGCATTGCGCTGGCCGCCGCCGTCTGGATCGTGTGGACGGCGGGGAGCGATCGTCGCGCTGCGCTGAAGCTGGGACGCGCGGCGGGCGAAAGCCCGGTGCGCCGCGGTTCGCTTGCGCGAGGTGGGGTGGGCGCACTGATTCTCGTGGGTTGCCTCGCCGCTGGCGCTTTTCTGGCTCCGGTGTTCGACACCGGAGCGCGCGCGGTTCCGCGCGACGCCGTTGATCCCGCGCTGGTGGTGCGCGACCGGCCGAGCCCGCTCGCGTCGTACCGTAACGCCAAGCGTGACACCACAATTGACCAGGTGTTTTTCTCGGTTGATGGTGACAAGGGACTGCCCGAACGGATGCGTCTTGCCGTGCTCGACGCGTATGACGGCGTCGACTTTCATGTCAGCGATGGCACCGCCGGCCTGTTCACCCGCTTCCCGAGTGGCGCGCCGCTCACCTCGCCGAGCAAGGTGACCGTGACGATCGGGGAGGGGTACCAAGACATCTGGGCCCCGACCGCGACGCTCGGTACGCCGCCGGTCTTTGGTGGCCCCCGAGCCGACGCGCTCGCCGACGGGTTCTACGTGAACCGTGACACCGGGGGAGCGATCGCGTTCTCGGGTCAGGCTGGCGCTGCGCTCGGATTGGCCGCGGGCGACCGCTTCAGCGCCGAAATGGAAACGGCCACCAGCAACGCCAATCTCGGCGGCCCCGTTTCTGATGCGCCACTCATCGAGCTAGAAACCGTTCCCGAACTCGACCGGTGGGTCGCCGCTCAGCAGGTGTCGGCCGACGAAGAAGGTCTGAACACCCTCATCGAGCGGCTGCGTGCGCGCGGCTATCTGAGCCACTCCCTCACCACGGGGGAGGGCGAGCAGGCATGGCTTGAGCGACTCACGAAGGAATACGGGACCAAGTTCGAGTCGAGCGCGGGTGGGCACTCGTTTGCTCGCATGGAGAACCTGTTTGCCCAGCTCAACCAGCAGCAGCGTGCTGCCGGCGAGAAGCCGACCCCCGCCATGCTCGTTGCGGGCATCGGCGATGACGAGCAGTTCGCGACCGCGGCGGCGCTCGCTGCCCGTGCGCTCGGCTACGAGTCCCGCGTGGTGGTCGGCGTGCGCACCGTGGGCGACGGCGTACCGGGTGTGCCCGTGTGTGAGCAGGACTGCACCGGAAACATGCTTGCGGCATGGGTCGAGGTGCGCGGCGACGGCGGCGAATGGGCTGCCTTTGACGTGACGCCCCAGGTCGAGCAGCGCCCTCAGCGGTTGGAGGAGGGCGAACAAATGCCCGAGTACCCCACCACGCCTGAGGAGCGCGATGTGCGCGAGATCGATCCTCCGATCGGCCTCGGTGAGCAGGGCGAGAGCGGCTCGACCGATGTTGATCCGGATCAGGCCGCTTGGTTGGGCCCGCTGCTGCGCGTGATCGGCCTGTCGGTCGCGGCGGCACTGCTGCTGGCGCTGCCACTGCTCTTCATCCCGGTGGCGAAGCGGCTGCGCATGCGCCGCCGCCGGCACGATGTGCACCCCGAGCTGCAGGCTCTGGGGGCCTGGTCCGAGATGGTCGATCGCGCGCGCGATACGGGCGTCGAGGTGCCGGATCGCGCGACCCGCAGCGAGGTTGCTGCCGTGCTGGCAACTCGCCCAGCGGTGTGGGCGGCGGGGGAGATCGACCGGGCCGTGTTCGCGCCCGGCACGATCTCAGCTGATCAGGTCTCGATGCTGTGGGACTCAGTGGAGGCCGACAGTAGTGAGCGGCGTGCGCGTCTGACGCTCTGGCAACGATTGCGTGCGCAGTACTCGTTGCGATCGTATGGTGTATTGATTGGGCGTCGCGGTGCGCGGGACCCAGAAAGCGAAGAACTATGAATCGGCCAGGAGGGCTGCACGCCCGGCACGAGCTGTTGGCGTCGAACGCGGTAGTGCTCGACGCTGCCGCCCGTACCCATGTGGGGATGGTGCGCAAAGTCAATGAGGACAGCCTGATTGCGCAGCACCCGGTCTTCTTCGTTGCTGACGGCATGGGCGGGCACGAGGCTGGTGACCTCGCGAGTGCCGCAGCAGTACGCGCGTTCGAGGTGCTCGCCGGGTCGACCACGAAGCTGCGCCCGGCCGACGTCGATGCCGCGATCGAGCTGGCGCGTGGCGCGGTGTCGGCGATCGCCGAGCAGACTGAGCGCGGCGCCGGCTGCACGCTTACGGGCATCGTGCTCGTGGAGCACGCGGGCGAGCCGTGCTGGTACGTCGTCAACATCGGCGACTCCCGCGTGTACGAACACTCGGGCACTTCGTTGATGCAGCTCACGCTAGATCACTCGTTGCAGGCCGAGCTGCGGGCCTCGGGCAATCCGAACGCTGCTGCGGCTCCGCGCAACGTGATTACGCGTGCGCTCGGGTCTGAGGACTCCCGGCATGACGCCTGGTTGATTCCGGTGACGACGGGATCACGCATGCTGCTGTGCTCGGACGGGCTCACGACCGAAGTGAGTGACGAACAGATTCGAGCGGTGCTCACAGTGGGTGGTCGCCCTGACGCCGTGGCGGAGGAGCTTGTGCGACTCGCCTGCGCGTCTGGCGGTCGCGACAATGTCACCGTGGTGGTGGTCGATACCGTGTCTGGGCTCGACCCGCAGGACGCCGAGGACTTCGGCGCTACTGCTGACGACACGATCGAGGTCACTCGGCCGGTGCGACGATGACCGAGGATCAGCGAGCAGAGCTCGCGGCGGGCGACGTACCCGCCGAAGAACTCGTCGATGAGATCGATGTCGAGTTTGATGCTGACGCCACAGTGGTACGACCGATGCGCGTTGATGGTGAAGCTGAAGTTGATGACGACGCGACGGTGGTGCGGTCGAAGTTTGCTGATGCGGAGGCCGACTCCGACGCGACGATCGTCCGTCCGAAGCGTGCCGGTGCCAGCGCGAGCGCTGATACCGGTGCGAACGCTGATGCCGACGCAGCTGCAACGGGGGCGCAGTCTAGGCCCGTCCCCGCGGCATCAGGGCCTGATCATCGGGGCGATCCGGTGCCGGATCCGGACCATGCAGCAGATGCGGCCGCGCAGGCAGTTGCCGCGCAGGCCACCGCCGCGCAGGGAGCTGCCTCTCAAGATGCTGCCGCAGCGACCTCGCGCAGCGGAGTGCTGCGTCGTGCGGCGAACCTCATGCCGCGCGTCTACGGCCCGCGGCCGATCGCAACCAATGTCTCGCCCGATTCCGTAACGACTGCGGCAGGGGGAGTGGCGGCATCAAATCCGCGTGCACAGCTCCCGTCGCTCGCTCGTCGTGACCGTCGTGCTCGCCTGATAACGCTTGTGGGATACTCCGCTTCGGTGTGCGTCGCGGGCGTTGGATTGTGGTTCGTAGCGATGCTCGCGTTCGCGGGTTAGACGCGCACACACGGGGCAAAGCTGCGCCCCGCGCGCATTCGTGGCAAAGTTTATAGCGGCACATCGCGTGCAACAGAACAAGGATGGAAACATGCACCTGCTCCAGGACCTTAATCCGCCCGTACCGGGCGGCCTTGATTGGACGACCCTATCCATCATTGGCGGCATCTGGTCAGTCGTGGGTATCGCGTTCTTCGTCTGGTACCTGTGGTCGCTGTCGAAGCTGTTTCCGCTTCTGGGGATCAATGGCTCGTGGGGCTGGATCCCCGTCTGGAACCAGTGGCAGCTGCTTCAGCGAGGCGGTATGCCCGGTTGGCTAGTGCTGCTCGCACTGGTCCCGGGGCTGGGTGCGCTTGCCGTGCTTGTGGTGATGATCATCGCGTTGCAGCGGATCAATACCGAGTTTGGTAAGGGTGCAGGGATGACCCTGCTCGGAGTCGTGATTGGCCCGCTGTGGGCGATGCTGCTCACGAAGCACATCACGGACGGCCGCTACGGTGCTGCGGCAGACTGGGCTCCGGTTCGCGACAGCGCGGCTGCTGGCACGGACGATGCCGGATCGGTGGGCGGCGCGCTGCGTGGGCTGCCGCACGCCAATGTTCCGCAGCAGCAGGCACCCGTATTTGCTCAGCAGAGTTTCGCGCCTCAGCATATGGCTCCGCAGCCCGTGGCTCCTCAGGGTGCTGCACCGCAGGGTTACCAGCTGCAGGTTCCCCAGGCCCAGTCGACTCAGGTACCTCAGATGCCGCAGCCGGAACAGTCCGCCCAGGTCCAGGCCCCGCAGTCCGTCGAAGGCGGTACCCCCGGTACCGAGTTTGAACAGCTTGGGTTCGTGCCCCAGGGATTTGAGCAGCAGGGGTTCCAGCAGCAGGGGTTCCAGCAGCAGGGGTTCCAGCTTCAGGGCTTCCAGCCTCAGGGCGAAGCGCATATGCAGCGCTCGGTGTTTGCACCTCCGGTGAACGGTGATGCCCCCGAAGCTGCGAACGCTCCTGCGGCGGCCAATGCCCCCGGTGGGGCAAGCACCCCAGTAAGCCAAGAATCGCCGGTTGCTCCCGCGGTGTCGCCCGATCAATACATTGCCGACCCGGCGGTTCCTGCGGTTCCGAGTCCCCCCGCCCAGGGCCAGAACGGCTGGGGCTTCAGCAACACGACTGAGGGCGCCTACGAACGGCTCGCCGCGGAGGGCACCCAAGCACCGAACGCAACTCCGCTGGGTGCTCCTGTCGCGCAGCAGCCGTTCTCCTGGCCGGCCCCGCAGCTGGACGATGTGGTGCCGTCGCCGGCTGACGCGCCGACGACGGGGCAGCCCGTTGCGCCCGTGCAGCAGCCAATTGCTGCTCCAGTTGTTGCCGCACCAATCGTTGCAGCTCCAGTTGTTGCCGCTCCGGCCGTAGCCGTGCCGCCGGTGGTCGCACCGCCGACTGCCGTGCAGCCGGCTGCTGCGGGCGTGCAGATGGGCACCGAGACCGCGCCGGTCTCGCCGGGGTCATTTGCACCGGCGGATCCGGCACGGGCTTCTTTCGCTACCGCTGGCACGGAAGATGATTTTGAAGAGGACGACCAGACAGTGGTCGTGCGACGTGAGACGCGCTGGGGGCTCGAGCTGCCCGACGGCGAACTTATGGAGTTGCGTGGGCACGACGTAGTGGTGGGGCGCAAGCCCGAGCCGGCGGGCGCCTACGAGGTGCTGAAGATCAACGATCCGACGCGTACGTTGTCGAAGTCGCACGTGCGTTTGCGCCGCACGGGTGAAGTCTGGACCATCGAAGACCTGCACTCGACGAACGGTGTGGCGCTGATCGATGAGACCGGGGCGACCGTGGCGCTTGAGGCGGGGCACGAGCGTGGCACGACTGAGCGCATGCTGATCGGCACGCTTGAAGTACGTCTCGTGCGGATGCCCTAAGGTTTTTGCACGATTCATCTCTCGCCAAGGGATTGGGCGTATGGTGAGTCTTGAGGCGGGTCAATTCGCCTTGAGGCTCACCGTTGAGCCTGCTCTAGGGAGGCAATATGAAGGTCATCAGCTACAACCTGCGTAAGAACCGCGCCGCGACAGAGATCGCCGCGTTGGCAGAGGATCACGAACTTGATGTTCTATGTCTGCAGGAGGCTGAGGCCGTAGCCTTGCCAGCCCACGTCGGGCATATGTCCCTCGTGCACGCAACCGAGCGCAATCGCTTGGGCCTCGCCGTGTATGTGCGGTCAGAACGATTTCACGCGCGAGCCTCACGCACGTTTGAGTTGAAGAAGTCCCTGCATGACCGGGTGCTCTCGCCCGCACACGAGCGGTTGCTCGGCGTGCGGCTCCTCGACCGCGAACTGGAGCGTGACTTTGTGGTCGCGTCGTTTCACGCGGCACCCTTGACCGCGCTGAACTCGCTGCGCCGTCACCAGATCCATGCGGCCCTTGAGGGGCTTCGCGATCTCGGGCCGGGGCTACCCGCGCTCATGGTGGGCGACTACAACTACCCGGTATTCAAGGGGCGGCTTGACACCGAGATGCGGTCGAACGGCTACGAACTGAACCTGAGCGACAAGCGCACCTACACTCGGTACCGCATGTTCCGGGGTCACTTCGACTTTGCGACCTCGTCGGGGCTCGACATTTCGAGCGTGCGCACGCTCGACCGGGGAATGTCAGACCACTTGCCGATCCTGGTTGAGGCGACGCTGCGTCAGCACGCGGAAGCGCTGCCGGTAGCCGCGTAGCCGCTGCCGGGCTAGCGGTCTGCCGCGCTGGTGCTGTCTGCCGTGCTATTCGCCGCGCAACTGAGCGACGGGGTGCCCCCGCGCCTACTGCCGGGCTTGCCCGCCTCCGCGCTTTCGCGCGTGACGAGCGTCTATGTTTGGCACCAGGGTCTACGGTTTGTCACGCATTCAGGGCG
>NZ_AOCN01000009.1 GCF_000350525.1 Leucobacter salsicius M1-8 | reverse complement strand
ATGGCCAGCCTGATGGAGGCCTTGATGGGGACATTGCTGCTCATGCTCCCCATTTCAGGGGAGAAGTGTCACCACCAACACTGTGAGAAGTGTCACCGATGTCCTGATGCAGAACTGTCACCGATGTCCTGCGACATAACAACGCATTCAGGGCGCGCATCCCATGGTCTTGGGTCCCAAACGTAGACGTTCGTCGCCTGCGGCTGCCGCCCGCTGATCCTAGCCTTCGCGCTTCGCGGATACTGTGCGGCTGCGGCTCGGGCATTCGCGCATGCGCAGCCCGCTAGGGCATGTCGCTGCGGTCAGCGATAGCCGCGCGCGATGTCTGCGACGTGGCACCGTTCACCACCATTGAGCCGGTCTCGGCAAACTCACGCTCGATCTCGGCGACGGTCGCAGCGGATCCACGCGACGTCAGGAGGCTGACCACGACGGCCGCGATCATCGCCGCAGCAAAGGCGGGCAGTAGCTCGTAGAGCCCCGTGTCGAGCGCCTTCCAGACGAACACCATGACGGAGCCGACGACCATGCCCGAGAAGGCACCCCAGTTGGTGAGGCGACGCCAGAACAGGCTCAGGATCACGATCGGGCCAAAGGCTGCGCCGAATCCGGCCCAGGCGAACCCCACCAGGCCAAGAATGTTGTCGTTCGGCGAGATGGCGAGCAGCGCCGCGATGACCGCGATCGCGAGAACGCCCGCCCGGCCGAGCCGCACGAGGTTCTTCTGGCTCGGTGACGGCTTCTTGACCACCCGATAGAGATCCTCAACCAACGCCGACGAACACACGATGAGCTGGCTCGACAGCGTGCTCATGATGGCTGCGAGCACGGCAGCGAGTACGAGCCCCGCAACGAGCGGATGCAGCAGCACCTGTGCCATCAACAGAACGATGGTTTCGGGGTCTTCGGGGGCACCGCCAAACTTCGAGAAGTAGGCGATGCCGACGAACCCCGAAGCGAGTGCGCCGAGAAGCGAGACACCCATCCAGCTCATGCCGATCCGGCGCGCTGCAGCGGCCTCACCCGGTGACCGCAGCGCCATGAATCGCACCACGATATGTGGCTGCCCGAAGTAGCCGAGGCCCCACGCCAGACCCGAGAGGATCACGAGCGTGACCGCACCGGCGGTCATCTCGGGGCCGCCAAACAGGGACAGATTTGCCGCGCCCACGGTCTCAACGAGCGAGACAGTTTCGTCGAGACTACCGATCTTGATGATGCCAATCATGGGCACGAGAATCAGCGCGACGAACATCATGATTCCCTGAGCCACGTCGGTGAGAGACGCACCCAAGAACCCTCCGAACAGCGTGTACGAAAGCGTGACCGCGGTCACAATGACCATACCGACGAGATACTCGCCACCAAATGCACTCTCGAAGAACTTGCCACCGGCCACCATGCCCGATGAGGCATACAGGGTAAAAAATACAAGAATCACGACGCTGGCGATGGTGCGCAGCAGGCGCGTGCGATCGTGAAGCCGGTTCTCAAAGAAGCTCGGCAGCGTGATCGAGTTCTGCGCCACCTCGGTGTACGCGCGCAGACGCGGCGCGACCAAGCGCCAGTTGAAGTACGCGCCAATGAAGAGGCCGACGGCGATCCAGCCCTCGATAAGGCCGGTGGCATAGATGGCTCCGGGCAAACCCATGATGAGCCAGCCCGACATGTCTGACGCACCGGCGCTGAGCGCGGCAACCCACGGTGGTAGGTTGCGCCCGCCGAGCATGTAGTCCTCGTGGTTTTTGGTCTTACGGAAGGCGCTGTAGCCGATCGCGATCATTCCAGCGAAATATATACCGAGGGCCATATATAGGTAAATCTGATCAGACATCGGTGACTCTCCAATAGTGGTGACCTCGCTACAGGAGACCCTCAGTGAGCCGGTTCGGGGTGCCGAACCGGTGTGCCGTGATCGCGACGGCCTGCTCCCGCAGATAGGGGAGTATCGCAACGCGACCAGCGGTGATCGTGAAACCATCGTAGACCGCGACGTCAGGCTTGCCCGCGGTCGCCGCATAAACTGCGGAGGCAGCAGAGGCACGAGAACGACCAGCAACTAGCCGGATCCGTGCCCCAGCGTCGGGCCCGGTCGCCCGCGCGAGCTCGGCGACCCGGCTGAGCCACACCGCTTCTGACTCAGTCGTGACGGTAGCCCGGGAACCAATGGCCGAGACGAGCGCCGGGGGTAGCGGCGCCTCGGAACTGACGGTGAGGGGAGCACCAGCGGTGAGGGCGGCAGCAATTTCACGGGCCGCCTGAATCACCAGGGCATCTGCGGTGACTCGAATAGTGACCGGAACCGGGAGGTAGCGCAGCACATTGCGTTCGATGCCAAGCGCTGAAACATCGCGCGCGACGCCAAACTCTGCCCGCCAGGCGGCCGCGTCACTCTCGAGCGCCGTGTTCAGCCAGGCACGCTCGGTTGCAGTTGCCCACGACCAGTCTGCTTCGATGGGCCACGCGAGGCTTGTTGGCCCGGATCCGGTCTCATCCCTGCTCTCGCTCGTGCTGGGCTCGGGTGCATCGTGCCAGTCGACGAGGCCCATGAGGTAGCTCGGCCCGCCGGCCTTCGTGCCTGTGCCGATGGCCGACTTCTTCCATCCGCCGAAGGGTTGGCGGCGCACGATGGCCCCGGTGATGCCGCGGTTGACGTAGAGGTTGCCAGCTTCGATGCGGTCGAGCCAGCGTGCGATCTCGTTTCGGTCGAGGGACTGTAGCCCACTGGTGAGGCCGTATTCGATGTCGTTGACGATGTCGATCGCCTCGTCGAGGCTGTCGGCCGTCATCACACCGAGCACCGGCCCAAAGTACTCGGTGAGGTGGAACTCGGAGCCGCTCCGCACGCCCGCTCGCACACCGGGGCTCCACAGTCGAGTGGCGCCCGCGGCACGCTCAGTATCTGAGGCGGCGAGCGGGCTCGAGCTGGTTACTGGCTCGGGCTTGACCACCCAGGTCTCGCCGGGTGAGAGGGTCGTGAGCCCGCGCCTGAGTTTGCCCCGGGGGGCCGCAATGACGGGCCCCATCTGCGTGTCGAGGTGCTCGGGGGTGCCGACGGTGAGGGAGCGTACCGCGTCGAGCAGTTGGTCGTGGAACCGGCGCGATTGTGCAACCGAGCCGACCAAGATCACGAGTGACGCGGCCGAGCACTTCTGGCCCGCGTGCCCAAACGCCGATTGCACGACGTCGCGCGCTGCGAGGTCGAGGTCTGCCGTGGGGGCGACGATGATCGCGTTCTTACCGCTCGTCTCGGCGAGGAGTGGCAGGTCCTGCCTCAGCTGACGAAATGCGTGGGCAGTCTCGTACGCGCTCGTCAGAATCACTCGACCCACCCGCGGGTCGGCCACCAGCTGCGACCCGAGTTCGCGCTCTGGAAACTGCACGAGCTGCAGCACGTCGCGCGACACCCCCGCCTCGTCGAACGCCCGCCAGATCGCCTCGATCATCACGGCGCCAGAGCGCGCGGCCTGCGTGGCGGGCTTGATGATCACCGCGGCGCCCGAAGCGAGCCCCGCGCAAGTGCCGCCCGCGGGAATGGCGACGGGAAAGTTCCATGGCGGAATCACCGCGATGAGCTGCTGCGGCGTGTGCGTCGCGCCGCTGACCTGCTCGAGTTCACGCCCGAGCTCGGCGTAGTAGTGCGCGAAATCGATGGCCTCGCTCACTTCGGGGTCACCCTGATCGAGGGTCTTGCCACACTCGGATCCCATGACCTCGAGCAGCTGGTCACGGCTCTCCTCGAGTAGGTCACCTGCGCGGTGCAGTACCCGTGCTCGGCCGTCTGCCCCCAATTCGCGCCAGGCCACCGATGCAGCGGTGGCCCGTTCGATCGTGGCGTCCAGACCCTCACGAGTCTCGATGCGTGCTTCCAGCGTGGCCGCCTCGCCAAGCGTGGACGCCAGCATGCGGCCCGCGATCTCGCGGCCCCAGGCCCGGTTCGCGGGCAGGTCGGGGTCGGTGTCTGGGGTGTTTGCGAAACTGGTGTCCGGATCCGGATCCAGCGGCATGGCTTTGACCCGGGCCCGATCCTGCGTGCGATTGGGGTGCGGCACTCGCAGAGCGCCGTCGCTGCCGTCGCCGGTGATCGCCTCGAGGCCCGCGAGCGAGGCGCGGAAGCGGGCCTCCTCGCGCGAGAACAGCGAAGCGTCATCGTGCAGCTCGAACACGGCAGACATGAAGTTCTCTTGGCTCGCGCCCTCCTCGAGGCGCCGAATCAAGTAGGCGATGGCGACGTCGAACTCGCCGGGGTGGACGACGGGGGTGTAGAGCAGGAGGTGCCCGACCTCGCGGCGAACGGCCTCGGCCTGCCCCGTGGCCATGCCGAGCAGCATCTCGAACTCGATGCCTTCGGTGGTGCCGCGGGCCTGGGCGAGAAGCCACGCGAGCGCGATGTCGAACAGGTTGTGGCCTGCAATTCCAATGCGCACATTCCGAGTGCGCTCGGGGTGCAGTGCGTAGTCGAGCACGGCCTTGTAGTTCGTGTCAGTCTCTTGCTTGGTACCCCAGGTGGCGGTGGGCCAGCCATGGATGGCGGCCTCGACGAGTTCCATCGGCAGGTTTGCGCCCTTTACGAGGCGCACCTTGATGGGTGCGCCGCCGCCCGCGACGCGAACCGCGGCCCACTCCTGGAGCCGGATCACCGCACCGAGCGTGTCGGGCAGGTAGGCCTGGAGCACGATTCCGGCCTCGAGCTGCGAGAACTCGGGGCGGTCGAGCATTCGGGTGAAGACCGCGAGGGTGAGATCGAGGTCCTTGTACTCCTCCATGTCGAGGTTGATGAATTTGGGCGGAGCAGCCGCCGCGGCCTGACGGAACAGCGCTACGAGGTGCCGTTCGATCTTGTCGATCGCCTCGTCGAACGACCAGTGGTTATGCGGGGCGACGGTCGAGGAGACTTTGATGGAGACGTAATCAACGTCGGGGTGGTCGAGCAGTTTTTGAGTGCCGGCAATGCGGCGCTCGGCCTCGTGCTCACCGAGGATCGCTTCGCCCAGGAGATTGATATTTAGATGCACTCCGTCACGCTTGATCTGCGCGATTGCGGGGCCGAGATTCGCGTCGGTGGCATCCACGATGAGATGGCTCACCATTTCGCGGAGTACGCGGCGGGTGATCGGCACGACAACGCGGGGGAGTGGCTTCGCGAAAGCGCCGCCAGCCCTCATGGCGGCGCGCATGGGCGCCGGGAGAAACGCGGGGGTGAGGGGCACCAGCTCGGAGAGGTGCTTGGCGGCAACGCGCAGGTCTTCGGGGCGCACGACACCGTCGACGAATCCGACGGTGAAGTCGAGGCCCGTCGGGTCGCGGAGCACACCCGCGAGCCGGGCCGCTGCGGGGTCGATGGGGTAGCTCGCGGCCTCGGTCAGCCAGCGCCGGGTGAGTGCGACGGCCGCATCGGCGAGCTGCTGCGGCCGGGCCGTGATGGTGCCAGCGGAAGGGGGAACGGAGCCTCGGGAGTGCACGGCGAACCTTTCTCGACGCACGGCCGCCCACACTGGCGGCCTGTCAAACCAGTGTGCGCTTTCCCGAAGCATCACGCAAAGCACCGCCTTGTGCGGATCAACATTTAGGAGGACTAAATCCACCGTGCGTCTTGATCCGGATCAAAATGCCGTGCGTGACACCCGGGGGCTCCATTGAGCCCATTGAGCACCACGCCACAGACATCAATCCCGCGAAAAACATACAGAAATCCGAGATTTTTGATGGGTTTCGCGGGATTGATGCGTGAAGCTGCGGGGGCTTGGCCCTGAAGCGGGCCGCACTGACGCCGGGTTAGCGTGCGTCCAGGAACGCGGGAATCTCGGCCACCGAGCCGAGCACCGCGGTGAACGGCTGCCCGTCGAAGGCCGCGCGCTCGAGCTTGCCCGAAAGCACCCCGATCGTCACGGCGGCGCCCGAGGCGGCGCCCGCCTGCACGTCGACGATGGTGTCGCCAGCGACGAGCACCTCGTTGACGTTGAGGGTGCCCGTGGCCTCCATGACGCGGTGGATCATGTAGGGCGCAGGGCGGCCCGCGGGCACCTCGTCGCCGCAGGTGATGGCGTCGATGCGGGTCACGCCGGGTGCTGCGGTCTCTCCCACGACCCAGCCGAGCTGCGCGAGCAGCGCGTGGGCGACGTCGCGCGAGAACCCGGTGGTCAGGCCGACCTTCATGCCGCGCTCGCGCAGGGCCGTAATCGCCTCGGGCACCCCGTCGATCGCGGTCGGGGGCTCGGCGGCGTAGACCTCCGCGAGGATCTCCTGGAACCGATCAAAGGTGGCGTCGATCTTGCTGGCGGGCTCGGGGTCGCCGCCGCCCAGGCGAATCAGTGCGGTGATGGCGGCGCGCTTCTCGGTGCCCATCCAGGTCTGCAGGTCTTCGGCCGAGACCGTGGCGCCCGTCTCGGTGACGGCCTGCTCGAGCGCGCGGTAGACGGCGCCGCCGTCGTTTACGGTGGTGCCGGCCATGTCGAATACGGCGAGGGAAAGCATGAAGCTCCTAGATGTAGGGGTGTGGGTATCGAGGTACAGCGGAGAGTGACAAGACTGGGCGCCTACGCGGCACCGACCGCCTGGCGGGCGAGCGGCATGCTATGGTCGGCGCTGTTTTCGACGACGAAGCTCGTCATCGCGGGCAGGTACCGGTCGTCGGCGGTTTCGATGACGGCCCCCGTCGAGCCGTAGGCGATGCGCCGCACGCGCAACAGCGGCGCCCCCTGATCGACGTGCAGCTGCTCGGCCTCGAGCGGGTGCGCGGGGATCGCGTCGATGATGTGCTTGGCACGCACGGGCACCACCTCGGCGCGGGCGAGTGTTTGGTAGATGCTGCCGTTGTCGAGGTCGACGCGCAGCAGGTGGCGCCCCACCTCGTAGGGAAACAGCGAACGCTCGAGCATGGCCGGTTTGTCACCGAGTAGCCGTACGCGAATGATCTCGACGATGGGATCGTCGGGGGCGATCTGCAGCTCGCGCGCGATCTCCTCGGTAGCGGGCAGCTTCACCCGCTCGATCACCTTCTGGCCGGGCGTCATGCCGAGCTCGCGCGCCCACTCGGTGAACGACATAAACGTGTCAAACGACTGGTGCGGTGCGGTGCGGTGCACGCGGGGCGGTGCGCCGCGGCCGCCGACGATCATGCCCTCGGCGCGTAACGTCGCGAGCGCCTGGCGCACCGGGCCGCGAGAAGTACCGAACTCGGCGATGAGTGACTTCTCGCTCGGCACCTTCTCGCCAGCGCACCATTCACCCGAACGAATGCGCCGAAGCATCTCCTCATACAGCTGGGCATGGAGGGGTGAATGCAGGGTCATACGGGCCAGATTACAAGTTGTATTGACTGCTTTCGGGGGCCAAGCGGTGGCCGAATAGTGAACACACAATGAAGAAAAATGGCCCAATTATGTCTTCCGTGAACGACTCAAAAACACCGCCGCGAGAAGTTGTCATGACTACTTTTCGGGCCGCATGATCGAAGCATGACCACCACAACTACTCCGCAGCACGTCGTTATCGTCGGCGCAGGCATCGTCGGCCTCGGCCACGCCGTCGCCGCCCTCGACGCCGGCTTCCGAGTCACCGTGATCGAGCAGGACGCCCAGGCCGTGACCGCCAGCGTGCGCAACTTCGGCCACGTCTGCGCCTCACTCCAGGCCGGTGAGATCGGCGATCTCGCCCGCGCCTCACTGCCCATCTGGGAGTCGCTCATCACGCGGGCCGGGGTCGAGGGCCGGCGATCCGGCACCATTGCGGTCGCCCGCAGCGCGGCCGAGGAAGCCGTGATCACCGAGCTCGCCTCCGAGCGCGCTCCCGAGGGAGCCGCACTGCTCACGGGCGCCGAGACCGCAACGCGGCTGCGGCTGCCGGATCACGCCACCCCGCGCGCAGGCCTCCTGATGCCAAACGACCTCACCGCAAACCCGCGCACCGCCGTCGCGCAGATTGCCGCATGGGTAGGGGCGCACGAGCGCGGTGATGTGCGCTTCGGCACCACCGTGTACGGCGCCACGACGGGCGCGGTCGAGACGAGCCGCGGTCGCATCGACTGCGACCACGTCGTGGTCGCGACCGGGCACCTCGTGGGGCGCCTGTTCCCCGAGCTGGCAGCGGCCGGCGAGGTGCGCGAGTGCGCGCTGCAGATGACCCGCGTGCGGGCACCCCGCGACATGGGCCTGGGACCCGCGGTCGTGACCGGCACCTCGATGCTGCGCTACGGCGCCTTCGCTGGGACCGCAGCCGATGCACTGCGCGCAGAGCTCACCGCCGAGCGCCCCGAGTTCATCGAGATCGACGCCAACGTGATGTTCACACAGCAGGCTGACGGCACCCTGCTCGTCGGTGACTCCCACATCACGCACGACGCCGCACCGCCGTTTCTCGACGAGCGCTGGAGCGAGATCCTGCTCGCCGAGGCAGCCGCGCTGCTCGGCACCGAACGCCTCGAGGTGCTCGAACGCTGGCAGGGCGTCTACGCGGTCAGCAAGAAGCAGAACTTCTTGATCGCGGAGCCCGAGCCCGGCGTCCACGTCGTGAGTATCACCACCGGCATCGGCATGACCGCGGGCCTCGGCCTCGGCGCCCGCACGGTCGCAAGTTTCTAAACCGCCCGGCTTCACACCTACGCATCACCTAACCATCACACAAGGAGAATCGTGAAGAAGAACCTGATCCGCGCCGCTTCAACGGTCGCAGTCGTCGGCCTCGGTCTCGGCCTCGCTGCGTGCTCGACCGGCCCGTCTGAGGACGCCGCAAGTGCCGCAAGCGCGACCTGCCCCAACGGCAAGATCAACTTCGGCATCCTGCCCTACGAGGATCCCGAGGCCCTCGAGCCCGCCTACCAGCTGCTGGCTGAGGCGCTCTCCGAGAAGCTTGATTGCCCCGTCGAGGTGCTCATCACCGAGGACTACGCCGCCGAGGTACTCGCAATGGAGAACGACTCGCTCGATCTGGCCCAGTTCGGTCCGCTCGGCTTCGTGTTCGCGAGCGAGCGTGCCGACGCGATTCCGCTCGCCTCGTTCGGTGACGCCGAGGGCCAGCCCACCACCTACACCGGCGGCATCTGGGTCCCCAAGGATTCGCCCGTCAAGACGCTCGAAGATCTGAAGGGCAAGACCCTCGCACTGGGCAGCCCCGGATCGACCTCGGGCGACGCCCTGCCCATGTCGGCAATCATCGATGCCGGTCTCGAGGACGAGGTCACCGCCGACTACTCGGGCGGTCACCCCGAGGCGCTGCTCGCGCTCGTCAACGGCACGGTCGACGCCGCTCAGATCAACTCGCAGACGCTGGGCACGGCGACCGAAGCGGGAACGTTCGACGCCTCGCAGTTCCGCCAGATCTGGGAGTCGGAGGCCATTCCGAACGACCCGATCACGGTGCGCGGCAACCTGCCGCAGGAGTTCAAGGACGCGGTCGCAGACGCGCTGCTCAGCCTGGACGCAGCCGACGTCGAGCAGGTCAGCGCTTTCCTGGGAGTGGACCCCGCCGGGCCCCTCATCCCCGTGACCGTCGACACCTACCAGCCGCTCTTTGATCTTGCCAAGACCATGGGCCTCACCGAGGAAGACGTCTAAACCAATGACCGTTCTCACCGCGCAAAACGCCATCATGGCCTTTGACCAGGACTCCGAATCACCCGCCCCCGAACGGGGCGAGGTACTGCTCGACGTGCGCGCCATCTCCAAGAGCTTTGGAGACCGCGTCGTGCTGCAGGACATGAGCATGCGCGTGCACGCCGGCGAAGTCGTCGCCTTTCTCGGGGCCAACGGCTCGGGCAAGTCGACCACGCTGCGCGCGGTGAACGGCCTCATCGAGGCCGACTCGGGCGACGTCACGATCGCCGGGGTCAAGCTCAACGAGGCAAGCGCCCAGCGGCGGGCTGAAGCCCGCCGCTCGGCCGCCACGGTGTTTCAGAAGATTCACCTCGTGCAGCGCCGCTCGGTGCTGCAGAACGTCTGCGCTGGCGGCTTCTCGCGGCTGCCCGCGTGGCGCTCGGTGCCGGCGCTGTTCGGCCAGGAGCTGAAGGAGGAGGCCATGGCCTGCCTCGAGCGCGTGGGGCTTGCGGACCGTGCGCACGACCGTGCCGGCAGCCTCTCAGGCGGCCAGCAGCAGCGGGTCGCCATCGCTCGGGCCCTCTGCCAGCGCCCCCGCATGATCCTGGCCGACGAGCCCGTCTCGGCGCTCGACCCCAAGGCAGCCGACGATGTCATGCAGCTGTTGCACGACCTCGCCAGCAAGGAGGGCCTGGGCGTCGCCGCGGTGCTGCACCAGCCCCACCTCGCCCGCGCCTACGCCGACCGCGTGATCGGGCTGCGTGACGGACACCTCGTGTTCGATGCCCCCACCGCCGAGATCGACGACGCGCAACTCGCGTCGCTCTACGTCTAGCCCTTCGAACCCCGAATTCACTAAAGGATCATCGTGACCAACACCCTCGTGCGCGAGAGCGCCACACCCAAGGCGGCGCCCACTCGCAGCCTCCCGGTTCCGCGCGACCCGCGGGTCCCGTACCGTGCCGGATCCTGGACCGTCATCATCGTGGTCCTGGTGCTGCTGCACTTCGTGGCGTTTAGCGCCACCGACTTCCGCCCCGAGAAGCTCGTGACCGGCGCGAAGGGTATGGCGAACTTCGTCTCAGAGGCGTTTCCGCCCGACCTGAGCAGCGAGGTGCTCTCTAAGGGCCTTTCGGGCGCGATGACCACCCTCTGGATCGGCCTGCTCGGCACAACAGTCTCGGTGCCGTTCGCGCTGCTGCTGGCCGTGTTCGGGGCGCGCACCACCACGCCCAACACATTCGTCTATCAGATCGCCCGCGGCATCCTCTCGTTCTTCCGCGCGGTGCCCGACATCGTCTTCGCCCTAATTTTCGTGACCGCCGTGGGCCTCGGCCCGTTCGCTGGCGTGCTCGCCCTGATCTGCCACAACACCGGCGTCATGGGCAAGCTGTGGTCCGAGGCGATGGAGGACATTGATCCGGGGCCTGAGCAGGCACTTCGCACCGCGGGTGCCTCGCGCTGGCAGGTTGTCGCGAACGCGACGATCCCGAGCGTCATGCCCCAGCTCACGGGCCTGCTGCTCTACCGCTTCGACGTGAACGTGCGCTCGTCGCTCGTGCTCGGCCTCGTGGGCGCCGGCGGCATCGGCCTGCTGATCAACAAGGCGATCAAGACCTTCCAGTTCGACGAGATGCTCACCTACCTGATCATCATCCTGGTGGTGATCGTGGCGGTCGACCTCGCCTCGGCCTGGATCCGCAAGAAACTCGCGTAGCGGCACGGCCGTATAACCCGCACCCGCAACACCCCGAAACACCTCACTCACAGTCGATGTGACAGCGCCCCCGAGCGTTGTCACATCGACTTTGGTGTTTGCGCACGAAATCTTCACCTCCGAGACATCTCAGTTGTTTTACCCGACAGAAAGAAGATCATGCAGCCATCCTTCGCACGCCGTACCCAGCGTTGCCTCACGGTCGCGCTCGCCGGCGGAACCCTCCTCGCGCTCACCGGCGGCCTCGCAGTGCTCGCGGCGTACGCCCAGCAGAACGCCCCCGTCATCGAGGCCCCAGTCATGCCCGGGCCCGCGGCGCCCGAGGCCGAGCAAGCACCCGCGGCACCCGAGGGGACCACGGGCACCGAGGCTGCTGGCGAAGCGGGATCCGGATCCGGAACCCCCGAAGCCCCCGAAACCTCAGGCGACCGGGCACCCGCCGCTGCCAAGGCAGAGGCCGTGGCGGCCGACGCCGCAGCCGCCCTGCTCAGCGAGTCGTTCGACTCCGCGACCGCCGCGGGAGCGCCCGCCGGGTGGTCGCTCGAGCACAAGAACATCGGTGGCATGAAGCCGGACTGGGGCGGCTGGACGTTCCACACGACGGCCGAGGTGACCGGTGCGTTCGGATCGGGCGGCGATCGCGGATCGTTCGCGCGCGGCAACGGCAAGTTCGCGGTCGTGCAGTCCGACACGAACCGGCCCACCACGGGTACGTTCAGCTCGACACTGTGGGCGCCCGAGGTGGCACTCGTCGAGCACACCGGTGCAGTGCAGGTGAAGTTCGACACCCACTACAAGCAGGGCCAAGCCCCGCAGACCGCCGCGCTCGTCGCGAAGTTTGATGGCGGCGCCCCGGTCGTCGTCGCGAACTACAGCGCGCAACAGCTCAACAAGGCGATGTCGCACGGCGTCGACGTGCCCGCCGGCACCCAAAAGGTGCAGATCGGCTGGCAGTACCTCGAGAGCACGAACAACTGGTTCTGGATGATCGACAACGTCGAGGTGGCTGAGGCGGCCCCCGCCGACGTGACCCCGAAGGTCACCTCGCTGGTGAAGCCCGTGGTGACGCCCGGCGCAACGACCACCGTGAAGCTCTCGGGGCTGCGCGCTGGCCAGCAGGCCGAAGCCGCGCTGGGTGCGAGTGGTGCGGCCGCCCCCATTGCGGGCATCCCCGCCGCTGCAGCCGACGGCACCGTCGCGTTCGACGTGACGGTCCCCGCCTCGCAGACGCCGGGCACCCTGCCACTCACGATCTCAGGCACGGGCATCACGCCGGTGACGGTGACGGTAACGGTGCTGAACCCCATCGGTGAGCAGGCTGCAACGACCGAACCTCAGGTCTGGTGGGACGGCTTCGACGGCACGAGCGATCAGTGGACCGCCGAGGGCGACTGGGAGTTCATGTCCCGCCAGCAGGTCATCGACGGTTCCGGGCTCGACCGCCGCCACACCTTCACCCGTGCCTCGGGCGTGATCGCGGTCGCCGAGACCAAGGACGCCGCGTTCGCTGGCACGCTGACCTCGGCACCCATCACGGTCAAGGCGGGCGATGAGCTTGAGCTGCGGTTCGACAGCCACTTCCGTGTGCGGGGTGGGGGAGCCCACGCGGGCGCCGTGACCCTGGCATTCGACAAAGGCGAGACCGTCGAGCTGCGCGCCCTGACGAAGGAAGAGGAATCGGCGCAGCCGCGCCTGCCGTTCACCGTGCCCGCGGGCGCCAAGCAGGTGTCGGTCGCGTTTGACTATGAGGCCCCGGCGGGGGCCGGATCGTGGATGCTCGACGACGTGCAGATCGTCAAGCCCCTCGCGCCCCTCGCCGAAGGCACCAAGCCCGAGGCCATCGTCGACGTCTTCAGCGACGTGCAGGGCGCGAACGCGAAGCTGCAGAACCAGGTGCTTCCCGGCTTCCGCAACCTCGAGGGCGGCCGCGCCGACGTTGTGATCTCGAACGGTGACCTCACCGGCAACGGCACTGTGGGCCAGTACGACTCATACCTTGCAGCGTTCGAGGCCGGCGGCGGCAACGACTACGCCACGCGCATCTCGACCATTGGCAACCACGAGTTTTACGGCTCAGACGGTTCCGCGAACTACATCAAGCGGTTCCTCGCCAAGACCGGTATGACCGACCTGGGCGTTGCCGAGTCGCAGTCGCCCAACAAGGGCCTGTGGGGCGAGGTCGTCGTCGACGACAAGCTGCCCGTGCTCTGGGTCGGCAGCGAACGCCACGAGTACCACGGTGGATCGGGTCCGTTCGTCGAAATCTGGGACGAGCAGTACAACTGATTTGGCCTGGGTTTAGTTCCGACCTTTCATCAAGGAAGATTGGAACATCATGCCCAAACCATACGAACCAGAGTTCAAAGAACGCGCACTCCGCATGCTCGCCGAAGCGCTCCCCGAGCATGCGAGCGTGCACGCTGCGAGCAAGCATGTCGGAGGGCTGCTCGGCATCTCACCTGACACGCTCAGAATCTGGCATCGACAAGCGCAGATCGATACCGGCTCAAAGCCCGGCGTGACGACTGATATCGCTGCCGAGAACCGTCGCCTCCAGAAAGAAAACACGGAACTGCGCAAAGCGAACGAAGTCCTCAAAGCCGCGAGCATATTTTTCGCGAAGGAACTCGACCAGCCACGAACGAAATGATCCGATTCATCGACGAGCATCGTGATCGTTTCGGGGTCCAGTTCCTCTGCCGTACGCTGCGTGCGGCAGTTCGTGGATTCCTCACGTCACGCGGATATCGGGCAGCGAAGAAACGACTCCCCTCCGCCCCGTCAGCTCCGTGACGAGATCCTTGTTCCCGAGATCAAGCGACTCCACCATCAGCATTACGGTGTCTACGGGCGCCGCAAAATGCATGCCCTGCTGCGACGCGAGGGCTGGGAGATTGGCCGTGACGCCTGCGAGCGGCTCATGAAACTCGCTGGATTGCGGGGCGTGCGACGTTCTCGGCAGGCTTTTACGACGAAGAGTGACCCGGCAAACCGGCTGCCAGGTGATCTCGTCAACCGGAACTTCACTGCGACAGCTCCCAAGCGGCTCTGGGTCGTCGACATCACATACGTCGCGACGTGGTCTGGGTTCGCATATGTGTCGTTCGTAACTGACGTGTACTCGCGTCGGATCGTGGGCTGGAACGTAGCTGCGACGCTGAAGGCTGAAGTGTTGCCGTTACAAGCCCTCGAGATGGCAGCATGGCAGGCCGGCGGCAGTCTTGAGGGGCTCGTGCATCACAGCGATCACGGCTCGAACTACATGTCGATGGTCTACACGAACCGGGTCGCTGAGCTCGGCGCGATCCCGTCAACCGGGACGGTCGGCGATAGCTACGACAATTCGATGGCTGAAGCAGTGAACGCGCTCTACAAGGCTGAACTTATCCGGCAGCAAGGACCCTGGAGAACGGTCGAGCAGGTTGAATTCGCCACGTTGAAGTACGTGTGGTGGTGGAACAACAACGTTTGCATGGGGAACTCGATATGCGCACCCCTGCAGAAGTGGAAGCGGCGTACTACGCTGACACTGAACCGGTGCCGGAACTCATCCGGTAACGGACAAACCGGTCGGAACTAAACCCAGGCCAATTCAACTGGTTGCGCGACCGCCTCGACCACTACCGCGACAGCAACACCCCCGTGCTGCTGAGCCTGCACCACGTGTTCGAGAACTCGGTCTCGGGTTCATACGCGAACCTTTACAAGCGCGAGTTCGGCAATGACCAGGAACGCATGGAGCAACTGCTGGCCGGCTACCCGAACGTCACGGTAATGAGCTCGCACACGCACTGGAACCCGAAGCTCAACGACTGGAGCGTCGAGCAGCGGTTCGACCCCACGACCAAGCAGGCGCCCACGATCATCAACACGGCCGCCGTCACCACGCAGTACGGCCCGAGCGGCGACTGGGGCGAGGCGGGCGTCGGCGGGGCCGACCCCGCGGGCATGCGCATCTCACTCTACGAGGATCGCCTCCGCGCAACCGTCTACGGCTTTGACGGCCAGGCCCAGCCGACCGAGCTGAAGCACGTCGACATCGCGCTTCCCACGGAGGCAACCGAGGGGCCCACCGAGCCGGAGGTGCCGACTGACCCCGAGAAGCCGACCAAGCCCGCGATCACGTTCGCAGACATCACCAAGACCTCGAAGTTCTCCCGCGAGATCATGTGGATGGCGGAGTCAGGCCTGACGACCGGCGTGAAAACGACCGATGCCGCAGGCAAGCAGGTGCTCGAGTACCGGCCGAAGAGCCCGGTGACGCGCGAGGCGATGGCGGCGTTCCTCTACCGCCTCGAGGCGCCGAAGGGCTACCAGGCCCCGAAGGTGTCACCGTTCGCCGACGTCAAGACGACCGACAAGTTCTTCACGCAGATCGCGTGGATGCACGAGGAGGGCGTCTCGACCGGCACCAAGCAGCGCACGGGCAAGCCGAAGTACGAGCCGAAGGCGAGCATCACGCGTGAGGCGATGGCGGCGTTCTTGTTCCGCAAGGACGCCCCGAAGGGCTACCAGGCCCCCAAGAAGTCGCCATTTGCCGACGTCAAGACAAGCGACAAGTTCTTCACGCAGATCGCGTGGATGCACGAGGAGGGCGTGTCGACCGGCACCAAGCAGCCCTCGGGCAAGCCGAAGTACGAGTCGAAGAGCTCGGTCACCCGTGAGGCGATGGCCGCGTTCCTGTACCGCGCCGAGCACTAGGCGCTAGGCTCCCGGCCCCGCGCTGCGCGCGCAGGGCCGGGAGCCTACGACGCGGTCTCGGCGCCCCCGCCGTGGTCCCGCGCGCAGCGCACGGCCGGGCCGGCGGCCTGCTCGGGGGCGGACGAGTTGAACCGGTGCAGGCTCGCACCCAGATCGTCGAGCTCCGCGTCGTCCCAGTCCGCAAACCGCAGGTGGTAGTCGTGAGCGGCGCGCGCCCGCAACTGATCGATGACCGAACGGGCTTTGTCGGTTGCGGTGATGAGCGTCACGCGACGATCCTCGGCGGCCGGAGCCGACTCCACAAAACCGAGCTCGCGCAGCTTCGACACCTGCCGGCTGACCATCGCCTTGTCCATGCCGAGCAGCTGGCTTAGCCCCGTCACCGTGACCGGCCCCTTGCGCAGCACAATCTGCAACACCAGGATTCCGCTGCCCCGCAGATCAGGATGGGTCTCCTCCGCGAAGCGCGCCCAGCGTGTGCGCACGAACGCGAATACCTCCGAAAATTCGGCGATGATCTGGGAAATTTGTTCGGAGCGCTCGGGGGTGAGCGCGAATTGATCCGGCATTACTAGCTCCTGACCGCGGCGAGCTGGCCGGTCTCGGGGCCGCTCGGCCCCTCTGCGGCCGGGGCATCTGAGGCTGCGGGCGAACCGGCACGGTTCGCAGCATGATCCGGATCAGCATTGGCCACAACTTCGATCGAGCCGGTGGCGACACCGCCCCCTGCGGCTTCCGCGGCCGCGCGCATCTCGGCGAGCTTCTGCGCATTGCTCTTGGTGCTCAGCGGAACGTTCGGCAGGAACGCGATCGCGAGGATGGCGAGGATCGCGACGGGCGAGGCGGCGAGGAACACGTTGCCGATGCCGTGACCGTAAGCGCTCTCCACGATGACCTGCAGCGGCACCGGCAGCTCGGAAATTTTGGGGATCGCGCTCGAAGCGAGGCCTCCGGCGCTCGCAAGCGTCTCGGGGTCCAGGGCCTTCATGCCGTCCTTGATGTACGTCACGACGAGGTTGCCAAGCATTGCACCCATGGCGCTCATGCCGGCCGTGCCGCCGATCGTGCGGAAGAACGTAACGGCCGAGGTCGATGCGCCCAGCTGGGTGGGGCTGACCGTGTTCTGCACGACGAGCACGAGGTTCTGCATGCACAGACCCACGCCCACGCCCAGCACGAACATCGAGATGCCCACGTACCAGAAGTTCGTGTCGTAGCGCAGCTGGCCCATCATGAGCAGGCCCGCGAGCAGCAGGAACGAGCCCGCAACCATGTAGCGCTTCCACTTACCGGTGCGCGTGATGATCTGGCCCGCGAGGGTCGATGCGATGAGCACGCCAGCCATCATGGGGATCGTGAGCAGGCCCGACTCGGTCGGGGTCTTGCCGCGTGCGAGCTGCATGTACTGGCCCAGGAACACTGAGGTGCCAAACATGGCGAGGCCGACCGCGAGCGACGCAACGACCGAGAGCGTGAACGTGCGGTTCTTGAATAGGGTCATCGGAATCAGCGGCTCTTCGACCTTGAGCTCGACGATCACCGCGGCCACGAGCACCAGCACGCCACCACCGACCATCGCGAGGGACTGCCATGACCACCAGTCAAAGTTCGTGCCGCCGAGCGTCACCCAGATCAGCAGGCTCGAGAAGCCCAGCGAGATGAGCACAGCGCCCCAGTAGTCGATCTTGATCTTGCGCTTCACGACGTGCAGGTGCAGGGTCTTCTGCAGCATCACGATCGCGATGATGGCGATCGGGACTGCGACGTAGAAGTTCCAGCGCCAGCCGAGGGCGTCGGTGATCCAGCCGCCGAGCAGCGGGCCGCCGACGGTCGAGACCGCCATGATCGCGCCCATGATGCCCATGTACTTGCCACGCTCGCGCGGGCTGATGATTTCGGCGAGCACGATCTGGCCGAGCGCGCCGAGGCCGCCGGCGCCGAGGCCCTGGATCACGCGGAACCCAATGAGCCAGCCCGGATCAGCCGCGGTGCCCGCGAGCACTGAGCCGAGCGTGAAGAGCACGAGGGAGAGCTGTAGCAGCACCTTCTTACTCGTGAGGTCGGCGAGCTTGCCCCAGATCGGGGTCGAGACGGCCGACGCGAGCATCGTCGCGGTCATGACCCAGGTGAACGCGGCCTGGTCGCCGCCGAGGTCGGCGAGGATCACGGGCATCGACGTACCGACGACCGTCATGGATAGCATCGACACGGCCATCGACATGAACAGGCCCGTGAGGGCGAGGTTCTTGGCGCGGCCCGTGAGGAGGCCGTCGGCGGGGATGTTGCGGGCTCCGGATCGCGGAGCGCCCTGCCGCTTCTGCTTGGGCTGCTTGCCTTGGCTGTGTTTGGTGTCGCTGGAATTCTGCGTCATTCGCGTGATGATCCTTGCGGGTTGATGTGCCCAGTCGTGCGCGGGCTGTTGCGTGGTGAGCTCGCGGTCCTCGCGGTCCTTGCGGTCTTCGTGGTCCTCGTGCAGTCGCAGTGAAGCGACTGTTGCGGGTCGACGGGAGCCCAAATGTTGTTGACAAAGATCAACTGTATGTTGATCGTTGATGTTTGTCAACTAAGTGGTGCTGGAGCCGGAGCTAGGCACGCGGGGGAGCCAACGTAGGATGAGGGGCATGCAATGGTGGATGGCGACCTCGGGGCTCCAGCTCCAACTACTGGGGCTCTCCTTTGTGCTCTGCGCGCTGATCGGCATTGAGCGACAGTACCGCCAGAAGGCCGCGGGGTTTCGCACGCACGTGCTGGTCGGCACCGGGGCGACCGCGTTCACCCTGGTGTCGGCGTACGGCTTTGAGACGCTGCTCAGCCCAGACGTGACGCTCGACCCCTCGCGCATCGCCGCACAGATCGTGACGGGTATCGGCTTCCTCGGTGCCGGCGTGATCTTCACGCGACGCGACGTGGTGCGCGGGCTGACGACGGCCGCGACCATTTGGGTAGCGGCTGCCGTGGGCATGGCCGCAGGCGCGGGCATGGTGTCGCTCGCGATCGGGCTCACTGGAGTCCACCTGCTCACCCTGGTGGTGTTGGGGCCGCTCGCAGCGCTCTTGCCCAATCGCGACTCGAACCGCATCGTGCGCATGGTCTACGTGGACGGTGCCGGAGTGCTGCGTCGGGTACTCGCGGAGGCCTCGGCGACGGGGTTTGCCACGTATATTCTGGCGAACCGGCGACGCGAGGACTCGGATCTTGTTGAGCTCGAGGTGCGGTTCAAGGGCCGCGCACCGCTGAACACGCTGCTGCCCGCGCTGCACGACATCGACGGGGTGAAAATCATTGAGGTGCGCCGCGACGATGATGACGACGACGAGGATGAGCCCGAGCAGTAGGTTTCGGCCCGGTGGGCTCGAGTCGCGGGGCTAGGTGCGCCGAGGCTTCGAGCCCTCCGCCGCCAATGGGGCATATCGAAATGGCGGGAGGATACGATAGTTGCGCCATTCTCGTATGGACTCGTCATTTCGGTATCCCGGGTGAGGGGCCGTCTGTAATAACGAGTGGGTATCGACCTGGTGCAGGGGAGCAACAGCTGCGTATTTCGTACGTCTGCTCGTCAAGACCGCACTTGCTGGTGGATGGGGCCGAACGCAGCATGCAAGCGAGTACGGCAGAATAGAACCCATGAGTCTCAACAGTGGCAGCATTCGAGTTGGCGTGATCGGTGGCGGGCAGCTCGCGCGCATGATGGTGCCGCCGGCGATTCACCTGGGGCTGCGCATCAGCGTGCTCGCCGAAACCGAGGGGTCGAGCGCCGAGCGTGCCGCTGACATGGTGGGTGACTACCGCGACGCCGAGACGGTGTACGCGTTTGCCGAGACCGTCGATGTGATCACCTTCGACCACGAGCATGTTCCGCAGGAGATCCTGTACGGCCTCGAAGAGCGAGGTGTCGCGGTGCACCCACGCCCCGATTCGCTGCAGTACGCGCAGGACAAGATCGTGATGCGCACGAAGCTCGCTGAGCTGGGCGTGCCTATCCCGAACTGGGCGGCCGTGGCCGACGAGGCTGAACTGCAGAAGTTCATTGACGCCAATGGCGGCCGCGCGGTCGTGAAGACTGCCCGCGGTGGTTACGACGGCAAGGGTGTGCGGGTCATCTCTGACGCGTCAGAGGTGAGCGACTGGTTCACCGCGCTCGCCGAAGACGCCCGCGGCGGGCACCTGCTCGTCGAGGAGCTTGTTGACTTTACGCGCGAGCTCTCGCAGCTCGTGGCACGCCGCCCGAGCGGCGAGACCCGTACCTGGCCGGTGGTCGAGACGATTCAGCTCGATGGTGTCTGTGCCGAGGTCATTGCGCCCGCTCCCGTGCAGAACGCGGCGACGCTCGACGAAGCGGCCCGGATCGGCGCGATCGTTGCCGACGGCGTCGCCGTGACCGGCGTGCTCGCGGTCGAGATGTTTGAGACGCGTGACGGACGCGTGCTCGTGAACGAACTTGCGATGCGCCCGCACAACTCGGGTCACTTCTCGATCGAGGGCTCGGTCACGAGCCAGTTCGAACAGCACCTGCGTGCAGTCGCAGATCTGCCGCTGGGTGATACGTCAATGACGGCTCCGGCTGCCGTGATGGTCAACGTGCTCGGCGGCCCCGCCGAAGGCCCGATGCCTGTGCGCTACGCGAAGGTGCTGGCTGAGCACCCCCGCGCGAAGGTGCACAGCTACGACAAGATGCCCCGCCCCGGCCGCAAGGTCGGCCACGTCACCGTGACGGGCGACAACCTCGAAGAGGTGCTCGCCGAGGCACGTGCCGCGGCCGCCGCATTCGGCTCAGGGGAGTAGGAATCTGGGCTGAGCGCCGCGTCGCTCGCCCTCCACGAACAAAAAAGTAGTGGGCAGTTGTGGTGGCAACTCCGGGGAGATTCCGCCACAAATGCCCACTGCTTTGCGTTTATGAAGAAGCGGGGCCGTCGAAGGTGATGCTGCGCCCGCCCAGGCTGAGACTCTGGTCTGCGGTCACTGCATACCTGCTGAGCGCCTTGCAGGGCCGGAAGTCGGTGTCCTTGCCCGGCTCAGAATCACCCTGATCGCTCATGATGATCTCAGTGCCGTTGGTGGACTTGAGGTCGGTAATCCACAACTGGTCGTCCTCCACTTCGATCAGCAGGTGGGTGCGTGACAGCACGCGCTCGGGATCGGACAGCGCGATAAATTGTGCGCCGTCGGGGCCCGACTTTGGCTTGCGGCCGAGTACGTTTTGTGGGGCCAGCGGAAACTTAGTGCCGTCGATGTCGACGAGGCTCCAGTCAGTCGTGGACTTCGCACGCGCAATTACAACCGTTGACTCGAACTCGTCGTCATCGTCGTCGATGCCTTCGAAGACGTCGAACTTGTCGGAACTCGAGGCGGCGGACGGGGCAAAGATCGATACTGGATCGGCTTGCCGTGGTTGCTCCGCACCGGTCGCAGGGGCAGCTGCGGGGGAAAGCTCCGCTTCAACCGGAGACACGTCGAACATCGATAGATCTGCTGACCCTGCGGCAATATCCTCAGCTGGAGCTGGAGCTGGAGCTGGAGCTGGAGCTGGAGCTGGAGCTGGAGCTGGAGCTGGCGGTGTCTGCTGCGATGCACCCGGCGGGGAAGCGGGCGGTGCAGCGGGCGCAGGCTGAGCGGGCGATGCGGGCGGCGCAGGTGGTGCGGGCGGAAGGTTGATCGCCGCGGGGGTCTGCTGCGGTGTGCCGGGCTGCGGGGGTGCCGGCGCAAAGCCTGGCGCGCTTGCCGGGGCCGGCGGAACTGGCGCGGCGGTCTGCGCGGGCGGGGCCGGAGGGGCCCCATAGGGTGCTCCGGGGACAGGCGGTGTTCCGAGAACGGGCTGCTGCGCATGCTGCTGAGTGGGCAGCTGCGCGGGTGCGAGTTGACCGTTCGCTACCGGGGGAGCGCTTGGCGCCAGGGGCAACCCCTGCGCTGACGGAACGCCCGGCGCAGACGGAAAGCTCGGCGCTGGCGGGAAACCTGGTGCCGGGGGAGCGGGCTGGCCAGGCGCAAACGCGGGAGCGGCAGGAGGCATGGGCGGCATGGAAGGTGCGGGCGGTGCCGGGGGAAACCCCTGTGCAGGCGGGAATCCCGGTGCTGAGGGAAATCCTGGAGGCGGGGGGAACCCTAATGCCGGTGCCTGCGGGAAGCCCGGCGACGGTGCCGGGGGAACGGCCTGGGCGGGGCCGGTGGGCGGCATCGGAGGCGCGGCCTGCGCGGGTGGCGCGGGTGGCGCGGGTGGTGCCGGCGGTGCGGGTGGGAAGCCCGGGGGCGGCACTGATCCGGCGGGAAAACCAGCCGAACCAGGTGCCCCAGCTACCCCTGGTGCCGCAGAAATTCCGGGCATCGGGGGGAGCGGGGGCACGGGTGGCAGCGGCACGCCAAGGTCAGCCGGCTGAGAAGTCGGCTGACCAGCCGACCGAGGACCCGACCGATCAAACGCGGGATCGTCCCACGGGGAGGGCTGCCTGGGAGGGAGATTCGCCATGTTCTGCTCCGGATTCTCTCGGGTTTCGCAACACACGATTCCTCAGTGCCGCAGCTGTACTGCTACTGAGCCTATTCTGGGAGCCACCTAAGCGGAAATTTTTACTACATCTGACGGTACGATTTATGCATGAGTGAGACTGCAGCGCCCCTCGTTGGCGTGATCATGGGATCCGATTCTGACTACCGGGTGATGGCCGATGCCGTTGCCATGCTGCGTGAGTTTGACGTACCGCACGAGGTCGAGGTCGTGAGCGCACACCGCACTCCTGACAAGATGGTCGACTATGCGCGTGATGCGGCAGGTCGCGGTCTCAAGGTCATCATCGCGGGGGCCGGCGGTGCTGCGCACCTGCCTGGCATGGTTGCCTCGATGACGACGCTGCCCGTGATCGGTGTGCCCGTGCCGCTCGCCACGCTCGACGGTATGGACTCGCTACTCTCGATCGTGCAGATGCCCGGCGGCATTCCGGTCGCCACGGTCTCGATCGGCGGCGCGAAGAACGCCGGCATTCTCGCGACCCGCATCCTTGGCGCGAGCGACCCGGCGGTTGCGGCGAAGCTCGCCGACTACGCGCAGGGCCTCACCGACATGGTGGCCGAGAAGAATGATGCGCTGAAGGCGCGGGTCGCAGCCGAGTAATTCAGCCCGAGGCCCCGAATGTAAAAGATGCGCGGGTGCTTCTGCTCATAACGATGTTATGAACGGAAGTACCCGCGCATTTTTGATCCGGATCCATGGGCCCGGGCGCGAAGGAGCCTGTGGGCTACAGGTTCGCGTGAGTCTCCCACAGCTGCCACGCGGCGGTCTGCCACGAGTAGCCGCGGCTGCGGTCGAGAGCCAGCACCGACAGTGTGTGGAGCGACTCGATGTCGCGAAACAGGCGGGCGTACTCGGCCGTGAACTCGCCGATCTCGGTGGCTTCTACTCCGGCATCGAGCACGATCTCAGCGGCAACCTCGTGGCCCGAGTGCAGCACGGGCACGCCGGTGGCGAGCGCCGCGAGCAGCGTGTAACCGGTGCCGGTGTACGCCTGGGGCTGCGCGAGCAGGGCCGCGCCATCGAGAATCGCGCCGACGTCGGCGAGCTCACGCGCGCGCACAACGGTGACACGGTGCTGCAGGTCCTCGGGTACCTGCACGGAGGGCTCGTTGGCGTCGCGCACCGCGGGCAACGGGTCGAGACCCTCGAGCACGACCAGGCGGGGCAGCGAGGGGGTCAGGCGAAGCGCCTCAAAGACCCAATCGAGCCGACCCAATTCTCCGGGCATTGCGGTCGTTAGCACGTACATCGCAGGCAGCTCGAGCTCGGCACGGCGTTCGGCCGCGTCTGCGCCGGGCAGGAAAGCCGTCGGGGGTGCGAGCTGCAGCACCTGCACGGGGATGTCCTCGCCATACTGGCTCTGGAGCGCGCGAGCGGTCGCGTGCGTGTTCGTGATCAGCACGTCGGCGAGCTTCACCGCACGCCGTACGTAGCTGCGATAGACCCGGGCCTGGGCTGCGCCCATCAGCTGCGGGGCATCCCACGAAAGTGAATGGGGGATCGAGACCGAGGCCTGGGTACCGTCATCATCGCCACGCGTGCGCAACGGCAGCATCGGGGTGAGAGAGTGCACAAACTCGCCGTCGAGCGGGCGCGCGGTCGTGCCGCTCTGCCAGATCAGTGGCAGCAGCCCGGCCCGAAGCGGCAGCTGCTCTACCTGAATCTTGGCCGATGAGAACGACGGCTCGGGTGATCCCTTGGCGATCAACAACCGGGCGCTGCAGCTGCGGGGAGCCGTCTCGCCTATGGCTTTAATGAGGTCTAGCGCGGCGGCCTGTTGTACCTGGGATTCCCAATCTGGAAATGGTTCGGCGATGAGCGTGAGTGATGCCATCGGTCCCCTCCGCTCCTTAACGCTGCGCACACGTCTAGCCGTGCGTCTGCGACCAGTCTACGGAAGAGTCGACCGGGAAACTCATCTATGAAGACGCCGTGTTACCGAGATGAGACTCAACTGAGACAAATCTGGCGTCGTCCCGGTCGACCGTGACCACCGAGCAAAGTGAAGCGGAATTTCATGACTAGCGCGTCGCTCGAGAGGCATAAGGCTGAATGCCGCATCCACGAAACGCCCAGTACTCTAGGGGCATGCGTGTTTTGCTGACCGGCGGTGCCGGCTACATCGGTACCCACACTGCCCTGGTACTTCTTGAACGAGGCCACGAGGTAGTGGTGCTTGATGACTTTTCGAACAGCAGCGCTGAAGCGGTTCGCCGCGTCGAGCAGCTCACTGACCACGCGATCCCGTTGATCGAGGCCGACCTCGCTGATCGTTACGAGACACGTGCGGCCCTCGAGGGCGTCGAGTTCGATTCGGTAATTCATTTTGCGGGTCTGAAGGCCGTCGGCGAGTCGGTGGCACAGCCCACCCGCTACTACCGGGTGAACATTGATTCGACGCTCGTGCTGCTCGATCTGATGCAGGAGCGTGGCGTCGACAAGCTCGTGTTCAGCTCGTCGGCAACCGTGTACGGCGACCCCGACATTGTGCCCGTCAACGAGCAGGCACCAGCGGGCATTGGCGTGACCAACCCCTACGGTTGGACCAAGTTCATGAACGAGCAGATCATTCGTGACGCGCAGACCGCCTGGCCCGAGCTGGGCGCCGTGCTGCTGCGCTACTTCAACCCTGTGGGGGCGCACCCGTCGGGGAAGATAGGCGAGGACCCGCTGGGCATCCCGAACAACCTGATGCCGTTTATCGCGCAGGTCGCAGTGGGCAAGCGCGAAAAGCTCGCCGTGTTTGGTGACAGCTACCCGACGCCCGATGGCACCGGCGTGCGCGACTACATTCACGTGATGGACCTCGCCGAAGGGCACGTCGCCGCGCTCGAGCGCATCGCGGCGGGCGTCAAGACGTACAACCTGGGATCCGGCGTGGGCTCGAGCGTGCTCGATGCTGTGCGCGCATTCGAGGCGGCCTCAGGCCGCCCCGTGCCCTACGAAGTGGTGCCTCCGCGCGCGGGTGACGTCGCTGAGCTGGTGGCTGATCCGGCACTCGCCAATCGCGAGCTTGAGTGGCAGACCACCCGTAGCCTGGCCGAGGCCTGCACGGATTCGTGGGCGTGGCAGTCGGCTAACCCCGACGGATACGGCGAATGAGCCTCGACCTCGAGCGCCCGCTGCGCAATCCAGACACGACTTCTGAACCGTTCATGACCAAACGGGCCTGGTGGCTCGTGGTCATTGGCTTCGTGCTGCCTGGCAGCGCGCAGATGCTTGCGGGCAAACGCAAGCTGGGGCGCGTGGGGCATGTGGCGACGCTGGTGCTGATCGCGGGCGTCCTTCTCACGCTGCTCGGACTGATGACGGCCCGCACCGCCACGTTTACGATCTTCACGAACGGTGTCGCGCTGTTCGTGCTGCAGGTGTTGCTCGTGGCGTACGCGATCCTGTGGCTCGTGCTCGGGTTTGACACCCTGCGGCTCACCCAATTGGTGCGTGTGAAGCGCAACTGGCGGGTGCCGATCGCGGTGCTTTCGGTGATCCTCACCGTGGTGCCGAGCGTGGGCGCCGCGTGGACGGCTTCGACCATCGGTGACACCCGCGCACTGTTGAGCAGCCTGTTTCAGGGTGCCCCAGCGGTTGACCCCGTCGACGGGCGCTACAACATTCTGCTGCTCGGCACCGACGCGGGCTCCGATCGTGAGGGACTGCGCCCCGACAGTATCTCGCTCGTGAGCGTGGATGCCGAGACCGGGCAGTCGCTGATCATCGGTCTGCCGCGCGACCTGGTCGGCGCCCCGTTCCCCGAAGACTCCCCGATGTATGCCTTGCACCCCAACGGCTTTGGGGTGGGCCCGAACGACTGGAGCGAGTGGGGTGGCTGCAATATTGGTGCCCCGGATGCGTGCAAGCTCAACGCGCTCTATGCCGAGATGACTGAGTTCACCGACTTGGGTAATTACGACGGCTTCTATGCCGACGCCGCGTCGCGTGGTTCGTCACCCGGCATCGAAGCGACGAAGGACGCGGTCTCGGGCATCACCGGTCTCGAAACGCAGTTCTACGTGCTCGTGAACATGGACGCCTTCTCGAACCTCATCGATGCGCTCGGCGGCGTCGACATTAACGTCGAGACGCGCCTGCCCATCGGCGGCGACCAGTACGGCAACGGCGTCGAGGGCTGGGTCGAGGCCGGTCAGCAGCACATGAACGGCTACACCGCCCAGTGGTACGCCCGTTCGCGCTACGGCTCAGACGGGGGCGACTACGACCGCATGGAGCGGCAGCGCATTCTGCAGGCTGCGATCCTCGCGCAGATGAACCCGCAGAACGTGCTCTCCCGGTTCCAAGACATCGCCGCGGCGGGCACCGAGCTGGTTGAGACCGATATCCCCGAGTCAATGCTCGGCCGGTTCCTCGATCTCGCGGCGAAGGCCCGCGGCTATGATCCCGTGAATGTCGAGCTCGTGCCGCCGGCGTTCGACCCCGAGAATCCCGACTTCGCCGACGCCCGCGCCCTCGTGGACGCGGGGCTCATGGCGGCCTCGCCGCCCGAAGAGGAGCCCGCGCAATAGGCGCCTGACGATCAGAACAGCAATGCCCCGCAGCTTCGGCTGCGGGGCATTGCTAGTGTCAACAGACACCCTGGCGCTGATTCTCCGCGGCCACGCGGCTCCGGATCACGCCCACCCCTCAACTCGAACGCGCAGGAGCAATGACACCACGACCACCGAGCAGCAAGATGCCGACGCCTGGCTCTCTGAGAAACTCTGGTGTGCCATCGCAGCGGTCACGTATGGTGTGGGGCGCCGTAATGACGGCGGCATGGGTGCTGGTGTCGGCCGGTGCGGTGATGGCCGCAGCGGGTGCCTGGGTGCGGCGCACCTTTGGGGCCGTCTCGCTCGATCAGCTCATGATGAACCTGCCAGGCGGGGGCGAGCAGGGCGCGGGCGGGAGCGAGATCGTTGTCGACGGGGTGTATTGGGGGCTGGTCGTTCCGCTGCTCTCGGTGCTCGCGCTCGCCGCGTGTGTTGAGTTTGTGCGCCGGGGCCTGCGCAGGCGTGCAGTATTGCGGCCCGAACAGGGTCGGGCACGCGGCCGAACCTGGATGCGAGGCCTTGCTGCCGCACTCGCGGTGACGGTGCCGGCGGTGGGTGCGGCATCGCTCAGCTCGGCGATCGGCGTCAGAGACTACGTGAACTCCTATGTGCGCGAGGCCGTCACCGGCACCACCCTTGGAGACTTCTACGTGGAACCCCCGCTCCTTAACGCGGCTGGCGGGACCCAGACGCGCCCCGCAAACCCCGCAAGCAACACGGACGCTCAGCAAACACCCAATGCGGCGCCCAGCACCGCCCCCACTCGGGCCCCGGGCGACGAACCCCGCAACCTCGTAGTGATTTACCTGGAATCCACCGAAGACGCCCTCTCCGACGACACCCTCTTCGAGATCAACATGCTCGAGCCGGTGCAGCGGGCGACCGAGGGCTGGGCATCGATCGAGAACCTTGAGCAGTATGAGGGCGGCGGTTGGACCATGGCCGGCCTCGTGAGCACCCAATGCGGCGTACCGCTCCGGTCGGCAGGTGCGACCGTCGACATAACCGAGATGAACCTGATGGGGGCTGGCGGCGCACCGATCGAGTCCTACCTGCCCGGGGCCGTGTGCCTCGGCGATGTGCTCCAGGATCGCGGCTTTCGTAACGTGTTTCTGGGCGGGGCCGACGCGAAGTTTGCGGGCAAGGGCACCTTCTTGACCGGGCACGGCTACGACGAAGTGCGCGACCTTGAGACCTGGGAAGCGGCGGGAGAGACCGAGATGAACCCTGCCTGGGGGCTCTCTGACCGGCGATTGTTTGAGCTCGCAGCTGAGACCGTAACCGAGCTGCACGATGCTGGTGAGCCATTCAACCTGACGCTGCTGACCCTCGATACCCACGAATTTCCGTACGCCTACGACTACTGCGAGGCCGATACTGAGGCGCCCATGGCGGCTATCACGCGCTGCTCGATGGAGCAGGTAGCAGGGTTTATCGACTACCTGGGCCAGCAGGGCTACCTCGATGACACGGCCGTGATGGTGATGGGGGACCATGAAAAGTTCATCGCTGAGACCAACAGCTTCGAGACCGAGCTGAGCTCGCTCGAACGCCACACGATCTTCAACCGGCTGTGGCTGCCCGAGGGGGCGCGGCTCAAGATCGCCCGCGACCGCACCGACCAACTGAGTATGTTTGCCACCATGCTCGAGATGGCGGGCATCAATGTGCCGGATCGCCGGGCCGGGATCGGGGTCTCGGTGTTTGAGGACGGCACCCCGGCCGGGTCCACCCGTGAGCTCGATGACGAGGCCTATCGCGACGTCGTGACCTCGCGCTCGAGCGAGTTCTATCGGGAGTTGTGGGGCACCCCGGCGAACGACGCGATCGAGGCAACGGCGACGACCCCGTAGGTGTCGGCCGTGGGGCTGCTCGCTGCAGTGCTGTGGCACTGCGGTGCTGTGGCCCCGATGAACGGTCGGTACCGGTGGGCGACCGGTGCGGGATTGGGGACGAGCGCCTATGGTTGGCACCTGCGACTAACAATTGTGTCGTGCACAGCGCGTGTTATGTCGCAGGACATCGGTGACAGTTCTGCATCAGGACATCGGTGACACTTCTCACAGTGTTGGTGGTGACACTTCTCCCCTGAAATGGGGAGCATGAGCAGCAATGTCCCCATCAAGGCCTCCATCAGGCTGGCCATCGTTCAATGGCCAGAAGACGCTCCACGCGGAAGCGTCACTGCGTTCTGTCACGAACATGAGATCTCACGAAACACGTTCTACAAGATCCAGAAACGTGCACGCGTAGGCTCCCCAGCACAGGCGCTCGAACCTCGCCCACGGACACCCCGCACCACCCCTAACCGCATCCCAGACACCGTCCGGGAACAGTCAATCGCCGTTCGAGCTGCACTCGATCACTCGGGCCTGGACCACGGCCCCATTAGTGTGCACGACAAAATGAAGACCCTGGGACTCGCTGCCCCGTCTGTTGCCACGCTGGCACGCATCTTTCGGGCGGCAGGAGTGGCCCGAGTCGAACCGAAGAAGAAACCCCGCACCGCGTTTCGCCGCTTCGTATACCCCTTTCCGAACGCATGTTGGCAGCTTGACGCAACAGAGTACGTGTTAGCTGGCGGACGTAAATGCGTCATCTTTCAACTCATTGATGACCATTCCCGGCTCGCGATCGCGTCTTTGGTGGCTGCCAGCGAAACCTCTCAAGCCGCGATCGAAGTCGTCCAGCAGGGCATTGCCCGGCATGGGGTGCCCCAACGACTATTGACCGATAACGGTGCCGCATTGAACCCCACCAGGCGGGGGCGCCGCGGCGCGCTCGTCGAGTACGTGTCCGCTCTCGGGGTGGAACCCATTACAGGAAAGCCGTACAAGCCGACGACGCAGGGAAAGAACGAACGGTTTCATCAGACCCTCATGCGCTGGCTCGACAAACATCCCCTTGCCCGAGATCTCGTCGAACTCCAAGCCCTAGTTGATGAGTTCGATGCGATCTACAACACCGAACGCCCCCATCAGGGCTTGCCTGGCCGCATCACTCCGTTGCAGGCATGGAATGCTACCGAGGTAGCAGCCCCACCCACCCCACCGCCGCTCGTTCCAGGCGGGCGAACACGAGCCAAGCCCGACGAGAGCGGAGAGGCTGTGAAAGTGGTGGGGCGTAACGGTCAAGCTGCAGCAATCGGGACGATGTTCTACATCGGTGAGCGGTGGATTGGTCGACAGGTGCACGTGGTTTGGGTGCCAGCAGAAGTGTGTTTCTATACGTCGGAGGGTGAATTCCTGATCCGATATGCCCGACCGCCTCATAAAACGGTCGCTGTGTCCCGACGAGACTCACTCGACACTGGTCCTGCGTTAGATGAAGTGTCACCGATGTCCTGATACATGAAGTGTCACCGATGTCCTGATGCAGAACTGTCACCGATCTCCTGAGACATCACATCGTGCACAGCGCGCGCATTCCATAGGCTGCAGTGCCAAAGGTAGAGTCTCGTCACACGACCCCGACCCCGACCACGATCCCGGCCCCGTGGCCGGTGAGGGCGCCTGCGGGCCTCGGGGAGTGCCGAATAGGGCGCGGGTTTACGGACTGACAGCGCACCCATGCATCCTGGCGGGTACACTTGACGAGGTTTTGAGAAGGAGAGTGTTCGCATGCGCGTAACCGCCGTACTGGTGGCGTACAACCGGCGGGAGCTGCTGCTCGAGTCGCTCGCCGCCCTCGCCGCACAGACGAGGCCGGTCGACCGTCTCGTTGTAGTAGACAATGCGTCAGACGACGGCTCCGGCGATGCCGCGCTCGAAGCGACAGAGTCTTGGGGTGACCGCGTGCGCGTCATCAAGCTAACGACAAACACCGGTGGCGCGGGCGGCTTTGCGGTCGGCATCGCCGCAGCGGTCGCCGAGGACGACACCGACTGGGTGTGGGTCATGGACGACGACACCGTGCCCGGCCCGGATGCGCTCGAGGGTGCTCTTACCGCGCACGAGCGCTACGTCGCGCTGGGCGCTGACGACCTCGCCGTCATGGGGTCGCGCGTCGTGTGGACCGACGGTGAAGACCACCCCATGAACACGCCGAAGGCCAAGATCCGGGCCTCTGCCGCAGAGCGCGAGCGCGCCGCTGCCGCGGGCGGCATGGAGATCCGGTCGATCTCGTTCGTCTCGGCCTTCCTGCGGGCCGCGCGCGTACGCGAGCTCGGGTTGCCGCTCGCCGCCTACTTCCTATGGAACGATGACTTCGAGTACTCGGCCCGCCTACTGCGCGGCGCGCGAGGGCTGTACGTGCCGGGCTCGGTCGTCACCCATAAGACCGTGAAACGCGGATCGAGCGACGCCGACCCCGGCCCCCGCTTCTTCTTTGAGGTGCGCAACAAGCTGTGGGTGTTTCGCCGTTCGAACGCGCTCTACGGGTGGGAAAAGGTGCTGTACGCGGGGGCGAGCGCTCGCCGCTGGGTGCGCACGTTCAAAGCGTCAGAGGATCGCGCGCAACTGCGCGACTGCCTGAAGCGCGGCTGGCGCGACGGCTGGCGCAAGAACCCCAAGGCAACGCACCGCGTGCTGCGTGACGCGGGAGTGCCCGTCGACGTGATGGTCGCCGTCGACCGGCTCTCCAAGCTCGACCGCCGCTAACGGCCGCTAACCGCCGCTGACCGATGCTCCCACCCGCTCGCGGGTGGGAGCATTTTGCGTACCAGTTTTTGGGCAAATCTACAACTGTTGCATTTCTTTCTCTCCGGTAAAGTGGTGGAGTACGGCGTCTCGGGGGATTCGCCGGACGGGGGAATCAAATTGAACAAGATGTTGATCGCTGTGTGCGCCTTAACAATGATGTTGGGTGCAGATATAGCAAGCGCCGGGCATTCCTCGGCCGTAGTGTCGAGCGCCGACAGGACGCGCTCCGTTCACGACGCGGAGGTCGCTGCTGACGGAGTTAGTGAGGCTCCTATCGAAGGCCCCGCTGAGGACCTGGCCGAGGACCTAGTCGAGGAACCCTCCGAGGGCCTGGCCGACGGCACTTCGGACGAGGCTGCGAACGGCTCCGCTGACGATGCGGGCCTCTCGGATCCGGATGAGCAGTTCGCAGAACTGCGCCCCGCCGCGGAGCCCGCAGACGTGTTGAGTGTGCTGGAGGAAGAGGTAGACGCAGCGAGCGAGGCATATGCTCCGTCGGCCTCCAGCGTCGCAACCATGCAGGCCGAGGTCGTGCGCCTCACCAACGACCGACGTAAGTCCAAGGGATTGCCCGCGCTGAAGACCGATCCGCGCCTACATTCGGTGGCGCAAACCTGGAGTGGAGAGCAAGCCAAGACTGGACCGACGGGCAAGATGTTCCACAACCCGATCCTGAAGTCGCAGATTCCGGCGGGGTGGTCTTGGTACGGCGAGAATGTCGCAGCTGGTCAAAACAGTGCGGAGAGGGTCGTGCAGGCCTGGTGGGATTCTAAAGGCCACAAGGCAAATATTCTGCACAGAGAATTCACCCACATCGGCGTCGGCATCGCGTACTCGTCCACGGGAAGGGCCTATTACACCCAGGTGTTTGTCGGGTACCCGCGTGGCCTCGCCGAGCCCGGGGTGTTCACCGATGTGAGCCCCGGAGCACCGTTCTACAAAGAGATTACGTGGATGCAGAAGTCGGGCCTATCGAAGGGGACCGCGACCCCGGCTGGCCCTGTTTATCATCCAAAGAGCTCGGTGTCGCGTGCGGCGATGGCAGCGTTCCTGTTTCGGCTTAAGACACCAAAAGGGTCGAATGTACCGGCGGGCTACACAGTGCCACCTAGATCGCCGTTCGCAGATGTGTCAACCGCTCACCCGTTCTACAAAGAGATAGCGTGGATGTCAACGAGCGGTATTTCGAAGGGCTATGCCCAACGCGCTGGTAACCCGCGATACAACCCTCAAGCGGCAGTTTCACGCGCCGCAATGGCAGCATTCTTGTTTCGAATGGAACGAGATAAGAAATACAAGTTACCCCCATCGCCCCGATTCTCTGATGTTCGCGCAAACCATGTGTATTACAGAGAAATTTCATGGATGTTCGATAGCAAAGTGTCGAGTGGCATAAATCAGGCTTCTGGAAAGCCGAAATACGAGCCTAATTCGAAGGTGTCACGCCAAGCCATGGCAGCGTTCCTCTATCGACTCAAACACTAGCTACTTCCGAAACGAGGCTGGTAGCGTCGAATGCGGGCCAGTAGCAGCGGACAGTGGAGGGGCGGATGGCAGAGCGGCACCGAAGTAAAAAGCGGTTACAGTCGGGCCAAGATCTCGACGCTTTGAATGAACCTGAAGGCCCAACTCAGATCGAGAGCCGTTCATGGAAGTACATTCTTAAGCGCACAATCAGCTCGTTTCTAAATAACCAGTGCTTGGACGGAGCAGCGGCCCTCACCTACTACGCCGTTCTCGCACTATTCCCTGCACTCGTCGCTATTTTCTCGCTCCTTGGCGTCATCGGGCAGAACGCAAAAGCTGCAGATGCGGTCTTGGGGATCCTCGAACAGGTTGCGCCCGGTGAAACTGCCACCATGCTGCGAGGCCCACTTCAACAGCTCGCGACCGCTCCGGGCGCAGGTGTTGCACTGTTCGCAGGCATTGCGGTTGCGCTCTGGTCAGCATCGGGGTACGTGGGCGCGTTTAGCCGGGCAATGAACCGGATCTACGGTGTTGAAGAGGGACGCCCGTTCTGGAAGCTCCGCCCAATGCAGCTCGGTGTGACAATTACCGTCGTGATTGCTGTTGCGATCTCGGCACTGGTTCTGGTGCTCTCGGGCCCAATGGTTGCTGCCTTAGGCGACGTGATCAACGCGAGTCAGGCGGTGCAGACAGCCTGGAGCGTGCTCAAATGGCCGCTCCTTGCGTTCGTCGTCATAGGGCTCGTCGCGCTGCTCTACTACGCGACGCCCAACGCCCAGCAGCCCAAATTTCGGTGGATTAGCCCCGGTGCGCTGCTCGCGATAATCATCCTGGGGGTCGCGACCGTCGGGTTTGGCTTCTACGTCACGCACTTCTCGAACCACGACCGCACCTATGGCTCACTTGCCGGCGTGGTGATCTTTCTCCTGTGGCTGTGGATCGCAAACCTCGCCCTCCTGTTTGGGGCCGAGTTTGACTCAGAACTCGCACGAGGCAGGCAGCTTCAAGGGGGAGTCCCGGCCGAGAAGGACCTGCACGTGGCCCCGCGCGACACCCGGCAGATTGAGAAGCGCGCGAAAAAGGAACGCAAGCTCGAGGCCGAAGGACGTCTAATTCGTGCAGAGAGCGCGTTGGAAGCACCGAACGAGCGTGATGACCATTCTCGGTAGTGCTGGGGCGCTAGGTGTAAGGGGAAAGCTGTCACTACTCGGCACTGAAAATGCATAGTCGACACCGCGGATTGATATAGGCTAGCCGGGCTGTTGTTTCAATAAAACACACCGAGCGAGGCACTCAATGAAGCGGTTTTTTGTCGGTCTGCTGGTTGTTGCCTTTGGGCTCACGAATGTGGCGTTGGACGGTACCAGTGAGCCAGCTCGGGCGGAGGCTTGGCCTATCTTTACTGAGGCGACTCTTGCTAGTGGGGAAGCCGCGACAAAGTCCGGTAATGACGACGGCACTACTACTGGCTTCGGGGAATCTGAAGGCTCTGCGGGCGATGAGGGCTCCGGAAGCTTGTCCAACTCAGATGGGGCCGAGGAAGAACAGGGCGAATCGGCTCAGCCCGAGTTGCTGGAGTTTGACGCACCGCTGGCCCCCGTCGCGATTGCTGGTGCTGCTCGAGTTGATGCCCAACTCACCGCTGAAACCGGTGCATGGGCCGTGAGCGGGATACCAGTCACTGATGGTCTAGCGCTGAGCTATCAGTGGCATATGAACGGTGGCGACATTGTCGGCGCGATCGCAAATACGTTTATGCCCCGGCCGATGGACGCCGGGAAGCAGGTATCCGTTACGGTTACTGCGGTCAAGGATGGCTTCGTTTCTGCAGAACAGAAATCTCTACCAACTGTCGTCGCAAAGGGGAGCCTCACGGTGCAGAGCGTGCCGACTGTCTCAGGTACCCCTCGTGTTGGAAGCAAGCTGTCGGTGTCTACGAAAGCGTGGGGCCCCGGCATTACTGCTCTGAGCTACGAATGGTTGCGCAACGGTATTACTCGGGTTGGCATCGGCGCGTCCTACACGCTCGTGGCTGCTGACCTGGGCACGCAGATCACCGTGCGTGTGACTGGTAAACAAGACGGCTACGACACCGCAACACAGAATTCTAAGGCGACAGTGAAGATCGCAGCGGGAGTGCTGAGTACAAAGACCCCGACTGTGACAGGCACTGTCAAGGTCGGCATGTCTCTCGCCGCAAATCCAGGCAAATGGACGGCTGGTACCTCACATACGTATCAGTGGCTGCGCAACGGAAGAGCAATCAAGGGCGCTATGAAATCCAGCTACAAGCTCGTGGCGGCAGATGCGGCAACCAGAATCACTGTCAAGGTAACGGGCAAGAAATTGGGGTACACGACCGTCGGAAAGACTTCGACGTCGCGCAATGTGCCAAGGGTAATTTCGGGTTACTCAGTATCGTTCACGGGTACCATGAAAATTGGGTACACAGTCAAGGCCAAGACAGCTGCGTGGAAGCCTGCCCCGGTCAAGGTTAGCTATCAGTGGCTGCGTGATGGTGCCGCAATCAAAGGCGCTACAAAGGCGTCATACAAGATCGCTTCTGCAGATGCTGGCAAACGGCTTTCCTTGAAAGTTACCGGCGTGCGATCCGGATACTACACAGAGATACGCACCTCAGGAGCCAAGGCCATCCCCAGGAGAATCTCTGCTGCAACTCCCGCGATCTCAGGCTCGACACAGTGGGGCAAAACACTCATCGTAAAAACCGGCTTTTGGGGACCGAAGGGTGTTGCCTTGAAGTATCAGTGGTTCCGCAACGGTGCTGCAGTGCCAGGTAAAACAGGTAAGACCTATTCGCTTGCGTCCGCAGACATTGGCAAATCCATCACCGTAAGGGTGACTGGAGCCAAGGCAGGGTACGCGAGTGAAGCACGCACAGCAAAAGCCACGGCCGTGGTGAGATACCCCAGCCGGTACACGCCCAGCGGCTGGTCATGCCCAGCATGGGCTCCGATCAAAGGCAATGCAAGCTCCATGATCTATCACCTGCCATCGGGCACCTTCTATTCACGTACGAAGCCAGAAGAGTGCTTTGCCAGCGAGGGAGCAGCGCGAGCCGCAGGTTACCGCGCCTCAAAACGATAGCCGACGCGGGTAGGCTGGAACTCTAATGTCTGAGCGAAGCACTACCCCCGCCCCCAGCGGCGATTTCACCCTGTTGTTGCCAGTGTACGCGGGTGACCGCGCCGACTTCTTGCGCCTTGCCTTCGAGAGCTCGGTGACCGAGCAGACGCTTCGCCCTGCTGCAGCGGTGATCGTGCAAGACGGCCCAGTGCCTGACGCGCTCGCCGCAGAACTTGCGCGCATCGAGCGTTATAGCCCGGTGCCGGTCACTCTCGTGAAGCTCGCCGAGAACGGCGGGCTGACCCGCGCGCTCAACGCGGGGCTCGACGCGTGTACGCACGACGTCGTTGCTCGGATGGACGCCGACGATGTGTCTGATCCGAGTCGCTTTAAGAAACAGTGGGCGCTCATGAGTGAGGGGTATGACCTCGTGGGCACCGGTATGGTCGAGTTCGACAGCGACCCAGGTCGGCCAGGCGCGCAGCGCACTCCGCCGGTGGGGGCGGCTCGCATTCGCGATCACGCCCGCAGCCACAACCCCTTTAACCACCCCACCATGATGTACCGCCGCAGCACCCTCGACCGGGTGGGCCGGTACGAGCCCTTCGGTAAGATGGAGGACTACTGGTTGGGCATTCGTGTGATCGCGTCAGGCGCGCGCGTCGAGAACATCGCCGAACCGCTCGTGAAATACCGGGTGGGCGCGGGGGCTTTCGCCCGTCGCGGCGGCTGGACCGAGGCGCGCACCGAATGGAAGCTGCAGAGCGCGATGCTCAAGATGGGCTTCATCACCCGCGGGCAGTACCTCCGAAACGTCGTGCTCAAGGGTGCCTACCGGCTCATGCCGGCGTGGGCGAAGAGGATCGTGTTTCGCGAGGTCGTGGGCAGGGGACTTCCGGGAGACCGGGCGTAGCTTCCAGTACCGGGCCACGGCAGTGTTAGATTGACCCAGGAGCCGCGAGTCAACTAACTTCGCGGCGTATTACTCGGGGGAGTCACGTGCAGGGCCAATTTTCAGTTGTCGGTCGAAGAAGTGCCAGGGCCCGTCGCGCCCGCACGGCGTGGGTTGCGGCCATCGTTGCGGTAGCGATGGTTTGTGGGGTGATGCCGAACGCACCCGTTGCGCACGCTGTTGTTCAGCCCGCAGCGCTCCTCGTGTCGAATGCTGAGGTTCGCGGCCCGGTAGCGATCGAATCTCCCGGTGACTCGGGCTCCGGATCAACGGGCAGCTCAGGTTCCGCTGACTCGATTGCCGGTGCGAACGCCGATGGTGCCGATAATGCCGGTAACACCGACAGCGCCGGCAAGACTGCTGGTGCTGCTAGCGATAGCTCCGGAAACGACGACAGCTCGGCAGGTGGGGTTGGCGTTAGCGCAAACTCGGCCTCCGACTCCGACGCATCAGCACAGAGCGCCGTGAACGGCGCGGCCGACGCAGGAGCTGATCCGACGCCTCAGCAGCCCCCGGTTACGAAGCCGGATGAGGAACCGCGCGGCCCCAACGGCGGAATCGCCTCGGACTCGCCGGGGCCCGATACCGCCAAGCCCTGGCCGGGTGAAGAAGCTATGCTTCGTGAACTCGTGCAGGCGATGAGCTCGGGTGGGCGTGGCTCGGTGCTCGGCAACGACTACCCCGCGAAATACAGGAACCTGCCGTGGCCGTACGTCAACGACAACATCTGGGACGAGTGGAATTTTGCATACCGGCAGTGCACTTCTTTCGTCTCGTGGCGTATGAACAACGCCAACGGCGTGAAGTTCTCGAATCAGTACATGGGGCTCGTGAGGTGGGGTGACGCGGGGCAATGGGCAAATTCGGCTCGCAGCGTGGGCGTTCGTGTCGACAGCGTGCCCGAGGTCGGTTCGATTGCCTGGAGCGGGCCGCTCTACGAGGGCGCATCGGGGTTCGGTCACGTCGCGTGGGTATCGCGGGTGCTCGACAATGGCTACATCGTCATCGAGGAATACAACGCAAACTGGTCGGGCAGCTATGGCACGCGCACGCTCAAGTCCAACGAGTTTCAGGGTTACATTCACGTTAAGGACATGACGAAGCCCTTCACCAAGTCACCGCAGCCCACGATTGCGGGGACCCACAGCGCGAACAGCGAGCTCACCGCGAACACCTCGGGTTGGTTGCCCGCTCCCACGAAGATGACGTATCAGTGGATGCGAAACGGTAAAGCGATAGGCGGGGCAACGAAAAAGACTTACTCACCGGTGTTGGCCGATATCGGTGCGAATCTGAGTGTCGAAGTGACTGGAATTCGCGCGGGTTTCACTTCGCCCGCAAAGCGTTCGGCTTCGACCTCGACGATCTTGATGCCCGACCTTGACGGTAACGGGCTCGATGACACTCAAGAGCTTTTGCCTTGGAATACCGATGTCAATGGCGACGGCATACCCGATGTCGTGGGTTTCCACCCCAGCGGCCCGCAGGTGGCGCTACGCACCCGTACCGGGCTGGGGCCCTTGAAAGCCTGGGGCATCGGGTATGGAGTGAACAACGGGTGGAGGAGCATCCTGGATCATCCCCGGGCACTCATCGATGTGAACGGCGACGGCCGCTCAGACATCGTCGGATTCGCAGCCGTAGGTATCAATGTCTCCTTGAGCACCGGCACTACATTCAAGGATCCGGTGCGTTGGTCGAACGAATTTGCGGCGGCAAACGGTTACACCGTACGAGACCGTCCGCGTATGGTCGCCGACGTGACTGGTGACGGGTTACCCGACGCGATTGGCTTTGGCGCCGGGGGCGTCGAAGTGGGGGTAAATACGGGCAAATCGTTCGCGAAGGCCAAGCAGTGGGTGAAGGGGTTTGGCACCGCAAACGGTTGGTCGCCTGACAAAACCCGAAGATTTCTCACCGATATGAACGGTGACGGCAAGGCCGACGTCGTTGGTATGTCAGACGCAGGTGTGTATGTGGCGCTGAGTAACGGCTCAAAGTTTGCGCAGGCGGCCCACTGGACCGCCAACTTTGGGGTGTCGAACGGCTGGAGGTCGACCCAGCACCCGCGTACGCTTGCTGACGTGAACGGTGACGGCCTCCCAGACGTCGTTGGGTTCGCCGCCAGCGGCGTCTACGTCATGCTTAACTCGGGCACCGGGCTGCGCCCGATGACCAGGTGGGTGACGGGATTCGGGGTGGCGAGTGGTTGGAAGGTTGGCGTGCACCCGCGAGTGCTCGCGGATGTGAACGGTGACGGCCGAGCCGACATCATTGGGTTTAGCTCCAAGGGTGCCGATGTGTCGCTCAGTACGGGCTCGAGTTTTAAGGCGTCCACGAGGTGGAGCACCGAGTTTGGGTCTGCTAACTGGCGCTCTGATCAGCAGCCTCGTCACGTGACCGACGTGAACGGTGACGGCCGAGCCGACCTCGTGGGGTTTGCCAACGAGGGAGTGAGGGCCGCACTGAGCAGCGGGTCACGATTCAATGCGTCAAAGCTTGAACTCGAGAGGTTTGGCTACAAAGCAACTGGTTGGCGCGTCGAACAGCACCCCCGCGGCATCGGGGTGCAAACCCTGTCGAAACGGCCTATCCCTGCGGTAAAGGGCACGGCGCGTGTGGGCGAGAAACTCACGGCAAGTGTTGGTTCCTGGCAGCCTGCCCCCGTAACGCACAAGCTGCAGTGGACCCGCGATGGTAAGGCGATCTCGGGCGCCAGCAGCACGAGTTACACCCTCGTCGCAAGCGACCTTGGCACCGACATCGCCCTCAAAGTGAGCGCGAGCAAACCCGGGTTTGCTGGAGTAGCGCTCAGTTCGACTGCGCACGAGGTGGCCGAGGGACGCCTGACGAGCGCGGTGCCCACCATCCAAGGGACCGCGAAGCTTGGCACCAAGCTCACGGCGAGTGCCGGATCATGGGGCCCGGGCGATGTAGCACTGACGTACCAGTGGAACCGGGGCGGCAAGCCGATCCGGAACGCGACGAAACAGCAGTACCAGCTCGTGCGTGAGGATGTGGGGCGCCGAATCACGGTAACTGTGACGGGCACGAAGCTCGCCTACGAGTCCGCGTCGCGTACCTCGGCACCGCTGCGCTTGCGCGGAACTCCTGATCTTCCGCAGAGTCAGCCGTTCGATGACGTCGGTAGCAGAGATAAGTTCTACCGTGAGATTGCATGGATGTCGACGACGGGACTGTCAACAGGGGTGAAGCAGTCAAGCGGTAAGGTGCACTACCAGCCTCGGACGGCGGTGTCTCGATCGGCGATGGCGGCGTTCCTCTTCAGGCTCGCGGGGCCGAAGGACTACGCCCCTCCTACGACCTCGCCGTTCGTAGACGTGCCGATGAAGCACAAGTATTATCGTGAGATTGCGTGGATGTCGACCTCGGGACTTTCGAACGGGACCTCAGTGAAGGGCGGGCGCGCATATCAGCCGACGTCCGCAGTCTCGCGGGCAGCGATGGCGGCATTCATTTACCGGCTCGAGGGGGCGAAGGCCGGCCTGCCGAAGGAATCGCCATTTCTTGACATGCGTCTGGGGGCACCCTTCTATCGAGAGATCTCTTGGATGTATTCGCAAAACCTGTCGACGGGTACGTCGGTCTCGGGGGGCCGGGTCTATAAACCCAAGGACCCGGTTTCACGCGGAGCGATGGCGGCATTCTTGTACCGGTTGGAGACCCGATTGCCAACACCCACCAGCTGAGTCCTGAAGGACGGTGGGCGTCTATCGATTGCACGCTTTGGGAGGCGCACCAGGCCCAGGGAGGTGACGATATGTTCCCTCCCATAGGGTAGAGCACATGTCTGTCTCACTCCGCACTATCGCTTCTGCGACTCTCGCGTTCGCATTGACTGTGGGGCTGGTCACTCAGATCGCGGTCGCGCAGCCAGCGTTTGCCACCGAAACAAGTGCCGCCGACGCACAAACGGGGGCCGAGGGCGCCCCCGGTGACGGTACTGGGGCTGATAATCCTCCTTCCGAAATTGCTGAGGAGCCCGGAGTGGATGACGTGATCGGGATTGCTCAAGCGAATGCTGAGGGTGAGCCGAGCAAGGCCCCAGATTCCCAAAAACCGAGCAGGCCCGCCGGTCCTGACGCTCCTGCAGAAAACGGATCAACAAACATTCCACTTATTGATGAGGAAGAAGGCGCAAGGCTTAAAGCCGCTGATGCCGGTGCAGCCATGTTCGTAGCTGCTGCAAGTCCGCTCATTGCCGGGTTTAAAGCGGGAAACATTATTTCTGACGGAAACTTCTATTACAGCGGCGCGATGACAGTCTCTGAGATTCAGAAGTTCCTCAATCAGAAGGTGCCACGCTGCACGATCGGCGACCCCGGACGAAAGCCAGGGACCAAGGCTGTGCTTGAAAACGGGATGGTCGTGGGTATCGTTGGCCCGCATTGTCTAGTAAATATGCGCCTCGACACCACCACCCAAACTAGCCAATACTGTAAGCCATACCGGGGAACACGAGGGGAATCCGCGGCACAAATTATTGCGAAAACAAGTGTGGCCTGTGGGATCAGCCCCAAAGTTCTGCTGGTCATGGTTGAGAAAGAACAAAGCCTGGTGGGTGACAGCTGGCCAACCGTTCGTCAGCTGAATTACGCAACAGGTGCTAACTGTCCTGACTCGGGACCGGGAAACACGGCGAACTGCGACCCGAAGCAAAAGGGGTTTGCAGTTCAAATTTATAAAGCTGGTCAACTGCTTCGGTGGTATGCCGCTAACAACGGGTTGAATTATCACCCGAAGCAAGTAAATACGATCCAATGGCATGAGAAGGCCGATCGGAAGTGTGGCACGTCAAACGTTTACATCGAGAACCTTGCTACAGCGAGCTTGTACACGTATACGCCATACCGGCCCAACCAAGCAGCGCTTAACGCCGGGTGGGGTAAAGGCGACAGGTGCTCGAGCTACGGCAACCGAAACTTCTATATGTTCTATAAGCTCTGGTTTGGCTCGACGCACGTAACGTTTCCCGACGTGCCAGAGGGCCACCAGTACTTCAAAGAAATCGAGTGGATGGGTAAGAGCGGGATCAGCACAGGTACCGAGAAACTGCAGAGTACAGTTTTCGAACCAATGAATGGCGTGACCCGAAGGGCGATGGCGGCGTTCCTATACCGTATGGAGGGTTCTCCAAAAGTGACTTTGCCAGAGTATTCACCATTCTCTGATGTGAAGCGAGGCGATTCCTTTTACAAGGAAATTGTGTGGATGTATCAAAAGAGACTGGCGAACGGATACAAGAAACCCGGCAGTAAGAACGAGTATCGGCCCATGGCTCCGGTGACCCGAGGCGCCATGTCAGCGTTTCTATTCCGGCTAACTCCTGGAACAGGGGCGTACCAGGAGCCGCCGGTTTCACCATTTACTGACGTGAAGAAGACAAACCAGTTCTATAGAGAAATCTCATGGATGCGATCGTTTGGAATCTCGGTGGGTTACAGCGATGGGCCGGGGAAACGTGTGTACAAGTCGGGAAGCACGGTTACCCGTCAGGCCATGGCGGCATTTCTATATCGGCTGAAGCATAAGAAGTAGACATTACCGGTTGATGCCGTTGACACCTTTGAAACGGTCTAATTGGGCCGAATTCTGCGGTACCGTCAGACTAGAATTTGGGACAAGTTCTGGGGGAACAACTCTGTAGAGATCGCAGATGGGCCGTTTCTCAGGTCTCAGCGCATATAAAGAACTAGTGACCAAGGCTTCAAGGGGAAACAAACCAAGACAATATTTTGTCTCAACGAGAACCCTGCTTCCACTGATGATGGCAGGACTGCTTGCACTTTCGGCGTGCTCCAGCAGTTTGTTTTCGATTGGGAATGATCCGTTAACTGCTGAGGCGGTCGAACAATCACGTGACGATCTGCCCGAGGTCTACGAATCTGACTGCTACGCCAGTGAAAGTAGCACGGTGCTAACTGCAGGCACAGTGGACGACTGTATTCGCACTAATCGTGGTGCTGAGTTCTCCGTTGCTCTTGTCGGTGATTCTCATTCTGCGCACTGGTCTTCGCCAATAGAGGCCATTGCCGAGAAGAATGGTTGGGAGCTGACCTATTTTGGGAAGCGCGGCTGCAGCCTGGAAGACAATACCGCCAAATTCCGTGATCAAGGTGCCTACGATGCCTGCACGGAGTGGTCAGACGCTTTGATGAAACAGCTGCTGGACAAGAAATACGATGTCGTCATTGCATCCAACTATTCGAGGGCAAAGGTTGTCGTTGAGGGTTCGGTCCTTGACGGTGAAGTTAATGAACGTGTACGCGCAGAGGGCCTCAAACGCACCTGGGAGAGCCTGCAGAGGGTTGGTAGCGACGTCGTCGTGATCATAGATACTCCATACCTCGGCTCAGACACGCCGGCTTGCCTTATGGAACATCTGGATGACCCTGGGGCCTGCAACGCTTCCTTCGAAGAAGCGGTGCTGAATGTGCCGCACCCTGAGAAGCTCGCAGCTAAACAGACGGAGGGCGTTGAAGTGATTGATATGACGGAATCATTCTGCCCGAAGCTAGATCGGTGCGATGCAAGCAAGAACGGGATGGTTGTTTTCCGGGATAAGCACCATATGACAGCTAGTTTTGCGTCCTCTTTAACGGCTCCGCTCGAACAGAAGATGGCCAAGACTTCAGCGCTCGGAGCCCATACGTCATGAGAACCCAATTCGTGGCTCAAGATACGCTGGGTAGGTGAACATCCGAACTCGTGCGGAAAAGGCACTCGCTCTAATTGCAGCGGTCTTGTTGCCTCCCCAACGGTTGCAGACTGCCCATCTGGGTGAACTGAGCAACCAAAACCGTCACAAAGCTGGTGTGGCACCGCTATTAATGACGGCTTTGGTTGTCGCGCTAGGCTGCATTTCTGTTTCAGCTGTAATTGTGGCATTCGGGTTGTTCGGCTCACTGGTGCTTGTTTTCCTAGTGGGCGCGTTCTTCTTACTCATCTTGGGAGTGAGGAGCTCAAATCGACGCCAACGGAAACTTTTGCAACAAGGGTTCCAAAACGCCGTAGCCGCGGTGAACGCATATAAGCCTAGGTTCTTGGTTCACTGGGACGGTTCGAGCGAGTCTGTTTACCAACTCGAGGCTTGGCTGCCGTATCTGGAAAAACTAGATCTTCCGTTCTTGGTCATTTTACGGAATCCAGAAAGTTTTGAGCGAGTGCTGCAGGTGGTTAATGGTGATCCGATTGTTGTGGCGCAAACACCGTTAGAAATGGAACAGTTTCTCGTACCTTCGGCGACGACCGTGTTTTATGCGAATAATGCGGACTGCAACAACCAGATCTTGCGCTTTGAAGGCTTTAAACATGTGCAATTGGGGCATGGGGACAGCGATAAGTCGTCAAGCGCAACGCGTACCTTTAGGCTTTTTGACCGAGTGTACGTCTCGGGTCAGGCTGGTATCGATCGCTTCAATGCAAGTGGAATTGAGCTGGATGAATCCACGATTGTAAGCGTGGGCAGGCCTCAAGTTTCAGGTATCACACAGGCGAAACAGCCAATTGGATCCATCGCAGCACCAACCCTCTTGTATGCACCGACCTGGTGGGGCGACTTTGCTGATACGTCGCACAGTTCGCTTCCCTTTGCCGAAGGCCTCATCGATTTGTTACTCAACAGGGAAGTGACCTTGATCTTTCGGCCGCATCCTTTTACGTTGAGGCATGCAGAAACAGCTACTGCGGCTGCGCGAATTAGGGAGCGCCTTCGCTCTCACTCGGAGAAAACCGGCACTCCGCACATATTTGGTGAAAAGGCTGAACGCAAATTATCCCTGACAGAGTGCTTCAACCAAAGTGATGTGATGATTGCTGATGTTTCAGCGGTCGTGACCGACTACCTGTATTCAGGCAAGCCACTCGGACTGTTTGTGCCTACCGCTACGGCGGGTAATGCTCACCTTGATGACGGGCAGTATCTATTTACAGAACATGCTGAGGCCTGGAGTACGCAGCTGGATAAACTGTTGATCACGGATCCGCTACGTGAACAGCGGGAGGAAGTAAGAAAGTACAGGCTCGCGAACGCCACGACAACACCGCCGGACGGTTTGTTTGTTGACGCGGCCAGGAACGATGTGCTTTTCCGGTGATAGGCTCGGTAGGTTCTTGCTAGTGCCATAATGGCCCAAAATGTACGGTGTGTTTCAAACTTTGGAACGCGGAGTGAATGGTTGAACGAGATTCTTGAAATAGTCGATATCCGTTGGGAAAGGGTCATCCTGACGTTCGACGTCAAGATGGACGCAGTAGAGGATGTCTCGTTCTTCCTGCGGAGCCAACGCAACCTGGATCAAGAGCCACTGCTCTTGCATTCGACAAAGGTTGCAGAGGGGCGCTTTGAGCTGACTATTAACGTCACACAGTTCCAGAATCGTCGACAGGTGCCCAACGGAACCTGGCTGGTATGTGCTGAAACTGGTGGCAATGAGTTCGTTGCACAGTTTGATCTTTCTCGGATCGAAGAGCTCGAGGAGCGCTCTCGTGCGTTCCTCTACAACGGAAACTTCTCCTCATACACTGTCACTTTTGGTATCTCCGATGATGAAACGTCTCCAGACTTCTTGATGAGAACCTACGCATTTGGACGTTCCAATAGGCCCCAAAAGCGTAGCTGGCTACAGAAGAACAAGGCCAAGGCTCGTAAACGTTGGACTCGGACCAAACGAAAAGTGCTCCGTAAGATCTTCCAAGCCGGAGTGAGTGCGAGGAAGGGGAAGGAGACGCGGATCCTGTTTGCGTCTGAAGCCCGACCGAACATGCAGGGGAATTTGAAGGCCGTGCATGACCGGCTTGTCGAACGAGGTCTTGATAAGGACTTCGAGTTTAGATACTCATTCCGCACACTGCACTCGACTTCGAGATTATCTGCCTTCTATTTAGGGTGGCAGCTCGGACGCTCAGACATCGTACTCATTGATGATTACTTTGCGATCCTCAAGGATATTTCGGATACGACCAGCCAGCGAATCATCCAGCTCTGGCATGCCGGAAGCGGTTTTAAAACGATTGGCTACAGCCGATTCGGGCAATACGGTTCACCGCACCTAACCAACTCACACCGGATGTATAGCTATGCGATTGCCGGGTCCCAGCACCTTCGCGATGTATATAGTGAGGCGTTTGGTATTGAACGCGAAGCCGTCATTGCAACGGGCCTACCACGCATTGACAATTTTCTCCGTGAGGGACGGGTCGACGAAGTTCGACCGGGCTTCGAAGCGGATTTCCCAGCAGCAGTTGGGAAGAGGAAGATTCTTTTTGCTCCGACATTCCGCGGACATGGGGCTGGTGACGCCCATTATCCGTATGAACACATAGATTTCGAGGCGCTTTACGAAGCTTGTGGTGAGCACTCCGTGGTGCTGTTCAGGCAGCACCATTTCGTACCGGATCCGGCTCCAATCCCTTCACACCTTCGAGACCGGTTGATCGACGTCTCTTCCTTCCCTGACACGAATGACCTATTGTTGCTCACGGACGTGTTGATTACTGACTACTCATCGATTATTTATGAGTTTGCCTTGCTCCGTCGCCCAATGCTCTTCTTTGCTTTCGATCTTGATCTATATTCCGCAACCAGGGGCATGCACCGTGACTATCGCGAAGTAGCACCAGGTGATATAGCAACGGACTTTTCAACATTGCTTGATCTACTTCGTGAGCCAAATCTTTCCATAGACAAGGCCCAGGCTTTCCTTGATGAAAACTTTGATTACATAGATACGAAGAATTCAGATCGAGTGATCGATCAGCTAATCTTGTCAGACCCTAAAATCAACCAGGGGGAATGAGAATATGTCTAACATTGCAGTCGTATTCGCGGGTGGAGTCGGCTCCCGTATGAAGTCCAGTACCCGCCCTAAGCAGTTCCTTGAGATCCATGGCCGCCCGGTTATCGTGCACACTCTCGAAGTGTTTCAACAGCACCCAGAAATTGACGGCATTGCGGTTTCTATTCTGCCCGAGTGGCATGAATATTTTGAGCGCTTGGTTGTACGGTACGAACTGGACAAAGTTCGCTGGATTGTAGACGGTGGCAGCACCGGGCAAGAATCACGACACAATGCTCTGCGCGCCGTGGTCGCCGACGAAGGCGCCGACGCAGTCGTGCTCGTTCACGATGGTGTCCGTCCGCTGATTGATGCAGAACTTGTGACCAAGAACATTGCCGCTGTGCAAAAGTATGGTTCGGCTATCACCTGTACCAAGATGACCGAGACCGTTGTCGTTGAACGGGGTTCGGGTATTGGTGAAGTCATTCCCAGAGACCCACTCTGGACTGCTCAAGCCCCGCAGAGCTTTCGCTCCGGAGAGATCCTTGGCGTTTACGACAAAGCTGTCGCCGACGGAGAACATGACTCAATCGACTCTTGTTCGTTAATGCGGCACTATGGACATGATCTTCATCGAGTAGAGGGTCCACGCACAAATATCAAGATTACAACTGCGTCTGATTACTACATCTGCCGTACCTTCATGACACTGGCAGAAGATCGCGAGGCTTTCGGTGCATAATGATGTAGTGCTATTCGATTCGCCCGTATTTCGGGAGGATACCGCCTCGATTATTTCTGCGGCGTTGCCGTGGGAAAAGTATCGAGATGCGAACATCCTTGTAACCGGGGCCTCGGGGATGATCCCGATGTATATTACGGGAGTCCTCCTCGCAGCGAACGAGCGGTATGACCTAAATCTTCACGTCACCGGCCTAGTGCGCAACCGCGCGAAAGCCGAATCTCGGTTCGGAACTGCGCTCGAAGATCCCGCGTTTACTCTTGAAGTAGGGGACGTTAGCGACTCCACGACCATCCCGGTGGGCCCTTTCTCAACCATTTTCCATGGAGCATCACCTGCACGACCTTCGCTGCACAGTAAGTCGCCGGTTTCAACGCTTAAAGCGAATGTGTTGGGAACCATTAATTTGCTTGACTCACTGGTTGCCTCTGGCGGCGGGTCATTTGTAATCTTGTCGTCCTCAGAGGTTTACGGTGCAGTACCCGGAAACTCACTGATTTCTGAGAGTGCACTCGGTGGGCTCCAGCACTTTGCTCCACGTGCCGCCTACTCTGAAGGCAAGCGTCTCGCAGAAACCGCTCTTGCTGCGTATCAGGCAGAGTACGGTATTTCACCTCGTGTTTTGAGGTTCGGTCATATTTATGGACCGGGAATGGCACTCGACGATGGCCGTGTGCAAGCAGACTTTCTGGCAGATGTGGTCTACCACCGCAATATTCGAATGATGAGTGCTGGAGCAGCGACACGTACCTATACGTATGTGGCTGACGCGACCCGCGGAACATTCTTTGCCCATCTGCTGGGAGACGTCGAAGTGTTCAATGTCGCGGATCCCTTAGGCAACATCAGTATTCGAGAGCTGGCTGAAGCATTCGCAAATGCACGTCCGGAAAAGCAGCTTGCCCTTGAATTTGTAAACCCCGATGATAGCCGCGCTTTTTCTCCTGTGCTTTCTCTCGGGCTTGACGCAAGTCGATTGATGGCCTTGGGCTGGCAGCCAGAGGTAACCCTTGCAGAGGGTGTGAACAGGGCGATTCGCTCGTTTGAGGAAGGCCCACTCGTTTAACGTTACGCAGGAGGCTTTCTTTTGCCGCTGGTACGCTTGTGTTGATTGGTATCGCCGGTGGATGGCGCAATAGATGGAGAAAGCGTGTCAAAAACCAAGATCCTGCTGTTGACGAATCGGGACTCCGATAACGTCGGAGATCAACTGATCGAGGCCAGCGTAATTTCCCTGATCCAGGGTGCCATGCAGAACCTGGATATTGCGGAGAACGATTACTCGATCGAGAGCCGCGCGGCTGGCATCATCTCAAAGAAATACATGAGGACGAGAGATCCTCTTTTGCTTGAGCCAGCTCGCAAACTTATCGCGAGTGCTGATATCTTGATTTTTGGTGGCTCGCCACTCTTTAACTACTCATACCAAAATTTCTATCTCAGGACGATTAAGACTCTTGAACTCGCCCAAGAATATGATGTTCCGGTCATCTTTTCGAGTATTGGGGTCGAAGAGTTTGACCCAGAGAACCCTAAATGTTTGCAACTGAAGGAGGCTCTTAAGCTCCCTTGTGTTCGCCAGATTACGACCCGCGACGATTTTTCATCACTGGAAAAGTACGTTGAAGGAAGCAACATTCCAATTGGACATGTTGCAGACCCAGTAGTTCTCGCTGACATTATTTTCCGTAAGGAGCCACCGGCACCAGCGCCGGCTCCTCCGAAGACGCTGAGGTCTCGAGCCAAAAGCGCCGCGAGGCAGTTGCCGATCCCGGCCCCAGTCAAGGCTCAGCTGAGAAGCCTGATACAGGCAACCAAGAACGTAGACGTTCCGACTCCAGTGACAACTCCGGCAGAAGCAGCTCCACGCAGAAAGCGTATCGGCCTCGTTGCCGTGCGCGAGGGAATCTTCAAAGACAATGGAATCGATTTTCCTGCAGAGGCTCAGTCTCAATTCTGGCTTGAAACGATGGCGAGGCTGGCGGAAGAAGGCTACGATGTCAGAATTTTTACAACTGGACACTTCGCGGATGAGGTATTTTTAGATACTCTTGTCCGCGCCGAGAATATTCCTGCTTCGCAGGCTGCGGTTGTTATCAACTCACCAGAGGGCTTGATCAAGGAGCTGTCTGCTTGTGACGGGGTCATAGCCTTCCGCCTTCACGCGAATATCACCTCGTACGCCTTGGGGATCCCATCGATTGGTCTGAACTGGAACGAAAAGGTTCCTCTCTTTTACGAATCAGTGGGCTACGGAGAACGAGCATTCGACGCTACAAGATGGAATATTGATCAGATATTGCCGGCGTTGGAAACCGCAATGAGCGAAGGCGTAGTCAAGGATGAGGCCTTCCTGTCCAGTGTTTATGGGACTCTCTTTGTAGGGCTAAAGAAAATTCTGTCGCCCGAATCAAAGTACGTAGCCTATAGCCCGGAACAGCTGAAGTCATCACTGCCTCGATATGCGGGGACGAGTGCGCGGGAATACCAAGTCAAGGCTCGGAATAAGCTGCGGCGCACGTATGAGAGTTATCAGAAGCAGTTGAATCGGATTGAAAAGTATGTGGAGGGAAGCTCAGCGCGGTGACTACCGTGTCAGTGCAACGTCCCGGGCATGGTAGCCAAATAGAATGGGACCGGTGCATCGCCAGATAGATCGGGGCAAGTTGCGCCGCTTGGGTAATTGACAGCTGGTTAAGCTGGGGGCTAGGGAAAGTCGTCATTGGGATGGACGCTGAGAACTGCTCCGCGGTTCCCCTGGTCGTATCGATGATAGGTTTCTGGCCCTTAACTCGGTTAGATTCGTGGATTTTTTTGGAGGCCAAGAAATGCAGGACAAGCGGTCAATTGTTCGTCGTGGTACGAGCCGGATCAAGCTGGCGCTGCTTGCCAAACCAGCGCCAGTAGAAACCGTTGAAGCGGAGCTTCCTCATAGAAACATGAGCATTGGTCTCATAGGGATCAATATTTACGCAAAGTTTCTTAACTTTGCCTGTGATTTGCATGTACTGGCATTCCAAGAGTTCCTTGTCCAACGGGGCTATCCAGTTAAGGTTCTGGACTACAAACCGGTGTATTTCGGAGATTTCGATATGCGCCATCCGCAAGATTCAGTAAATTCTAAGTATGCTCGCGCCCTTGAACGAGCAGCGAAGTCTTCAGCGAAGGATGCAAATCTAGATTCCGAAGTTGCTAAATGGAAGCTGCTTTCGGAGGGATATGAGTCGGTCAGAACTGAACGTGAGGTTCGGTACGACAAGTTCAAAAAGTTTGCGGACGAGCACCTACATTTGACTCAACAAAAATATGACTCCGATAGCCTTGAAATCTTAGATCCAGGCCTTGACGCATATATTTGCGTGACAGACGTGATCTGGCAATCGCTCAACCGTCATCAGTTCGACCGGGGCTTCCTCCTCGGCAGTAGGGCGTTTGAGGGGAAGCCGAAGATCGCATACGCTGCGAGCCGAGGTGCCTCGAAGGACTACTCGAATGAGGACCGTGAGCAGTTCTTGAATTATCTCGGCGATATTGATCACGTGAGTGTTCGAGAAGCCGACTTCGAAGACTACATTGGTCAGATCAGTTCACGAACTGATCTAATGACGGTCGTCGATCCAGTAATGCTTCATGACATCGAGTTTTGGGATAGGTTCGTTGTTCCGCCGCGAGAGCAGAACTTTATTCTTCTTTATTACGTCATGGAAAGAGCCGCGGATACGGTTCGCATGGCAGTGGAATACGCGAAGGCAAATGGTCTTGTCATCATTGAAGTATCAGACCGACCGATGAAGGACGGACTGGTTGCTGACCCGGATGTAGTAAGTATTTCCCGCTACGACGTCGGCATGGAAGAGTGGCTGGGCTACATTAAGTATGCTGAGGCAGTATTCACCAACTCATTTCACGGCTGCTGTTTCTCAGTAATTTTTGAGAAGAAAGTGTTCGCGGGAGAGCGTAATGGGTCGAAGGTGCCAAATTTTCTGACAACGTTTGGGCTTGAAGCTCAACGGTTCAACCGACATACTCTCCTCTCTGAGCTTTCACATGAGATCGACTTTGATGATGTCAAGAAGAGATGGGCGATGGAGAAGGCTCATGCAGAGAGTTTTATTCTGCGTGCCCTCGAAGAGTCTGAAGCCAAAGTCGAAGCCGCACGTATCATTGACCACTCTCCGTTTGACAAGAAACGTAAACAGATTAAGTACCGAGTGCTTTTCCATTCGGGAAACCCAAAGTTTGAGGCGACTCTAATTGGGGCGGCAGCACATCGAGACTTTGAAGCAAAACCGACTCTGAGAGGATCATTGCAAGGCGAGTATGTAGGCGCAACCTTTCTCAATGATGGCGAAAGCGTGATCCTGGAAAGTCCGTTTGAAGCTGGCGTTAATAGACTTACAGGTTGGCATGCTCGATTCCGAATTGATAATCATTGGTTTTGGTTGATGAATGATGGAACGATTGAGGCCAAAGCGACTCCGCCAAAGCGCCGCAAGGGGACCAAACAGTTACTTGAACCAGGCTCAACGCTGCCCTACATACCAGTGAATAAAATTGGGCTTGTTGTGCTTGAAGCCCAGTGGGAGGCTACAACGCCTTTAGATGGCTGAGGTATTTGCATATAGTTTTAGGTGATTCTGCCGATCATTCTTTGTGAGTATTATTGCTTGAATTCATTTGCTGATGCGCTCTGAGACCCCACCAGCTTCGGAGCGCATCAGTGTCTAGAATCTAGTTTGAAGCACCTTGCTAACTCTCAGGCCCGATGTATTGGAAGTCAAGGCGGGTCTGATGCACGTTTAGGTGACAGCTTGACCTGCCCCACAGTTTGGTTTCCAGTCCCGGTCGCTAGCCTCAGGCGGATGTGAACTGTTTCGAGAGGGCAAGATCGAAGTCCGTGGGCGTTTGATATCCCAACGACGAATGCCTTCGTTTCCGATTGTAGAACACCTCGATGTATTCGAATATCGCGTTCGCGAGCTCAATCCGCGTCCTCCATTTCTTCCGGTTGAGCAGCTCGATCTGCATCGAGGACCAGAACGATTCCATCATCGCGTTATCAAGCGCATCACCGACGGTTCCGAACGAAGGCAGAAGGCCTGTGTTTAGAAGGCGCTTCGGAAAGCGCGTGTGCAACGATCGGAAAGCATTGATGTAAGCATCGGGTAGCGCTCTCGATGGCTTCTGGCTGAGGATGGCTCTTACCCTGGCGACGAGTGTTCGCTGGGGCGAGAGGAATTCTAATGACGGATTATCGGCAGCTGATGCTGCTTTTGATAGAAAAACGCTCTTACCGGGAGATTGCTACGCGGCTGGGCTGCTCGCAGCGCACGATCGCTAAGGTACGCCGCGTGCTCGACGAGCAGCAACTCGTCGGCAGTGAACAGGTTGCGGCGTTGGCGCTGGAAGAAATCGACGGGCTCTTCTCCGACGGACGCAAGAGCGCAGCGGACGGGTTTGTGCCAGTGGACATCGACAAGGTGGTCCAGTCGAGGTTAGGGCGGAAGAAACCGCCGTTGAAAGTACTCTGGGCCAAATACCTGCAAACAGATGCTCCTGCTGGGGTACGCCATTACGGGTACGAGCGGTTCTGCCAGATTATTGCTGAGTATGTACGCGTGAGAGACCTCACCGCCCCGATCAAGCATGTGCCCGGGCATACGATGCAAGTCGATTGGGCGGGCACCCGCATGCAGATCATCGACCCGATCAGTCGAGCAACCACCCCGGTGTCGGTGTTCGTCGCGTCACTGCCGTACTCCGGACTCGTGTTCGCGTATGGCTACCTCGATGAGAAACAACCTGCCTGGCATGACGCTCACCGACGCGCATTCGAGTACGTGAACGGTGTCACCCTGCTGGTCGTGCCCGACAACGCTTCGACGGCATCGAACCAGATCAGCAAGGCCTCGCGTGCTCGTGACGTGAACGGCTCCTATGCGGAGTTTCTCGAGCATTACCGGACCGCTGCTGTTCCCACGAGGTCAGCTGCTCCAAGAGATAAAGGGAACGTCGAAGCTGGGGTGAAAGTCGTCACGAATTGGGTCATTCACTACCTCAATGATCAAGTGTTCGCGTCACTCGATGATCTCAACGGAGCAGTCGCAGAGCGTGTGGAATGGATCAACCGCAGGATCCCGTTCCGGGGTGAACAGCGCAGCCGGATGGACTGGTTTGAGGAGGCCGAGAGGACGGGTCTCCTCGAGTTGCCAGCTCAGAGATGGGAGCCGGTGGTGTGGCGCAAAGCAAAAGTACATCGCGACTGGCATGTCCAGATCGACACCATCAAGTACTCAGTTCCGTACGAGTTCGCTGGCCTGAACGTCGACGTGCGTATCGTCGGCGAACAACTCGATGTGCTTGCTGATGGCGCAGTGATTGCGACGCATCAGCGCGGCAGCCATCGGAACGGGTATGTCACCGATGCTGAACATGCGCCCGCCTATCTGGAAGAAACGGCGGGGCTCTGGACGCGCGCCTATTTTCTCAGACAGGCCGCGAAAGTAGGGCCCGGAACGGTCGCCGCGCTCACGAGGCTGCTCGATGGGAAGAAGATCGAGGCACAAGGGTTCCGGTCATGCATGAACATCCTCGATCTCGGGAAGCGGGGCAGCCGGCAGCAGCTCGAACGCGCCTGCAAACAGCTCACCGATAACGACGCACACAGGCAGATCAGTTATACCGCCGTGAAACACGCGCTGGCAGTTGTCAGAGCTGAGCAAGACGAGCGCCCCCAAATCATACGATCAGGTGCGAGGACAACGGGGACCGAATCTCCTCACTCGCGTCGAATCGCTGGCCGCGACACGAGCGGCGCGCATCTGGCAGGGCCCGGGGCGTTCAGCCTCGAAGCACTCACCGGCATCCAGCCAGGAGCGGAGGGGGCCGATGTTTGAGCAGCACCTCACTGAGGACGACATGCCCCTGTTCACCAAACTGCGATTGACAGCATTTGGTGAAACCGTCATTAACATCGCGAACGATCCCTCGTTTGATGAGTGGTCGTTCTCGCAGAAGATCAGGCACGCGCTGAATCAAGAGACCGAGGCTCGGGGTGAGCGTCGTATGTTGAAACTGTTGAAAGCGTCGCGCACCCCGAACCCTGCCGCCTGTGTCGAGGACATCCACTACCTCGACGGCCGCTCGTTACACCGTGAAGTAATTGCCAGACTTGCTGCATGTAGATGGGTAGATCACTGCACAAACCTTGTCATTCTCGGGTCATCGAGCGTGGGAAAATCATACCTCGCGCAAGCAATGGTGAATGCAGCCTGCCGCCGTGATTACACGGCAAGGTATTACCGGTTGGATGACCTCGCGAACCAGCTCGCGGTCTATCACCACACCGATCCAGCCAGGTTGAAGTTCTTACAAGACCTCCATGCCTGCGACGCGTTAGTCCTGGATGACTTTCTCACGACGCCGATCAGTAGTGAGACCGCTGCCGAGGTCCTCAATATTCTCGCCGCGAGGGAGGGCCGGGGCGCGACCGTGGTGACGAGTCAGTTCGATCCCGAGGACTGGTACAAATCACTTCATGATGCAGTGGTCGCGGAGTCAATATTGAATCGGATCGTGTCGAACGCAGAGATCGTGCAGTTGGCCGGCCCGAACATGCGTAGGCACACGGTCACTGGCATCGATAGCGGGCTTGAGGTATAGCTCAAGGGTCATGCGTGGGTGCAGCGAGCACTTTACGGTCGTTGCACCCACGCTTTCCGATCGTTACACACGCGCTTTCCGAAACGTCGACTAAAC
>NZ_AOCN01000008.1 GCF_000350525.1 Leucobacter salsicius M1-8 | reverse complement strand
CAAACAGTGAAGATAGAGGTAGTGGCGCTGGGAACGGCTGACCGGCAATCAAACTGACTCATCTTCGATGGTGTCCCGTGAAGGACGCGTCGCCGCCCCAACGCCACTACTCCCGCAAGGGAGAGGCCAGACCAGGCGGGGATGTGACTTCATAGGACCCTGCTCAGAGTGCCCCGTCACTGTTGTGTCCGCCCGGCCCGGTTTGGTCATCCAACACAACGAAGTGAATGGAGACACCACCATCATGACCACCAGCTCCCTCGCGCGTCAACCAGAAGTCATCATCGGGGTTGATGCGCACAAGAACACCCACCACGCGGTGATCATCACCGACACTGGAAACCGAATTGCAGACCAAGAATTCCCTGCAAATACTCACGGCTATGCCGACATGCTCTCCTGGGCTCACGACCACGGCACTATTCAGGCGTTTGGGGTGGAATCCACCGGCTCCTACGCTGCTGGCCTCGCAAGATTCCTCATCGATCACCAGGTCGAGGTGCGAGAAGTGAACACCCCGCACGCACACACAAAAGCCAGAGTGGGAAAGGACGACGCTATCGACGCTGAGGCTGCCGCTCGAAAAGTGCTTGCTGGTGTCGCGAGCGCTATACCGAAACGAACCGATAGCGTCATCGAGTCGATTCGGTTCCTCACGCTCACGCGTGATTCCGCGGTGAAAGCTCGTACCGCAGCGATCGTGCAACTACAGGACATCCTCGTTACCGCGCCAGCGAACCTTCGAGAAAACGTGCCCTCTGGCGGCCTGGCTGCAGCACGTCACTGCCGAAAGTTCCGTATCGACCGCGCACGCCTCAACGATCCCGTTCAAGCTGTGAAGCTCGCGTTGCGCACCCTCGCGGCGCGTATCGCTGATCTTGACGCAGAGATCACCGAACTCGAACGCTCACTCACCACACTGGTGCACGCTACTGCACCAACGCTCGTATCCCGAGTCGGGATTGGGGCCATTCATGCGGCCCAGCTGCTTATCACCGTGGGCGAGAACGTTGAACGGTTCCGCAGCGAAGCAGCATTTGCGAGGCTGTGCGGGACCGCCCCAGTGCCAGTGTCTTCTGGCAAGAGCCATCGGATGCGGCTCCACCGAGGCGGGGACCGGAAAGCAAACCGTGCGCTGCATATGATCGCAGTGGTAAGGCTCCGATATGACGCCCGAACGGTCGACTATATGCAGCGCAGGCTCGCTGAGGGACTCTCCAAGAAAGACGTACTGAGGTGTTTGAAGCGGTTCATCGCACGTGAGGTGTTCAACGATCTCAGGAACGACCTAATCGCGGCTTGACATCTATAGGACCGTCCTTCAGCAGACCCGTTCAGGTCCGCGAGTAAAGAAGCATCAACTATGGAGGGTAGAGGGGCCTGGATACCATGGAGATTCTGATGGATCAGGTCTCCAAGCAATCCATAATTGCTAAATAGCCGGGGTAATTACATTTGGAATAAACCGGAGTCCATTTTTGATAGTTACTTCGACGACCCCAAATTGAAATGCTCGGGAACGTGCACCATCGTCTTTCAACGAACCAAATGGAGGACCGGCGATGAAGCCCCACTCCCCGGCCGGGCCACCGGCCTGGCGATAAGCAGTGAGCAGCATGCTCTTCCCCTGACCAAAAGTAGCATTCGAAGGGTCAGCAGCAAACGAATGGGTAATGATGCCCTTGCTGAACTCTTGCATCAATCCGCCACCATTCTCACTGATGATGGTTTCAGGACCGAGCGGTTTGCCATAGGCCGAGGGGTTGCGGTCGTAGAACTCGCGTATCGGGCCAACAATTTCAAACTTGTGGCCTTTTACCACAGGGGGAGTGATGAACTTGACAGCCTCATTGATCGGGCCATCAAAAACCACGCGTCCCTTGTCGAGGACGACCCCCCGCTCGCACAGCTCCTTTACCTGGCTTGAGCTATGGCTCACCACAAACATCGTTTTGCCCTGGGCGCGTAGCTCCTGCATGCGCTCAGCACACTTCTTACGGAAAGCCGCGTCGCCGACGGATAGCACCTCGTCGACTAGTAGTACATCTAGCTCGGTGTGCACAGCCACAGCGAACGCCAAGCGTGCACGCATGCCTGAAGAATAGTGCTTAACTTCGGTGTCGATGAACTCGCCAATTTCTGAGAAATCGAGAATATCTTGAAACCGCTGCTCAGTTTCCTTCTTAGTCATCCCGAGAATGGCCGCATTGAGAAATACGTTGTCCCGACCTGTCAGATTCGGGTTGAACCCCGCGGTCACCTCAATGAGGCCAGCGATGCGGCCCCGGGTGCGGACCCACCCGCTGTCGGGGAGCATCACTCCAGATAGCAGCTTCAAAGTCGTTGATTTCCCTGAGCCATTACGCCCCATCAGCGCGACTGACTGCCCCGCGGGGACCTGAAGCGTCAGGTCGTCTACGGCCTTAAACTCTGAACTCAGTTTTTCGCGCTTAAAGAAGGCGATGAAGAACTCTTTGAAAGACTCATTATGCTTCAGCGTAAATGACTTGGTTACGTTGCTGAAGACAATGGCTGGCTTCTCTGCCAAGCTGGTTTGCGAATTAGAGGTTCTGGGCAAAATTCCCCTCCAACTTTCGGAACGTGAGCTGACCAAGAGCCAGCGTAGCAAGAGCGATCCCAAGCGCGATAAACGCGTTCGTTAGGAGGTGCTCAGGCCGGTCAGATCCAGGTGCAAGTGGAAGCCAAAAGACGTTGTGGAAGAGCTCCACAGTCGCTGTCACAGGATTGACCATATAAATCTGAAACACCCACTCCGGCACCTTTGCTTGCAAGAGCGAAGCAGGGTAAAGAACGGGTGAAGCCCAGGTTGCAAACATGAGGATTAGGTCTACAAAGTTTCCAGCGTCACGGTACGCAACGTTTATCGAACCGAAGAACAGGCCCAGACCGAGTGCAAACGTAAGAACAATCAGCAGCCCGAGAAAAAGGGCAAACAGCTGCATCCACGTGAAAGTCCATCCAAGGAGAAGGCAAATCCCTAGAAGAACTATCGCCTGAGGTAAGAAGTGAACATACGCGATACCCACTGAAGCAACGGGGAAAAGTTCCCGAGGAAGGTACAGCTTCTTCACGAGAGAAGCGTTACCTACGATCGAAGTTGTAGTAGTTCGCAGTGCCTCGCTGAACAGGTTGACCGTGATGATTCCGCAAAATAGATAGATCGGGAATAGCTTCATTCCTCGGTCAGCCCCGAGAAGCACACCAATGACCAGGTAGTACATGAGGAATTGGGCTGCTGGTCGAAGGTACGACCACACCCAGCCCAGTACCGAGCCGTAGTAGCGGGTTGCGACGCCCTTCTTTAGGAGCAGGGATAGAAGGTATCGCTGTCCAAAGACGTCCCAGAGCCCCTTGCTCTTGCCCGGAGTCTGAAACTCCGGGTCAGTGAGCGCTGCTTCATAAGTCACGATCGTTGAGTCTACTTCCTCTCGCTGGGGTGTTACCGGGTGAGGTGGGCTGCCGGCAATAGCGCCATGACGCCGAGATGATAGCGAAGTGTTGTCGTCACTGCATGGAAACTGAGGTGGGTCGCAAGTCGTCGTGTGCAGCCCACCACTCGGCGGCCTCGCTCAGCGATCCCAGATCTTCAGGTAGCCCGCTAGTGAAGAATTCGCCTGCTGCGTAGTGTGATCGTAGAATTTCGGCGAGTGCAGCATCGTGGCCAGCACGTTCTACGCCAACGTCATTCACGCCCGCGATTCGGGGCGGAGTGCCGTACACCTTGGCGAACGGGGGCACATCGCGGGTTACGGGCGTGCCCATGCCGACCATGGCGCCGGGTGCAATGACACGTCTTTGGTGAATGACCGCGTTCATGCCGATGTTCACTCGGTCGCCGATCTCGCAGTGGCCGCCGACCGAGACGCCCGCCGAGACCGTGGCGTCGGCACCGAGCAACACGTCGTGCGCGAGGTAGGCGCGCGTGAGCACCCAGCTGCGCGGGCCCACGGTGGTCTCCCGGTAGGTGCCCTGGTGAATCACGGCCCCTTCGCGCACGACGGCGCCCGCGCAGATGCGCACGCCCGCGTGCTGCAGGTCGCCGGCCCAGGCTGCGTTCTGCGGCAGGCTCGACATCTCGGGCGGTGCGCCGATCTGCGCGCCGGGCCCGATGTAGACGCCATCCTCGATGACGCACGGGCCCAGAATCACTGCGCCGGGGCCGATCTTCACGTTGTCGCCCACGGTAACGCCCTCGCCGATGAAAGCCTGCGCGCTGATTTCAGTCATGTGGTCGAGTTTAGTGCGGGACGCTACGCCCCCGTTGCTCGAGGGGAGCACAGCCGCCGCCGAGGATTGTCCGAGATGACGAACAGCTGTTAGGCTTCTGGGCGGTTTTGGTACAGTCCGGCAGTACCTGAACTGGCGTCGCGGCATGCGCGCCAGGAGTACTGTCGCCAATCCCGCGCTTGTTTCCTTGTGCCGTTGCGCGCGGGCTCGTGGGGAGCCCAACCATCTGCCGACTCAGGGGTGGGGTGAGGAACGGTGCGAATCCGTCAGGCGCGATTGGCAAAACACGCAGCGACGAGGGGCGAGATTCTCGATCCGGATCGCGCGGCCGCAAGGCCACAGCACTGCTTTTGCGGTGATTCCTCTGCTCTCGGGGGTGGTGCTCACCACCCCCGCAGGAGCGACGGCCCCTGTCCCGGATCCGGCCGCGAGCGCGACTGATGCCTCCGCAGCGGGTGCGACGTCGCAGCGTGTCTCGGGAGATTCGCCGTTCACGCCGGCCGCGCAGCCAGCCGCGGTGAACCCGCCGACGCTCGGGGTGCCCGAGGTTACGGTCGACCCGACGGGTGCGCTCGAGCTCACTTCGGTCGTGTCACGCATCTCGTCGACCGTCGGTACGTCCGGGCCCATTCGCGCCGGTGACGTGCTGCAGGGCCACGTGGCCGTCAAGAACCTGTCTTCCGATGCCTGGACGAAGGATGCTCCCCTGGTATTTTCGACCGACCTCGCCGAGTTGCTCGATGATTCGGTGCTGGTATCAGGAGTGAGTCAGAGCACGCGTGCGTCAAACTATTGCGGCCCCACAGGGTGGAACGGCAACTATTGTCTGCCCGTCGAGTCACAGGTGGGCAGCGCCGCAACACACACCTTTGCGCTGGCAGCGGGAGCCACGCACTACTTCAGCTACCGGGTGCAGATCGACAATGACGTTCTCACCGGTGATCAACTCCTCGTCAATCACGCCTCCGTGCAGGGCGCGGCGAACGGTGGCGGCGCACCTGTAGCGGCGCAGGCGTCGTTCAATGACGACGTCACCGTGCTGCACCCCAAGGCCGAGATCGCCAATTCAGTGGTGTCAGTGGTGAGCGGGGGCGAGGCGCGCCCGCTGCAGCCGGGCGACCGTGTGCGTGCGGGCGAAACGCTGCAGTACCACGTTGCCGTGGCGAACCCCTTCGGCGCGGACGGAGTGGGCGCAGACTGGACTGCCGCAGCTGCAAATGGTTGGGCAGACGACAAACGGCTGACGTTTACGATCGACCTGGCTGGCTGGCTTGCTCGACGACACGGTTCTTGTTTCAGGCGTGCGCCAGAGCACCCGCGGAGCATCAAACTGTGGCCCCACGGGATGGAAACCTGAACTACTGTAAACCGGTCGATACGCTGGTCGACGGGGTCGCTACCCACTCGTTCGCACTCAACGCAGGTGCCACGCACTACTTCAGTTACCGCGTCAAAGCCACGAACGACTTCTTGCTTGGCGACCAGCAGCTGTCCAACGAAGCCATCGTCACCGGCGATCCCGGCAACGGGTAGCCCAGTGTTGAGCATCGCACCGCGTTTGCAAACTCGGTGGAGGTGCTGCATCCGAGCGTCACGATCGCTAACTCGGTCGCGACCGTGCTGACCAAGGGTGCGGAACGTGAGCTGCAGCCGGGCGAAACCGTTCGTGCCGGCGAAGAAATCCAGTTCCACGTCGCGGTGGAAAACCCCGCGGGAGGCGGTGACTGGACCGCGCCGAGCAACGATGGTGCGGCGAGCGACAAACGGTTGACGTTCACCGCTGGCCTCTCGGAGCTGCTCGACGACACCGTGCTGGTATCGGGTGTGCGCCAGGGAACCATTCCCCGCGGTTATTGCGGCCCGACCGGCTGGGACAGCAACTACTGCAAGCCCGTCGACTCGCTGGTGGGCGGTGTCGCAAGGCACACGTTCCCCCTCGAAGCCGGGGCCACGCACTACTTCAACTATCGGGTCAGAGTCACCAACAACTTTGTGGTGGGCAACCAGCAGCTGGGCCACGAAGTGATCGTGGCGGGCGAGCCGGGCAACGGGGCGACCGGGGTTGAAGCCCGAACCGCGTTTGATCACACGGTCGCGGTGCTGCACCCCGACGTACGCATTTCGGATTCGAGTGCCAGCGTGATCTCGGGTGGCCCCGAACGCAGGTTGCAGGTCGGTGAGAAGGTACGCGCGGGCGAGGAAATCCACTACTACGTTGCGGTCACCAACCCCGAGGGCGGTGGTGACTGGACTGCGCCAACGGGCGACGGCATGGCGAGTGATACCCGTTTGACGTTCACCACTGACCTGTCGGGCATGCTCGACGATGCGGTATTGATTTCAGGGGTGCGTCAGAGTACGCAAGGCCGAGGTCGATGTGAAGCGACGAAGTGGGACACCTATTACTGCCTCCCAGTGGACTCCCTGGTGGGTAGTGCGGCCAAGCACACCTTCCCGTTGGCTGCCGGGGCCACCCACATGTTCAACTACCGAGTCAAAGTCAAGAACGATTTCACGGTCGGTGACCAGCGTCTGCTCAACGAAGCCATTGTTTCGGGGACCCCGGCAACGGTCAGGCCCCGGTCGAGGTGCGCACGTCGTTCGACAATACGGTTGAAATGTTGCACCCCGGTCTCGAGATCTCGGGCCCCACGGTCACGAAGATTAAGGGTGACGTAAACGGCCCGGTGCGCGCCGGTGATCACCTGCAATACGACGTCACCGTGACGAACCCGGCGGGCGGCGGCGACTGGACGCTGGCCGCAAGCAACGGCTGGGCCAGCGATAAGCGTGTGACGTTTACCACCGACCTGGCGGGGCTCGGCGGCCACGCCCTGCTGGTCGGAGATGTGGGTCAGGGAACGAATGGAGACCGCCACTGCGGCTCGGGCGGCTGGAACCAGTACTACTGCAAGCCGGTCGACAAGCTCGAGAACAACGTGGCTTCGCACACGTTCGCACTCGATGCAGGTAAATCGCACTTCTTCAGCTACCGCGTGGAGGTCAGCAACGACTACCCGACCGGTGCAACGTTGAAGAACGAGGCCTGCGCATCGGGCGAACCCGGCAACGGTCAGCCCAGCATCAAGGTATGCGGTGACGTGGAGACCGAGCTCGAACTGCAGCACCCCGAACTCGAGATCAAGAAGACCGTCGCGAACACGACGAACCCGCAGGCCGCTGAGGCGCGCCCCGGCGACGTCCTCGAATACACGGTCACAGTGAAAAACCCCGGTAGGGGCGACTGGAACGACAAGACGAACGGATGGCGGCCAACCTTGTCAGCTTCAGCGACGACCTGAGCGCCGTACTCGATGACGCCGCGTGGAAGGCTGGCAGCACCGACGGCTGTTTCATCTACGGATGCGCGGCCTTCGCGGCACCCGTCAACGGTCAGCTCACGCACGAGTTTGCGCTCAAGGCCGGTGCCACGAAGACCATGAAGTACCAGGTCACCGTGTCAGATCGGTACACGGGTGACGAGTCACTCGTAAACCAGGCATGCGTCTCGGGCGATACGCGCGGCCCCGAGGGCGTCGTGAACAAGTGCGATTCGACGACCTCGGCGATGATTCAGGTGTATCCAGAACTCGAGGCTGAACTGTCGTGGTCGAAGTCACCGCGCCCCAACGATCCGCTGCGTGCGGGCGAGCGGGTGACCTACACGGTCACGATGCACAACCCGGGCGGGGGCGACTGGAACGTCGCGTCGGATTGGGCGGGCGGCAACCCGGTCACGTTGACCAAGGATCTCACCGACATTCTCGACGACTCCGTGCTCGTCGGTCAGCCATCGGTGGGCGCGAAGATCGAGAACGGGGTGCTCTCCTGGACCGGTGGTCTCGCGGCAGGCGCGTCCCGATCCATCAGTTTCTCGGTGACGGTGAAGAACGTTGCCGACGGCATCGCGACTGACCTGTGGCTCAATGGCATGGCCTGCGCCGAGGGCGACAGCCGCAACGCCAATCTGCCCTCGAGCGTCATCACTGTGTGCCCCTCTCTTGAGATTCCCATCGGAGAAAAGTGGCAGATGTCGAAGGCCGTGTTCAACGATCAGGGTACGAAGCTCAACAACGGTGCCAACATGCGCCCGGGGCAGGTATACACATACGTTGTCTCAGCCTGGGCGGTCGGCGGCTGGCCGGTTCCCGGCGTGCAGCTCACTGACGACCTCTCGCGGGTACTGAACGTTTCTGATCTGCAGGGTGACGTGATGCTGCAGATCGGCAACGGCCCGAAGACGAAGCTTGAGGTGATCGACGGCACGATCGTCACCCCACGCATCGAACTGCACGGCACGGGCAAGACCACCATCACCTACACCGTCAAGATCCCGGAGGACGTGCACACCGGCACGCTGCTCAACCGGGCGACCGGCACTGCGCTGCCCGGTAGCGGGGCGGCCACCATGCCCGATGGGTGTGGCACCGACGCGCGACCCTGCGAGACATCGCACCGGATCGCGGGCCCGCGGCCCACGATCTCAAAGACCCAGTCGGTGGGTTCGACCGTGACCCGCGGTGACGACATCACCTATAAGGTGCGCGTCACCAACCCCGGGCCCGGTTCGTGGACCGCGAAGACGCCGATCTCGGTGATTGACGATCTCGCGCGTGTGATCGACGACGCGACCCTCGTGGGCGACGTCATGCTCACGCGCACCCACGACCCAATCGGTGTCGTCGTGCCCGTCGCTGACGGCAAGATCTCGTGGCAGGGATCGCTCCCCGCAGGCGAGTGGCTCGAGCTGACCTACACGGTGAACGTCAACGTCGACCGGGGTGGGGGAGACCGCTACCTCAGCAACGAGGCCTGCACCGGCGCTCCCGGAGCCGAGCGCTTCTGCGACAACACGTTTACCGCGATCCCTCTCGACCCCGCAGAGATCGAAAAGCCCGTGTGGGGCCCTGACGGCGACGGCTGCGTTGCACCGCCGTGGATCAACCTGCCCGTGACCCCGGGCATTGTTTACACGATCACTGGTGATGTGGTGCCCGGTGGATCGGTGACCATTACGGCCGCGCCGCAGCCCGGCTACGAGCTCGTCGTGCCGAAGGACTGGACGCTCGCGGCCGACGGCCAGAGCGCGAGCTTTACGATTCATTTTCCGACCTGTGACACCAAGAAGTTTGCGATTCCCGACGTGAACTATACGACCGGCGTCTGCTCGCCCGACGGCAACCACACGCCACCCACTTTCGAGCTTGTCGAGACCGAAGGCATCGATTACTCGTACGTGGGTGAGGTGAAGGCCGGTTCCACCGTGGTCGTTACGGCAGTGGCAAAGGACGGGTACTGGCTGCGCAACAGCTCGATGGGCCGCCACTGGAGCATCAGCAAGGACGGCAAAACGGCCACGCTGACGATCAAGTTCCCCGAGATGAACTGTCCGCCCACCGAGCCCACCGAGCCCACCGAGCCGCTGATCTCGCCCGACCGGCCCCTGTGGTCGGGGCCGACCTGTGACGACCCGAACCGGGTGCCCGAGTTCAGGCTTCCGGTAACCCCGGGGCTAACCTACACCTACACCGGCACGGCCGCAGTGGGCTCGTCGATCGTCATCACGGTGACCGCCGACGATGGACGTAAACTCGGTCGAGTCAACGCGCAGGGCTGGGTGTTCGCCGCCGACGGGCTGAGCGCGACCTTCACAATCACGTTCCACCCGCCGCGCGACTGCGACGGCGGCCCGGGCGCAGGCGCGGGGGTCGACAGTAACAGTCACGCCGACGGTGAGATCCCGCCGGTCGAGGGCGGGCCCGCTGCCGGGGCGACCGGCGCTTCGAATGCTGAAGGCATTGATCCGGATCCCTCACCCGGTGACATCGAAGTTCCTCCGCTGCCGGGCCTCCCCGATCCCGAGTGTGTGGCGGGCGTCGTCAAGATGCCTGACCTCACCGTGATCATGGTGCCGGGAGTTTGGTACGACGTGCAGGGCAAGATGGAGCCGGGCGAGACGGTCGTGCTGACCGCCTACACACTGCCCGGGTACATTCTGCAAGACACCGCGGAGTGGATGAAGGGTGACTGGGTCCTCGCGCCGGATCGCAAGAGTGCCACCCGCACGGTGACGTTCCCGTCGATCGAGGACCTGTGCGCGCTGCCGGGCGAGAAGCCTGAAGAGCCCGAGGATCCGAACGAGCCGGGGACTCCGGAAGAACCCGTGACTCCTGAGACCCCGACTGGCGGGCCGGAAGCGGGCTCCGCGTCGGCAGACGCAGGGGTCGACGGTGGGCCCGAGGGCGCTGGCAGCGTCAACATGCCTCCCGCGGCGACTGAGCTGACGAACACCGGCGGTGCGAGCGGTGGGCTCGCGGCAACGGTGGGCGCAATCATGCTGCTGCTCGGTGGCGCCGCGGTGGTGCTCGCCCGGGTGCGATCGCGAGGCCCTAACGACGTAAGCTGACCGCATGTCTGTAGAATCGCCGACCCCGCGAGACCTGCGCCGCAATCTCGTGTCGGAATCGGCGATCTACGGCCTGCTCCTGGTGTCGGCCATGCTCATCGTGGTGGCGCGCGGTGAGCAGAGCTCGTGGGAGACCTTCATCAAGGTGGGCACCACGGTTGTCGTGTTCTGGGTGGCCCACGTGTTTGCGCACGTCATCGCGCAGCTGAGCGAGGCCGACCCCGCGGCGGAGGCGGAGCATCCCTACGGGCTTTCGCGCCAGGAGGCGGGGGCGCTACGCCGCGCCGTGCGCCACGCGGTCGCCCATTCCTCGGGGATCCTCTTCGTGGCGATTCTGCCGCTCGGTATCGTGTTGCTCGGTGTGCTCGGCTTCATCTCGGGCGACACCGCGACCTGGACGGCGCTGTGGATCGACGTCGCGCTGCTGGGGTTGCTCGGTTACTTCGGCACGGGTGGCTGGACACGGCGCAGATCGATCCGGATCGCAGCGGGAGGCCTCACGGCCCTGCTCGGCCTGAGCATCATGCTGCTGAAGGCGCTGATTCACTAGCTAGGCGAGCAGTGCCCCCGACTGTTGGGCATAGAGCCGGATCGCGCGCTCAGCATCTGCGACGGTGATGCTGCCGCCCGCCACGATGTGTAGCCCAAACGCGTCTTCGAGTGCCACGAAGTTCATAGCAATGTCGTCGATCGGGCCGGTGAGCGTAAAGTCGCCGGCCTCGACGCCCGCCGCGAGAATGCCACGGTACAGCGCGAGCTGTTCTTGATAGAGCTTCTGGACGAGTTCGTCGTGCAGCGGTGACTTGCCCGCGAGCACGTCGAACTCGTAGAGCAGCCGCATCAGGGCATCGTCGGGGCCGCTTGGCAGCCCTGCGGTGATCGCGGCGTCGAGCTTCGCGGCAGCGCCCGTCTCCCGTTCCACGAGCGCTGCACGTTCGGATCCGACGCGTGCCATGCCCGCCGCGTGGGCCTCGACGAGGATCGCGTCCAGGTCGTCGTAGTAGTACAGCAGCGCCCCACGGGTGACCCCAGCCTGGTTGGCGACGTCGGTGAGAGAGAGCTTGCGCAGCCCTCGATCGGCCGCGGCGTCGAGTGCGGCCTGCACCACTTCGATGCGCCGCTGCTGCTGCGTGCTGGGTCTTGCCATGCAGCCAGTATGCCATCAGCTCGCCGCTGCTGCGGTGTGACGGAACTGTTATTTGACAAATGAGTAAATTAATTTACTCTTGAGTCAAAGAACTTGTCGCGCACCGTTGCGACCAGCTGAATGACAAGACCCCCAGGAGTAGACATGGCAGTCGACACCCTCTTTACCGGCGGACGCATCCGCACCTTCGACGCGGCTCAGCCCTGGGCCGAGGCGCTGGGCGTCACCGGCGACCGGATCACCTACGTCGGCTCGGCTGCCGATGCCCCCGCAGCCGCAAACACTGTGCAGCTCGAGGGCCGCCTGCTCACCCCGGGTGTCGCCGACACCCACAACCACCTGCTGCTCGGCTTCGACGACCTCGCCGTGAGCCTCGACCAGGTGCAGAGCCTCGACATCGTGCGCGCCCGCATCGCCGAGTTCGCCGAGACGCACCCCGAGCTCGACTGGATCTGCGCCGAAAACGCGCTGTACTCGGTCGTCGAGGGCCGCCGCCCTAACGCCGATGACCTCGTGGGCGTCACCGATCGCCCGGTCTTCATCACCACCTATGATCAGCACTCGGTGTGGCTCAACCGCCCCGCGCTCGCCAAGCTCGGCATCTTGAACGGTGCCCCGATCTCGTGGGGCAACCCCGAGAAGGACCCAACTACGGGCGAGCCCACCGGTTGGATCACTGACTTCTACACCCGCGCCATGACGATCGACGGCCTCGCCGAGCTGCAGCGCGATATTCCCATGTACTCGCCCGATCGCCGCTATCGCAAGATCACGAACAGCCTCGACATGGCCGCCAAGTTCGGCATCACCACGGTCGTCGAGCCGCAGGTGCCGCTGGCCGAGCTCGACCTGTTTGCCCGCGCCGAGCGCGAGGGCAAGCTCACGAGCCGCACGATCGCCGCGATCTACCACCCGGTCGGTGCCGACGGGGACTTCCGTGCCAACATCACGGACGCGATCAAGAACACACCCCAGCACGAGCGCTTCAAGCTCGGCCCCGTGAAGCTCTACGCCGACGACGTGATCGAGCCGCACACCGCGGCCATGATCGAGGACTACGCGAACAAGCCCGGCCACCGCGGCCACACGAGCCTCGAGTCGACTGAGTTCAAAAAGCTGTTCATCGAGCTCGACCGCCTCGGCTACCAGGTCCACACGCACGCCATCGGCGACCTCGGCATCCAGCTCACCCTCGACTCGATCGAGGCCGCCCTGAAGGCCAACGGCGCCCGCGATGCTCGTCACGGCATCGTGCACATCGAGTGCCTCGCGCCCCAGGATCTTGCGCGCTTCAACCAGCTGGGGGTCGTCGCTGCAATGCAGCCCCGCCACGCTTCACCCGACCTCGTCGCCGGCACCTGGATGGAAAACGTGGGCGAGGCCCGCTGGGATCGCGCCTGGCGCTTCAAGTCCATGATCGACTCGGGCGCCCGCGTCACATTCTCGAGCGACTGGCAGGTCGGCGAGATGGACCCGCTCGTCGGCATCTACAGCGCCATGACTCGCGCCCGCCTCGACGGATCTGACGCCTGGACCGTGGGAGAGCGCCTCGACCTCGACCGCAGCCTCGAGGCCTATACGAAGGGCGGCGCGGACGCCTTCCATCACGAGGGTTCGCTGGGCACACTGAGCGTCGGCATGCTCGCCGACGTCGTCGTCTGGTCGGGCGACCTCTACGGCATGGAGCCCGCCGAGATCCTCGAGCAGCACGTCGACCTAACGGTGGTCGGTGGCCGCGCGATCCACGATGTGCGGGGCGAAATGGGTGGCGTTGCTGCGGCGGCTCGCGTGCAGGATCCCGCCGGATCAGGCCAGTCCTGCGGCGAACCCCACGGTCACAGCCACTAGACCCCAGCCACAGATGCCCTAGTTTGTTTGATTTAGAACGCCCTAAAGCGGCCAAACTAGGGCATCTGTGGAGCCCAACGTGCCATCTCACACACAACGAAGTGAAAGAAGTCGATCATGTCTACCTTGCCCACCCGATCCGGAGTCGCCGCAGGCGATGACCAGATCGCGCACGCAGTCACTCACGAGCCGGGCCAACTCAAGCGCACCCTGAAGCTGCGCCACCTCGTCTTCATCGGCCTCGCCTACATGGCGCCGCTCGCGGTGTTCGACATGTTCGGCATCGTCGCCGACGAGACGGGTGGACACGTACCACTCGCGTACCTCGTCGTGATGGTCGCGGTGCTGTTTACGGCCTTCAGCTACTCGCGCATGGTGCGGTTCTTCCCGATCGCGGGATCGGCGTATACCTACGCGAAGGAGGCGATCAACGCGCACCTCGGGTTCTTGGTGGGCTGGGCCGCCACCCTCGACTACCTGCTGTTGCCGATGATCAACGCGATCCTGTCGGCGATCTACATGGGCGCAGTGTTCCCCGAGGTACCGTTCTGGGTGTGGGTGTTGCTCACGATCGCGATCTGCACCGTGCTGAACCTGGTGGGCGTGAAACTCGCGGCCAGCATGAACATTCTGCTCGTCGGCATTCAGCTCGTCGTCGCCGTCGTGTTCGTGGTGCTCACCATCGTGAACATCAACAACGGTGCCAACGGCGCCGAGTTCACGATGACGCCGTTCTTCTCGAGCGATGTGCAGGCCGCCGCGATCACCGCCGGCGCCGCGATCCTCGCCCTGTCCTTCCTCGGATTCGACGCGGTTTCGACCCTCGCCGAGGAGGCCGAGAAGCCCGAGCGTGACATTCCCCGCGCCATCTTCATCATCATCGCGGTCGCCGGCGCCTTCTTCATCACCGTCACCTACGTGATGCAGGTGCTGTTCCCCGACGTCAGCCTGCTCGGTGACATCGTGGGCGCCTCACCCGAGATGGCGAAGTACATCGGCGGCGCCGCATTCCAGGCGATCTTCGTGGGCGGCTACATGATGGCAGTGCTCGGCTGCGGCATCACGCAGCAGATGAGCGCGGCGCGGCTGCTCTACGCGATGGGCCGCGATGGCGCGCTGCCCAAAAAGCTCTTCGGCCGGATCAACCCGCGCACGGGCGTGCCAGTCGCCAACGTGGTGATTGTCGCGTTGATCGCCCTCACCGGGCTCTTCGTCGACCTGGATCAGGCCGCCTCGATGATCAACTTCGGCGCGTTCATTGCGTTCACGTTTGTGAACCTGTCGGTGATCTTCGTGTTCTTTAGGTTCCTGAAGCGCCGCGGGCCCGGGGCGTGGCTCGGCTTCGTAGTGGTGCCCGCCATCGGCGTCGTCATCAACGTGTGGTTGTGGCTGAGCCTCGACACAGTGTCGATGATCATCGGCTTCTGCTGGCTCGCCCTGGGCGTCGTATATCTGGTCATCAAGACGCGAGGGTTTCAGGCGCCGGCGCCCGATCTGACGGGCCCGATCAACATCAGCATGTACGAGTAGCGGGCTAGATACTGCGACTCGCAAGCTCGCGCAGCATGACGAAAGTTGTTGTCATGCTGCGCGAGCAAAGCGAGTCGCAGTATCCAGAGGTGGATCCTGCGATCGACTTCGTCGCCGCAGGATGACCACAGTGGGTGGGCAGCTCGCGCAGGAGGACCGAGGCGGATGGGCGGCTGGCGCGCGTTGTCGGGCGTACGGGATAGTCTGAACCCGCACACACCGCGAGCCCAAAGGAATACCCCGCGTGAAGATTCTGGTGGTCGAGGACGACGACCGGATGGCCGAAGCGCTCCTCGCGTTCCTCGGCCGGGCCGGGTACGCCACCGTGCGCGCAGCCAACGGCGCCGAAGCGCTCGAGCTACTCGGTTCAGACACCGAAGCGGTGCTGCTCGACCTGAGCCTCCCCGACATGGACGGCCTCGACGTCTGCCGCCGCATCCGCGGCATCTCGGGCGTCCCCGTCATTATTGCGACCGCCCGCAGCCAGGTCGAGGAACGCATCAAGGGCCTGCACGCGGGCGCCGATGACTTCGTCGTGAAACCCTACGATGTACGCGAACTCATGGCCCGGCTCGAAGCAGTCACGCGGCGCACCCGCTCCATGCCCGGTGAGGCCGGGCACGAGGCGAGCCTCACCCTCGACGGCATGCACCTCGACTTCGTCAACCGCCTCGTGCTCGTCGACGGAGCCCCCGTCGATCTCACTCCCAAGGAATTCGACGTGCTTGCCGTGCTGGCGCGGTACCCCGGCGTCGTCGTGCCGCGGGACCGCATCATTCGCGAGGTGTGGGGCACCGACTGGACCGGGTTCAACCGTTCCCTCGAAGTGCATGTGGCCTCGATCCGGCGCAAAATGGAGCGCGACTGGCTCATTGCAACCGTGCGCGGGGTGGGCTACCGGCTCACCGGGGTGTAGCGGTGAAGACCCGGCTCATCGCCCTATTCTTGGTGCCGCTCGTCGCCATCTTGCTGCTGCTCGGAGGCGCATACGCCTGGACCTCGGCGCGCGGCGTTGCCCAAGAATTCACGAACCAGCAGCTCGACGATCTGAACTACTTTCTCGTGAGCGCCCGCCAAGCCCTCACAACCGGCAACACCAAGATTCTTGCGGGCGAGATGGCCCGCTACAGCGAGCTCTACGGCACACAGATCACGGTCTACGACCGATCCGGATCCAGGCTGGTCGCGCGCGGAAGCCAGCCCGGCACGAACCCGGGATCGCGCCCCGGCGAATACCTCGCGCCCAAAGAATTGACCGCACAGATCGATCTTGCGCTGTCGGGCCGACGCAGTGAGGCGGTGCCCCCGGCGCTGCCGTGGGCGACCGGGACCGATACCGTAGTCGAGCCCGTGTACGCGGACGGCAGAGTGATCGGTGCGGTGTCGATTTCGGCGGGGCTCGAAGGCCCCCGCGCCCAGGTGGTCACGCAGTGGCTCGTGCTCGCCGCGGCGGGTCTCGTGCTGATCGTCGTATTCATTTTTGTGATTCTGCGGCTCGTGCGTTGGGTGCTGCGGCCCATGCTGCGCGTCGATCACGCGATGGCCGCGATCGAGCAGGGCGAGATCAACGCGCGCATCGCCGACGACACGGGCCCGCCCGAAATGCAGCGCATGATTCGCATGTTCAACAGCATGGCCGACGAGATCGAGCGCGTGATTGTGCGGCAGCAGGAGTTTGCGATGAACGCCTCGCACGAGCTGCGCAACCCGCTCGGGGCGCTGCTGCTGCGCGTCGAATACCTCGCCACCGGGCTCGACGAAACCTGGGAGCCCGATGTCGAGAAGACGCGCGAGGAGGGCCAACGCATGGCCCGCATTCTCGATACGCTGCTGACCATGGCCCGAACCCAGCGCCGTGATGTCGCCCTCGCGCCCGTCGACCTCGGCGAGGTGGCCCGGGACCGCGTGGCGGCCTGGCGCGACGTGGCGAACGAACGCGGCATCCGGTTCAACGTGCGCGCGGGGGAGCGGCCCGGCGCCCCGCCCCGGCCCGTGCGTGTCGTGACGGATCGCACATCGATCGAAAGTGCCCTGGACGGAGTGATCGACAACGCGCTCAAGTTCGCGCCACACGCATCGACAATCGAGGTCACGGCCGCCTACGGCGAGGGACGCTGCGTCCTGTCCGTGCGCGACCACGGCCCGGGCCTCACCGAAGACGAGATCAGCCACGTCACCGAACGGTTCTGGCGCAGCACCCGCGACCAAAACGTCGCCGGATCAGGCCTCGGGCTCGCCATCGCGAGCGACCTCCTGCGAGCACTCGGCGGCAGCGTGACCGTCACCTCGCCCACCGGCGGCGGACTTGAGGTCTCGCTGCTACTGCCCGAGACAGCGCCATCGGGAGGAACCCAATGAAGCGGGGATGGCGGGTCACAGTCGCGGCGGCCGTGATCGCGCTGCTGGGTGGACTCGTGGGCTGCGGCTCCGGATCGCCCACCGCCACCGGCCCCTACGTGGTGGCCGGTGGCGGCAAAGCCGGCGTCTACTTCACCTATGCCGAACAGTTGGCGCTCGCCGCTTCGCAGTCTCTCAACCTCGACGTGACCGCGGCGCAAACCCAGGGATCAGTCGACAACCTGCAGCGGGTCGCCTCGGGCGAAGCGCTCGTGGGCTTCGCGCAGGGTGACACCGCAGCCGATGCGATCTCGGGCACCGGAGCATTCGCCGAACCGCTGCCCATCACTGCGCTCGCCCGCGTCTACGACGAGTACGTGCACGTCGTCGTGCCCGAGGACTCCGATGTGCACAGCATTGCTGACCTCGCGGGCCACACCGTGTCACTCGGTTCCGAGGGATCGGGTGTGCAGGTGATCGCGACCCGAGTGCTCGAAGCTGCGGGCGTCGACCCTGCCGAGGTGCCGGGCCCCGCACTCGGGCTCGACACCTCGCTCGGCGCGCTCAAAGCCGGCGAAATCGAGGCCTTCTTCTGGGTGGGCGGGCTGCCCACGCCCGGCATCGAGCGGATGGCAAAGGAACTCCCGATCCGGCTGCTGGAAGTCGACACCGCGATCGTTGAGCGCGTCAACGAGGGCCACGCTGGCGTCTACCGCACCGCAGAGTTCCCTGAGAACACCTACGGTGTCGACCGCGTCACGGCTACCATGGCAGTGCCCAATTACCTCGTGGCCTCAGAAGCCGCGCCCCCAGAGTTGATCCGGAACATCGTGCGCGTGCTGTTCGAAGCGCGCACGACCATCGCCGCAGAGGTGCGAGCAGCCGCGCTGCTCGACCAGCGCGAGGCCATATTCACGGAGCCGGTGCCACTGCATCCGGGCGCCGCGGAGTACTACCGCGCATCCCGGCTGTAGCGCGAACCTCAAGAAACGCTCAAGACGAGACTCAAGAAACCCTCAAGGGCCGTGACTCGGCCTGCCAACGCTCCCTACGGTGAGATCTGATCGGTTCAATGGTGAACGGTCGACTGCCTGTGGGGCACGAAGAAGCGCCTCCCACCAGCGCCCCCACCATGAATCGTCGCAGACAGGCACTGCATCTGCATCGCGCAGCGCGACAGATCATGATTCTTAAGGTGGAGACCACATGGGTACGAGCGAACCGCTTGTTGTCGTTGAAAACGTGCAGAAACACTACGGCGAATTTCAAGCCCTGACCGACATCAACCTCTCGATCGAACGCGGCGAGGCCGTCGTGGTCATCGGCCCGTCGGGCTCGGGAAAGTCGACGCTTTGCCGCTCTATCAACCGGCTCGAGACGATTACGAGCGGTTCGATCCGGATCGATGGCCGCGAACTGCCCGCGGAGGGGAAGGCGCTCGCGAAGCTGCGGGCCGAGGTAGGCATGGTGTTCCAGTCGTTCAACCTCTTCGCGCACCTCACGATCCTTGAGAACGTGACCCTCGGGCCCATCAAGGTGCGGGGCCTCAGCAAGGCCGAGGCCGATCGGGAGGCGATGGCGCTGCTCACCCGCGTCGGCGTCGAGAAGCAGGCCGCCAAGTTGCCCGCGCAGTTGTCAGGCGGCCAGCAGCAGCGCGTCGCGATCGCCCGTTCCCTCGCCATGCACCCCAAGGTGATGCTGTTCGACGAGCCCACGAGCGCCCTCGACCCCGAGATGATCAACGAGGTGCTCGACGTCATGGTCGGCCTCGCCCAGGAGGGCATGACGATGATCGTCGTGACCCACGAGATGGGCTTCGCCCGCAAGGCTGCCGACCGCGTCGTGTTTATGGCCGATGGGCAGATCGTCGAAGAGAACACGCCCAATGAGTTCTTCACGAACCCGCAGTCGGCGCGTGCCAAGGACTTCCTGTCCAAGCTCATCACCAACTGACCTGTTGTTGTCATCAGATTTAAACCAGTGAAAGGAATGGCACCCATGCGATTCAAGAAAACCATTGCTGCTGTGGGCTTCCTCGCCGCAGCCGCGCTCACCCTCACCGGCTGCAACAGTGGCGCGCCCACTGACGGCGGAGATACTGCCGGCGGTACTGACTCGGCCGAGGTCGCCGAAGGCGTCGTCCTTGAGGGCAGCCCCACGTTCGACAAGATGGTTGCGGCCGACAAAGTCGTCATCGGGGTGAAGGAGGACCAGCCGGGCCTCGGCTACCTCGACAACGTGACCGGCGAGCGCAGCGGATTCGACGTCGATATTGCTCGCTGGATCGCCGGCTCGCTCGGCTTCGACGAGAGCAAGATCGAGTACAAGCCGATTGCTTCGGCGAACCGCGAGCAGGCCATCGTCAATGGCGACGTCGACTACTACGTCGGCACCTACTCCATCAACGACAAGCGCAAGCAAGACATCGACTTCGCCGGCCCCTACTTCGTGACCGGTCAGGGACTCCTGGTGAAGAGCGGCGGCACCGACTACCAGTCGCTCGAAGAGCTCGACGGCAAGACCGTGTGCTCGGCCACCGGATCCACCCCGATCCAGAACATCAAGGAGAACTTCCCGGGCATCAAGACCCAGGAGTTCGACCTGTATTCGGCCTGCGTGGAGAACCTCGTGAACGGTCAGGTAGACGCGGTGACCACCGACCAGGCGATCCTCATCGGCTACGCCGCGCAGGATCCCGAGAACCTCATGGTGACGAGCGGCCCGCTTCTGACCGAGGAGCTCTACGGTGTGGGCCTGCCCAAGGGTGATGACGTGCTGCGTGCGCACATCAATGACCTCTTCACCGACGGTGGCGACACCTGGCAGGAGATCTTTGACGCCAACCTGGGCGACTCGGGCATCAAGGTCGAGCAGCCCGCGGTCGACGCCTACTAAACCCAATTGTGGGGGCGGGAAACCGCCCCCACACTATTTCTCAACGGAGAGGAAGACGGATGGACGTCATCTTCGGCAACCTGGATCTCTGGAGCCTGGCCATCAGAAACACCCTGCTGGTGTTCCTGCTTGGCGGTGTGATCGCCCTGGGGCTCGGAGTACTCGTGGGCGCAATGCGCGTCTCACCCGTGCCCATCGCGCGGGGAGTCGGGACCCTGTATGTCAACATCATTCGCAATACGCCGCTCACCCTGGTCTTCTTCTTCTTCGTGCTCGGCTACCCGGCGTTGGGGCTTCCGAAGATGGACCCCCTCGCGCTGAGCATCCTCGCCATCGGCGTATACACGGCGACCTACGTCGCCGAGGTGCTGCGGGCGGGCATCAACACGGTGCCCGTGGGACAGGCCGAGGCCGCTCGGGCGATCGGGCTGCCGTTCGGTCAGGTGATGGGGATCGTGGTGCTGCCGCAGGCATTTCGCTCGGTTGTGCCACCCATGATGAGTGTGTTCATCGCGCTGTTGAAGAACACGACCGTGGCCGCCGGATTCTCGGTGGCTGAGCTGGGTGCCCTGCGCGCCACCGTGAACGACGCGGCCGGCCGGCCGGGCAGCCCGATGGAAGTGCTGCTGTGGGTCGCCGCGGTGTTCGTGGTGCTCGTGCTGCTGCTGAGCTTGGTGCAAAACCGTCTCGAGAAGAAGTGGAGGATCGTGCGATGACTTCGGTCCTGTATGACGTGCCCGGCCCCAAGGCGATCGCCCGCAACCGCGTCCTCGCGGTCATCACGGTGTTCGTGGTCGCCGCCCTCGTGGGCTTCTTGATCTACCGCTTCGCACTGTCGGGGCAGTTCTCAGCCCAAAAGTGGGGCATCTTCACGTACACGACGATCTGGAATCAGATTCTTGTCGCGCTGGGGAAGACGCTCGCGGCATTCGGGCTCGCGGCGGTGCTGAGCGTGGTGTTGGGATTCGTGCTCGCGATCGGACGCCTGTCGGATCACCGCTGGGTGCGCATCCCCGTCACCACCATTACCGAGCTCTTCCGGGCAGTGCCCGTGCTCGTGATGATGATGCTGCTGTACTACGGTCTGCCCTCTGTCGGGGTAAAGATGGAGCCCTACTGGGCGGTCGTGATCGCCCTCGTGGCCTACAACGGTTCGGTGCTTGCCGAGGCGATCCGGGCCGGTATCGAGTCGCTGCCGCGTGGGCAGCGAGAGGCCGGTTACTCGATCGGCCTGCGCAAGAGCGGTGTGATGCGCCTGATCCTGCTGCCGCAGGCGGTGCGCGCGATGCTGCCGGTGATCGTGGCGCAGCTCGTGGTGACCATGAAGGACACCGCGCTGGGCTTCATCATCACCTATCCCGAGCTGTTGTACTTGGCGAAGCAGCTCAGCAGTAACGTGCAGTTTGGGCGGCCGCTGCTGCAGTCAGCGTTCGTGATCGGTGGCATCTACATTGTGATGTGTCTCATTCTGTCGGGTATCGCGAAGTGGCTCGAGGGCCGCATGCACAAGAAGCCGAAGGCGCAGGGCGGGGTCAACACGACGACGATTCCTGTGCAGCCGGGGGATCCGCGTCTGATTGAGGGCACGGTCACCGAGGTCATCGCAGCCCAGGGTGAACGGTAGCTGCATCGGTGACAGTGACAAGCCTCGCGGCGACCGTCCAGTTCTTGCCCGAAGAGGGGGATTGGACGGTCGTCGCATTGCTGATTGCCGCCGGATTTGCGGCGGGCTGGATCGACGCGGTCGTCGGTGGCGGCGGACTGCTGCAGCTGCCAGCGCTGCTGCTCGCGCCGGGCATCACGCCGGTGCAGGCCCTCGCGACGAACAAGCTGGCCTCGGTGTTCGGCACCGCTACGAGCAGCGTGACCTACTACCGGGCGGTGAAACCGAGCCTGCGCAGCACCTGGCCGATGGCCGTGATCGCGCTGGCCGGGTCCTTTGCCGGCGCCTCGGTGGCCTCGGCGCTGCCCGCCAGCGTCTTCAAACCGATCATCGTGGTCGCGCTCGTGGCGGTCGCCCTCATCACCCTGTTCAAGCCCGCGCTCGGCGCCGTGACGAAGCTCAAGCACCGGGCGTCGAAGCGCACAGTGATCGCGTCGACCGCCGGCGCCATGATCGGGTTCTACGACGGCGTGCTCGGGCCGGGCACCGGAGTGTTCCTGGTGATCGCGCTTGTCGGGCTGCTCGGCTATGACTTCTTGCAGGCGAGCGCGCAGGCCAAGATTGTGAACCTCGCCACCAACGTGGGGGCGCTCTTGTTCTTCATTCCGCTGGGCGCGGTGCTGTGGCCGCTGGGCCTCGCGATGGGTCTCGCCAATGTGCTCGGTAGCTTCTTGGGGGCACGCATGGCAATCGCGAAGGGCGCCAAATTTGTGCGGGTGCTGTTTCTGCTGGTGGTGGCAGTGCTCGTCGTGAAACTCGGCTACGACATCTGGGCGGAGCGGTAATCGCTCCCCTCAGCGCCGAGCTTCAAGCATCAATCCGGCTTCAAGCATCAATTTTTCGTGAAAAGTGATGTTTGGAGGTGGAATGGTGCTGTTCGCGAGGCTTGATTTGCTCAGCACAAAGACAATGAACTGCGCAGTGTGACGAGAACTTTCCCCGAGGCTCCCGTCACACTGCGCAGTTCAGCTTGTGCTCCTAGCCGCGGTCGACCAGACCGTAGTCCTCCAGTAGCTGCCCCACCACGTTGTTCTCGATGTGGTGATGGGCAAACTTGCGTGCGAGCGGGCCGCCGGGGATCTTGAAGTCCTCGCCGTCCCGCATCTTGTTGACCGCCTTGAACAGCGCGCGCACGTCGTAGGTCGAGTTGAAGACCTCGGGCACGCCGCGCTCAACACCCAGCAGCGTGTACACGGCCTCCATCGGGGTGCGCACCGAGTACTCAGTGGTGAAGATGCAGTCACGCTCCTGGGACTGCGCAAACTGGCCAATGAACGCGAAGTTCGTAGCGCCCTCGGGCACCACTGCAGGGCGATCGCTGTGCTTGCGCGGCATAAAGAAGGCCGTGACATACGGCATCATCACGGGCACCGTCTTGGCGCCAGTCGCCGCCATGTCGGCAATCTGATCCTGGGGGACACCCAGGTGGTAAAGCCACTCCTGCGTGATCTCCTCACCGGTGCAATCCTGCATCGACTTCTTCACGTAGTCACCAATGGCCTCGGGGAAGAGCCCGTAGACCCACACGACGATCTGGTCGTCGGGCTGCTTCTTGAAGTGCGGCTGACGGTTGACCGTCCACGACATGAGCCAGCTCGAATCCATCACGGTGACGATGCCACCGGTGACGACCTTGCCGCTGAACGGATCGCGCTTCGAGATCTTCTGAATGTATTCGGGGATGCGCTTGTCGAGCGTCGTGACGGTGGCCGACTCCCACTTCGTCTTGGGAATGTCGCGGCCGAAGACGTCGGGCTTGCCGAACGCGGGGTCCTTCGCCGCGATCTTGCGCCACAGATCCCAGGCGGGAGCGGGTCCGGTCTTCAGCTTCGCCGGGGTCTTGTGGTCGCCGTCGTCGGAGTTCTCGGTGAGCGACCCAATCGTCATGAAGAGCAGATCGTCCTCGGTGAGGTCGATGTGCTTCGTCTCGCCCGCCTCGACGAGGTGGATGCGGCTCGCCTGCTTGCGGTTCTCGTCTGCTTCGATCTTGAAATCGACGTCGGAAATTACCGTGCTGTACTGGAATTTCACGCCCTGCTCGATCAGCCAGGTGACCAGGGGCAGCACGAGCGACTCGTACTGGATGAACCGCGTAAACTTCAGCGTCGAGAAGTCGGGCAGGCCCTGAATCTGGTGGATGAAGCGGTGCAAGTACAGCTTCATTTCGAGGGCTGAATGCCACTCCTCGAAGGCGAACATCGTGCGCCAGTACAGCCAAAAGTTGCTGTCAAGGAACGCGCTCGTGAATACCTCATCGATGCGCTTGTCTTCCATCTCCTCGGGCAGCGCCATGAAGATGTTCGAGATCTCTTGCTGTGCTTTCTGGCTGAGTCCGAACTTGAAATCGGTGCCGCCGTCTTCACCCTGGTTCTTCGTGGTGCGGCGCAGCGTTGAGTTCGGGTCGTCGCGGTTCAGCCAGAAGAACTCGTCGAGCACACTCGCGTTTTCCTCCTCCAGCGACGGGATTGAACGGAAGAGATCCCAGAGGCACTCGAAGTTGCTCTCCATCTCGCGTCCGCCTCGAATCACGAATCCCTTCTCTGGGATATCAAGACCGTCAAGTGCGCCGCCGGGAATGCCCTGCTGTTCGAAGATGGTGATCTTTGAACCGTCCATTTGTCCGTCACGGATCAAGAAAGCGGCGCCGGCTAGGGCCGCGAGACCGGATCCCACGAACCAGGCGCGTTTGGAATCCACTCCCTGAGGCTTTCGTGGTCGAGCAAATGCCTCGTAGTTACCGCTTGTGTAGCGCATGCAAACCCCTTCGTCAGCTGTGACGGAGCAAGAAGTACCTCAGCCCCCGGATAGCCCCGGACAACACGGCGAGTCCGACACAAGTAACTTCACACGTGTTACCCAAGGTTGCATTTCATGCTATGGGGCGGCTCACGGCCTTGGCTAGGCACATGTGTGACATCTGCATGAACAGCCTTATGTAAACCCATGCTTTTACACGCAAATGGGCCCGTGAGCTGCAGCGAAGCAGCGCACGGGCCCATCGATCCGGATCAAAGACCCGGCGGGTTACGACCTAGCCAGCGTAGGTGTCGATCGCGAGGATCTTCACCGGAATCTGGTTGCCATTGGGGGCCGCGTAGCTCAGCTCATCGCCGATCTTGCGGCCGAGGATCGCCTGGCCCAGCGGGCTCTCGGCGCTGTACACGTCGAGATCCGAGCCGTCGGCGAGCTCGCGGCTGCCGAGCAGGAAGCGCTCTTCGTCACCAAACACCTCAGCGGTGATGATCGTGCCGATCTCTACAATGCCCGATGCCTCGGGGGCCTCGCCCACGACGGAACGCTTGAGCAGCTCTTCGAGGTCGCGAATGCGCGCCTCCATCTTGCCCTGCTCGTCCTTCGCAGCGTGATAGCCGCCGTTCTCCTTGAGGTCGCCCTCTTCGCGAGCGGCCTCAATGCGCGATGCGATGTCCTTGCGGCCTGCGCCGGTCAGCTGATCGAGCTCTCCCTTGAGCCGGTCGTAAGCGTCTTGAGTGAGCCAAGTGGGGGTGGGCGTGGCCATGGTAGATCCTCGATTCCCGGAAAAGTAGCGCGCAGTGGGTGCGCAACGGTGTGCGCCCGGAGGCACGTAGATAATAGCTACGCCCCGACAGTGCGGGGCGCGCCTCCCAGGCTAGCAGGGTGTGCTAGGAGATTGTCCAGCACTCGCGGGTCGTCACGGCAACCGCGGGGTTCGTGACGATGAGCTTCGTGGTCACGGTGTGGGTGAGCTGGTCGCTCGCGGGGATCTCGAGCACCTTCCAGCCGACGGTGGCCTTGGACGCGTTGATGCCCTCGACCGCGCACGCGACCGCGGTGCCGGCGGCGGCGGTCACCTCGAACTTGACGTTGAGCACCTGGTCGGACTCTGCCCTGTACCCGATGTCCTGCCATGACACCTGCTGGCCGTTCTGCCAGCCGCTGAACGCGAAGAATGCGACGGCTGCAGCGACGAGCGCGCCCGCGATGCCGTACGCGACCCGGCGATCGAAACTGCGGCGGCGACCCGAGCCATACCGGCTCTCGAGCGCCTGCTGGGTCGCGGGGTCCACCGCATCGGGCGTCGGGGCCTCGGCGAGATCCGGATCCTCGGGGTGCTCGAGTTCGTACTCGCGGTCATACTTGTTCTCGCGCGCCGGATCGGTTGAAACGGGGCCTGTGTGAGCGGGATCTGCCGGTGACACGGGAGGCTCCGATCTGTGCTGGGTAAACTAGAAGCTCTGGCCAGCGTAGCTGGAACCACCGGGAAGCAGATGTGAGAGGACCCGCATGGCGCTGAGGTTGATCGCTGTACACGCACACCCCGACGACGAGTCCAGCAAAGGCGCGGCGACGTACGCACACTATCTCGACGAAGGTGTCGAAGTTATGATCGTGAGCTGCACGGGCGGTGAGCGCGGCGACGTGCTCAACGAGCTTGTGGCCCGCGACCCGAAGAGCCGACGCGACCTGTCGGGGCTGCGCCGCGACGAGATGGCGCGCGCCCGCGACATCATCGGGTTTGAGCACCGCTGGCTCGGCTACCAGGACTCGGGTCTGCCGCCAGAGGGCGTTGCCGTGCCCCCGGGATCGTTCGCGGACATTCCCGCCGAGGTCTCTGCAGAGGTGCTCGTGCGCATTATTCGCGAGTTCAAGCCGCACGTGATGATCACCTACAACGAGCAGGGCGGCTACCCGCACCCCGATCACATTCGTTGCCACGAGATCAGCAGGATCGCGTGGAACGCGGCGGGCAATGCCTCGGACTACCCCGACGCGGGCGAGCCGTGGCACATGTCGAAGATGTACTACGAAGAGATTTTTAACGCGAAGCGGGTCGACACGGTCTATCAATGGCTGCTCGACCACGACGCGGAGTCGCCCCTCATCGGGCAGTTCGCTGAGCTGCGCGAGTGGATGTCGAAGCGTCCCTACCGGGGCACGGCCCAGGTCAATGTCGGCCGATTCTTTGAAAAGCGCGATGAAGCGCTGAAGGCCCACCAGAGTCAGGTGGCGCCCGACAGCACATTCTTCTTCTGGCCCATCGACCTGCAGCGTGAGGTATGGCCATTTGAGGATTATCGGCTCGCGGCGTCACGTGTGGCGACCAGCGAGTTCGAAGCCGATCTGTTTCAGGGAATTGAGGAGGAACACGCGTGAACGTGTGGACCAGTGCTGTAAATGTCGCGGTGAGGCTTGCCGAAGAGACCGCCGACGACACCGTGTTTGACCCCAACAAGGTCTCTCCCGGGGTCGAGGGCTTTCTGATGACCGGCCTGCTGGCCGTTGCGGTGATCGGGCTCGGATTCGTGCTCGTGCGCCGAATGCGCGCCAACAACTATCGTCACGAGGTGCGCGAGCAGATCGAGGCGGAGCTTGCTGAGGCGGCCGATGCTGCTGAGACCGAAGCTGCTCCGGATCGCGGCGACGCTGGCGAGCCCGGCGCTGCGGGCGCTCTCGGCGCCGACGACTCAGCCCAGAAGTAGTGGCAGTGGCCGGCGGATTCGAAAGCGTGCCCGGCAGCCCGGCGGGCGCGCACGGAGCCGCCGGTGCCGGCGACCCGTTCGATGACCCGTTTGGGGACGCCGCGTACGGGGACCCCGACTTCTTCGACACCGGCGGCGAGTACGCCGAGCGCTGGCCGGGGGAGGCCTGGGGTGCTCCCGCGCCGCACGCAGGCTCGGGGTCGGCTCAGCAGGATGCTCCCGTAGCCTCGGAAACTCCCGGGCCAACGGGATCCGGCGCAGAAATCGGAGTGGGCGCTGCGTCTGCCGGACCCGCCGCCGCGGGCGGCCAGCACGTGGGGCGAGACCCGCGCGAGGTGCTTGCCGAGGTCTTTGGCTACGACGCGTTCCGTGGCGATCAAGAGGACATTATTCGGCACGTAGCGGCGGGCGGCGACGCCGTCGTGCTCATGCCCACCGGCGGCGGAAAGTCCATGTGTTACCAGGTGCCGTCGCTCGTGCGCGAAGGCACGGGCATCGTTCTGTCGCCGCTCGTGGCGCTCATGCACGACCAGGTGGCCGCGCTGCAGTTGGTCGGCGTGCGTGCCGCGGCGCTGAACTCCTCGATGAGCTTCGACGAACGGCGCGAGGTCGAAGACGCCTACGTGAGCGGCGAGCTCGACCTGCTGTACCTCGCGCCCGAGCGGCTCTCTTCGGCGGGCATGATCGACTTTCTCGCGCGCGGCCGTATCGCGCTGTTCGCGATCGACGAGGCGCACTGTGTATCGCAGTGGGGCCACGACTTTCGGCCCGATTACCTGCGGCTCGGGGCACTTGCTGAGCGCTGGCCTGACGTGCCGCGCATCGCGCTCACCGCGACCGCGACCCCCGAGACGCACCGCGAAATCACCGAGCGGCTGCACCTCGATCGGGCCCGTCACTTCGTGTCGAGCTTCGATCGCCCCAATATTCGCTACCGCATCGAGTCGAAGCAGAGCGCCCGCGCGCAGCTGATTCAGTTCGTGCGCGGCGAGCACGCGGGCGACGCCGGCATCGTCTACGCGCTCAGCCGCAAGCGAGTTGAGCAGACGGCGAAGGCCCTGCGCGATGCGGGCGTCGATGCCGTTGCGTACCACGCGGGCCTGCCCGCTCACGAGCGGCTTGATGCGCAGACTCGGTTTCTGCGCGAGGACGGCGTGGTCGTCGTCGCGACGATCGCGTTCGGCATGGGCATCGACAAGCCCGACGTGCGGTTCGTCGCGCACATCGACCTACCCAAATCGATTGAGGGCTACTACCAGGAGACCGGCCGTGCGGGCCGCGACGGGCTGCCCTCGCAGGCCTGGCTCGCCTACGGGCTGCAAGACGTCGTGCAGCAGCGCCAAATGATCGAGTCGGGCGACGGCGATCAGACGACCAAACTGAGCCAGGCTCGGCACCTGAACCAGATGCTCGCGCTGTGCGAAACGGTGACGTGTCGCCGCGAGTTCCTGCTGAAATATTTCGGGCAGGAGGCCACGGGAGCGTGCGGCAACTGCGACGTCTGCCTCAACCCGCCCAAGCTGTGGGATGCGACCGTGCCCGCCCAGATGCTGCTCTCGACCGTGTTGCGCACGCAGCGCGAACGCGGGCGCACATACGCGGCGGGGCAACATATTGACGTGCTGCGCGGCGTCGCGTCTGAGCGCGCGACCCAGATGCGGCTCGACGAGCTCACCACGTGGGGCGTCGGCAAGGAGTGGTCGGTCGCGCAGTGGCGCGGCGTCGTGCGTCACATGCTCGCGGTCGGGCTGGTTGAGGCCCGCGGCGAGTGGGGCGTGCTCGAGCCCACCCAGGACGCGAAGCCTGTGCTGCGCGGCGAGGCCGCGGTGCACATGCGTGAGGAGGTGCTCGCGCGGGCCGCGGCCTCGGGCACTGGTACTCGCGGGCGCCGAGTGCGGGGTGCGTCGGGCGCGGGTGCGTCTGGATCCGGATCGAAGCAGTCGGCCGCAGCCGCCGACCTCACTCCCGCGCAGTCAGAGGTCTTCGAGCGCCTGCGCGCCTGGCGGGCCGAAGAAGCGAAGCGGCAGGGGGTTCCCGGGTACGTCGTGTTTGGAGATGCGACGCTGGCGGCGCTGTCGGTGCACGCGCCCGCGTCGGACGACCAACTGCTCGCGATCTCGGGCATCGGTGCGGTGAAGCTCGAGCGCTACGGCGCGGCGGTGCTTGACGTGCTCGCCGCGTAGCGTGTGCCGTCATCGGGATACGTGCGCACGGTACATATCTAAATGACGAGTCCATACCGAAATTGCGCAATTATCGTGTGGACTCGTCATTTCGATGTGGAGTATGAGACGCGGGCGCAGGTGCAAATTCGCGTCCGGATCCAATCCGGTGCGGTACGTGAGCCAAGATCCGGCGCGCGAACATGATCAGTGCCGAATCGCGGGCCGGAGTGCCTCGCGGTCTACCGCAGATACACCGGATCGAGCACGAGTAGCAGCGCCGCCGTCCAGTGGCACAGGAACGCGAGCACCGTGAGCGCGTGGAAGATCTCGTGGAACCCGAACACCCCGGGCACCGGGTTCGGGCGCTTGAACCCGTAGACCACCGAGCCGATCGTGTAGAGCAGCCCGCCCACCACCACGAGAATCATCGCGGCGAGGTTCGCCGCGGCAATGTCACCGAGGAATGCGACGGCCGCCCAGCCGAGCGCCACATACAGCAGCACGTACAACCAGCGCGGCGCGCTCAACCAAAACACCCGAAACCCGATGCCGAGCGCCGCCCCGGCCCACACCGCGATCAGCAGAATGACGCCCTTTTCGAGCGGTAGCGCGAGCAGCGCGATTGGCGTGTACGTGCCCGAGATCAGCAGAAAGATGTTGGCGTGGTCGAGCCGCCGAAAGACCTGCTTCGTCGCGGGCTTCCAGTTGAAGCGGTGGTACAGCGCCGAGACGCCAAACAGCAGCATGCTCGACAGCATGTAGACCGCCGCCGCCCATTTCGCGATCGGGCCGTGGGCAACCGAGATGAGGACGATGCCGGCCGCAATCGTGAGGGGAAAGGTGCCGGCGTGGAGCCATCCGCGCCAGAGCGGCCTGGGTTCCTCGGCGGCGGCGCTCTTGGCGGCGGCGTTAGTGGGAGCAGCGCTGGATGTGGCAGCGTCGACGTTCTCGATCGCGTCCTCGAGAAACGGCAGGTCTGCGTGCGGCTCGGCGCGGTCGGACCCGCCATTGAAGCGCGGATCGGGGCCGGTCGGGGTGCCGGAATCGGACGCTGCGGCGCCGTTGGAGGTCATACTTCAAGTGTACGTACTGCACAGTTTTGGGCAGGCATGTGTGTGGACATCACCCAGCCGGTGTCCCCGCGCCCGGCATCAACACGCACCCAGCGGGGAAGCCCGGCTGGCCGATAGAATCAGTCCTGTGAACGCGCAGCAGTCGACACCCCGAGCCGGTCTGCTCTACCGGCTCTATCAGCGACGCCTGCGCCGTCAGCTCGACCCGAAGCTCGTCCCGGGCCACATCGCCGTCATCGTTGATGGCAATCGTCGCTGGGCGAAACTGCGCTTGCAGGAGCGCGCCGCCTTCGGTCACCGCGCGGGCGCCAAGAAAGTGCCCGAGTTCCTCTCCTGGTGCGAGGAGGCCGGAGTCAAGACAGTAACCCTGTACCTGCTGTCGGCCGACAACCTTGGCGCCCGCGATTCCGAAGAACTCCAAGACCTGTTTGGCATCATTGCCGACCTGGCCACTGAGCTCGCTGCCCACGAGGGCTGGTGCGTGAAGCACGTCGGCTCGAGCGAGGGGCTCTCGCCCGATCTTGCGGCGGCGCTCGCCGCCGCCGAGGCGAACTGCTCGGAGGTCTCCGACTCTGCCGTGCCCGCCACGAAGCTGCACATCAACCTGGCCGTCGGGTACGGTGGCCGCAGCGAGATCACCGCCGCGGTGCGCGACATCATCGCCGAGCACCAGGCCGCTGGCGGCACGATCGAGAATCTGCCCGAACGGCTCACGCCCGAGACCATCGGCGAACACCTGTGGACCCGCGGCCAGGCCGACCCCGACCTCATCATTCGCACCTCGGGCGAGCAACGCCTCAGCGACTTCATGATCTGGCAGTCGGCGCACTCCGAGTTCTACTTCGTCGAGGCGCTGTACCCAGACCTCCGCGAGGTCGACTTCTTGCGCGCTCTGCGCGACTACTCCACTCGACACCGACGCCTCGGAGGCTAAACGATGCAGCACCGCGACCACTCCCTGCCCGATCTGACCGGCCAGCGCGTACTGATCACGGGCGCCTCCGGCGGCGTGGGCGGCGGCATCGCGGAGGCGTTCGCCGACGCCGGTGCCCGGGTCGCCGTGCACTACCGCGGCTCGGCCGAGACAGCATTCGAGCTCGTCGAGCGATTGCGCGAGCGCGGCAGCGAGGCGGTCGCGGTGCGTGCCGATCTGGGCGAGTCCGGATCCGCCGAGGCGCTGATCCAAGACGTCGTGCGCGCGCTCGGCGGCATCGACGGCCTCGTGAACAACGCGGGTGTGCAGCCCGTGCAGATGCTCGAGGACACGAGTCGCGCAGACTGGGACGCCGTGCTCGGCACCAACCTCGGCGCAGTGTTCGAGTTGTCGCGAGCGGCGGCGTCGGCGATGGCCTCAGTGGACTCGGCCTGCAACCGTTGGATCACCCACATCGCGAGCGTCGAGGCGCATCGCCCGTCGCCCGCGCACGCCCACTATGCCGCGGCGAAGGCGGGCCTTATGATGCACGCGCGTGCGGCCGCACTCGAGCTGGGGCCCGCCGGGATCCGGGTCAACACGGTCTCACCGGGACTCGTTGAACGCCCTGGGCTCGAAGAGGCATGGCCCGAGGGGGTCGCGAGCTGGCGCAGCCACGCGCCGCTCGGTCGCCTCGCGACGGCCCGCGACATCGGCAATGCGTGCGCGCTGCTCGCGTCGCCCGCGGCGAGCTTCATCACCGGCCAGGATCTGGCGGTCGACGGCGGCATGCTCGCGACGCCGGGCTGGTAACGAACCGAAGAACGACTGTAGATAGGGGAGTCTGATGGGGATCCAAGAGACTGTTTTGCTCGCCGACGCGATGCTGACGCCCGCGGGCGTTGTCGCACCGGCAGAGCTCGCCTTCGATGCTGCGGGGCGCATTGTGTATGCCGGGACTCCGCGCGTCGCGGGCACCGGGCACGAAGAGATTTCGGTGCAGATCGGGGGCACGCTGCCGGGCGAGGGCGCTCACGCAGCCGATGTCGTCGTGCGCGATCTCACCGGCCATGTGCTGATGCCCGGTCTCGTGAACGGGCACACGCACTCGGCGATGACGCTGCTGCGCGGGGTGTCCGATGACGAAGGATTCATGCCCTGGCTTGCCGCGGTGCAGGCGCTCGAGCAGCACCTCACCCACGATGACGTTACGGTGGGACTGCAGCTCGCCATGGTCGAGATGATCGAGACGGGCACCGTCGCGTTCGCCGACATGTACCACTGGGACGAGCGCCTGATTGAGCTAGTGCGGGGCACCGGCATGCGCGCGATGGTGGCACTTGCGTCGTTCGCGCCCGAGGCTGTTGGATTCCCCGGGGTCTCGCCCTGGAACGGGGCCGATGCGGTCGAGCAGACGGAAGAGCTTGCCGCGCGGTATGCGGGCGACGCGCAGATTCGCGTGGCCTACGGCCCGCATGCGCCCTACACTTGCCCGCCCGAGTTCTTACGCGAGATCGCTGAGCGGGCGAAGCGGACGGGCATCCCGATTCATACGCACATCTCGGAGTCGGCGGCCGAGGTGGCGCAGATAACCGCGCAGTACGGGGCGACCCCAGCGGCGCACCTCGCCTCACTGGGGCTATTTGATGCCAATGTGCTCGCTGCACATTGTGTGCATCTTACACAAGCTGAAATTGAAGATATGGCCCGCTACGGGGCCGCCGTGAGCCACAATCCGGTCTCAAACCTGAAGCTGGGTTGCGGTATCGCCGCGCTTCCCGAGTGGCAAGAGGCGGGGCTGCGCGTCAGCCTCGGCACCGACTCAGTGGCCTCGAACAACTCGCTCGACCTGTTCGAGGAGATCAAGCTCGCCTCGATTCTGCACCGCGGCGGGAAGCAAGACGCCGCGGTGGTGAAGGCAGCCGACGTGCTCGCCATTGCGACGAGCGGCGGGGCGGACGCCCTCGGATTCACCGAGTCGGGGTCCCTCGAAGTCGGGCTCCTCGCCGACGTAATCGCGCTCGACGTTACGGGATCCGGCGCGACGCCGCTCGACCTCGCGGGGGCAGACACCGCCGCGCTCACCTCGCACCTCGGCTTCGCGGCCACGGGCAGCGACGTGCGGCACGTATTCATCGGCGGCCGCCATATCTACGCCGACGGCACGCACCTCACGATTGACGCCGACGCGGTGCGTGCGCGAGCGCGCATCGCACGCGCACGCCTGCACGCGGCCGCTGATGATGCCGCCGCCAACGCCGCGGGAGACGCCGCGGCGTCCCCGGCAGATCAGGGCTAACGGCGCACACACGACTTACACTTCTCCATTCTCACCGCACCAACGAAAGGCCCCACCATGGCACCCGTACGACTTCCCGCTGACGCCGAACTGCCGCTGCTGCGCGCACGCGTTTCAGACCTCGCAGACCGCGCCCTCGTGGTCGGCGACCCCGGCCGCGCCGCCCGCGTCGCTGAGATGCTCGACGACGTCAAGCAGCTCTCGGCCAACCGCGAGTACCACGTCTATTCGGGCAGCTACCACGGCGTTCCCGTGACCGTCGCCTCGCACGGCGTCGGCGCCGCCGGTGCCGCAGTCTGCTTCGAGGAGCTCGCTCGTGGCGGCGTGACCCGAATCATCCGATCCGGCACCGCGGGCGGCATTCAGCCCGAGGTCGTCGACGGCGCGATTGTCGTCGCGACGGGCGCCGTGCGCGCCGAGGGCGTGAGCCACCAGCTCGTGCCCGCCGAGTTCCCCGCGATCGCGACCCCCGAGCTGACGATCGCGCTGCGCGGCGCCGCCCAGGACACCGGCCTGAACGTGCACACGGGCATCGTGCTCACGGGCGACATGTTCTACCCGAGCGAGGTCATTGTGGGCGTCGACCATGCCATGTGGCAGCGCGCCGGCATCGTCGCGGTCGAGATGGAGGCCGCAGCGCTCTTCGTCATCGCCTCGCTGCACGGCATCGAGTCGGGCGCGGTCTTCGCGATCGACGGCAACCCGCTCGCCGCGAAGAACGACTCGATGGACGGCTACGACCCCTACCGCGAGATCGTCACGCAGGCCGTCGACGGCGCGCTCACCGCAGCCCTCGACGTACTGGTCTCCTAAATGGCTAACGCGCAGCACCCCACGGCCTCGCCCGCGACTGCCGCGGTGCGCCCCGCCTACGCCGCTGTGCTCTTCGACTGCGACGGCGTGCTCGTCGAGTCGGAGGGCATCACGAACGGGGTGCTGTGCGAGATGCTGCACGAGCTCGGCTGGCCCATCTCGGAGGCCGATTGTGTCGCGCTGTTCATTGGGCGCGCGCTTAAGGACCAGTGGCCCGTGATCCTCGAACACACGGGCGTGCGCATTGACGACGCGTGGATCGGGCAGTTCCGGGCACGCCGCGACACTGCCCTGCGGGAGCGGGTTGCGGCGAACCCGGGGGCGCTGGGCGCGCTTGAGGAGATCCGGCGCGCGTACGGTCCCCAGATCGCGGTCGCGAGCGGGGCCGATCGGGCCAAGGTCGAGATGCAGCTGGAGCTCACCGGCCTCGCCGAATTCTTCGGCGACCGGGTGTTTAGCGGCATGGAGATGCCGCGGTCGAAACCCGCGCCCGATGTGTATCTCGCGGCGGCTCGCGCGCTGGGGGTTGCTCCGGATCGCGCCGTCGTGGTCGAGGACTCCGTTGCCGGCGTGACCGCCGGGGTCGCGGCGGGCGCGACCGTGCTGGGCTACTCGAACGGATCGCTCACGAGCGCGCCGCCCGAGGCACTGCGCGCCGCGGGCGCGGCTGCCGTGATGTCTGACATGGCCGAGCTGCCGGGGCTCGTGTGCGCGGCGACCGACGGGCCGGGCGCGTAGCTACGCGATGTGGGTGCGGTCGAACGCGTCGAGGCTGATGCCGCGCGCGAGCACCCGCTTGGACCACTCCTTGGCCGAGTGCAGGCTGTGGTCGCGGTAGTTGCCGCAGCTGATCGCTTCGGTGCCGGGCACGTCCTCCCAGGTGATGCGCTCGGCGAGATCTTCGAGCGAACTCTTGATCGCCGCAGCAACCTCGGCCGGCGTCGGCTCACCCCACAGGATCATGTGAAATCCCGTGCGGCACCCGAACGGGGAGATGTCGATGAGCCCGTTGATGCGGGTGCGCAGGAGCCCGGCGATGGTGTGCTCGATGGTGTGCAGGCCGGCGGTGGGAATCTCTTCCTCGTTGGGCTGCACTAGGCGAATATCGTAGTTCGAAATCGCGTCACCCTTGGGGCCGTGTTCGATGCCGATGAGGCGCACGTACGGCGCCAGCACCTTCGTGTGGTCCAACGAAAAGCTCTCGACCTCGGCCAGTTCTACGTCACTCATGGCGACAGTTTAAGCACGCGGCTGGCGCGAGCGGGGGAGTATGACGCCGCGTAACGGTCGACCCTGAGCGGGCCCCAGAATGGGGGCGTAGGGTGCCACTATGAACGACATGCTCTTCGCCCCAGTTCAGTCCACCCGCATCGCGAGCCGCCTCCTCGCGGCCGCTGCCCTCGGATCATTGCTGTTTGGCGTCGTCGGATGCAGCGCGAGCCAGACCCCGGACGCCGCGCCTCCGTCACTTGGAACCACGCAGGAAGAGCTGTCTGATTCCAAGGCGGGGGCCGATGCTTCAGGCGGGGCGGACGCCCAGGCCGCCCGGGATGTGGTCGATCAGGCGCCTAATGCTTCGGCCGCAGACGCCCTTGCCGCAGCCCAAAAACTATTCACCGGAGAGCTCACGAAGATCGCACTCGACCATCGCATCGACGGCACGCTCGAGTACGACATCGACCTGGTTTCGAGCACCGAGAAGTACGAGGTTGAACTCAGCGCAGACACCCTCGAGGTGTTGTCAGAAGAACGCGAACCGCTCGACCCGGGCGACGACGATCTCCAGGAGGCCTTCGACCTCGGCGCCGTTATTGACGTGAGCAAGGCCGCCGCCACCGCGCGCCAATCACAGCCCGGCATCATCAACGAGTGGAACCTCGAGGGTGACAGCGATGGCAGCGTTGTGTACGAGTTCGATGTCGTGCCCGACGGCTCCACCGACGACATCGAGGTGCGGGTCAATGCGCTCACAAACGAGCTGCTGCCCCGCAGCTAGCTGACTCTTGGGCCAGCGGCGGACCGGGAAAGACGACCGGGCCCGTGCGCAACGAAATGACGCCACCCAAATCACAAGATTTGAGTGGCGTCATGTGCGTTCGAGGCGCTGCGGCGCGCTCATCGCGAGGCGTTACGCCGCGCGAGCGAGGTCGCGACGTGTGAAAGCGATGCGGGCTCCGGATCCGGCCGGATCCTTGGCGACCTGCACCTCCCAGCCTGCGCGGTCGAGGGTCTTCAGGTCGGCACGGGCGTCAGCGAAGCTGGTCGTGTCGACGACGTACAGGGTGCGGCCTGCGCTGCGGTAGACCGAACGCTGGTCGGCCCACTCGGGTACGCGCATCGCGTCGGCGGTGCCGAGCGAGTGGTACGGGGTGCGCAGCGGAGCCGCGGCGCGAGCCGAAGTGTGGGCAGCGGTGCGGCCCGGGCGAGTGAAGTTCTTGAGGTTCGTAATGTTGGTCATAATGGTGTCCTTTCGTGCGCACCGTCATGGTGCGCGGTGTGCGAGACCAGCTCGCGGGCTCTCTACAGAGCCGAATGTGTGCCCGGCGTAAATGCATGCAATATCGAGGGATCGAGTGCAACGCCTGGAGCGGTGGTGATTGCGTGAAACCGTTGTCGCGGCTACGCGTGCGGAGCGCTTACGGCGAGGATGATCCGGAAGTTGTGGCGGCCGCCCCTCGGGCGACTCGCACGTTTCATTCGCGCGCTCAGCTTTTTAGTATAGAACACATTTTCGAGAATCGCCAGTTGAAGTGTGAATTACAAGAAATGTCGACGATGCAGTCGCAATTTGCGGGGTGTGGCTAGCATGTGAGCATGACTGATCGACAGGCCTTGCTCGTCACCCCAGAGGCGCTCGCAGAACAACTTGCTGTGGAGCGTGACGCATGGCGCTCGGGTGGAGCCCAGCTTCCCAGGACTCTCGTGCTTGACGTGCGCTGGAGCCTCGCCGAGCCCGACGGTCGCGCGGCGTTCAGCGCCGGCCATGTGCCGGGCGCCGTCTACGTCGATCTCGAATCGCAACTGTCGGGGCACGGCCCCGCGACTGCGGGGCGGCATCCACTGCCGGGCGATGAGTTACTGACGAACGCAGCGAGGCGGTGGGGTCTTCGGCCGGGGGACCGGGTCGTGGCGTACGACGGTGACGGAAACCTGGCAGCCGCGCGTGCATGGTGGTTGCTGCGCGACGCGGGCGTCGACGTACGGCTGCTCGACGGGGCCTGGCCCGGCTGGATCGAGGCCGGGCTGCCGATCGAGACCGGCACTGACGAGGCGGGCACTGACGAGGCGGGCGCGCTCGAGGCCAGCGCAGTCGAGGCCAGCACAGTCGAGAGCAGCGTCGTCGGTACCAGCGGCGACGGGCATCCCGAAATCACCCTCGTGGGCGGGCGCATGCCCCGGCTCACAATTGAGGAAGCGGCGGTCTGGGCCCGCGATGCGGTGCTACTCGATGCGCGCGCCGCCGAGCGCTACTCAGGCGACAGCGAGCCGATCGATCCGCGTGCCGGACACGTGCCGGGCGCGCGCAGCCTGCCGACGACCGGCAACATCGACGCGGCCGGACGATTCCTCGAACTACAAGAATTGCGCGCCCGTTTCGAGGCTGCTGGAGTAGGCGTCCCCGCCGCCGACGAGCGGGTGGCGGCGTATTGCGGATCCGGCATCACGGCCAGCCACACCCTGTTCGCGCTCGAGCTCGCAGGCCACCGTGGGGCCCTGTTCCCGGGCTCCTGGTCGCAGTGGGCCAACCACCCCGAGCTGCCGGTCGCTACGGGCCCGCTGCCCTAATGATCCGAGCGGGCCCCGTTCGAACGACGCGGCCCGCGCAGCACTGCGCCCGGCTTCCCACGAGGGGAACCCGGGCGCAGGTGTGCGTGACGCGGCTAGTCAGAAACCCGTCGGTGAACGCTTACGCAAGGCGCCCCGCGGCGCGTGCGCGCACGATTACGGTGTCGTCCATGTAGGCGACGGGCAGCTCCTCGAGTGCGATGACCTCGACCGACGCGGGCTCGGCGCCCGCCTCGATTGCGCGGGTGGTCGCGTCGGCTCGCACTGCATCAACGGCCTGCTGGCGGGTCGTTTCGCGCAGCGAAAACACCTGCTCAGCCTGGCCCGCGACGTCGCCGAGGGCCGCGCCCACGGCGTTCGCGGCGCTCGAATGCTCGGGGCGAATCACGTCTGAGACGCCATCGAGCGCGGCGGGTGAGATCGCCGCGCCGCCGCCGACCAGCACGACAGGCACGGGGGCCGCGCTCGGCTTCATCTGGTCGATGGCTTCTTCGAGGAATCTCCGGATCGCGGCATCCGCCGCCGAAAGCTGACTCGGTTCGATCTCGGGGGCGGGCTTGCCCTCGATGTCGAGCCGGCCGACCGCCATCGCGACGTCGGTCGCTGTGAGCGTTGATCCGCCAAACGCGAGCGCTTCGGAAGTGATGCGGTAGCCGACGCTGTCGGGGCCGAGCACGACGGACGTGGCCGAGCCAGCATCACCCTCGCCGCCGCGCACGATCGTGCCGCCGCCGAGCCCCACCGACAGCACGTCGGGCATACGGAAGTTCGTGCGAATACCGCCGATTTCTGCCGCGTGCGACGACTGCCGGGGGAACCCATCGACGAGCACGCCGATGTCGGTCGTGGTGCCGCCGATGTCGACGACGAGCGCGTCACTCACGCCGCTCAGGTGCGCCGCGCCGCGAATCGAGTTCGTCGGCCCGCACCCGATCGTGAAGACCGGGTAGCGCAGCGCGAAGTCGAGCCGCATGAGCGTACCGTCGTTCTGCCCGAAGTAGATGTCTGCATCGATGCCGTGCTCGATGAGCGAGCGGGCGAAACCGTCGGCCATGTCGCCCAGCGTACGAATCAGCGCAGCGTTCAAGATCGTCGCGTTCTCGCGCTCGAGCAGCCCGATCGATCCGATCTCGACGGACCGCGAGACGGGCACGTCGAGCGTCTCGCGCACGATCGCCTCGGCGCGCAGCTCGTGCGCGTCTGCGACCGGTGCGAATACGCCCACGATGGCGATGGCGTCCACAACGCCCCGCATCTCGGCGGCCGCGGCGCGAATCGCGGGCTCGTCGAGCGCGCTGATCTCGCGCCCGTCGAACTCGTTGCCGCCGTTGATGACGTAGGCGGGCCCGGCAACTGCGTCGCGCAGATCAGCGGGCCAGCCCTCGAACGGCGGCACGGCAGTGGTCGCGGGGCCGCCGAGGCGCAGCACGCCGACCCGGCCGAGGCCGCGCCGCTCGACAATCGCGTTGGTGCAGTGCGTCGTGCCGAGCATGGCGGCACTCACTTCGGCCTCGGGAATCCCGGAGGCCTCCAGCACGAGATCGATGGCTCGGGCGACACCGTCGCCCGAGCGGGCCTGCGTGGGGGTCTTGATCGAGGCGAGTACCCGGCGGTGCTCGTCGAGCACGACCGCGTCGGTGTTGGTGCCGCCGACGTCGATGCCAATTCGGTAGTTCATACGCGGGCCTCCTGCAGGGTCAAAACAGATTCCGGATCAGTGCCCGCGGGCGCCAGCGCCCCCGCGGCGAGTTGTTCCACCGGGGTGAACGGTACGTCGTAGCCGAAGTAGGCGGGTCCAGCGGTCTCGAGCCCGCGCTCCGTGCGCCACTGCGGGTTGCACGGGAACGCGACGATCGTCACGCGTGCGCCGTAGCGCACGGTCTCGGTCGTAATGGGCTGCCCCGTCGACTGATCGAGCACCGCAATGAGATCGGGGGTGACGGCCGCGACCTGGCCGTTACGCGTGCCAAGCAACATCTCGTTCTGGAACGACAGCTCGAAGGTTGCGCCCCGGTCGGAGCCGGTGCCGTCGAGCACGGCGCGACCGCGCGTGAACCCGCCCTGGATGGCGCGCTCGATCTCGCTCACCTTGCCGTCGAACAGGCGGAAGCCGCCGAGCTTGGCAAGCATCACGTCGATGCGCTCGTCGTCGCGCACGGTGCTGCTGCGCAGCAGCCGCCCAATGTCGCGCGCCATCGTGAGTGTGCCGGGGATCGCGCACTCACGAGCCACCGATCCGGGATATGCATAGTCGATCATGGTGGCCGAGCCGCCCATTTCGAACGTGAGCACGCGCGCGAGGCGCTCAGACCAGGCGCCGTCGACGGGGTACGACAGTACGGCGTTGCCCTGCGCGTCGACGAGTACGACCGCGCCGGGGCCGTAGCCCGCGAGGTGGAACGTCACCATCTGGGCCTCGGGGAACGCGCGTCCCATAGCGTCGCCGTCCACGATCGGAAGCCCGCGTTCGGCGGCAGCCGCGATCGGGATCAGTGAGTTGCCGCCGCCGATCTCGATGGGCATGATCGCCGCAATTTTGCGGCCGGTGCCCTGCTCGAGCAGGTCGAGGGCGCGGCCGATCTCCTCGGCACCCGCGATCTTCTCGATCGAAACGGAGGGCGCCCCGATCATGCCCACGGGCACGACGAGGCCTTCGTCATCGAGATCCTCGACCTGCAGCACCGTAACGGCACCGTGATTCCGGATCGCACGTTTCGCGTGCAGCGAGCCCACGTGGGGGTCGCCGCCACCGCCCGTGCCGAGTACGGCGGCGCCGATGGCGATGTCGTCGATGTCGGCCTCGGTGATGCTGGTGAGTTGCTGGTTGGTCATCGCTGGGGTCCTTCCACGACGGGCTGTGCGGTGTCATGCCCTGAGCTGGGTGCCGGCACCTGGACGGCGCCGGCTTTGCCGGTGATGCGGCCGCGCACGAGCGAGATCAGTGCGTGCGCAATGAAAGCCGCGAGGATCGCGTCGAGCGCCGGAATCGTCGTAAGCGAGATCACGCCGAGCCCGAGACCGTCGCCGGCCTGCGTCGTCATGACGCCGACGAGGCAGCCGATGCCCCATGAGACGAACGCCCACGCGTCGACCGTGGGCACGCTCGCGGCGGTCGCTTCGTGGTCGACCCCCGGTGTCGCGTGCTGGCGCAGGCGACTCGATCGGCGGGTGAAGAACTCGGCCAGGTAGACGCCGCCGTAGGGGGCGATGAAGGTGCCCATGACCGAGATGAACGGAATGAACGCGTCGTAGATGCCCGCGATCGCGGCGCCGATGGCGATGGCTCCGCCGATGAGCGTGAGGTTGCGGCGGCTGACGCGCGTGAATACGACCGACAGGTTGAGCGCTGCCGAGTAGAGGTTGTTCGTGTTGGTGGTCCACTGCGCGAGCGTCAGCACGATGAGCGCGAAGGCGCCGAGGCCGAGCACGAAGAACATGCGCATCAGATCCTCGATGCCCATGACGCGCGACAGCACGAGGGCGACGAGCACGATGAGCGAGTTGCCGATGAAGAACCCGACGAAGCCCGCGGCCATGGCCTGCTTGGGGGTCTTTGCCCAGCGCGCGATATCGGGCGAAACGATGACGCCAAACACGAAGATGCCCATGACGAGCGATACGGCGCCGCCGAAGGTGAACTGTGCGGGGACGTCTGCGAGCAGGTCACCCGTGCCGAACTTGGTGAACGCGAGCACGACCGCGAGGCCGAGCAGGCCCACGAGCAGGGGCACGGCCCACGAGCTGAGGCGCTGAATCGAGCGGTAGCCCCACAGCGCCGTGAGGATCATGAGGATTCCGCCGATGACGGTGAACAGGTGCACCGGCAGTTCAATGCCGAAGAGCTCATCTACGGCGATCCGGGCGTTGTCAGCAAAGAAGCCCGTCTGCACACCGAACCAGCCGAGCGACGAGATCGCCATGGCGATCGCGATGACGCGGCCGCCGATGCTGCCGAACACCGCGCGTGAGAGCATCGCGCTCGTGAGGCCGGTGGCGGCGCCGACGTAGGTGCAGGCCATGGCGAGCAGGCCGAGCAGCACCGAGCCGAGGATCGTGGCGCTGAGTGCTTCGTTGAAGGGGAGCCCGTTGCCGAGCTGCACGCCCATGATGGTGCCCGAGAGGTCGATGCCGATGGCGATCCAGATGCCGGCGATCGGCAGCCAGCTCTTGCGCTCGGAAGCGGGAACGGTGCCCAACTCATAGTCGGATTTGGTGGCTACCGCGCGTGCCTTGGCGGCGCCCGCGTCGTGTGCGTGTGTCATGAAGTTTGGTTCTCCGTCGAAGCAGGGGGCGTGATGAACAGCGCCAGCGTGCTCCAAGTGTGTGAAAGGTGCTCTGCGTAGAGCTCTGGTGAGTAATGACTCATCTGTAGGAAGAGCCCGTCCATCAGGCACAGGAAATGTGAGGTGAAGGCCTCCGGGGGCAAGCTTGTGAATTGTCCGCGGTGCACGCCGTCGAGATATGTCTCGCGAACGGCGGCCGATAGCTCGGCGTCCCAAACCTGGAACGCGTCGATCAAGCCTGATGGCTGTGCCATGGTGCGGCCCAGCGCTGTGCGTAGATGAAGAGCGAGGAGATCGGGGCGGTCGCGATAGAAATCGCTCACCCCGGTCAGGATGCGGTGCAGCCGCTCGAGCGGATCGAGCGACGCCGACTCTGCAATGAGTGCGGTAAAGAAGCTGCGGTGTTCGGCAAGTGAGAGCACGTACACCTCGGTGTACAGCTCCTCCTTGTTGGCGAAGTGGGCGTAGATCGAGGGGGCCTTAATGCCGACATCGGCTGCGATGTCGCGCAGTGAAGTCTCGACATAGTCGGCCCGAGCAAACCGCGTCAGTGCGGCCTGCAGAATGCGTGAGCGGGTCATTGATCACCTAACTAATGGTCGTTAGGCAGAGCTTAGGCTGCGAGTCTCGCGCTCGTCAAGCCTGCACAGGCCCTGAGCGCCGGGACGGGTGCATTACGCTTGATCCGGATCATGCTCGCCCTCGCGGCAGAGCAATCGTCACCGCACCCAAGTACCCCTTCTCAAGGAGCCCCATGACCCAGACGCTGCTCGTCTTTGCCCACCGCGACGAGGCCTCGGCCTTCACCGACGTGCCGCACCTGGTGACCGGCGTGGGCAAGATCAACGCAGCCACGTCGCTCGCGCACGCGCTCGCCGCCGGCGACGAGGGTGCTGGCGCGTTTGATCGAGTACTGGTGCTGGGTACCGCGGGTGTCGTGGGGGATGCTCCGGATCGCCCCAGCCTCGAAGACGTCTACCAGGTGACGGGCGTCGTGCAGCACGACTTCTCGCTGCCCTCGCCCACGCTCGTGCCCGCGGGTGAGGTGCTGCTGCCCGAGTTCACCGCGACGATCGCGACGGGCGACGTATTCGTGAAGGACGATGCGCAGCGCACGCACATTGCTGGGCTCGGCGCGACGCTCGTCGACATGGAGGCGTACGCGTACGCCTCGGTCTGCGCCAAGTTCGAGGTGCCGCTGCAGCTGTTCAAGATTCCGTCGGACTTTGCCGACAGCTCCACCACCGACGAGGAGTGGGACGAGATCGTGTTTCGCAAGAGTGAGCAGCTGCGCGCGTTCTATGAGGAGCGCCTGAAGTAGCGCGTGGATACTGCGACTCGCTTCGCTCCCGCAGTATGACGGAAGGGCAGGTCATCCTGCGCGAGGTACGAGTCGCAGGATCCAGTCGCGCCCGCGCTACCCCTGCGATACGTGCGTGCGGGCGTGCGCGACCGCCGCATCGAGGTCATCGAATAGGTGATTCGGATGTCGGAGTGAATCGATCGCACCGAGCGTCTCGAGCACCCGCAGGTGCGGCGCCCGCACTCCCTTGATGAGCACCGTCACCCCGCGCCGCTCGAGCGCCGTCACGAGCTCGGCGAGCGTGTGCGCGCCCGTCGCGTCGATGTGTTGCACCTGCGACAGCCGCAGCACGACAACCTCGATGCCTCGCTTCGCGTTGATCTCAGCCAGGATGCGTTCGGCGGCGGCGAAGAACAGCGCGCCATCGATCCGGAACAGCGCGATGCGTTCGTCTCCTGGGATCGCGGTGCCGGGCAGCTCCTCGCGATGCACGCGCGTGTCGAGGCTCAGGCGGCGCAGCGTAAAGAACGCCGCGGCCGCAATGCCGATGCCGACCGCGATGATCAGGTCGAAGCTCACCGTGACGAGCGCGGTCACGACGAACACGACCGCGTCCGTGCGCGTCGAACGCAGCACCTGGCGCACGACGGTCGGTGAGATCATGCGGGCCGCGGTCACCATCAGCACGCCAGACAATGCTGCGAGCGGAATCAGCGCGACGACCGTCGAGGCGGCGTAGACCACGAGTAGTAGGGCGAGCGCGTGCACTGCAGAGGCGGCGCGGGTCTTGGCTCCGGATCGTAGGTTCACGGCCGTGCGCGCGATGGCGCCCGTGGCGGGCATGCCGCCGAAGAAGCCCGATGCGAGCGACGCGAGACCCTGGCCCACGAGCTCGCGGTCGGCATTGACGGGGCCGGTGTCGGCCATCGTCGCGGCGATGCGGGCCGACAGCAGCGACTCGATTGCGGCGAGGGCGGCGACCGCGAAGGCCGGGCCTGCGAGGCTCGTGAGCAGTTGCAGGTTCATGGGCGGCATGCTGGGTGCCGGGAGCTGTGTGGGCAGCTCGCCGATGTTCGCAAGCGGCAGCGCGAAGAAGGTCGCCGCGAGCGTCGTGACGAGGATCGCGATGAACGAGGCGGGCAACTTGCCGCTCACCCGCGCGAGCGCGACCATGATGATAGCGACGGTGACGACCACCATCACGGGCAGGAATGCGGCGGGCCAACTTGCGAGCGTGATGGCTTGCCAGGCTGCCACGAGGGCGTTGGTCGAGAGGCTGGCGCCGGCTGCGCTGACGCCCACCGCAGCCGGCACTTGCTGCATAAAAATGATGATGCCGATGCCCACGGTGAAGCCCTCAATTACGGGCCATGGAATGTAGCTGACGGTGCGGCCGAGTCTCAGCGCGCCCGCCGCGAGCACGATGATGCCGGCCATCACGCTGAGCGTTGCGACGGTGGCGACGCCGTGGGTCGCCACGATGGGGGCGAGGATTACGACCATGGCTCCGGTCGGGCCCGACACCTGCACGTTTGAGCCGCCAAAAATCGCGGCGACGAGCCCGGCGACGATCGCGGTGATGAGTCCGGCTTCGGCGCCAACGCCCGAGCTGACGCCGAATGCGAGGGCGAGCGGCAGTGCCACGATGCCGACGGTGATACCCGCGACGATGTCGGCGCGCCAGCTCTTCTTGAGCCCCGCGTAGTCGGACCGGTTGGGCAGTAGCGCGAGCACGCTGACGAAGGCGCGGTGGGCGCGCGTGGGCGGGGTCACCAGCCACCGCCCGGCTGTGTCGCGGGCTGCGCCGAGTGGGTTGGGCCAGGCGGCGTCAGCGCGATCACTGGCAGATCGCCGAGGCTCGACAGCTGCTCGCTCGAAGACCCCAGGAGCTCCGTCAGCAGCTGACGCGCCACAAACAGCAAGTCGGCGACCTGCGCAAACGCGAGCCGGTAAAACACCACGCTGCCGCGACGATCAGAGGTCACGAGCCCGTACCTGCGCAGTACGGCGAGGTGCTGGGACAGGTGCGACGCCTCGAGTCCCGTGACCTCGATCATTTCTGACACGGTGGTCTCAGGGGCGCTCGACAGAATCTCGAGTATGTGGATGCGGTACGGGTGCGCAAGCCCCTTAAAGAGATTCGCCTTGATCTCGTAAAGGGGCCGCTGCTCTTGTTGAATCAACGGAGATCACGCAGCTTTCTGACTTGATGAACTCATCATATCAAGCCCTGGATCGATGGGCCCGGCACTAGTCGTAGGAACTAGGCGCTAGATCAGCTTCAAGTAGTCGAATGCCTCGCGCATCACACGAGTAAATCCGCGAACTAGCGACTGCTTGAGCAGGCTCTTCCCGAGCACCTCGACCACCGTTGCCAACTAGGGTGCATCATCATTCATCAGCTCATTTGGGGTTGCGTCCACAGAATTGGGTCGGATCGGGGCGCACTGATCGCGGTCGCGCTCGTGCCGCAGTTTCGGGCGCGTAGTTGTGTTCCGGCGCGGTATGTGAGCGTGGTGGTCCTGGTGTCTGTCGCCGGCATGCTCGCGAGCGACAAACTGATCGACCTCAGGGGTATTACGCTCGGGACATCTGGCAGAGACCTGCTCGATGCGCTCGGGACCGGTACGCGCTCTCGGCCACCGTGTTCTTGAGCGCCGTGCTGCTGATTGCGCTGGCGCGCTCCGGGTTGAACCTGAAGGCGGTGTCTGCCTTCTGGATGGCCTACATCCTGACCAGGCCACGGGGTGCCACGCTGGGTGACCTGCTGTCGCAGCCCGTTGCGGCGTCACCGCTTCAAGCAGCGATCCGGCGTCAAGCATCAATTTCTCGCGAGATTAGGTGTTAGGCGCCGGATTGGTGCGTTTGGCGGGGTCGCGCCGCGCGCAGAAGCAGGGCTGATGCAGTGCCCCGGTCGATTCCCCCGCAGCGAACGCAACTTGACCTCAAGTGCGCTTGAGGTTCTAACGTAGGTGGCATGGCAGAGATTTTGGTCGACGAGTTCAAGCTCGCGTTTCGCAACCACCCCGCAGGCGTTGCAATTATCACCGCGAACACCCCTGAAGGCCCCGTCGGCATCACCGCCTCAAGCGTCGCCTCGGTCGGAATCGACCCTCCGGCGATCGCGTTCTCGGTCACTCAATCGGGCGGCAGCGCTGGCAAGATCCTGCAGGCCGACTCGTTTGTGGTGCACCTCGCCTCGGCCCAGAACCTTGACGTGCTCAAGGCCTTCGCGGTGTCGGGATCCGAGCGATTTACCGACGCCCAAGGCTGGGGCACGCTTGCTACGGGGGAGCCCCACCTGCCAAGCGCACGCGTCGCGCTGCGCTGCACACCCGCGAGCATCACTCCCATCGGCCCGTCTTCGCTGGTGCTCGCCGAGGTGGTCGAGATTATTGGTGGCGACGAGGGTGCCCCGCTCGTCTACCACGACCGCGTGTTTCACGTGCTCGATCCGGCCCGGGTCTAGCGGCGTAGGGGCAACCCCACCGCGACACAAGCTTTCAGGCCGCCAATTAGAACGAGAAGGAGCATCACCATGCCTAAGTACACCCTGCCTGATCTGCCCTACGACTACTCAGCCCTCGCGCCCCACATCTCGGCGCGCATCATGGAGCTGCACCATTCCAAGCACCACCAGGCCTATGTGACGGGTGCCAACACCGCGCTCGAGCAGATCGCTGAGGCCCGCGAAACGGGCAATCTCGCGAACATCAACAAGCTCGAGAAGGATCTCGCTTTCAACCTCGGCGGCCACATCAACCACAGCGTCTTCTGGGAGAACATGTCGCCCGATGGCGGTGGAGAGCCCGAGGGCGCCCTCGCCAAGACACTGAACGAAGTCTTCGGCTCAATGGACGTCTTCCGTGCCCAGTTCGCGGCGGCCGCGATGGGCGTTCAGGGCTCGGGTTGGTCGGTGCTCGCGTGGGATTCGTTGGGTGCTCGCCCCGTCATCTTCCAGATGTTCGATCAGCAGGGCAACGTGCCGCTCGGCGTTACCCCGCTGCTGCAGCTCGACGTCTGGGAGCACGCCTACTACCTCGACTACCAGAACGTGCGCGCTGACTACGTCAAGGCTTTCTGGGAGGTCGTCAACTGGGCTGACGTGCAGCAGCGCTTCGACCGCGCGACCACGTCGACTGCCGGTCTCATCATCCCGGCATAGGCTCCGGATCTACGCCCCGGCACCAAACATGCCCCGGGCTCAAAGGGGGCGCGCACGCGAGTGCGCGCCCCCTTTGTAGGTTTTTCCTCCGTCATCCCGGGGCTCGCTTGGCGCCCGCAGCGTGACGGTGAGGTGGGCGTACAGTATGACGGCGAGGTCACGGGTAATTCACGATTACAGTAGAACTCACGAGAATTGACATCCCGTCACCGATCCCGGCCGAAGGAATCCCACGTGAGCGCAAGCTTCTTCGCACTTCTTGACGACATCGCTGTGCTGGCAAAGGCCGCGGCCGCGTCGATTGACGACGTGGCGGTGGGCGCCGCGAAGGCCTCCGCGAAGGCGGCCGGCGTGGTGATTGATGACGCTGCAGTGTCGCCACAGTACGTGCAAGGCCTCAGCCCCAAGCGCGAATTGCCGGTGGTGTGGAAGATCACGCGCGGCTCGCTGATCAATAAGGCGTTCATCGTCGTGGGCATCATGCTGCTGAGCACGTGGGCGCCGTGGGTGTTTCCGTGGCTGCTGCTGCTCGGCGGCACGTACCTCGCGTACGAAGGTGCCGAAAAGCTGTGGCACTCGGTGGGCAAGCGGCACAGCGACCAGCACAGTGCTGAGGAGGTCGTCGAACGCACGAAAACCTCCGAAAGGCAGATCGTGAGCAGCGCTGTGCGCACCGACCTCGTGTTGTCCATTGAGATCATGCTGATCTCGCTCGCCGCGATCGAGACAGACTCGTGGGGGGTCCGCCTAGCGATCCTCATCGTCGTCGCGATCATGATGACGGTTGCCGTGTACGGCACGGTCGCGCTGCTCGTGAAAATGGATGATGTCGGGTTCTGGCTGCGCCGCAAGCGCCCCCGGTCCCTCAAGATTCTGGGCACGTGGCTCGTCAAGGCGATGCCCTGGGTGTTCAAGGGGCTCAGCGTTATCGGGATGGTGGCGATGCTCTGGGTGGGCGGCCACATTCTGCTCGTGAACCTTGCCGAGGTGGGCGTCGCCGCACCCTACGAGCTGGTGTCTGGCATTACGCATGCGATCCCGGCTCCGGGGTTCATCACGTGGATTATCGACAGCAGCCTGTCGGCGGTGTTCGGAGTGATCTGGGGGGCCATCATTCTTGCGGTGCTGGCAGTGATCGCGCGGTTGCGTTACAAGAAACCCGTCGCGCACAAGGCGTAGGCAGCGCACGCCAGTATCACCACAAACAGCTGTGCCCGCCGGTTCAATCGGCGGGCACAGGTGTGTACAGACGAGAGTTGGCGCTAGACCTGACGTTGCCTGCCGCGGCGTAGCGGGGCCGAGAAGGCAATTCCAGCGCCGATGATAAGCGCTGCCGCTGCGCCGAGAAGGAGCGAAGCCTGACCATCCGCGGCGCCGGTCTTGGCGAGCGCTGACTTCGTGGTGTGCTCCGGCGTCACAGGCTGGGGGGCCGGGGTCGCATCGGCCGACACCACGGCGGTGACGGAGGTGCTCGCCCCGAGCGCGTTGGAGTCACCGACCGGGGTGAACTGCAGCTCGACCTCGTGCGAACCAACCGCGAGACCTGCAAGCTGCACGTCGGCCGTGCCATCCACGAGCGGCACTGCGTCCCCGAGCGATTCTGTGCCCACGAAGGCCTCCAGATAGCCAGCAACCGCGGCGTTGGAGGCCGGGGAATCGGCCTGAACTGGAGCCTGGAGCCCCGCGGCATTAGCGGGGGCAGCGGCGTCGTTCCCGGCCCCGACCGTGGCCTGCACCGACACAACCGGGGGATGAGCGGGGGTGCCGGTGACGGTGCTCGCGACGGTTGTCAGCACGGTTGGAATGCCGACCACCGTGAGCGGGGCAGTCTCGCTGCTCGAAGCCTTGAAGCCTGGCTCGGGCAGGAAGTTCACAATGATGTCATGCGTGCCGAGCCCGAGTTCAGCACCGGCGAGGGGGATCGAAAAGCGCGCGACACCATTGCCGGCCCGGGGATCTTCATCCTGAGCCTGCGCCATGGTGACAATAACGTCGCCGTCCACGAGTACTTCGACGCCGCCAACGGGATCTTGCGATGAGCGCAGCGTCTCATTCGTGACTGTGATCTCGAGGCTGGACGTTGCGTCCGCACGAACCTGTGCCGAAGAGAGCGCGACGTCGACGCTCGTGTCGATCGGGTGGATCACGATGGCCCCGCGCGCAGATGCGGACGGAGCAAAGTTACCGTCGTCTGACCCCAGATACTTCACCCACAGTGTGCCACCGGTGCCGGGGAGACGTACCCCTGAGAACTCGACGGGGCTGTCGGCGAACGGCTGGGGCGACGCCTGCAGAGGTGCGGTGGCGATCTCAAGATCGTCCACCATGAGGGCGGCGGATCCGGTGATGGCGAAGCCGGGCGCGGAAACGGACGCTGACACGTCGATCGGCGCGAAGGCGTTCTCTGCAGTCGGGGCCGATGTGACCGTCGTGGTGGACGGGCGCGGGGCGACCGTAAACTCGAAGGGAGCGCTCTCCGATGAAAGCGCGCCAGCCATCCCCGGATCTGAGGACGCGAATCCGGGAAATTTAACTACAGCCTTGTAGTCGCCCGCGCTGGGCGTGTTCTGAGTGATGAGAACCCCGGAGAACTTTCCGGATCCGATGTAAAGGAGGGGAGAGCTCACTGCGAGTTCGCCATTGAGCCAAAGCTCCACAATCTGGCCGGAGAGGTTGGAAGGGCCGTCGAGCTCAACTGTGGCGGTCGCAAGGAAAGGCGATCCGAACTGCCCAGGGACCAGCACCGGGTTCATCGTTGTCGTCGAGTTGACCTGCGCCGGTGCCGCAAGTGGCTCGGCGGAAGCTGAAGCAGGCGCTTCCTCGCCCGAAGTTGCGATCGCGGGGGAGCTCGCGCCCAGCCCCACGCCAGTCAGGAGGATTGCCGCAGTGGCGGCAATCCCGAGCAGTGAACGTCGGTGTGAGTAATGCAAGTTGGACCCTTCTCAGTGCAGTCGATTTGAATATCGTACACTCCATCCAGGTCTTTACTGTGTGTGTCTTTGGTGTGGTGTGGCCTACTCGAGATCTTCGACGGGCAGACGACGCGGTCCCGCCCCCTCGAGGCCGAGCCGGTCGTCGGGGTTGACTAGCAGGCAGGCCTTCATTGACAGGCAGCCACAGCCGATGCATCCTACGAGTTGGTTCTCGAGCTCCTCGATGGCCTTTCGGCGGCGTTCGAGCACCAGCTTCCACGCGCGGGAGGCGCGCTGCCAATCGGCGTGCGTGGGGGTCGAGTCGAGCGGCACGCTCGCGAACGCTTGCTGCACGTCGGCGAGCGGAATACCTAGGCGCTTGGCGACCGACACGAGCGTGATGCGCCGGATCATGTGGCGTCGGTAACGGCGCTGGTTGCCGACGGTGCGGGTAGACCCGATGAGCCCGAGCTTCTCGTAATAGTGCAGCGCCGAGACCGCCACACCTGTGCGGCGGCTCACCTCGCCGACGCTGAGTAGCTCGTCTTCGATCCGGCTGGCTTTGGCGGCGACGCTACCAGGGGTACCTGCTTCGAGATCATGGTTTAGATTCTTTGCAGCCACGATCCCCACTCCCATGACAAATTACAAATTACAAATTACAAACTACAAACTCACTGTGACCTCAAGAATGCCACCCTCGGTACTTCAGAAGCTGATCGCTGGTTGGCGTCGAGCAAAACTGCCCTGGCGCAGAGCCGCTTTACTGGGTAGCGTGAAATGCAGATGCATAAGCCGCATCACAGGCAACGATGACTCGTTGTCTTGTCATTCGAACACGAAAGGACACACGCCATGAGTGCAGAAGACAAGATGAAAAACGCAGCAGAAGACATCACCGGCAAAGCCAAAGAGGCGATGGGCAAGCTCACCGGTGATGAATCGCAGGAGGCCGAAGGCAAGCTCGATCAGGCGAAAGCGAGCCTGAGGAAGGCTGGCGAGAACGTCAAAGACGCCTTCAAGTAAGGGGCCTCCAAAAACCCAACTCGTGCGGATCTCTACCTGAAGGAGCTTCATTATGGGATTCTTTAGTTTTCTGATTCTGGGGCTCATCGCGGGCGCCATTGCGAAGGCAATTTTGCCGGGCAAGCAGGCCGGTGGCTGGTTTGTCACCCTGCTGCTCGGTGTCGTCGGAGCCATGCTGGGCGGATGGCTCGGTGGCATGCTCTTCAACGCAAATCTCGAGGAGTTCTTCTCGCTGCAGACGTGGGCACTCGCCATCGGCGGTTCGGTTGTCGTGCTGCTGATCTGGGGCCTGATCTCCGGGCGTAAGAAGACGGACTAGACGCATTGATGGCCTCAGGCTTCCCGTGGCGGGAGGCCTGAGGCCGTCATCGTGTTTGAGGGCTAGTGAAGGCCAGTGAGGGCTAGTCTGGGGCCATGGACAACGCAGACCAGAACAGCATCGAGCGACGATACGAGTCGGGCGAGCTGACGATCGTATCCAATGACACCCCGGCAAGCGTGCCCACTGATGGGCTGCGAGAACGGGTCTTCGTGCTCGTCCATGGCATCGGCATGGGACGCATCGTGTACGACGAGGTGGCCCCGATCCTGGCCTCTCGCGGGCGCGTGATCGCGCTCGATCTTCCCGGGTTTGGAGATTCCCCCGAACCCGGCAGCGAGAGCTCGATCGAGCAGACCGCAAAGCACCTCGCTCGGTTTATTCGCGACGAGCAGCTCGGCCGCGTCGTGCTCGTCGGCCACTCGATGGGTACGCAGATCACTGCGCAGCTCGCGGTCGATGAGCCCGAGCTCGTCGATGGGCTCGTACTCATCGCCCCCACGATCAATCGGCACGAACGCTCGGCCACGAAGCAAGCTGAGCGCATGGTGCAGGACCTGAAGGGCGAGGGCGTCAAGGTGCTCTTCACCGGGATGTATGAGTATTTCAAGACGAGCCCCGTGTGGTTTGCGAACAAGCTCAAGGTGATGCTCGAGCATCACCTTGAGGACGTGTGCCCGCGGGTTCGGGTGCCCACGCTAGTACTCGCGGGTGAAACCGACAGGGTCTGCCCACAGGAGTGGGTCGCTGAAGTGGCGGCCGCACTACCTGAATCCACGATGCAATTAATTCCGGATCGCGGCCACGAGGCCATCATCAAGAGCCCCGAGCCCGTCGCCACGATGATCGTCGACTATGTCGATGGGCTACGGTAGTCGCTCGAAATGAAAGATGCCCCGCGGGTTCGTTCAGATCTGAACGAACCCGCGGGGCATCTCGGCTGAGACGCTCGTTAGCGAACGCCGCCCAAGAGCTTCAAGATCGGCTTCCGGATCAGGAACAGTACGATCGCGACTGCGATCGACGAGAGCCCGATGATGAGGAAGTACGACACCTCGGCCTCGGCGGTGTAGAGGCCCGCGAGCGACCCCGAAGCTGCAGAGCCGAGTGACACGGTCAGGAAGAAGAGTGCCACCATCTGAGAGTGGAAGGCTCGCGGGGCGAGCTTCGTCGCAAGCGACTGACCCACGGGTGAGATCGACAGCTCAGCGATCGTGAACAAGAGCAGGATGCCCGCAAATGCGATGAGCGGCACGGACCCGTTTGCCCAGCCAGCGAAGGGGATGAAGCACAGGAACGCGAGGCCCATGATGCCGGTGCCCAGTGCGAACTTGACCGGGGTCGAGGGCTGGCGGTTGCCAAGCTTTACCCACATTGCGGCGAAGACGCCAGCGAGGATGATGATGAAGACCGGGTTGATCGACTGCACGATGCTCGGCGGCATCTCCCAGCCGAAGATCTCGCGGTCAAGGCGGGTGTCCGCGTAGAACGCGAGCGCCGTGAACTGCTGCTGGAACAGCGACCAGAACACGGCCGAAGCGATGAACAGCGGAATGAAGCCGATGACGCGCTTGCGCTCCACGGCGTCAACCTGACGGCTGGTCAGCATCACCGTGAACAGCGAGATGACGGCAATAATGACGAGCACCACGACGATGTTCGAGAGGTTCTCGGCGGTAACCAAACCGAGCGAGACTGCGAGCACCAAGAGCGCGATGGCCACGGCGAAGATGACGGGCCACACCTTCTTCTGCGTGGCAGTGAGGGGGTTCTGTGGCTTGCGGCTCGCCTCGGAGATCGTGCGGCGGCGCATCAGCATGTACTGGGTGAGGCCAATCGCCATTCCGATGGCGGCGAGGGCAAAGCCCCAGTGGAAGCCCTTCCAGCCCCACAGTGCGCTCGTGGCGAGCGGGCCCAAGAGTCCGCCAATGTTGACGCCCATGTAGTAGATCGAGAACGCTGAATCGCGGCGTCCATCCTCGCGCGAGTAGAGGTCGCCCAGAACGGTCGAGGTGGTTGTCTTCAGCGATCCGGATCCAATTGCGACGCAGATGAGGCCGATCGCAAGTCCCAGAGCGCCGGGAATGAACGCGAGTGCGAGGTGGCCAGCCATGATGAGGCAGGCAGCGGTGAAGAGTGTGCGCTCTGCGCCCAGTACGCGGTCGGCGACCCAGCCGCCCAGGACAGCAGAGAGGTAGACGAGACCGCCGTACGCGCCGACGATCGATCCGGCCGCGGCCTGTGACAGGCCGAGCCCGCCGTCAGCAACAGAGAAGTAGATGTAGAACGCAAGCAGTGCCTGCATGCCGTAGAAGCTGAAGCGCTCCCACATCTCGACACCCGCGAGGTTCGCGAGCCCCCAGGGGTGGCCGAAGAAGCCTCGGCTTTTCGGTACGGTTTCGTGTTCGGCAGTGTGCGACACGTGGTCTCCTCGGTATCGGAATCGGCGCATGCGCGTCATCGCGACCCGGGAGTGAGTGCCAGATGTGGGCTGAAGCAGACCGCACCTGTGGCGACAGGCGCCGGGTAGAAGAAAACCCCCTGCGGGACAGGGGGTTTTCAGTGGCGGTGACGGTGGGATTTGAACCCACGGTGGCTATTAACCACACAACATTTCGAGTGTTGCACCTTCGGCCGCTCGGACACGTCACCGAGAAAGAGAATACGTGATTGTGGGGTTGAGTGCGAATCGAGGGGGCTTCGTGCTTGTGTGCGGGCGTGTCGCGCGGAGGGTGGGGTGGCCCGCATCGGCAATGTCAGACGCCAGCGTTAGGCTCTGGCCATGGCAAAAACGACGAACGCGTTCGCATGCACCGAGTGTGGGTGGCAGGCGGCGAAGTGGGTGGGCCGCTGTGGCGAATGCCAGCAGTGGGGCACCGTGCAGGAGCGCGGGCGAAAGGGTGCGACGCTTGCCCGCACCGTCGCGAGCGCGGCACCCCTTGAGGAGCGGCGTGCCAGACCCATCACGGAACTCACCGGGCACGTGGCCCACCACCGCTCCACGGGAGTGGGGGAGCTGGACCGCGTGCTGGGCGGTGGGCTCGTTCCCGGCGCTGCCGTATTGCTGTCGGGGGAACCTGGAGTGGGTAAGTCCACGCTGCTGCTCGCTGTCGCGGCGCACGTCGCCGGCCAGGGGGCGCGCGTGCTGTACGCGAGCGGTGAGGAATCGACTGGGCAGATCCGGCTGCGCGCAGAGCGCACCGGGGCGCTGCACGACGAGCTCTACCTCGCGAGCGAAACGGATCTCGCGACCGTGCTGGGGCACATTGACCAGGTGAAGCCGCACTTCGTGGTGGTCGACTCGGTGCAAACGCTCGCGAGCGACCAGATTGAGGGCACCCCAGGCGGCCCCTCACAAGTGCGCGAGGTGGCGGCAGCGTTGATTCGCGTGGCGAAGGAACGCGATATTCCTGTGATTCTGGTGGGCCACGTGACGAAGGACGGCTCGATTGCCGGGCCCAGGCTGCTCGAGCATCTCGTTGACGTCGTGTGTCACTTTGAGGGTGACCGTCACACGGCGCTGCGGTTCTTGCGCAGTATGAAGAACAGGTACGGCCCCACCGACGAGGTTGGCTGCTTTGAGATGACGGGCGGCGGCATCGCCGAGGTGCCCGACCCGAGCGGCCTGTTTCTGAGTACCGGCACCGAGGTGCTGAGTGGCACCTGCCCGACCGTGATGATTGACGGCCGGCGCGCGCTCCCCGTTGAGGTGCAGGCGCTCGTGGCCAAAAGTTCGACGCCTAACCCGCGTCGGGTGACGAGTGGTGTCGAGCCATCACGCGTGGCCATGATTCTCGCGGTGCTCGAACGTCACCTTGGGGTGCAGCTGCACGACCAGGATGTGTATGTTTCCACCGTGGGTGGGATCAAACTCTCTGAGCCGGCAGCCGATCTCGCGATCGCCTTTGCCATCCTCTCCTCGTTTAAGAACGTGCCCCTCGCGCGCAACGTCGCCGCGTACGGTGAACTGAGCCTGGCGGCCCAGGTGCGACCGGTGAGCGGTGAGGCGCAACGCAGTCGTGAGGCGCAGCGTCTCGGCTATACGCAGGTCATTGCGGCGGCAACCGAAACCATTGAAGGGGCGTGTGCTGCCGCCAACTTGCCCACGCGCACCGATAAGAAGTCGAGTCAGGGGGAGGAATGATCCGGCTCAATGTGGATTCTGTTCGGGCCCAAGAATATTTCGAAATCGAGAGACTTGGTCTCGAGCCCAGAAATGACGAGTAGACTCAGAGATCGTGAGTAAGAACACGGTAGACGTCGCCCTTGTTGGCGGTGGCATCATGAGCGCCACCCTCGGAACCCTGATTCAGCAGGTACAGCCTGACTGGACCATTGAGGTATTCGAGTCCCTCAGTGAGGTCGCGACGGAGAGCTCGAACGGCTGGAACAACGCCGGCACCGGCCACGCAGCACTCTGCGAGCTGAACTACATGCCCGAGGGCAAGGACGGCGCCATGTCGCCAGCCAAGGCCATCGACATCAACGAGCAGTACCAACTCTCACGCGAGTGGTGGTCAACGCTCGTCGAGCGCGGCATTCTCAGCGAGCCCTCCTCCTTCATTAACTCGACCCCGCACATGACGTTTGTGCGCGGCGCCGAGAACGTCGAATACCTGCGCCGCCGTTTTGACATTCTCAAGAGCGAGCCGCTGTTCTCCGACATGGAGTTCAGCGACGACCCCGAGGTCATCGCCGAGTGGGCACCGCTGCTCATCGACCGCCGCGCAAAGGACGACGTGTTCGCGGCTACCCGCTCGACGAGTGGCACCGACGTTGACTTTGGTGCGCTGACCCGTCAACTCATCGATCACATGTCCGAGCAGGGCGCAGGCGTGAACCTCAACACCGAGGTACAGAAGCTGCGTCGCCGCGAAGACGGCACGTGGGACATCTTCACCCGCAACCGCTCGGGCTACGGCACCAACGTCGTCAACGCGAAGTTTGTCTTCGTCGGTGCCGGCGGCGGCGCACTGCCGCTGCTGCAGAGCTCGGGCATCCCCGAGATCAAGGGTTTCGGCGGGTTCCCCATCAGTGGCAAGTTCCTGATGTGTGACGACCCCGAGATCGTCGCCCAGCACGACGCCAAGGTATACGGCAAGGCTGCGGTGGGTGCGCCCCCGATGTCGGTACCGCACCTCGACACCCGCGTGATCGATGGCAAGAAGAGCATCCTCTTCGGGCCCTACGCTGGCTTCAGCCCCAACTTCCTCAAGCGTGGCTCGTGGTGGGATCTGCCCGGCTCGATCCGCGCACACAACCTGGGCCCCATGATCAAGGTGGGCCTGACCGAATTCTCGCTCGAGAAGTACCTCGTATCCGAGGTCTTCGCGAGCCGCGAGAAGCAGATGGACACGCTGCGCCAGTACATGCCGGGCGCTCAGACGAGTGACTGGAAGATGATCACCGCCGGTCAGCGCGTACAGGTCATGAAGAACGATCCCGAAAAGGGTGGCGTTCTGCAGTTTGGCACCGAGGTCATCGTCGGTGGCGAGGGCACCATCTCGGGTCTGCTCGGAGCATCGCCCGGCGCCTCGACCGCAGTGCACGCCATGCTCGGCGTGCTGGCGAAGTGCTTCCCCGAGCAGTTCGAGAGGCAGTGGAAGAAGACCTTCAAGGATCAGATCCCCGCGTTCGGCAAGGGCCTCAACAGCGACCTGGCAGGCGCACAGGCCTCGCTCGCGCACACCGCTGAGGTGCTCGGCCTGACCCCGGTCGAGGTCGACGCGAAGTAGTCTTGCAAGCCGCACGACTGCGGTTGCGTTCCACGAGAACGTACTGAAATAACGAGAGGGTATCCAAATCACGCGATTTGGATACCCTCTCGTCATTTCGATAGTGACTCGTGAGCATGGCGTGAGCCGCCGCACTGAACCTGTTCGCTAACCGGCGAGCGTACGACCGATCTCGGTGCCAATCTCCGTGCCGATCTGCTCGAGATAGCGTGCGGCGTAGTTCATGCACGAGTCAGGATCCGGATCGCGATCTGCGATCGCATAGCTCGCGAGAAACCCGGTCGCTTGCCGCTCCGTGTCGGAGAGCAGGTTGCGCCCGGTTACGAGGATTGCGGGCACCCCGGCAGCCTGCGCGAGGCGCAGCACCCCCACCGGAGTTTTGCCGCCGAGGCTCTGGGCATCGAACGAGCCCTCGCCCGTAATGACAAGATCTGCGCACTGCATGAGGCGCGGGAGCCCGGTTACCTCGGCTACGACGTCGACCCCGGGGCGGCGGGCGGCGCCAAGCGCCGCCATTGCGCCAAAACCGACCCCACCCGCGGCACCGGATCCGGGGGCTTGCGCGAGATCCGGACCCTCGGGGAACTGCTTCCGCAGGACCGCGGCGAGGCGCACGAGCCCGTGCTCGAGTAGTTCGACCTCGTCGGGCGTGGCACCCTTTTGCGGGGCGAAGACCCGAGCCGCCCCGTGAGGCCCAGTGAGCACGTGATCGACGTCGGTCGCGAGCACGAACTCCGTATCGAGAATGCGCGGATCGAGACCCGACCAGTCGATGTTGTGGAGTCGAGGGAGGTCTCCGCCCCCGTCTAGTAGCGGTTGCCCCGAGGAATCGAGAAAGCTGGCGCCGAGTGCCCGGAGCATGCCCGTTCCGCCATCGGTCGAGGCGCTGCCTCCCACGGCGAGCACGATGCGGCGTGCCCCCGCATCGAGGGCAGCCGTGATGAGTTCGCCGGTGCCACGCGTGTGGGCGGCGAGCGGGAGGCGATCCGGCGCATCGATGAGCAGCAGCCCCGAGGCCGTCGCAAGCTCGATCACCGCTTCGCCGGGCTGCGAGCCGGTGCCCTGGCGCAGCGCGAAGCTCGCGCGCACCGGGGCCCCGAGCGGCCCCGCCACCGTGCGGGTTATGCGCTCGAAGCCCGCCGAAATGGCGGCGTCGAGCGTTCCCTCGCCGCCGTCGGCCATGGGCGCGACATCGATGCGGGCTCCCGGCAGTGCGGCCGTGATGCCGGCCGCGAGGTGAGCGCAAACCGCGTCAGCACTCAGCGAACCCTTGAACTTGTCGGGGGCGATGACGATGCGCACGGAATTACGCGGCGGTCGCCGCGAGCAGCTGCTCGAGATAGGCGGCGGTGTCCTCCCAGCCGTCGACCGCATGGCATGCGACGCCCATCGCCTTGACGGGGTAATCGTTGCCGTCGGGGTCGAGACGGTCGCCGATGAAGAGCATGTCGTCGAGCGCAATGCCGGTGAGCGTTTCGAGTTTGCGCATGCCGTACGCCTTGTCGATGCCGCGACGCGTGATGTCGACCGATGTCGAACCACCGCTGCGCACCTCAAGGTCGGGGAGCCGGTCGGCGACGGCCGCGCGCAAGGTGTTTTTCTTGTCGCCCGTGGGATCCCACTTGGCCTTGTCTGCGACGGGGGCGCGCTGGCCGAGAGCCGAGAACGTGACCTGCGAGCCGCGATCCTCCAACACGTCGCCCCAGGTCTCGGTTTCCCAGAGGTTCAGGCGTTCGGCCTCCTCACGCAGTGCGGTGAGGGCGCGGTCGCGCTCGTCTGTGGTGAGGCTCTCCTGGTAGACCGTGACCCAGCGGCCGTCTTCGCGGCGCTCGTAGCGGGTTCCGCAGGTGGGCAGCAGGTGCAGGCGCTCGAGATCGGACTCGTCGAGGTCGGCGTACGCGTCGAGCCGCGACACCAGCTGCATCTCAAACTGCTCGAAGTTGCCGCCCGAGATCACCGCGACGCTCGTGCGCTTGAGCAGACCTGCGAGGGCCGCGAGGATGCGCTCGGGCGCCGGGGACTTCGAGGGGGCGAGGGTGTCGTCGAGGTCGAATGCGACGAGGGCAGGCAGTGCTTGCGGTACTGGCAGGGGAACTGACGCGGTCATGGTGGTGGGGGAGGTCACTTTCTTCGATGGTGGCTGGCGCTGCTGGCGTCGCTGGCGCTGCTATTCAGAGTCGCTATTGGGGGCCAGCTCGTCGTCGAGATCTGGCAGATTGGTCGCGTTGGCGTAGAACCGCACGTCGACACGTTCAAGCCCTTCGCCTTCGAAGACGATGCGGTAGCTGCCGGTCATGGGGACCTCGACCTCGTGCAGCGAGAACACCATCGGAATGTAGCCAAACGCATCGCTCGAGGCGCCGAGGCTGAACGTGCCGTCGAGATTGAAGATCTCGGCGCCACCGACCGCGGGCTCGCAGCGAGCCCTGAACGTGCGTTGCTGCTCGCCGCGTCGGGCCTCGGTCTCGTCGTACTCGACGACCACTACGAGGGCGGCCCCGAGTGGTGCGGGAAACTCCTCGCGGTTGATCGTGTTGATGAACCCCGAGAGCACGCCGAGCGTACCCTCGCGCACATTCGCCGCGTCCGCCAGAAAAGCTGCTGCCACCCGCATTAATGTCTCCCCAGATTGTAGTGTTCCCAACTCTACCGGGGGGCCTTAACAACTGCCTTGTGCTCTGGACACGGGCCGAGCCGGCGTCTGTGTCGCCGAGCTGTGTAGCTACTCTCCCGGTTCGATTACGACTCGGAAGTGTGAGACTTTGCTGTCGAGAGCTCCACGGACATAGCCGATCGGCGAGGCTGCTACCTGCTGAAGGAACTTAATCATGTCCGGAGTGATTGCCTCGCCAGGAATGACATTGGGGATGCCGGGCGGATAGGCGGCCAGCGCGTCTGCAGACACACGCCCGGCTGCCTGATCCGCCGGTATCGTCACATACTGCGAGAAGTAAGCTGCTCTCGGTCGCATGATCATCGGCCCAGGCTGGGGTAACGGGGGAAAATCTAGTGCCGGCGGGACCTGGTGAGGATCAAGACGACTCGCTATCTCAAGCAACGCATTGGCGAAGCGATTGAGATCAGGAAATTTGCCGGGGCCGATGAAAGCTACGACGGCTTGAGCAGTTGAGATCTCAAGATGAATATCGAACTCGGAATCAAGAATGTCGCGAATCTTGTGCCCGCTCAAACCTGTTGCAGACACATCGATTGATACGCGCATGGGATCATGGGCGATGATGTCATCAAAATCGGAGAAACCGTCAGAGATGATTGTGTATGTGTCGCTGGCGCGCACTTGATCCCTGAACTTTTCGACTTCAACGATGCTAGCTCCAATGAGGTCGTGCCCCGTCGCCATCGAGCGTCGCGCAATGTCCAAAGATCCGAGGAGAAGCGCGCTTGGACTCGTGGTTTGAGTGGTCATGTAGGCCCGTTCCAGGAGTGGAAGGAGCCGGTTGGCGAAGGGTCCGTCGCTGAGGTGGAGCATAGCTGATTGAGTGAGGCTGCCTGCCAGTTTGTGCGTGCTTGAAACAGTGAGATCTGCTCCTAGACGTGTGGGTGACTCAGGGAGATCCTCATGAAAACCAAAATGTGGACCCCAAGCCCCGTCAACGACAAGTGGTACGCCATGCTCATGGGCGACGCGGGAGAGCCCTGTCACATCGGCGACAGCGCCGAAATAGCTTGGGCTGATGATGTAGACGGCTGAGACCGGGATGCCATCATTCTCTGCGCTGGTGAGAGCACTATGCAGAGCATCGGGATGCACGCCGTGGTTGATCCCGCGGGCCGTGTCGATGCTGGGGATAACGAAGAGGGGAAGGAGATCTCCCAGGATTACACCGTCGGTAAAGCTGGAATGAGCACTGCGTTGCGCGATGACCGAGTCTCCTCGACCTAAGCCGGCAATGGCGAGAGCTGCCATGCGGTTAGCTTGTGAAGCGCCGTTTGCCAAGAACCAAGTTTTCTGGGCCCCCCATGCTTCAGCAGCCAACTCCGTGGCCTGGACGAGCGGAGAAGCTGGCCCGACATCGATGCCGTTGATCAGCGGTGGAATATCGAGGGCTAGCGCCCGCTCGCCACAAAAGTCTGCGAGCTCTGATGCGAGCCCCTCGGAAGTTGCGCCGTGGCCCGGGACCATGAGGTTGACGGATACCTTTGCTGCCTGCGCCTGAAGTGCGCTGGCATAGGGAGTGGTCGACTGGTCTAGTGGTGTGCGCGTCATTGCTGGCCTCCATCGTTGGAACAACACCTAGTTTCACAAATGTTACATTTCAGAACGTTCTCAAGCAAATGTAGGTCTTGAAAAACTCTAACTAATAGTAGATAGTTGTCATCAGGCCACCTGAATCTAATGTTTGTTCGATGAAGTGTGGGGAAGACGAAGCCGTCGAAGCGACTCTGGTCGCCACGTATTAGATCAATGGAGATAAGCAAGACATGAGCACTCGAGTTCCTTTCAAGAACCTTGCTGAGGCTGAACGCATGGCCAAACGTCGCCTACCCAAGCCTGTGTGGCTCGCAGTAAAGGCCGGCAATGAGAAGGGCCTCACTCCGGCTGATAATGTACGCGCATTCGATGAGTTGGGGTTCTCTCCGACGATCTTTAACCGACCCACCTCATTCGATATGAGTACATCGATCATGGGTACCAAGATTGACTTTCCAGTTATCGTTTCACCGGTTGGTGCTCAAGCCATTCACCCTGGCGGTGAAGTTGCAGCTGCCTCGGCAGCTGCCCGCCAAGGTACTGCGATGGGTCTCAGCTCATGGGCCACTGATCCGTTGACCGACCTTCTCAAAGTGAACCAGGACATTTTCTTTCAGCTCTATTGGGTTGGGTCCAAAGCTGACATTGAAAAGCGTGTCATGGATGCAAAAGAACAAGGAGCAAAAGGGCTCATTGTGACGCTTGACTGGTCACATACACCGCGCCGTGATTGGGGCGTGCCGCCGGCGCCTCCGTCGAACATGGGTCTGAAAACGATGGCCAGTTTTGCACCTGCCGCGATCGCACGACCGCGCTGGCTTTCTGAGTTCCTTATCCGGGGGCGTATACCGGATGTAAAGGTGCCCAACCTTTGGGGCAGAGACAAAAACGACGTGCCGTATTTCGGGGCAGCCTGGGGTGAGTTTGAGCGGACTCCTGCCCCGACTTGGGACGACATCAAATGGATCCGTGAGCTTTGGGGAGGTCCCTTCATGGTGAAGGGTATCAATACCATCAAGGACGCAAAGCTCGCGGTAGATCTGGGCGCCGATGCCATATCTATCTCGAACCACGGTGGCAACAACATTGATGGCAGCCCTTCGCCGCTGAGATACCTTCCCTACATCGTGGACGCCGTCGGAGACCAAGTGGATGTTATGGCGGACGGAGGTATCCGGCGTGGGTCTGACGTGGTGAAGGCAGTTGCTCTTGGGGCGAAGGCTGTCTTCATTGGACGGGCTTACTTGTACGGGCTGGCTGTCTCAGGCGAAGCGGGGGTATACGAAGTCCTCGACATCCTGAAGAACGGCATTCGTGAAACGTTGTATGGCATTGGGAAGGCCTCAATCCATGACCTTACGAAAGACGACTTGATGGTGCTCAATCAAGGCTTCTTTGTCCCGCCAACCCAGTAATTGACTAACTCCAGAAGGCAATATCGTGACTGAAACTGTAATCATTGTTGGTGCTGGATCAGCGGGATGCACCGTTGCCGCTCGGCTCTCCGAAGACGGGGACAGGAACGTCATCTTGCTCGATGCAGGTGCCGACCAGGGTGGTGACGCTGAGATACTGTCAGTGAACTGGCTTGATGCGTTGGAACACAGGCAAGCATTTTATCCGGACCTATTCGCGAGCAAGGTCCACGGTGGTAAGCGGCTGCTGTACCAGAGAGGTCGCGGCGTTGGCGGTTCCGCCTCTACGAACGCGATGCTCGCGCTGCCCGGACTTCCGTCTGATTACGACAACTATGCAAGCCAGTACGGTCTGAGTAGGTGGTCTTGGTTACACGTCGAACCCTGGTTTGCAAAGCTTCAGTCGACCCTCACTCGGTCCACGCAAGAAGAACAGACTCCTGTGGATCAAGCGTTGTTAGCTTCAGGTCGTGTGCTGGGACTTGCAGAGTCAGTGGATTCCTACACAGCCGAGGACGGGAGTGCTCTGCTTTACCGCACCGCTGATCGGGAAGGTCGACGTTCCTCACGGGAGCTATGGCTCGAACCAGCTCGTGCACGCGAGAACCTAATCGTTCGACCCGATTCCCAAGTTGACCGGCTCATGTTTGACGGCAATAGGGTTGTGGGCGTCGTGCTCGTCGGGGGAGAGGAACTGCGTGGAGATCGCGTAATCCTTTGTGCAGGCACCTTTGAGACGCCCAGTATTCTCCTCCGCAGCGGTATGACACATTCAGGAATCGGACGTGGGCTCCAGGACCATCCAGCGGCTTCGGTCTATTTCACGATGACGCCAGAATGCCGTGAAGCAAATCGAGAGATTCCGTGTATCGGTGCGGTGATGCGACTTTCGTCCTCAGTGGGAACAGGAGACATCCATCTTCTTCCCCTTCATGGGGAGCTGCTACCCGGAACCCACGGACTACTCATGGCAGCAGTGATGCGCACCAAGTCTGTGGGGTCGTTGCGCCTTAATCCCAAGAATCTACTTGCGCCGCCCATCGTTGACGAGGAGATGCTTGCGCACCCGGATGATAAAAAGGCCATGCGTGAGGCACTTGCCGCGGTCGCGAAAGTACTCAGCGGTGAAGCCTTTGCGCCGATAGTTGAAGAGGTGTTCATTGATGAAAAGGGCACGCCACTCTCAGCGATCGAGGACGACGAGTTCTTTGAAAGATGGCTGTCTCAATACGTGGGGGACTACTTCCACGCAGTAGGCACGGCTCGGATGGGCCAGGCCAACGACCCGGACGCGGTCGTTGACGAACTAGGAAATGTCTTCGGTTTCGAAGGGCTTTCGATCTGGGACGCCTCGATTCTTCCGGAGGTGCCGAGCGCGAATACTCATTTGCCGGTTGTCATGCTCGCCGAACGGATGAGCGCAGCGTATCGAAGCGGCGCGCTGGTATAGCAAGGCTTGGGCCGAGAACTTAAACAACGTAGTTTTGCGAACGAAAGGATCGACACATGTCGACTGAAACACCGTCTTTCCAGCAGTGGGAGGAAGCCCGAAAGGTTATTCCCAGAGGAGCGTCGTCGGGGCACCGACTTGGCTTCGAACAAGTGTTTGTCAAGGCCAAAGGTGCCTACATGTGGGATCGCGAGGGGAACCAGTACCTGGACTTTCTCAACGCCTGGGGGCCGATTGTGCTCGGGCATTCAGACTCCCGGGTCAATGATGCAGTTTACAAATCGGTGAACACCTGCGACCTCACTGGAGTAGGGCCACAGCTGGGCGAAGTTGAGCTCGGTGAAAAGATCACCAGACTCATGCCGTCTGCCGAAAAGGTAGCCTTCTGTACGTCGGGAACCGATGCGACAATGCATGCTTCTCATATTGCCCGCGCAGTAACTGGGCGCATGAAAGTTCTGAAGTTTCACGGAAGCTACCACGGGTGGAGTGACCATGTGGCTGTTGGCGGCTCTCGAGCAGGGCTCACCAAAGAATCTCCCCTCAACACTGTAAATAGTGCGGGGCTCCACCCCGCCGTGACTGGTGATGTGATCGTAGTCGAATGGAACGACGCTGAAGGTCTGCGCGCCGCGTTCAACGCGCATGGTGCAGAGCTTGCCGCGGCATTCGCTGAAGGTTATGTGCACAGCTACGGATGTGTGGCCGCAGCACCGGGATTTCTGGAACTCCTGCGGGATCTTTGCACGCAACACGGCACGATCTTCGTCCTTGACGAGGTGAAGACTGGCTTTCGTGCAGCGCTAGGTGGCATTCAGGAAGTAACGGGAGTCACCCCGGATCTCACCGCTTTTGGTAAAGCAGTTGCCAACGGTTTTTCGTTGGCGGGCTTGGCAGGGCGCGACGAGTTTATGGATCATCTGGGTGCCTACGCCCAGAACGAAGTGACAATTGACGGCACGTACAACGCCAATCCATACGCGATGGCTGCGGGCAACGCGACGCTTGACATTATGGAAAGCGAGAACACCATTGGTCGGTTGTATGAACTCGGAGAGCGTCTTCGCGAAGGATACGCCCGAGCCATCGTCGACACCGGAGTTGAAGCGGTCGTGACGGGACTCGGCTCTGAGTGGGCAGTCTATTTCCGTGCGGAAGCGCCACGAAACTTCCGTGACACTCTCGATGTAAATACAGATCGTTACGCCGCATACCAGCAATCACTGATGAAGCAGCGAGTTCTGGAAACCACGGCGGCCACAGGCGACCGGCGTCTCAACGCCTCGACGACCAACGACGACATTGATGCTGCGATCGATGCCGTACGCGGCGCGTTCGCCGCTGCAGCTTCTATTTGACCCAACGTGAGTTCAGTTCACCCACTGCATTACCAACAATGAGGATTGAGAATATGAATTGGAAATCAAAAGGAATCCGTGGCATTGTCGCCACTGGAGCCGCACTGACACTACTTGTCGTAGCGGGGTGTTCGTCAAGCACCGGAAGCAGCGATGATAATGCTGAGGGCATCAAGATTGGCTTTGCACTGTCGCAAAGCGGAAACATGGCTGGGTTCGACGTAGAACCAGGCGCCGCTGCCCTCCTTGCCGTTGATGAGATCAACGCCGCCGGTGGAATCGACGGCAAGAAGATTACGGTCATTCAGAAGGATGTTGCATCTGATCCAGAGACCGTTGGTGTGGTCGCGCAGGAGTTTCTGCAGGACGGCGTGGACATCATCGTGACACCTTGCGATTTTGATCTGAGCTCACCAGCGCTGATCGCAGCTCAAGCTGCAGAGGTTCCTGCAATCTCGATTTGTGCAGGCGACCCGAAGACGGCAGACCTGACCACCATCGGCGACTTCAGTTTCAGTGGCAACGCTGGCACCGATGTCGAAGGCTCCGTGGGTGCGTCTTGGGCCTTCGATCAGGGCTGGAAGAATGCCTATGTCCTCCAGGATGAAAGCATTGAGTACACCAAGTCCGCGGGCGCTTACTTTGTCGGTGCATTCGAAGAACTTGGCGGAAATATCGTCGGCACCGATAGTTTTCCGGGCGGTGACAATATCGATGTGAGCGCTCAGATTTCTAGCATCAAGGCTCTCTCGGAGAAGCCTGACTTCATCTATGTTGCAAGTTGGAACCCCGCGGGAGCGACGGCGATGAAACAGATTCGCGAAGCGGGCATTGACGTTCCACTCGTTGGGCCCAACGCATTGGATGGCCAGACGCTTCTAGACATTCTGGGCAACGCGAATGACGTGTACTACACGGCATTTGCTTGCTATGAATACTGCTCGGGCGCTTCAACCGAGGAAGACCTGAACGCGTTCGTAGCTGATTTCAGCAAAGAGACTGGAGCAGGGCCCTCCAGCTCCTACGCGCTGTTGGGGTACAACTTGATGCTCGCGATTCAGAACGCACTCACCGGTGCGGACCTGAACGATGGTCCCGCAATTCGGGATGCGCTCCAGCTGGCCGGTCCAGTCGACACCCCTATTGGTGAAATGACCTACTTCTCGAAAACCTGCCACAAGATCATCGATTTCCCTATGTCGATCGTAAAGGTTGAAGAAGGCAAGGCGATTTTCGTAGAGCAGCACACGGCTGAGGTAGTTCCCGACCTCGGCGATGGCAACCCCTGCGCAGCCTAAACAATCAGATGGCGGGACGCGGCTGAGCCCGGCACCTTCTAGGTGCCGGGCTCAGCCGCGTTCTACCGGGTTACATCCAGTCCGTAGACTCGCCGCGCATTCTCAGTGCACACAAGTGCAGCTACTCGGACTGCATCTGCTTCGCACCACTCTCCGCGGTTCACAAACTCTAGTAACGCACTCGTGAGGCCGGAGCGCCAGAGGCGGGCACCAAGAGCATGGAGCTCTGGAAGTCCCCATGCGTCACTCGAATAGAGCAGCTTCGTAAACGGGGCAAGCTCGAGGCCCTCTCGGATGATTGCTGACGAAGCGGCACCTGAGTAGTTGATACCCAACCCGAGATCGAAATATACGCGAGAAAAGACCTGGGCGAGGTAGCCGGCTTCCCGTTGGAATGGGTAGCAATGCAGCAACATGATGGGGGAGTTGTCCTTGGTCAGTAAGCGCAGCCAAGGCATCAGAAGGGCGGGGTTGCAGCGCGAGAGGTTGAGATCGGCATCTCCGTAACCGACGTGAAGCTGGACGGGGAGGCCTGTGTCGACACCGGCCCAGAGGATGAATCTCAGGACATCGGGGTGTGAAAGTCGAGTTCTTCCGTCCGCATTTAGCGTGCGAACGGCTTCGATGACTTCTTCGTCTGAAGGTCGTTCTGGCGTGAAATCGAACCCATAGCGATAGGCGATGATGCTCTTATACCCGACCACAAGCCCACTGGTTGTCAGCAGAATATCGCGAAATGCTTGAGGAAAGTTCTCGTCCGGAGTGGAGCTCAGGAGCAAGGTTTCCGCCAAAGATTCAAGCCGCGCGATTTCGAAAGTCTGATGTGATGCGAGGAGTTCGAACTCGGCGTTCGTTGCTAACTCTGACTCGCCGCCAACTGTTCCCGTGTCAACAAGCGAAGTCGAAACGCCCGCAGATCGAAGAAGGCGTCGAGCGACCTCTTCGTGACCGAGCTGATCTCGTCGCTCGAGGTACTCCGAGACGGAAGCGAAGGGCTCTAAGCCGAGTAGGGGTGCGCAGTGGCGGCGAAGCGCAAACCCTACCTGCGAATCCAAATGCGTCGTGCCTGTAGGGGGCGGCTCTGCTGATTCGGTCAGCAATTGCTCGAATTCGAGTTTGCTAACGCCGCGCTGTAAAACGCTGTGCATGTGGTGATCGACAAGCGGCATGGATTCAATGCGATCAGCAAGTGTCTGCTCCGACATTTGGGTCCTTTCGCGAGATAAGGCGATAGAAGAAACTAATAGATAAATTGATCTTGTGTGTTAAATGTAACGTACGGTACGATAATTACAGCTTGTACTTCTTGTTACATATGCTTCATGATATTTCAGACTTGTTATCTATGGTAGATGCTTTTGGGGCGGAATGACCCGACCCTGGATCGGAATGGAGACCGCATAATGATGTGTGGCAAACCTGCGGGTGGGGCACTCGCCTATGGCTTGAGGGCGGTGCACGATGACTGACCAAGCCCTAGTTCTGCAAGATGGTGGCATGTATTTTGACGGGGTTCGAGCTGTCGATGGCGTGAGTCTTCGGTTGGAGCCAGGAGAAGTGCTTGGCCTCATCGGGCCCAATGGCTCTGGTAAAACGACAACGCTCAACATGCTGAGCGGCGTCTTGAGGCCGTCCGCCGGCAGAATCATTCTCGATGGTGTGGACGTCACCCGCAGGTCAATCCGAAGCAGAGCCAGGTCTGGCCTTGTTCGCACCTTTCAGAGCGTCAAAGTTTTTGGACGGCTCACGGTCGCCGAAAATGTTGAAGCTGCATGTCTCGGCTCTGGAATGCGGCGCAAAGATGCAAGACGAGTCGCAATCGAGACCATTGCCGAGCTTGGGCTTGAAGCACTCGCCGAAGTGCGAGCAGACGCCGTGCCTGCTGGGCAAGTCCGCAGCGTAGGAATTGCTCGTGCAATCGCTTTGCAGCCCAAGTATCTGCTCCTCGATGAGCCAGCCGCTGGTCAGAATGAAGCTGAAGCGCTCGAACTGGTGAAGATAATCGCCTCATTCGCCAGGGAACGTGGGCTGGGAGTGCTTCTCGTTGAACACGATATGGCAGTGGTTATGGGCACCTGTGACCGACTGCATGTGCTCGACAGCGGTGAAACGGTCATCACGGGCGACCCGGAAACCATCCGCACAGACCCGAAGGTCATTGAGATCTATTTCGGAAAGGGGTAGCGAAGATGACCACATTAGAAGTCAGTGATCTGTTCGTTCGCTACGGAAAGTCCATCGTCGCTGTCCAAGGAGCCTCATTCTCGGTCAAGGAAGGTGAAATTGTTTCACTCCTGGGCCAGAACGGCGCGGGTAAGTCCACAGTTCTAAAGACGATCGCTGGCGTGGTTTCACCGCTCTCCGGCGCTGTTACCTACGGTGCGCTCGACCTTACAGCGAAGGGGGCCGCACGTATTCCCGCTGGGATCGCCTATGTTCCCGAGGATCGAGGAGTGTTTGGGACGCTGACCGTGGGGGAGAATCTTCGGCTGGGTGCCATTTCTCGAAAGGATAAGGCCGGTGTTGACGCAGATATTGAGGCACAACTGGACAGGTTCCCCATTCTCCGCAAGTACTGGTCACGAGGCGCGAGCCTGCTTTCGGGAGGTGAACAGCAGCAGCTTGCCATTGCACGGGCGCTTATGATCCGACCCAATCTCCTGCTGCTCGATGAACCTACTTTGGGGCTTGCGCCAATCATTGTTGATTTGATTTTTGACGTGATTGCTCAACTCAACGCCGAAGGTATGACCATCCTGTTGGTTGAACAAAATGCCGTTCGTTCGATCGCTATTTCCCACCGTTCGTATGTGGTTCAAGCGCCAGGCCGAATCATTGGCAGCGGCAACGCTGAAGAGCTTGCGGCGAACGCGGAAGTGGTGGAGTACCTCGGCTTCTCCCCGTTGGGTCGACCTGAAGACAAGGAGCTTTGACCATGTGGATTCAACTTGTAGTCGACATGCTGGGTCTTGGTACGTTTTACGCACTCCTCACCCTGGGAATTGCTCTGCTCTTTGGCATCCTGGGGCTCATGAATTTTGCCTATGGCGAGATCATCATGTCCGCGGCAATCGTATTGTTGATTTTTCGCGAGTCACCTTGGTGGATCAGTTGGCCGCTTGCGATTCTCGTTGGAATTGTGATTTCTGTACTTACCGAGCGGGTTGCGTTCCGGAAACTGAGAAATGCTGACCCTGTCACGCTGATGATCGCATCCTTCGCAGTAAGTTCCGCTCTACAGGCGATCGCACGTATGACGGCTCTGCCCAAAGTACAAGGGGTTCCGCCACAGCCGTTCTTGCAGCATTCAGTCGAAATATTTGGTGCACGAATAAGCATGCTCCAAATACTGACTCTTGTACTCAGCGCCGCCATGATTGCACTTCTTGCAGTCACAATGCAGAGGACCAGTTTGGGAATGCAGTTGCGTGCCGCAGCTGAGGATTTCGAGATGGCAAAGGTATTGGGCGTTAAAGGATCATTTGTGATCATGAGCGCATTTGCAATCTCGGGAGCAATTGCCGCCATTTCTGCAATCGTGCTTGTCGCTAAGCAGGGTGCCGTAGGCGCGGAAATGGGACTCCAGCCGCTGTTGATCGGTGTAGTGGGTGCTGTGATCGGCGGGATGCGGAGCCTGAAAGGTGCGGCACTTGGCGGGCTCTTGCTCGGAATGGCAACCGTGCTTCTTGAGACCTTCCTCCCTACCTATCTCATCGCATTCCGGGACGCTTTCCTGTATGCCGCTGTGATTGGGATCCTCGTAATCCGACCCCAGGGTCTGTTGTCTGGAGTAAAGGTGCGTGTGTCATGAAGCTCTACCGTCAGAATCGAACTCAGAACCTCATCACGGGTGCCTTTCTGGTCGCCATTATTGGGGTAGTAGCTCTGTTGGGGGTGCTTACAGACCCCATCATTGAGCGCGTCGCAATTGGTGCCCTTATCTCGGTAGTGGTGGTCATCGGTTTGTCCATCTACTCAGGCAACTCAGGAATCATGTCGTTCGGGCACGTGTCATTTATGGCAATTGGCGCCTATGTGACTGCCTTTCTTACGATCCCCAAAGGCATAAAAGCTTCTATGTTTTCGAAGCTTCCTGACGGTCTGGTGTTCCTCAAGGACATCGAAACTCCGTTCCCGGTGGCAATCCTTGTCGCGGCAGCCTGCGCAGCAACTTATGCCTTGCTCACTGCCCCAGCAATGGCCAGACTGAGTGGCTTGCAATCTGGAATCGCAACGCTCGCACTGTTGGTTATTACGTTCACCGTCATCAATTCCTGGACCGATGTGACCCGTGGCTCCTCGGCAATGATCGGCATCCCGAAGGCAACGACGCCCCTCGTGGTCTTTGTCTGTGCTTCAGTAGCTGCGGTCGTCGCGCTGATGTATAAGAACAGCCGTAGTGGTCTGCAGCTGCGGGCCTCTCGAGAAGACCCTGAGGCGGCTCTGGCTTCTGGTATCTCGATAGGACGGCACCGAGCCCTTGCTTGGGTGCTCAGTGCGGCAGTCTGCGGCGCTGGAGGCGCCTTATATGCGGCATTCCTCACAACATTCTCGTCAAGGACTTTCTTCCTGTCGCTGACCTTTGGGTTCATCATGATGATCGTCATCGGTGGTTATCTGTCAACAAGCGGTGCGGTCGTAGGAGCGCTGTCTATCAGCGTGCTCCAAGAAGTCCTCCGACGGCTCCAAGATGGACAATTTACGGGCGGATATGCGCTTCCCGGTGGGGTGACTGACCTGGTTCTGTCCGCAATCCTTATCCTGGTCCTGATCAAGGCACCGACCGGAATCATGGGGATTCGAGAGCTCGGGCGGCCAAAACTTGGTGTGAAAGGTAACTAGTTCATGGATGAACCAATGACACTTGCTGAAGTTCTGAAGCGTTCGTATGAACAACTCAGTCCCGCAGAAAAGCGAGTTTCACGCGCGCTACTGGCGGACTACCCTGTGGCCGGCCTCGAGCCCGTGAACCGGCTTGCGGAGCGTGCAAATGTGAGTGCTCCGACAGTTCTCCGCTTGCTCTCAAAGCTGGACATTGGTTCATACCCTGATATGCAGAAGCTCCTGCATGGAGAAATCGCTGCGCGGACGTCTTCGCCGGCCACAATGTATGCCCGTTCGACAACTGCGGCAAGCTCTAACGGGGTAGTTGAACGATCACAGCAAGTTATGAACCAAGGACTTGACGCAACGTTTTCTGGCCTTGCAATTGAAGACTTCGAAGCCATCGTTGCATTGCTCTCAAATGCGAAGCGTCGAGTTTGGACCACCGGTGGTCGCTTTAGTATTCTCCTCGCCAAGTACCTTTCGATGCACTTGCGGCATCTGCGCCCAAACATTAACCATGTCGAGATGTCTCAGCAGGACAGGGCGTTTGCTCTTCTCGATATTGGTCCGAAGGACGTTGTATTCGCGTTTGACTACCGCCGGTATCAAGAGTCGACCGTGGCATTCGTTCGGCAGGCGAAGGCACAAAAAGCAAGCACCGTGTTGATTACTGACCCGTGGCTGTCGCCAGCGGCTCGACACTCTGACTACCTCCTCACGAATGCGGTGGTTGCAGCGTCACCTTTCGATTCGATGACCCCGGGATTTGCACTTGTGGAGACGCTCATTGCATCTCTTGTCGATGCCTTGGGGACGGACCCCGTTGAACGTGTGCGGCGCTATGACGATGTTGAAGAACTTCTACATGACAAAAATATCGACGGCATTGCCGCCGTCGACGAATAGATCAATTAAGGAAATCAAATGACTACTCCCGTTGCTGCGATCCTCACCTGTGACCTTGTGGCCCAGGTGAGGGGGCGCGCATTTCCTGCTGATGAGATCGAGGCTTACAAACGATCCGGCTCGGGTTGGGTGCCAGGGAACCTCGCATTGGATCCATTTGGGAGAATTATTACGCCAAACCCGTTCGGGTCGATTGGTGACACTCGCCTGATTCCTGACCCCTCGACGCAGTCAGAGGTCACCAACGAGGGAGGCGGGCAGGCGGTCACCGTTCTGCTGAGCGACATTGTGAACCCGGATGGGAGTGCGTGGGATTGCTGCCCCCGGACATTTCTACGCAACGCGGTGAGCGATTTCGAAGCCGAAACTGGACTGAGGGTCGTCTCGTCATTTGAGCACGAGTTTATGCTTCGGGACGCGGATCGCGTCCCTGGAAACAAGCCATTCACGCTCGAATCATTGCTCACATATGAGCCTATGGGGTCCAAGGTGCTTCAGGCGCTTCGGGACGCTGGACTTGAACCAGAGATGTGGCTTCCTGAATTTGGTGATCGTCAGTGGGAGGTCACAATTGCCCCTGCTCCAGCATTGGTAGCCGCGGACCGCGCCATCTTGCTGAGGGAAATCGTGCGAAACGTCGTTCGTGAGCAAGGGGAAGAAGCCACATTTAGCCCGATCGTCGAAGAGGACGGTGGGGGTAATGGTGTTCACATTCATTTGAGTCTGACTGACGCTGCGGGGACCCCGGTTACCTTTGACAAGTCCCGTCCCGGCGGGCTCTCTGAAACCGCGGGAAAGTTCGCGGCAGGAATTTTGAAGTATGCGGAAGCCCTCCAGGTGTTGACTGCATCGTCTGCAGTGTCATATGAGCGCTTGGCTCCGGGCCGCTGGAGTGTCGGCGGAATGTTCTTGGGAGAAAACAATCGCGAAGCTCTGCTTCGGATTTGCCCCCTTTTTAACACTCCAGGCGCGAACCACGACAAGCAGTACAACCTCGAGTATCGAGGCGCTGATGTCACTTCAAACCCATGGATTGCACTGGGCGTGTTGATTCGTGCGGGACTGGCTGGAATCACCGAAGAATTGGCAGCACCTACCGTACTGTCAGGAGACCTGTCCGAGATTGCGCAGGAGACCCTCGATGCTGCGACCTACGGAGTCATGCCTTCCACCCTTGAGGTGGCCATTGAGGGACTGTTCGCAAATGAAACGGTCATGAGTTGGTTGCCTAGCCGACTCCTCGAAACGTTCCGAGTGGTCAAACTGGCTGAAATTGAATTCACATCAGCCCTTGACCCCGATGATCGCTACCGCGCGTACGCCGAAGCGTACTAAGCCCGAAGCTATCGCTTCGGAAGGAAGAGCAAAAAGACTATGACGAGCGATCTGTGGGCTCAGTTTTTTGAGGCAGTCCTCGAGGAAATGCCGCGTGCTCAGCAACTGCGGTGGCAAATTCATCAGTCGCCACAAGTTTCGGGCAACGAAAGTGAGACGCGGGATCTCATCTTGAAGGAGCTCGGGAATCCAACCTGGGAACCCGTAGCGGAAACCGGTGGAGTCGTACGGATTGGGCCTGCCGACGGGCCAGCAATTGGTGTGCGGGCAGAGCTGGATGCGTTGCCAATCGTGGAGGATACTGGCGCGGAATTCTCATCAACGAACGGCGCTATGCATGCGTGCGGACATGACATCCATATGGCGGCCGCATTTGCAATTGCTCGCGCCGCGATCCGAACTCCGCTGCCGTTCGCAATCTTGCTGGTCCTCCAGCCTCGGGAGGAGGCGTATCCGTCGGGGGCGCGAGACATTAGTGAAAGCGAGATACTGGAGCGCCATGATGTGCACAGCATGTTTGGCGCCCATGTGCATCCACGGATTCCGGCAGGTGGGATTGCTGTGGGGGCAGGTGCGGTCAACGCAGCGTCAGACGAATTTCGCATTATGATTCGAGGGTCCGGCGGGCACGCTGCGTATCCGCATCAGGCCGACGACTCAATCGTGGCCATGGCGGCAGTGATTGGTGCTGCTCAAACCGTCGTGAGTCGAACGCTCGACCCAATGCGCCCGGCGGTCCTCTCGTTTGGCAACCTGAGCGCTGGGAGCGTCGCTAACGTCTTGCCCTCGGAATCGTTTGCGTCCGGCACTATTCGTACGATGGATGCTACAGATCGTGAAACGGCCTACCTCACGTTGACCAGGATAGTAAGTGAGGTCGCGGAGGCTTACAACTGCAGCGGCGAGGTCGAACTGATTCAGGGCGAGCCTGTGTTGTACAACGACCCGAGAGTGGCGAATGCAGTTAGCGTTGCCCTGCAGGAATTTGGAGCTACGGTAGTCGAGCCGATGCGCTCTTGCGGGGCTGATGACTTCTCCTACTACACTGAGAAATTCCCAGGGCTCATGATGTTCGTTGGAACAAACAAGAGCCCAGATGATCCGCCATTGCACTCATCAAGGTTCCTTCCCGAGGACGCCTCAATTTATCAGATGGCGATGGCCTATGCGGTGTCATTGAGAGCCACCTATGAACAGCTGGTCAAATGAGATAGCGGTTTAATGAGGGAAAGTCGGGTCACGGCATCCGACTACACTGAGTGTCGTGACTCGAAACATGCTCCGCGATGATGACCTGTCCCCTGCTGAGCAGCGTGAGGTGCTCGAACTCGCTGCCGCGTTTAAGCGAGATCGATTCTTGCGACGCCCGCTTGAAGGCCAAAAGACTGCCGCAGTGATCTTTGACAAGACCTCAACTCGAACTCAGGTGAGTTTTTCGGTAGGTGTCGCTGACCTCGGTGGCAACCCACTCATCATGGATTCCAAGTCTTCTCAAATGGGCGGCAAGGAATCGATTTCCGACACCGCCAAGGTGCTCTCACGAATGGTCGAGATCATTATCTGGCGTACCTACGCGCACGCGGGCCTCGAAGAGATGGCGGCGAACTCGACCGTTCCCGTCATCAACTCGCTGTCAGACGACTTCCACCCCTGCCAGATCCTCGCTGACCTACAGACGATTCGCGAGCAGAAGGGCGAGCTCAACGGGCTCACCGCAACCTACGTTGGCGATGCCGCCAACAACATGGGGCACTCCTACCTGCTCGGCTTTGCGACCGCTGGCATGCATATCCGCCTCGCGGGCCCGGCTGGTTACGAACCTCGCGCTGACATCGTTGAAGATGCGCGCCGGATTGCAGCCGAGACCGGTGGCAGCGTTGAGATCTTCACCGATCCAGTCGCGGCCGTCTCTAGGGCCGATGCTGTCATCACCGATACCTGGGTATCCATGGGTCAAGAAGAGGAGAAGGCGGCCCGCATCGCGACGTTCGGACCGTACCGGGTGACGGGCGATCTGATGTCTCACGCGAACGACGACGCCATTTTCCTGCACTGCCTACCCGCGTACCGTGAGTTCGAGGTGGCTCCCGAGGTCATTGACGGCCCACAGAGTGTGGTCTGGGACGAAGCAGAGAACCGCGTCCACGCGCAGAAGGCCTTGATGGCCTGGCTGCTTGAGCGCGCGTAACCAACTTCTCCTGTCATCTTGCGGTCGCGAAGCGTCTCGCAGGATCCACTCCCCAAGATTTACGCGTAACCCATACGTAAGGAACACCACATGACTGATCAGAGCCTGAACAACGAAGCTGGCAACCGCGCGGCCGAGGCCGGCGCCCTCTGGGGCGGCCGATTCGCAAGTGGGCCCTCGCCCGCTCTCGCGGCGATCTCGAAGTCGACCCAGTTCGACTGGGTGCTCGCGCCCTACGACATTCTCGGCTCGAAGGCCCACGCCACCGCGCTCGCGGCAGCTGGCTACCTCACCGCAGATGACCTGACGGCAATGCACGCGGGCCTCGACGAGCTCGCCGCCCGCGTCGCTGATGGCCGTGCCGTGCCTGCAGAGGACGACGAAGACGTGCACTCGGCTCTCGAGCGCCTACTGATCGACATCGTCGGTGTGCAGGTGGGCGGCAAGCTTCGCGCCGGCCGTAGCCGAAACGATCAGATCGCCACCCTCGTTCGCCTGTACCTGCTCGACCACGCTGCAGTAATCAAGAGCATGCTGCTCGATCTGCTCGACGCGCTCCACGAGCAGGCCGCCAACCACATTGAGGCGATCCTGCCAGGCCGCACGCACCTGCAGCACGCGCAGCCCGTGCTCCTCGCTCACCAGCTGGGCGCGCACGCGTGGCCCATCGTGCGCGACCTGGAGCGCCTGCGCGACTGGTCGAAGCGCGCGAGCGCCTCGCCCTACGGCGGCGGCGCCCTCGCAGGATCCTCGCTCGGGCTCGACCCCCGCATCGTCGCCCGCGAGCTGGGACTCGGCGATCCGCTCGAGAACTCAATCGACGGCACCGCGGCCCGCGACGTCGTCGCAGAGTTCGCGTTCATCTGCGCCCAGATCGGCATCGACCTCTCGCGCCTCAGCGAAGAGATCATCATCTGGAACACCAAGGAATTCGGCTTCGTCACGCTGCACGACGGCTACTCCACCGGTTCCAGCATCATGCCGCAGAAGAAGAACCCCGACATCGCCGAGCTCGCGCGCGGCAAGTCTGGCCGCCTCATCGGCAACCTGACGGGCCTGCTCGCCACCCTCAAGGGGCTGCCGCTCGCGTACAACCGCGATCTGCAGGAGGACAAGGAGCCCGTCTTTGACTCGATCTCGCAGCTCGAGGTGCTGCTGCCGGCCTTCACCGGCATGGTTGCGACGATGCGCTTCCACACCGAGCGCATGGCCGAGCTCGCGCCGCAGGGCTTCTCGCTCGCGACTGACGTCGCCGAGTGGCTCGTGAAGCAGGGCGTCATCTTCCGCGATGCGCACGAGATCTCGGGCGAGATGGTGCGCTACTGCGAGGAGCGCGGCATGGAGCTGCACGAGCCCACCGATGCTCAGCTCACCGAGATCTCGGAGCACCTGACTCCCGCGGTGCGCGAGGTGCTTACGATCGAGGGCTCCGTGAACTCCCGCGTGGGCGCGGGCGGCACAGCCCGTGTACGCGTGACCGAGCAGCTCGACAAGCTGTCACAGACGATCGCGGAGTTCCGCGCGTAATGTAATTGCGCGCCGGGCATTGATCCGGCGTTCAAACTGTTTCTCTGCGCTCGCGCAGGATGATTCTGATGAATTGTCCTGCGCGAGCGTTGTCTTGCCGCGAGCGTGTTCACGGAGCTCGCAACGCGGCTCCGGATCGGCCCGCGCATGGATCCGGCCGTGCGGCATCGCGCTGCCGAGAACGCGATACGATGTTAGGCGTGTCTGTAACTAATGAACGCCACGAGATCATGACCGCCCAGCGCAACGATGACAGCTTCGCCACACTGTGGGACGAGCTGGAATGGCGCGGGCTGGTGCACGTTTCGACCGACCCTGGAGCACTCAGTGAGCTGCTCGAGGGTGAGCCGTTCACGTATTATTGCGGATTCGACCCGACGGCCCCGAGCCTGCACCTCGGCAACCTGGTACAGCTGCTGCTGCTGCGTCGCCTGCAGCTCAAGGGGCATAAGCCCCTCGGTCTCGTCGGCGGGTCGACCGGCCTGATCGGTGACCCCCGCCCCACGGCCGAGCGCACGCTCAACAGCCGTGACACGGTGGAGGAGTGGGTGAGTCGCCTGCAGGCGCAGGTCTCACGCTTCCTGTCGAAGGACGGCGAGAACGCGATGCGTCTCGTCAACAACCTCGACTGGACCGCGCCGCTCAGCGCGATCGACTTCCTGCGCGAGGTCGGCAAGCACTTCCGCGTCGGCACGATGCTGAAGAAGGACGCCGTTGCTGCTCGCCTGAACTCCGAAGAGGGCATCAGCTACACCGAGTTCAGCTACCAGGTGCTGCAGGGCTTCGACTTCCTCGAACTCAACCGCCAGTACGACTGCGTGCTGCAGTCGGGCGGCAGCGACCAATGGGGCAACCTGGTCAGCGGCACCGACCTGATTCGCAAGGTCGAGGGCAAGTCGGCGCACGCGATCGGCACCCCGCTGATCACGAACTCCGACGGCACCAAGTTCGGCAAGAGCGAGGGCAACGCGATCTGGCTCGACGCCGAGATGTGCTCGCCCTATGCCTTCTACCAGTTCTGGCTCAACCAGGCCGATGCTGACGTGATCGACCGACTGAAGGTATTCACGTTCATGTCACGTGCTGAGATCGAGGAGTACGCACAGCAGGTCGCCGACGAGCCGTTCAAGCGCGCCGCCCAGAAGCGCCTCGCGCTTGAGGTCACCACGCTCGTGCACGGCTCGGCCGCGACCCAGGGCGCGATCGACGCCTCCGAGGCGCTGTTTGGCCGTGGCGATCTCACGACCCTCGACGCCGCAACGCTTGCGGGTGCCACGGACGCTCTGCCCCAGGCAGTCGGATCGGCCGGGGCCGAGATCGCTCAGCTCATGGTCGACGCGGAGCTCGTCAAGAGCCTCGGCGAGGCCCGCCGCGCGATCAAGCAGGGTGGCGTGTACGTCAACAACGTCGCGGTTGCGGCAGAAGATCAGGTGCTCGACGCCGCAGACCTGCTGCACGGCAAGTTCGCGATCCTGCGCCGCGGCAAGAAGACGCTCGCGGGCGTCATCGCCTAACTCGGGGCCGTCACGAAAGCGGCCGTTGCCTTCGGGCAGCGGCCGCTTTTGCGTGTCTGCGCGCGTGTGAGAGAGTGGCGGCATGAAGATTGCGCTGCTGCAGGGCGAAGCTAGCCCGCTCGATATCGAAGTAAACCTGCAGGCGGTTGCGATCGCGGCCGAAGAAGCCCGGGGCGCGGGTGCCGATCTGCTGCTCACCCCAGAGCTCTGGGTGAGCGGATACGCTCCCCAGAAACTCGCGGCCTGGTTGACGCCGGATCGCGTCGCCCCGATCCGGCCCGCGCTCGCCGTGATCGCGCGCGAGACCGGCATCGCCGTCGCCGCGAGCTTTCCGTTGGCCCGTGAGGATGGCAGCTTTGCCATTGCGGCGGGGCTGTGGGATGCCTCGGGTCACGAAGTGTTGGTCTACGAAAAGGTGCACCTCTGGGCCGATCTCGAGCCCCTCGCGTTCACGCCCTCGACGGCGGCGCCGGCGGTTGCCCGTTGGAACGGGCGCACCGTCGCCTTCCAGATCTGTTACGACATCGAGTTCCCAGAGCCCGCACGGCATCTCGCCGCGCGCGGAGTCGATTTGCTGCTGGTGCCGACGGCGATCGACGGCCACTCGAACTACGTTCCCAACGTGCTCGTACGGGCGCGTGCCGCCGAGAACGCAATGGTGGTGGCCTATGCCGATCACGCTGCGAGGCCGGGGGAGGGGCATGATCCGGATCTCGGATTCACCGGGCTCAGCACGGTCGCGGGTCGAGAGGGCGCGCTGCTCGCTCAGGCTGGCCACGAGGCCGAGCTGCTTGTCGCTGAGCTACCCGAGGTTGCCCCGATTGGGCAGGGCCAAGCTGACTACCTCAAGGATCGACGGCCGGAACTTTACGCAGACTGGAGCTGAGCTGGCGAACCCGGCCGGGGCTGCGCGCTAGTTCGAGCCGCTCCAGGCGGCGGGGGCGAGGATCCACATGACCTCGGCACCGGCCTCCTGCGTTTCCCAGGTGTGAGGAGTGCGACCAGGGAACGTGAGGGTGTCGCCCGTGCTGAGCGCAGTGCGGCGGTCGGCGAATACGAGCTCGACCTCACCTGAAATTACGTGAATGCTCTCGACCTCACAGTTGACGGTGTAGAGCTTGGCTCCGCCGCTCGCGCGGGGGGAGAGGGAGGAACGCAGCACCTGCACGCGTTGTTCAGAGCGCGGGGTGACGAGGCGCTCGTCGGCGCCGGTGCCGCCCATGTTGATGTGGGGGGCGTGCGCGAGCTCGATGAGCTGCACATCGGGTTCCTCGAAGAGCGCGCCGACGGGCAGCGAGAGCGCCTGGCATAACTGCACGAGCGTGGGCACGCTCGGCATGGTGTCATCGCGTTCGATCCGGCTCACGAATCCCTTTGTGAGCCCCGCTGCCTGCGCAAGCTGCTCAATGGTGAGCCCCTGCGCGAGCCGTGACGCGCGCAGCTTGGCCCCAAAGAGTACCGGATCTGTGCCCGCGGTGGGGTGAATGGGGCGCATCGTAACTACCTCGCTGTCGAGACAAACCTGCCGCGTTGACCGCGGCCCGGATCCAGCCTATAGTGTGAATGAAGTTCACCAGTAGAACTCTAGAGTTTACTCTCAGAAAACTTGAAAGGACGGGAACCGTGACCGATCACACTCCCCAGGGCCCGGTCGACGCGAGCCTCACCCCGCGTTACGCAGGCATCGCAACCTTCGCCAAGCTGCCCCGCATTGAAGATGTACCCTCCGCTGACATTGCGGTCGTAGGTGTGCCCTTTGATACCGGTGTGAGCTTCCGCCCTGGCGCACGCTTCGGTCCGAGCCACGTGCGCGAGGCCTCGCGCCTGCTGCGCCCATACAACCCGGCGCAGGACGTATCGCCCTTCGCGCTGAAGCAGGTCGTTGACGCCGGTGACATCGTTGCAAACCCGTTCAACCTGGAAGAGGCCGTCTCGCAGATCGAGGCTGCGGCCACCGAGCTGGGTGAAAAGGTCGACAAGATCGTGACCGTCGGCGGCGATCACACGATCGCTCTGCCGCTGCTGCGCGCCATCAACAAGAAGCACGGCCCCGTCGCCGTGCTGCACTTCGATGCCCACCTCGACACCTGGGACACCTACTTCGGTGCACCGATGACGCACGGCACCCCGTTCCGTCGCGCCTCAGAAGAGGGCCTCATCGACATGACGGCCTCGATGCACGGCGGCACCCGCGGCCCGCTCTACGGCAAGGAAGACCTGGTCCAGGACGCGGAGCTTGGCTTCCAGATCGTCACGACCGAGTTCATCGAAGAGCACGGCGTTCCCGCCGCCCTCGAGAAGATTCGTGCGCGCGTGGGTGACAAGCCCCTCTACATCTCGATCGACATCGATGTGCTTGATCCGGCACATGCTCCCGGCACGGGCACGCCCGAGGCCGGTGGGCTCACGAGCCGCGAGATGCTGCGCATCATTCGCGGTCTTGCCGATCTGCAGATCGTGGGTGCTGACGTCGTCGAGGTCGCCCCGGCCTACGACCACGCTCAGATCACTGCCGTGGCCGCGAGCCACGTCATCTACGAGCTCGTGACCGCCATGGCGGCGCGCGACTAATTTCCCTTGCCAAGCGGTGGGGCGGCTGAAATCTCTCGGCCGTCCCACCGTTTGCTTGTTGCTGGCCGCGTGCCTGCCGCGCCGCGACCAGCCACATTTGATCTAACGCACTACTCACCTCGGAACACCTCTTACCGGCTCAAGGAGCGATCCCCACATGTTTACCCCCACCGAAGGTCAGGTACTCGAAGCTGCCGACGCGATCGTCGCGGCATTCACCGCCACCAACACCGAGGCCTATTTCGCGGGGTTCGCTCCCGATGCCAGCTTTGTGTTTCACCCCGAGGATGCGCGCCTGAACTCGCGCGTCGAGTACGAATCGCTCTGGGCCAGCTGGCTCACTGAGGGCTGGCGCGTGACCGCCTGCGCGTCGAGCGATCGCCTCGTGCAGTCGTTCCCCGGCGGCGCTGTGTTTACGCACACCGTGAACACCAGCATCGACTCGAACGACGGCCCCGCTTCCTACACCGAACGCGAGACCATCGTGTTTCGCGCGGGTGAGGGCGAGACGCTCGTTGCTATCCACGAGCACCTCTCGACCGTGCCCGAAAGCACCGAGGCTGCCTAATGTCCAGTCCAGTAACGATGGCCGTCAACCTCGACGGCGACGATGATTCGGCGGGCCCGGTCCGCGGTACTCAGGGCGTGCTCCGGATCGGTATGATCTGGCTCGCGGCCAACCTCGTGGTCACCACGCTACTCACTGGCACGCTGTTTCTGCCGTCGGTGTCGTTTGGCACCGCGACCACGATGATTCTCACGGGCACCCTGCTCGGAGTGTTCGTACTCGTGCTGGTCGGCAACATGGGTACCCGCACGGGCCTGCCCACCATGGCGCTCACCCGTGGGTCGTTCGGTATTCGCGGGAGCCTGCTGCCCGCTGCCGCAAACCTGATCACTCTCATGGGGTGGAGCTGGGTGCAGGCAATGCTCGCCGGCGTCACGGTCAACTTCCTCGTGCACGAGGCCACCGGTTACTCGAACCCGGCGCTGTTCTCCGCAATCTGCCAGGGCATAGTTGTGGTGCTGGCGATCTTCGGGCATACCGGCATCTCGCGTATCGAGCCGTGGCTCGCACTCCTGATCCTTGTTGTGATGGGCACCGTCTTCGCGAGTGCGTTTGGTGCCTTCTCGCCGAGCGAGTTTGCCGCGATCCCCGTTGATCCCGAGCTCGGGGGTACTCCGCTCAGCGTGCTGGACATGGTGCTCGCTACCGCGATCTCGTGGACTGTGCTCTCGGCAGATATGAACCGTCACGCGAAGTCGAGCAAGGCCGGCATCATCGGCTCGAGCATCGGATACACGCTGTCGACCAGCATCGCGATGTTCCTGGGACTCGTTGCATTCAGTGTCGTGATCATGAGTGGTAACGATGCAATCGCGTTCGACCCCGCCGTCATCGTCGCCGAATTCGGATGGCCGCTCGGTATTGTGATCTTCCTGTCGGTCATGGCGACCAACACCATGGTGGTCTTCGGCATGGTGACCTCGGTCGTCAACGCGCAGTCCAAGCTGAAGCTCAAGTTCCTGCCGACCGCGATCGTGCTCGGCGTGATCTCGATCATCGGTTCGACCTTCCTCGGTCTGCTGAACCAGTTCACCGACTTCCTGTTCATCATCAGCGCCTTCTTCGTGCCGGTGTTCGCAATCATGATCGCGGACTACTACCTGCTCAAGCGTCGTGCCTACTCGCGCATGATTCTGCACGAGCGACCCGAGAGCCGCTACTGGTACCTGGGCGGTGTGAACATTGTTGCCGTTCTCGTCTGGGTGGTGGGTGCGACGCTGTCGTACGCACTGTCATACGTCGTGCCGAGCCCGATCGGTGCCAACATCCCGGCATTCGTCGTGAGCTTCGCGCTCTACCTGGGGCTCATGTTCGGGCTGGGCGGCGTGAAGAAGCTCGGTCTGCGTGATGCGCGCGACTCGGAGCCGACCGGCCACCTGCTCGACGGAGCCGAAGAAACCTCTGCTCTGCGCGTGGGCGGCTAGCCACCTCACGACCCAAGCTCGGTGATCTGCCGCTCAACCACTCTGGTGGGGAAGCAAGCACCGAATGCCCAAGAAGCCCGGACCGCAATTGCGGTCCTGGCTTCTTTGCGTTCTGGGGCGAGGTCCCTGGAACGAGTCCTTAGGCCCCGATCCATGTGGGCCGGATCGACATGGATCCTGGCCGGCAGAGGGGGATTTGGCATGTTCATGCGGAAGTGACCCGCGACACGCCCGTGTTTGGGGCTGGGTTTGCCCTCGCCCCGACAAACTGCGTAATGTTATCTCTTGTCGCCGCAACGAAGCCGGGCCGCAGGGCGGGCCGGCTACATTAGCTTGCGGTAAACACCACTCGAAAGTGTGGTAGATTAGACAAGTTGTCTTTCGGAAGGCTTTGGCTGGTACGGGGGATGTCTGGTCCTTGAGAACTCAATAGTGTGCACTTGAAATGTCAAATGCCAATTTTATATCCCGTCGCTGGATCCTTGTGGTCTGGTTGATGGCGATTCCTTTTGGACAAATATATATGAACGTCAGTAATGATGTTCGTTTTTGTCAGGTTGAACTCGCACGCTCGTTGCCTTATTCCGGTGATGGGTTGTGCATGTAATTTTTTACGGAGAGTTTGATCCTGGCTCAGGACGAACGCTGGCGGCGTGCTTAACACATGCAAGTCGAACGCTGAAGCCCCAGCTTGCTGGGGTGGATGAGTGGCGAACGGGTGAGTAACACGTGAGTAACCTGCCCATCACTCTGGGATAAGCACTGGAAACGGTGTCTAATACTGGATATGCACAATGGCCGCATGGCCTGTTGTGGGAAAGATTTATCGGTGGTGGATGGACTCGCGGCCTATCAGCTTGTTGGTGAGGTAATGGCTCACCAAGGCGACGACGGGTAGCCGGCCTGAGAGGGTGACCGGCCACACTGGGACTGAGACACGGCCCAGACTCCTACGGGAGGCAGCAGTGGGGAATATTGCACAATGGGCGCAAGCCTGATGCAGCAACGCCGCGTGAGGGATGACGGCCTTCGGGTTGTAAACCTCTTTTAGTAGGGAAGAAGCGCAAGTGACGGTACCTGCAGAAAAAGCACCGGCTAACTACGTGCCAGCAGCCGCGGTAATACGTAGGGTGCAAGCGTTGTCCGGAATTATTGGGCGTAAAGAGCTCGTAGGCGGCTTGTCGCGTCTGCTGTGAAAACCCGAGGCTCAACCTCGGGCTTGCAGTGGGTACGGGCAGGCTAGAGTGCGGTAGGGGAGATTGGAATTCCTGGTGTAGCGGTGGAATGCGCAGATATCAGGAGGAACACCGATGGCGAAGGCAGATCTCTGGGCCGCTACTGACGCTGAGGAGCGAAAGCATGGGGAGCGAACAGGATTAGATACCCTGGTAGTCCATGCCGTAAACGTTGGGAACTAGATGTAGGGCCTGTTCCACGGGTTCTGTGTCGTAGCTAACGCATTAAGTTCCCCGCCTGGGGAGTACGGCCGCAAGGCTAAAACTCAAAGGAATTGACGGGGGCCCGCACAAGCGGCGGAGCATGCGGATTAATTCGATGCAACGCGAAGAACCTTACCAAGGCTTGACATATAGAAGAACGGGCGAGAGATCGTCAACTCTTTGGACACTTCTATACAGGTGGTGCATGGTTGTCGTCAGCTCGTGTCGTGAGATGTTCGGTTAAGTCCGGCAACGAGCGCAACCCTCGTCCTATGTTGCCAGCACGTTATGGTGGGAACTCATGGGATACTGCCGTGGTCAACACGGAGGAAGGTGGGGATGACGTCAAATCATCATGCCCCTTATGTCTTGGGCTTCACGCATGCTACAATGGCCGGTACAATGGGCTGCGATACCGCGAGGTGGAGCGAATCCCAAAAAGCCGGTCTCAGTTCGGATTGGGGTCTGCAACTCGACCCCATGAAGTCGGAGTCGCTAGTAATCGCAGATCAGCAACGCTGCGGTGAATACGTTCCCGGGCCTTGTACACACCGCCCGTCAAGTCATGAAAGTCGGTAACACCCGAAGCCGGTGGCCTAACCCGTAAGGGAGGGAGCTGTCGAAGGTGGGACTGGTGATTAGGACTAAGTCGTAACAAGGTAGCCGTACCGGAAGGTGCGGCTGGATCACCTCCTTTCTAAGGAGCACTCGTGACCTATGGTCGCGCAGATTGCCCAGATTAAGAACGAATGTTTCTTACTGGGTGCTCATGGGTGGAACATTTGACAGTGGAGTGCTGGTGTTGGTTTCTGTGTGAGTACATTGTCCTTTGGGATGGTCGGAAAGCGTGGGGGTTGATGGCAGTGTTTGAGATGGTGCATACTATTGGGTCCTGAAGGCCCAGCCGGCTACATGCTTTCGAGTGTGTGGGTGACTGAGTTTTCGGGCCTGCGCTCACAGCACGTGTTGGTTGTGGGGGTGGGATCGACCGTACGTTGAGAACTACACAGTGGACGCGAGCATCTAACAACAGCTCTTGTGGTTGTTGTTGATACTTTATTTATTTTCATTGGTCGCATCAGCTTGCTGGTGTGATTTTCTGATACTTATGTGATTTCAAATCTTTAAGAGCAAACGGTGGATGCCTTGGCATCTGGAGCCGAAGAAGGACGTAGTAATCTGCGATAAGCCTCGAGGAGCCGATAAACGGGCTGTGATCCGAGGATTTCCGAATGGGGAAACCCCGCCAGGGCGCGTGCGTACCTGGTGACTCCCGCCTGAATATATAGGGCGGGTAGAGGGAACGGGGGGAAGTGAAACATCTCAGTACCCCCAGGAAGAGAAAACAATAGTGATTCCGGTAGTAGTGGCGAGCGAACCCGGAAGAGGCTAAACCGGTCATGTGTGATACCCGGCAGGGGTTGCATGGTCGGGTTGTGGGACATGCCTGAAGATACTGCCGTGTCTTCGACGTGAGAGTGAAGCTATAGGAGAACCGCTTGGAACGGCGGACCGGAGTGGGTGAGAGTCCCGTATCCGAAATGGTTTTACCGCGTGGTGTGTATCCCAAGTAGCACGGGGCCCGAGAAATCCCGTGTGAATCTGTCAGGACCACCTGATAAGCCTAAATACTTCCAGATGACCGATAGCGGACTAGTACCGTGAGGGAAAGGTGAAAAGTACCCCGGGAGGGGAGTGAAATAGTACCTGAAACCGTTTGCTTACAATCCGTCAGAGCCTCCTTGTAGGGGTGATGGCGTGCCTTTTGAAGAATGAGCCTGCGAGTTAGCGATATGTGGCGAGGTTAACCCGTGTGGGGTAGCCGTAGCGAAAGCGAGTCTGAATAGGGCGATTCAGTCGCATGTCCTAGACCCGAAGCGAAGTGATCTATCCATGGCCAGGTTGAAGCGCGTGTAAGAGCGCGTGGAGGACCGAACCCACTTAGGTTGAAAACTGAGGGGATGAGCTGTGGATAGGGGTGAAAGGCCAATCAAACTTCGTGATAGCTGGTTCTCTCCGAAATGCATTTAGGTGCAGCGTTGCGTGTTTCTTACCGGAGGTAGAGCTACTGGATGGCCGATGGGCCCTACAAGGTTACTGACGTCAGCTAAACTCCGAATGCCGGTAAGTGAGAGCGCAGCAGTGAGACTGTGGGGGATAAGCTTCATAGTCGAGAGGGAAACAACCCAGATCACCATCTAAGGTCCCAAAGCGCGTGCTAAGTGGAAAAGGATGTGGAGTTGCTGTGACAACCAGGAGGTTGGCTTAGAAGCAGCCACCCTTGAAAGAGTGCGTAATAGCTCACTGGTCAAGTGATTCCGCGCCGACAATGTAACGGGGCTCAAGCACGCCACCGAAGTTGTGGCATTTAACGTATAGACAAGCCTTCGTGGTTCAGTCCGTTGGATGGGTAGGAGAGCGTCGTGTGGCGAGTGAAGCGGCGGAGTGATCCAGCCGTGGATGCTACACGAGTGAGAATGCAGGCATGAGTAGCGAAAGACGGGTGAGAAACCCGTCCTCCGGAAGACCAAGGGTTCCAGGGTCAAGCTAATCTTCCCTGGGTAAGTCGGGACCTAAGGCGAGGCCGACAGGCGTAGTCGATGGACAACGGGTTGATATTCCCGTACCGGCGGTAAACCGTCAAAGGCCTAACGAGTAGTGCTAAGCAAACCAAGATTCACGTGGATCCTTCGGGTGATGTGTGGGTGGCGGCTGCGAACCCAGACTCGGGTGGTGAGCGTGAGGTGTGACGCAGGAAGGTAGCCTGTGCCGGGCGATGGTTGTCCCGGTGTAAGTGTGTAGGCCGAGTGATAGGCAAATCCGTCACTCATATAGGTTGAGACACGATGCGGACCCGTTTGGGGAAGCAGGTGATCCTATGCTGCCAAGAAAAGCATCGACGCGAGGTTTACTGTTGCCCGTACCCCAAACCGACTCAGGTGGTCAGGTAGAGAATACTCAGGAGATCGAGATAATCATGGTGAAGGAACTCGGCAAAATGCCCCCGTAACTTCGGGAGAAGGGGGGCCATCCACTTATTAGGACTTGCTCCGAAAGGGTGTGGTGGCCGCAGAGACCAGTGGGGAACGACTGTTTACTAAAAACACAGGTCCGTGCTAACACGCAAGTGGACGTATACGGACTGACGCCTGCCCGGTGCTGGAAGGTTAAGAGGAGAGGTTAGACTTCGGTCGAAGCTTTGAATTTAAGCCCCAGTAAACGGCGGTGGTAACTATAACCATCCTAAGGTAGCGAAATTCCTTGTCGGGTAAGTTCCGACCTGCACGAATGGCGTAACGATTCCCCAGCTGTCTCCACCGTGAACTCGGCGAAATTGCAATACGAGTAAAGATGCTCGTTACGCGCAGAAGGACGGAAAGACCCCGTGACCTTTACTACAGCTTGGTATTGGTGTTCGGTGTGGCTTGTGTAGGATAGGTGGGAGACTGTGAAGCTGTGACGCTAGTTATGGTGGAGTCGTTGTTGAAATACCACTCTGGTCATATTGGATATCTAACTATGGACCCTGATCGGGTTCTGGGACAGTGCCTGGTGGGTAGTTTAACTGGGGCGGTTGCCTCCTAAAATGTAACGGAGGCGCCCAAAGGTTCCCTCAACCTGGTTGGCAATCAGGTGGCGAGTGTAAGTGCACAAGGGAGCTTGACTGTGAGACTGACAGGTCGAGCAGGGACGAAAGTCGGGACTAGTGATCCGGCAGTGGCTTGTGGAAGCGCTGTCGCTCAACGGATAAAGGTACCTCGGGGATAACAGGCTGATCTTGCCCAAGAGTCCATATCGACGGCATGGTTTGGCACCTCGATGTCGGCTCGTCGCATCCTGGGGCTGGAGTTGGTCCCAAGGGTTGGGCTGTTCGCCCATTAAAGCGGTACGCGAGCTGGGTTTAGAACGTCGTGAGACAGTTCGGTCCCTATCCTCTGCGCGCGTTGGAAATTTGAGAGGATCTGACCCTAGTACGAGAGGACCGGGTTGGACAGACCTCTGGTGTGCCAGTTGTTCTGCCAAGGGCATGGCTGGTTGGCTACGTTTGGGATGGATAACCGCTGAAAGCATCTAAGCGGGAAGCCGGCCTCAAGATGAGATTTCCGTACACTTTCGAGTGTGTGAGGCTCCCAGTAGATTACTGGGTTGATAGGCCAGATGTGGAAGCATGGTAACGTGTGGAGCTGACTGGTACTAATAAGCCGATGGTTTGATTTCACCCCCACCTTTGGGTTGGGGGATGTAAGTTATAGATTCTGTATGTAACGATGTTCGCGTCTACTTTGTGGTTCCCAACGGACGGCCACACCCAGAAGACTCCTGTACGGGGAGTTGGGGTGGCTGGTGATGTTGATAGAGTTACGGTGGTTATAGCGTCAGGGAAACGCCCGGTCACATTCCGAACCCGGAAGCTAAGACTGACTGCGCCGATGGTACTGCACTCGGGAGGGTGTGGGAGAGTAGGTCACCGCCGGACACCTTTTATAGGGGTCGTGGGGGTTTACGCGATGATCGCGTAAATCTCTACGGCCCCTTTTTTATTTTGTAGACTCAAACTAAACAGTGTTTCCGGGAGGCACCCATGAACGAACGTCCAGATCGGCGCGATCACTCAGATCGAGGCCCCCGGAAACCCCAGAACTCGCGCGGCGACAGCGGCCAGCGTCGCGACGGCGAATTCAAGCCCCGTCGCGATGGTGAGTTCAAGCCGCGCAACGACGACCGCGGCCGCGCTCCGCGCCGTGATGGTGAGTTCAAGCCCCGTAACGATGATCGTGGTTACGCTCCGCGTCGCGATGATCGTGACCGTGGCCCGCGCCGCGACGGTGAGTTTAAGCCCCGTCGTGACGGTGAGTTCAAGCCCCGTCGTGACGGTGAGTTCAAGCCGCGCAATGACGACCGCGGCCGCGCTCCCCGTCGTGACGGTGAGTTCAAGCCGCGCAATGACGACCGCGGCCGCGCTCCCCGTCGTGACGGTGAGTTCAAACCCGGTAATGACGATCGTGGCTATGCTCCGCGTCGTGACGATCGAGATCGCGCTCCGCGCGGCGATGGCGAGTTTAAGCCCCGTAATGGCGATCGTGGCTATGCTCCGCGTCGTGACGATCGAGATCGCGCTCCGCGCCGCGATGGCGAGTTTAAGCCCCGTAACGATGATCGCGGTTACGCTCCGCGTCGCGATGACCGTGACCGTGCTCCGCGCCGCGATGGCGAGTTCAAGCCCCGTAATGACGATCGTGGCTACGCTCCCCGCCGCGACGATCGTGACCGCGGCTTTATGCCCCGCCGCGACGGTGACTTCAAGCCCCGCCGTGACGAGGGCGATCGCGGACCCCGTCGTAACGACGATCGAGGCTACGCCCCGCGTCGTGACGACCGTGACCGCGGCCCGCGCCGCGATGGCGACTTCAAGCCGCGTCGCGACGGCGACTTCAAACCCCGTCGTGATGACCGCGGCTTCGGCGACCGCCGCGACGATCGCGAGCCCAAGAAGGACTACGGCCGTGGCGGCACCCGCGGTGGCGGACGCAGCGACCGCGGTGGCGCAGACCGCGAGTTCACCGAGGCCGAGCGTCTCCAGCACGCACTGCGCCCCGTGCGCAGTGAGCACGACGATCCGGTACTGCCCGAGGAGATTCAGGCGAAGGACCTGCACCCTTCAGCACGTAACGAGCTGAAGACGCTGCAGGCTGACGTGCAGGATCGCGTTGCGAAACACCTCGCAATGGTCGCGTACCTGATCGACGAGGAGCCCGAGCTTGCTCACCAGCACGCGCTGTCGGCGAGCCGTCGCGCGGGCCGTATCCCGGTCGCTCGAGAGACGCTCGCGATCACGGCCTACCGCACCGGTGACTTCGCGCTCGCACTGCGCGAGCTGCGCACCTACCGCCGGCTGAGCGGCCTCGACGGCCACCTGGCTCTGATGGTCGACTGCGAGCGCGGTCTCGGCCGCCCCGAGAAGGCCATCGAGACGGCACAGGAAGCCGATGTGTCGAAGCTCGACACGCAGGAGCGTGTCCACCTCGCGATCGCCGTTTCGGGCGCGCGCCTCGATCTGGGCCAGACCCAGCAGGCCCTCTTCGAACTTGAGATCCCCGAGCTGAACCCGAAGAAGGCATTCCCGTGGAGCCCCGAGCTCTTCGGCGCATACGCCGCGGTGCTCGAAGATCTGGGACGCGATGCCGAGTCCGCGCGCTGGTATGCGCGCGCCGATCAGGCCGCGGGCGCGCTGCGCTCGCTCGAGGTCGGATTCGACGAGGTCGAGGTGTTCGAGGTACACGAGGAGTACGTCGATCTCGAGGACGATGCGCCCGAGGGCGAAGCTCCCGAGGTAACCGCTGTTGAGGTGTCGACTGACGAGACCGCAGAGACTCCGGCCCCCGACGAGGCTCCTGAGGTCGATCAGGCGCCGGATCAGGCTGCTGCGCAGGATCCGGAACCGACGGTCGTAGAGCCCGCTGTGGCTACCGAGGAGGTTGCTGCTGAGGAAGCTCCCCCTGAGGAAGCAGCCGAGACCGCTGAAGCGACGGAGGCTACTGACCTGCCCGATGCCTCGACTGCCACTGTGTCGGTTGAGGACGAGGTTGCCGAGTTGCTCGCCGATGCGGGCATCACGGACACGAGCGACGAGGGCGCCGACCAGGCTGAAGGGGAGTCTGGCGAGGAGGCCGCCAAGTGAGGCTCTTCGGGCCCAAGGCCACCCCACTGGGGGCTGCTCCGATCGAGGGTTTCGACCTGCTGCTGAGCGACCTTGACGGTGTTGTATACCGGGGTCACCTTGCTATTCCCGGCGCGATTGACTCCCTGACCCGGGCCGCCGAGCGTGCCCGGGTGGCCTACATCACCAACAACGCCGCGCGCACGGACGAGACCGTCGCCGGGCAGCTGCGCGGATTTGGGTTGCCGGTCACGGCCGACGACATCGTGACATCGCCGCAGGCCGCGGTCGCGTTGCTCGCAGAGACGATCGCGCCTGGATCACGCGTGCTTGTTATCGGCGGGGACGGCCTGGTCGACGAGCTCGGCAAGGCCGGGTTCGAGGTGACCCGCAGTGCCGACGACAACCCGGCCGCGGTGATTCAGGGCTTTGCCCCCGACGTAGGGTGGCCGCAGCTCGCGGAGGCAGCGTACGCGCTCGCCGAGCGTCCCGATGGCAGCCAGCTACCCTGGATCGCAACGAACACCGACTGGACTATGCCCACCGACCGGGGGCTCGCGCCTGGCAACGGTGTGCTCGTTTCTGCGGTGCACACGGCGGTACAGCGGCTGCCGGTGTTCGCCGGCAAGCCCGAGACTCCCATTTATGAGGCGGCGTTCAACCGCTTCGGCACACGCGCGGCCCTCATGCTGGGTGACCGGCTGGACACCGACACCAAGGGCGCCCGGGCCGCCGGTATCGCGTCGCTGCACGTGCTCACGGGGGTCGACCGGCCCAAGCAGCTGGTTGCAGCTTCCAAGGACATGCAGCCCGACTACATCGTCGAAAACCTCGACGGTCTGCACACCCCCTACCCGACGGCTGTGAAGCTCAAAGACGGCACAATGCAGGTCGGCACCGCCAAGGTGCGCATGGACGGACACGTCGCAAAGGTCGTTGACGAGGGCGACTCTGCTCTCAACTTGTTGCGCGCCGGATGCATGGCCATCTGGGGCTCGGGGCTCGCAATCTACGGGCTCAAGGTGCCAGAGATTCTCTACGAGGATCACTGGAACTGAGGCTCGCGCAGGCGCTGCGTCGGTGGTGCTCGTTAGGCTAAGAGCATGACAGTTCACAACGAGGCCGCTTCGGCGGTCAGCGATCTCTCCGACGAGAGCATCGCTGACCGCATCGAGCTCATTGGTGCGTTGGCGCTTGCGCAGCACGCCTCCGGCTTCTTGCAGCTGCACGACGAACTACTCGTCGAGCTTGAGCGAAGTGACGTGCCGCGATCCGGCACAGAGGAAGTAGGCAACCCGCATGCCTAAGGCAGTTTGGGAGAGCGCGCCTGCGCGCCTCGATCGTGCGCTGGCCGAGACCGGCATTGCGCGCTCACGCACGCAGGCCGCCGAGCTGATCGACCGGGGCGAAGTGCTCGTGAATGGCACCCCCGCGTCGAAGCCCAGCCTGCGCCTCGCCCCCGGTGACGAAGTCGAGGTTACCGCGACCGAACGCTACGTCAGCCGTGCAGCGCACAAGCTCGTCGCGGGCCTGAACGAGTTTCAGATCGACCCCTCCGGGCGCATCGCGCTCGATCTGGGCGCTTCGACCGGCGGCTTCAGTCAGGTGCTCGTGGAACGCGGGGCCGCGGCGGTACTCGCGATCGACGTGGGGCACGGCCAACTTGCCCCCGAGCTCGCGCACGAGACCCGCATTCGCCTGGTCGAGGGACGCAATGCACGCGACCTCGACGCCGCGAACCTGGCTCAGGATACCGGCATCAGTGAGCCACCCTCGCTGGTTGTCGCGGACCTGTCGTTCATCTCGCTGCGTCTCATCTTTCCCGCCATCGCGCGCAGCGCGTCGGCCGAAGCCGAGCTTGTGTTGCTCGTAAAGCCGCAGTTCGAGGTCGGGCGCGTGCGCGATGGGGTCGTCACCAATCCTGCCCAGTGGGCAGAGGCGCTCCAGGTCGCCATTGCTGCCGCGGCCGAGAACGGCTTCACCGTGCAGGGGCTCGCGAACTCGCCCATCACGGGCGGGCACGGCAACCGAGAGTTTCTTGCCCACTTTGCGCGCGCGGATCGCGTGGGCGAGCCGGATCAGCCAGAATGGGAGGCGCGCATCGCTGCGCTATGCCAGCGCGCATCCGCTACAGAACCTGCGGGCCCGAGCACTGCCGAGAGAAACGAGAACTCATGAGCAGGGACAGCACGAGCAAAGAACTCAACGATGCCGGCGAGGTTCGCCGGATTCTCATCGTGTCGCACACCCACCGTGATGAAGCCGTAGCTGCCACTGTGCAGGTGGTTTCTGCGCTCACCCAGGCTGGGGTGACGCCGGTCATGGATGCGCAAGACCTCGACGAGTTTTCGCCCCACATCGATGTTGAGCAGATCGAACGGCTCGGTACTGACGTCTCGGCGACGCAACTCGAGGTCGCGATTGTGCTCGGCGGCGATGGCACGATCTTGCGCGCTGCCGAACTTCTGCGTGGCTCGGAGTGCCCCATCGTGGGTGTCAACCTGGGGCACGTGGGCTTTCTCGCGGAGATGGAAAGCTACGACCTCGCCACCACGATCGAACGGGTGCTGCGCCGCGACTACACGGTGGAGGAGCGACTCACGCTCGACGTGGTGGCAACCTGCAACGGTGAAGTGATCGCCGAGACCTGGGCCCTCAACGAGGCCAGTGTCGAGAAGCGCCGCCGCATGCTCGAGGTCGAGATCGGCATCGACGGATTGCCCGTCTCCACGTTTGCATGTGACGGCATGGTGCTTGCCACCCCGACGGGCTCTACGGCCTACGCCTTTTCTGCCGGCGGCCCTGTCGTCTGGCCCACCGTGAAGGCCATGCTGATGGTGCCCATCGCGGCCCACGCCCTCTTCGACCGGCCACTCGTCACCGGCACCGACTCTGAGCTGAGCGTGCGCATCTTGCCCGAAAACATCGGCCCCGGTGTGCTGTGGTGCGATGGCCGCCGGCGCACCGAGCTGCCCGCCGGATCAATCGTCCGGGCGCGTACCTCGTCTCAGTCGGTGCGCATCGCACGTCTGAACGCCGCAGAGTTCTCCAATCGGCTCGTGCAGAAGTTTCACCTACCTGTGTCGGGCTGGCGCGGTGCGCGTCGTGAAGGGACAGTATGATCGAGCAACTCCAGATCCGCGACCTCGGAGTGATCGCGGACACCACGCTGCCGCTGGGACCGGGTTTCACCGCGATCACCGGTGAGACCGGCGCGGGCAAGACCATGGTGGTTAGCGCGCTCGGGCTCCTGATGGGGGAGCGCTCTGACGCAGGCGCGGTGCGCAACGGCGCGAAGCAAGCGCGCGTGAGCGGCATCGTGCGTACGAACGACCCCAGCGTGTTCAGTATCGTTGACGAACTGGGTGGCGACATCGAGGACGAAGAGCTCGTGCTGACGCGCACGGTGAGCGCTGAGGGGCGCAGCCGGGTGAGCGTGGGCGGCACGAGCGCGACGGTGGGCGGGCTGTTGCGACTGGCAGACCGACTCTTCGCAGTGCACGGGCAGTCCGAGCAGCTGCGGCTCAAGTCACTTGCCGCGCAGCGCGATACCCTCGATCGTTTTGGCGGAGACTCGCTCGCGACGGTCCTCGGCGACTACCAGTCCGTACACGCACGGCGTCGGGCGCTGACCGAGCAGGTCGAGTCCCTGCGCGAGGCACTTGACGAGCGTGCAGCCGAAGCGGCCCGTACCCGCGCCGAGCTCGAAGAAATTGAAGCGATCGACCCGCAGCCCGGCGAAGAGACCGAGCTTGCCGAGCGCATCGACCGGCTCAGCAACATCGAACAGCTGCGCACCGCGACCTCTGCGGCGCATGAGGCGCTCGCGAGCGACTCAGATGACCCCATGTCCCGCGACGCCGCGGGTCTCGTCGATGACGCCGTACGTGAGGTTGAGCGGGCCGCCGTGTTCGACCCGCGGCTCACCGCAATCGTCGAGGCGCTGCAGAGTGCCAGCTTTCAACTCGCTGACGCGGCGCGCGAGCTCGCGGTCTACGCCGGCGACCTCGATCAGGAGGGGCCGGGGGAGCTGGCCGCGGCGAACGAACGACTGGCCGCGCTCAACGCCCTGTTCCGGTTGTATGGCGTGGACGCCGCCGCGGTCATCGTCTATGCGCAACAGGCTGCCGCGCGCCTGGACGAGCTCGATGGCGACGACGAGCGCATCGACTCGCTCACGGCGGAGCTCTCCGAGGCAGCAACGCGCGAGACCGAGCTCGCGCGCGAGCTCACGGCGCTGCGTAGCGCCGCCGCCGAGCGCATTTCGGTGCTCGTCAGCACGGAGCTGTGGCAGCTCGCGCTTCCCGACGCCGAGTTTGTGGCAAGCGTGACCCCGCTCGACACCCTCACCGCGTCTGGCGGCGACGAAGTGCAGTTTCTGCTGGCCCCGCACCCGGGGTCAGAGCTCCGCCCCGTCGCCAAGACGGCATCGGGTGGTGAGCTCTCACGCGTCATGCTGGCGCTTGAGGTGGTCGTGGCCGGGGTCGACCCCGTTCCCACGTTTGTATTCGACGAGGTAGACGCCGGGGTGGGCGGTGCCGCCGCCATCGAGATCGGGCGCAGGCTCGCACAGCTTGCGCAAACGTCCCAGGTCATTGTCGTGACGCACCTCGCACAGGTCGCCGCATTTGCCAACAACCATCTGCGCGTGCAGAAGGACTCGAGTGGCGGGTTTACCGAAAGCAGCTGCGTGCGGCTCGAAGGGCAAGATCGGCTCGCAGAAATGGCCCGGCTGCTCTCGGGGCTGTCGGACTCGGACAGCGCGCTCGAACACGCCGCCGAGCTGCTCGCGCTGCGCGGGTGAAATTGGATCGAAACCGCCGCGACGTCTGACCCAGGTGCTACGCTCCCACACATGACCAAGATGTTTGGGCGAGCCCGTTCGCGCCGCAACAAAGCAGACGTGACAAGCGATCCAGTCACACAGGCTGAGTTTCTCGAATCGCACCCGGCGGTCGTGCACGCCGATCTCGAGCAAATGGACGCCGAGACACGCGCGATGTATCGCGAGTCGCGCGATGCGAACCGCGACGCGCAGGCTCAAGAGGCGAAGCGACTCACACGTGATTTCGTAGTGAAGAGCCCGTTCCAGCTCGGCTTCACGGTCACTCTGGGCGTGCTCGTGGCGATCCTGTTCGGCGCGATGATTAACCAGCTCAGCACCATCGTGATGTACGTGGCTGCGGCGCTCTTCGTGTCGCTCGGCCTCGATCCGGTCGTGCGCATGCTCGAACGACGCAATATTAAGCGCCCGCTCGGCATCGGCATCGTGTTCGGCGGATTCGTCGTGATCATCGGGATCCTGCTTGCGATCATCATTCCGATGATCGCGACCCAGATCAACCTGCTGATCAGAAGCGCCCCGACGCTCTTCACCGACCTCGCGCACCAGCCCTGGTACCGCGACTTGGACACTCGGTTTGGCAGCTTTGTCGACTTCAACGGCCTGCTCAATATGGGCAGAGATTTTGTCAGCAAGCCCGAGAGCTGGGCACAGCTGGCTGGCGGCGTCTGGCAGGCCGGCATTGGCATTGCGAACGGCCTTACCGCTGCGCTCATCATTCTGATTCTGTCGCTGTACTTCCTCTCCTCACTGCGCATCATCAAGCACGCGTTCTACTCGCTTGTGCCCAAGACCGGCCGCGCAAAGGTCATTGACATTACCGAGCAGGTCACCAAATCCGTGGGCGGCTATGTCAACGGCATGGTCGTGCTCGCCTTCATTAACGCGACCCTTGGGTTCATCATGATGACCATCGTGGGAGTGCCGTTCGCGGGGCTGGTCGCGGTCGGCGTATTCATGCTCGCGCTAATCCCGCTCATCGGTTCGGTGCTCGCCACCGTGCTCGTGACGATCGTCGCACTGTTCAACTCGCCGACGACCGCAATTATCGCTGCGATTTACTACCTCGTGTACATGCAGCTCGAATCGTACCTCCTCACACCCAAGGTGATGAACCGGGTGGTGTCGGTGCCGGGTGCCCTAGTCGTGATTGGTGCATTGGCTGGCGGTACGCTGCTCGGACTCCTGGGCGCACTGATTTCTATCCCTGTGACGGCCGCTGTTCTGATGATCATCAAACAGGTGTGGGTACCACGCCAAGAGCTGAGATAACCAGTTCACGCCAACCTGACGAATTCAACTGATAGGATCGAAGCCCGTGGGAACGAAGCAGAGCGCGGCACAGCCGAAAACGACCAAGCACATCTTTGTTACCGGGGGCGTTATCTCGTCGCTCGGTAAGGGCCTGACGGCCGCCAGCCTGGGTAATCTGCTCACCGCACGTGGTTTGCACGTCGTGATGCAGAAACTTGATCCATATCTGAATGTGGATCCGGGCACCATGAATCCGTTTGAGCATGGCGAGGTCTTTGTGACCGACGACGGTGCCGAAACGGATCTCGATATCGGGCACTACGAGCGGTTCCTCGGCATTAATCTGTCGCAGGCCGCCAACGTGACGACCGGGCAGATCTACTCGACCGTGATCGCCAAGGAGCGCCGCGGCGACTACCTCGGCGCCACCGTGCAGGTGATCCCGCACATCACGAACGAGATCAAGCGTCGCATGCGGCTGCAGGCGTCTGAAGACCCGCAGCCCGACGTCATCATCACCGAGGTCGGTGGCACCGTCGGCGACATCGAGTCGCAGCCCTTCCTCGAAGCCGCACGCCAGGTGCGCCACGAGCTCGGCCGCAAGAACGTGTTCTTCGTGCACGTGTCTCTCGTGCCGTTCATGGGCGCCTCGGGCGAGCAGAAGACCAAGCCCACCCAGCACTCGGTGGCAGCCCTGCGCTCGATCGGCATTCAGCCCGACGCGCTCGTGCTGCGCAGTGACCGCCCGGTCACCGACGACAACATGCGCAAGATCGCGCTGATGTGTGACGTCGAAGAGAACGCGGTCATCAACGCGATCGACGTGCCCAGCATCTACGACCTGCCCACGCTGCTCAACGATCAGGGCCTCGACAGCGTCATCGTCGAGAACCTGGGCCTGTCCGAGGTTTCGCACGACGTCGACTGGACCGGCTGGCAGCCGGTGCTCGACGCCGTACACGAGCCCAAGGGTGAGGTTACGGTCGCGCTCGTGGGCAAATACATCAACCTGCCCGACGCCTACCTCTCGGTCACCGAGGCGCTGCGTGCTGGCGGCTTCGCTCACGCCCAGAAGGTCCACCTGAAGTGGGTGCCCGCAGACGACTGCGAGACCCACGACGGCGCGAAGGCTGCGCTCGGCGATGTCCACGCCATCTGCGTGCCCGGCGGCTTTGGCGTGCGCGGCATCGAGGGCAAGCTCGGCGCACTGCGCTTTGCCCGCGAGAACGGGATCCCCACGCTGGGTCTGTGCCTTGGCCTGCAGAGCATGGTCATTGAGTACGCACGCAATGTCGTTGGACTCGAGGGTGCCTCGTCAACCGAGTTCGATCCCGAGACCCCCGTGCCCGTCATCGCGACGATGGCCGAGCAGGTCGACATCATCGAGGGCGGCGACCTGGGCGGCACCATGCGCCTGGGCTTGTACGAGGCAAAGTTCACGGCGGGCTCGCTCGCTGAGCGCCTGTACGGTGCACCGACCGCGAGCGAGCGTCACCGCCACCGCTACGAGGTAAACAACACCTACCGCGACGAGATCGCTGCGGCCGGCCTGTCGTTCTCGGGCACGAGCCTGGACGGCTCGCTCGTCGAGTACGTCGAGCTGCCCGTCGAGGTGCACCCGTTCTACATCGCCACGCAGGCGCACCCCGAGCTGCGCTCGCGCCCCGGCACGCCGCACCCGCTGTTCGCGGGTCTCGTCGAAGCCGCGATTGGCCGCCGCGAGGCCGCCCGCCTCTTCGAGGTCGAGGGTGACGACAACTAACGCACGCGATACGGGCGCGGGGGCTGAGGCTCCCGCGCCCGTTGGCGTATCTGCTGATCCCAGGGTCTCCGCTGGGCTCACGGGCGCTGCCAGCCTCACGGTGCCCGCGGGCACTACGCCGGGGGATCCGGATCGAGACTCCTCTGGCCACGAACTCTCCGATGCTCCCGCACACATCACCGTGCTTGAGAGCGAGCTGCTCGTGCGCGGAGCCGTCTGGGACGTGCGCCGCGACCGGTTCGAGTTTCGCGGCACCGAGCTGGTGCGCGACTACATTGATCACACGGGCGCCGTCGCGGTGCTCGCGCTCGATGATGCGGGTCGGGTGCTGCTCATGCGACAGTACCGGCACCCCATCGCGCACCGCGATGTTGAGATTCCCGCCGGGCTGATGGACGCTCCCGGTGAATCGGGCCTCGCCGGCGCGCAGCGCGAGCTGGCGGAGGAAGCCGACCTCGCGGCGGGCCAGTGGGATCTACTGCTCGACCTGTTTCTGTCGCCGGGGGGCTCGAGCGAGACCATGCGGATCTTCCTCGCGCGCGACCTGAGCCCCGTCGCGCACGATTTCGTGCGCGACGGCGAAGAGGCTGAGCTGCACCCTGAATGGGTGCCGCTCGAGGACGCGGTGGCCGCGGCGCTGACGGGCCGGATCGGCAACGCCGTCACCGTCAGCGCCGTGCTCGCAGCTCACGCGGCTCGCGCACAGGACTGGGCAACGCTGCGGGATCCGGAGTCTCCGTGGGTGTTTCGGGAGGGCGTGCGCGGGGAGCGCTCGCGATGAACGAAGCGCTCGCGATGAACGAAGCGTTCGCGATGAACGGAGCGCGCTCGCGATGATTACCCTCGGCGTCGATGCCGGCATCGACCGGTTCTTACGCCACGTCGCGATCGAGCGAGGTCTCGCGCAGAACAGCTTGAGCGCCTACCGGCGCGACCTCACCGCCTACGCGCAGTGGCTCGCGGAGCGCGGCATCGATGATCTCGCGCACGTCGGCCCCGACACGCTTTCGGCATATGTCGCCGACCTCGCTAGTACCGACGGCGAGCGTGCGCCGCTCGCGGCCGCGTCGATCACGCGTCGCGCATCGACCGTGCGCGGCATGCACCGGTACCTCTTCGAGGAGGATCTGCTTGAGGGGTATGCGGGGCGGGGGCTGCGCACGCCGAAGAAGGCGTTGCGGCTGCCCAAGGCGCTGGCTGTTGAAGAAGTTGAGGCGCTGCTCGCCCACGCGGGCGGGGACGACCCGGTGGGGTTGCGCGACCGTGCGCTCCTGGAACTGCTCTACGGCAGCGGGGCGCGCGTGAGCGAGGCCTGCAGCCTTGACCTCGATGACCTGCTGCTCGAGGGTGGGCGAAGCGACGCAACCAACGGGGCAGCGAGCGAGGCGACCCAACACGCGCTCGCGGCGGGCGGGTTTCTGCGCGTGATCGGCAAGGGCTCGAAGCAGCGCGTCATCCCATACGGCAGCTACGCCGGGGCCGCCCTCGCGGCCTACCTCGTGCGTGCGCGCCCCGCAATGGTAGCGAGGGGACTGGGTACCCCCGCGCTGTTCGTCGGCCCGCGCGGCGGACGCCTCTCTCGCCAGAGTGCTTGGCTCGTGATCCGGGCTGCCGCCGAACGCGCGGGCATCACCCGGGAGGTCTCGCCGCACACGCTGCGCCATTCTTTTGCCACGCACCTGCTCGCGGGCGGAGCCGACGTGCGCACGGTGCAGGAGCTGCTTGGACACTCCTCGGTCACCACCACGCAGATCTACACCCAGGTCACGGCCGACACCCTGCGCGAGCACTATCTGACCTCGCATCCGCGCGCGACCTAGGGGCGTATTGGCGAGGCGTTGATCCGGCACCGCAGATTCGCGAGCCCAGACAGCGATAGGATGAATCGTTAGTAACCCAGGAGGAGGCCTTGATGGCGAACGTGGAGGAGAAGATCGGACCGACCGGCAGGCCGGATCGGGTAATTCCGCCACCCGCTTTCCTCGAGAGCCACGGCCCCGCGCGCATCATCGCGATGTGCAACCAGAAGGGCGGCGTCGGTAAGACGACGAGCACGATCAACCTGGCCGCAGCGCTGGCGCGCTACGGTCGCAAGGTCCTCGCGATCGACTTTGACCCGCAGGGTGCGCTCTCCGCGGGCCTCGGGGTGCCCGCTCATGACGTCCCCACGATCTACGACCTGATGCTCGGCAAGGTGAAGGATCCGCGCGACGCGATCCAGGCCACCGCCACCCTCGGGCTCGACGTGATTCCCGCCAACATTGACCTGTCTGCGGCCGAGGTACACCTCGTCACCGAGGTCGCCCGCGAGCAGATTCTCGGCGGCGTGCTGCGCAAGGTCGTGGACGACTACGACGTTATCCTGATCGACTGCCAGCCCTCGCTCGGGCTGCTCACCGTGAACGCGCTGACGGCCAGCCACGGTGTGCTGATTCCGCTCGCGTGCGAGTACTTCGCGCTGCGCGGCGTTGCGCTGCTCGTCGAGACGATCGACAAAGTGAAGGACCGGCTCAATCCGGCCCTCGAGCTCGACGGCATACTTGCGACGATGTACGACTCGCGCACACTGCACGCGCGCGAGGTGCTCGAGCGCGTCGTCGATACCTTCGGCGGCAGCGTGTTCGACACCGTGATCGGGCGCACCGTGAAGCTGCCCGATGCGCAGATTGCCGCGATGCCCGTGCTCGACTACGCGCCAGCAAACCCCGCGTCAGAGGCCTACCTCAAACTTGCCCGCGAGCTCATGCAGCGCGGGATCGTCGCCTGATCGAAGCATCCATGACCCGTGCGAGCGAACCCGTCGAGGCTCGCCCGAGCGAGTTTCGGGTGAGTCTGGACGTCTTTGACGGCCCGTTCGATCTGCTGCTGAGCCTCATCGGCAAGCACGAGCTCGACATCACCGAGGTGTCGCTCAGTCTCGTCACCGACGAGTTCATCAGCTACCTGGCCGCGCTCGACGCCCAATTCGACGCCGAGCACGACCCCGCGGGCTCCCAAGCGGCGGCGCACCTCGACCGCGCCAGCGAGTTTCTCGTCGTTGCCACGACGCTGCTCGACCTCAAGATCGCGAGTTTGCTGCCGCAGGGCGAGGCCGTCGACGCCGAGGACATTGCGCTACTCGAAGCACGAGACCTGTTGTTCGCGCGGCTGCTGCAGTACCGCGCTTTTAAGCTCGCGAGCGCCTGGTTTCACGAGCGCCTCGTCGCGGAGAGCGGACGGCACGCACGCCAGCTTCCTCTTGATGCGAAGTACCGGTCAACGGGCCCCGAGCTCGACCTGCAACTTTCGGCCCATGACTTTGCGGCGATAGCCCAGCTGGCGTTCACCCCGCGCGAGATTCCGGTCGTGGGGCTCAGCCACCTGCATGCACCGGCTGTGTCCATCCGGGAACAGGCGGCGATCGTTATCTCGCTGCTGCGCACGACCGCAGCCCAGACGTTTCGCGAGCTCATCGTGGGGGTCGGCGAGCGGGGAGTCATCGTCGCGAGGTTTCTCGCGATCCTCGAACTGTATCGGCGAGACGCCGTGAGTTTCACTCAGGCCGAACCCCTGGGAGAATTGATCGTGCAGTGGACCGGCGAGAGCTGGTCTGATGACGAACTAGCCACCCTGGGGAGCGACTATGACTGAGCCCGTGCTCGAGCCGGAGCTCGACGCGATCGACGAACTCGCGACCGTGCGCGCGACCCACTCGCTCGCGCAGCAGCTCGAAGCGTTGCTCATCGTGGCCGAGGAGCCACTCGACGAATTCGCGCTCGGGGTTGCGCTCGACCGTCCGGTGCGTGAGGTGCGGGCGGCGCTCGGCGCGTTGCGCGCCGATTACGATGGCAATGAGGTCTCTGAGCCTCGCGGTTTCGAGCTGCGCGAGGTGTCTGGCGGGTTCAGATTTTATGTACGGGCTACTCTCGACCCACTTGTGGCAGACTTTGTACAGCAGGAACGCAGCGCGAAGCTTTCGCAAGCAGCGCTCGAGACGCTCGCCGTGATTGCATATCGGCAGCCCGTCACCCGCGGTCAGGTCGCCCAGATTCGAGCCGTGAACGTCGATTCGGTAGTTCGCACGCTGCTCAGCCACAACCTCATCGAGGAAGCTGGGCGGCACGAGGAGACGGGCGCGACGCTCTATGGCACGACTGCGGTGCTGCTCGACCGGCTCGGAATTGGAGACATTTCTGAGCTGCCCCATATTTCACCGTTGCTTGACGACGGTGCCGAAGGTTTTGAACATGAAGTTTTGTAGGCGCGCTTTCGCGCCAGGGTGGAAGGTATACACATGAATGGCGATAGCGGAGGCCTCGGCGGCTCGTTCTCAGTCGACGGCGAAAATGTAGAGGTTGATCTCGCGGAGTTCGGCTGGACCGGCGGCGCAGCTGCGGGCGAAGAGGATGCCGGATCCGGCGCGTACGAAGGTGAAGAAGCCACCGATCCCGATGACGGTCGCATTCGGCTGCAGAAGGCGCTCGCGCACGCGGGCGTCGCTTCGCGGCGCGCGTGCGAGTCGCTCATCACGAGCGGTCGCGTGACGATCAACGGTCAGGTCGAGCACGAGCTCGGTTCACGAATTGATCCCGCTACCGACGAAGTGCGCGTGGACGGTGTCGTCGTGCAGCTTGACGTGTCGAAGCGCTACTTCGTGTTGAACAAGCCCACGGGCGTTGTCTCGACCATGAGTGATGAGCACGACCGCTCTGACCTGCGGGAGTTCACAAAGAAGGTGAAGGACCGCCTTTACAACGTGGGCCGTCTCGACACCGACACGAGTGGTCTGCTGATTCTCACGAACGATGGCGAGCTGGCACACAAGCTGGCGCACCCGAGCTTCGAGGTTTCAAAGACCTACGTGGCGCACGTGCGCGGACGCATGACTGGCGCCGTGATTCAGCAGTTGAAGTACGGCGTCGAGCTGAAGGACGGCATGATCAAGGCCGACCGGGCTCGCATCCTCTCGGACGGCGGCGGCAAGTTCTCACTCGTCGAACTGACCCTGCACTCGGGCCGCAACCGCATTGTGCGGCGCATGCTCGCGGAGGTTGGCTTTCCCGTTATCGAACTCGTACGCCGCCAGTTTGGCCCGCTGAGCCTGGGTACGCTCGGCATCGGCGAGATGCGTGAGCTGTCTGCCGGTGAGCGCGGAGCTCTGCTCTCTGCCACGGGGGAGGCTCCCCGCGAAGAGGGTGCTGAGGCAGGTGCCGAGGGAGGCAAGCAGAGCCGTAAGGGCTGGGCGAAGAGCTCTCGGGTGAAGAACGCTGGTGCAAAGGGCGGGCGCGGCGCGGTAAAGCGTCGCGACGAGATCACGGCCGGTCGCCCCGGCGACGGCAAGGGTGCACGCGGCATGCGCGGCGTCGCCGCGCGCGGCAACCCGCACGGCCGTCGTTCGGCAGAGGATGCCGGGCAGTGGCAGAGCCGCAGCGATGCGGTGGGCGACGAGCGTCGCGCGAGCTACGAGCGCGGAGCCGGCCGTGACGCTGATCGTGGCGCGAGCCGCGGTTCAGGCTACGGTGCAGACCGCGGCAGCGACCGTGGTGCCAGCCGAGGTGCAGGCTACGGTTCGGATCGCGGCGCTGGTCGCGCAGACCAGGGACGCGGCGGGTTCGACCGCGACAACCGTGGTGCGCGTGATGCTGGTCGCGGTGGGTTCGACCGCGATAACCGCGATAACCGCGATAACCGTGATAACCGTGATAACCGCGATAACCGCGATAACCGTGGCGGCCGCAGCGGCGAGCAGCGCGGCGGGTTCGACCGGAGCGAGCGCTCCGATTGGAACAACCGCGCCGGCTTTAGCGGCGGCACTGGTAAGGCACGGGTCTGGTCCGACCGCGCTGAGCGTGCGGACCGCGGAGAGCGTAGCGATCGCAATGAGCGTCCCCGTTACGATCGCCCCCAGGGTGACCGCAACGACCGCCCCAGCCGGAGCTACGACCGCAACGATCGTGGCAACGACCGCAACTTTAGCGGACGCAACGACCGTAACGACCGTAACGATCGCAACGATCGCAACGATCGCAGCGATCGCAGCGATCGTAGTCACGGTGGCGCTCGCGCAGAGCGTGGTGGGTACTCAAACGATCGCGGTAACGACCGCAACTTTGGTAGCCGCAACGATCGCAACGACCGTGGCGATCGCAACTACGGTGGCGAGCGCGCTGAGCGCGGCGGGTACTCGAACGACCGTGGCGCACAGGGCCGCAACGGTCGCCCCGACTTCGGTCGCGGTGACTCGGCGCGGGGCGGATCAGGCGCCGGCTACAGCCGCGGCAACGCGGGCCACAAGCCCCAGCGTGGTGGCCGCGACCACGAGCGTACCGAGCGCGACGATCGCCGCGGCGGCTTCGGCGGGGAGCGCGGCGGCAACAGCCGTGGTGCCGATCGCAACAACGACCGTGGCTACGATCGCAACAACGATCGGGGCAACGACCGCAACAACGATCGGGGCAACGACCGCAACAACGATCGGGGCAACGACCGCAACAACGACCGCGGCCAGGACAACCGCGGCCCCCGTGGCGGGTCGCGATGACCGAAGCACCACTGACCGCCCGCACCGCGGGCACCGTTCACATCATCGGCTCGGGCCTGCTGGGCGCGAGCGTAGGCCTGGGGTTGCGCGAGCGTGGCGTTGACGTCACCCTCGAGGACCTCTCGCCGACCACCGTTGCGCTCGCCGCAGACTACGGTGCCGGTCGCGTGCGCGCGAGCGATGACCCCGAGCCCGCGCTCGTGGTCATCGCGACGCCGCCCGATGTGACGGCAGACGTCGTCGAGGCGGCGCTGGCGCGGTTTCCCAGCTCCGTCATCACCGACGTCGCAAGCGTTAAGCTCTCCCCGTTTCTCGAGCTGAAGCGCCGCGGCATCGATCTCACCAACTATGTGGGGTCGCATCCGATGGCGGGCCGCGAGCGGGGCGGCGCCATCATGGCGCGCGCCGACCTGTTCGTTGCTCGCCCCTGGGTGGTCTGCCGAGACAGTGAGACCCCCGCGGCGGCCCTCGCGCTCGTCGAAGCGGTCGCCCTCGATCTCGGGGCCGTGCTGCTCGAGATGACACCCGAGGAACACGACCGCTCGGTCGGGCTCGTCTCGCACCTGCCCCAGGTCGTATCGAGCCTCACGGCCGCCCGCCTCACGCAGGCGAGCGAGCAGGCAATCGGTCTGGCTGGTGGCGGCCTGCGCGACACGACTCGCATCGCGGCCAGCGACCCGGAGCTGTGGGTGCAGATCCTGGGGGCCAATCGCGGCCCGGTCGTCGAGTTGCTGGAGGCGTTTGCCGCCGATATGGCCGAGTTCGCTGAGGCACTGCGCGATCCGGATCAGCCCGGTGCCAAGCGCCGCATCGCAGATCTGCTCGCAGCGGGAAACACGGGCGTCGCGAGGATTCCCGGCAAGCACGGATCTGCCGAACGATTCACCGCGATCACGGTGCTCATCGATGATCGGCCGGGCCAGTTGGCGCGGCTGCTCACCGAACTCGGAGAACTGGGTATTAACATGGAAGACTTGCGCCTAGAGCATTCGCCTGGGGCGCAAATTGGTTTTGCCGAGATTGCCGTGCTGCCCGAAGTGGCGGAGCGCGCGGTTTCGGATTTGGTTGAACGAGGATGGAGGACGCTGTGACAGGCGCCGTGACGAACACTGCACCCGAACAGGGGGCAGCCGTCGACCCCATCCTCGTGGCTATCGATGGCCCGGCAGGCAGCGGCAAGTCGAGCGTCTCGCGCGCAGCGGCCGACCGACTGGGCTTCGGCATTCTCGATACCGGTGCAGCGTATCGTGCGCTCGCGTGGATCTCGCTGCAGGCGGGCATCGACCTCGACTCTGAGGCCGCCGTGCTGAACGTAATGGATGCATGGGCGTACGCCATCACGATGCGCGGTGAGCAGCGGGTAACCGTTGGGCTTGCGGGCACCGATCCGATTGATGCGACCGCGGCCATTCGCGACCATGCCGTGAGCGGGCAGGTGAGCCGGGTGTCTAAGCATCCGGTGGTGCGTGCGCGCCTCAACGCGATGTTCCGCGAGCTGGTTGCTTCCTCGGGTCTGCCCGGGGTTGTCATCGAGGGCCGCGACATTACGACCGTGGTCGCCCCGGACGCCCCCGTGCGCATCCTGATGACAGCGTCTGCCGATGCCCGTGCCTCACGTCGGGCCGGGGAGCTCGCGGGAATGTCGCACGAGCAGGTGCTCGCCGACATCGCCGCGCGCGACGCGAAAGACGCGCTCGTGGTCGACTTTTTTAACCCCGCACCCGGGGTCACGCTCGTGGACACGAGTGATCTGAACTTCGAACAGTCGGTGCAGGCTGTCATCGACATCGTAGAAGCGGCGCGTGTGCCCGCGGGAAAGAGCGAATAATGACGACCCAACGAAACGACGGCGACTACGCCGACGTGCCCGAGACCGAAGTGTTTGACGCTTCGGGCGTGCTGGCCGAAGAAATCATCGACGGTACCGAGTTCGCCGACATGGATGACGACGGCGACGCGTTCTACGGCGAGGTCACCGACGCTGAGCGGCTGCGCGCCATGCGCTCGAACCTCGATCAGTTCTCGCTTGAGGACGACGACGTCGCGCTCATCAGCGAAGACGGTGAGTTTCTGGGCTTCAAGGAGCAGGCCTCTGAGACGCTTCCCGTTGTTGCGATCGTCGGCCGCCCTAACGTGGGCAAGTCGGCGCTCGTCAACCGTATCCTCGGCCGCCGCGAGGCCGTCGTGGAGGACAAGCCGGGCGTCACGCGCGACCGCGTGAGCTACCGCGCCGACTGGAACGACAAGTTCTTCACGCTCGTCGACACCGGCGGATGGGAGCCCGACGCCAAGGGCATCGACGCGTCGGTGGCCTTGCAGGCCGAGGTCGCAATCGAGCTGTGCGACGTCGTCATGTTTGTGGTCGACTCGCGAGTGGGCCCCACGGCTACCGACGAGCACGTCGTACAGCTGCTGCGCCGCACGAAGAAGCCCGTCTTCCTCGTCGCCAACAAGGTGGACGATGTTGTGCTCGAGCCCGAGGCCGCACAGCTGTGGTCGCTGGGTCTCGGCGAGCCGAAGCCCGTCTCTGCTCTGCACGGTCGCGGCGTTGCCGACCTCCTTGACGAGGTCATCGCTGCGCTGCCCGAGGAGTCGGCAGTGGCCCAGCCGCGTCTGGCCGGCCCGCGCCGCGTCGCGCTGCTTGGTCGCCCCAACGTGGGCAAGTCGAGCCTGCTCAACAAGGCTGCGGGCGAAGAGCGCGCGGTCGTGAACGAGCTCGCGGGCACCACCCGTGACCCCGTTGACGAGCAGGTCGAAATCGCCGGTCGCGTATGGACCTTCGTGGACACCGCCGGTATCCGCCGCCGCGTGCACATGCACAAGGGCGCCGACTTCTACGCCTCACTGCGCACCACCGCGGCCCTCGAAAAGGCCGAGGTTGCCGTCGTGCTGATCGACGTGACGCAGGAGATCAGCGACCAGGACCTGCGCATCATTGACCTGGTGCTCGAGTCGGGCCGCGCGCTCGTGCTCGCGTTCAACAAGTGGGATCTGCTCGACGACGACCGCCGCCGATACCTCGAGCGCGAGATTGAGAAGGATCTCTCGCACGTGGAGTGGGCGCCCCGCGTCAACATTTCGGCGCGCACCGGTCGCCACCTCGAGAAGCTCGTGCCAGCGCTCGAGACCGCACTCGAGTCGTGGGATACCCGTATCCCCACCGCCAAGTTCAACGCCTTTGTGGCCGAGCTCGTGCAGGAGCACCCGCACCCGCTGCGCGGTGGCAAGCAGCCCCGCATCCTGTTCGGCACGCAGGTGCAGAACCGTCCGCCCACGTTCGTGCTGTTCACGACCGGGTTCCTCGACCCGCAGTACCGCCGCTTCATCCAGCGTCGCTTGCGCGAGAACTACGGCTTCGAGGGTTCGCCCATCGTGCTGAACATGCGTATCCGCGAGCGTCGCCCGCGCGCGTAACCGGGCCAGATTGCCGGTCTCGATCGCGTGCCGCCGCGGCCTGCGATCCGGATCAATCCACGGCGCCCCGCCCAGAACCTCAGGTTCTGGGCGGGGCGCCGTTGTGTTCGGTGTCGATGCCATTTCGGTCAATGCTGCCGCGATCCAGATTGTGGGCAACTCGCCGCAGCGTCGGTCACAGGCACTGGGCGCATGCCCGTAGATTTACACCAGGCGCCGGCAACTGGTGCTGGCCCTGCCAGGAACACCTATGGGACTGGTGAAGCAGGAAAGGATGAGAGCGTGGACGCTCCGAGAACGCCCAACCGGTGGCAGCGATTCTGGGGACGGGGAGGCTGGTGGCGAGCGATTCTGCTCGCTGTCGTCTACCTCGTGCTGTATCAAGCCGGATCGCTCCTGTTTGCCCCGCTACTTGAGGGCCTTGACGTCGACAGCCCCGGTTACATCGTTGTGACCGTACTGTTGCCGGTCTTGCTCGGATCGACCCTGCTTCTCGTGTTCTCAGGATCTCTCGGGTGGCTCGGAGTGCTCTTCGGCAAGCACCGATTGGCTGCACGGGGCTGGATGTGGATCGCGGTAGGCGCCGTACTGCTGTTCAATGTGCTGCGCATGATGAGCGTTGACTATGGCGCTGCTGGGGGAGCGACCGTCTTAGCCTGGCTGTGTGCCGGGCTGGCGATCGGTCTCGCGGAGGAACTCCTCACCCGGGGACTTGTAGTTCAACTGATGAGGCGAGCGGGCTACCGAGAATTCATTGTCGCCCTCGCCTCAGCAACCTTGTTCTCGCTACTGCATGCCAGCAACCTGATCAGCGGCCAGTCGGTGTTGGTAACGGGGATACAGCTCCTGTATACCTTCGCGTTTGGCGTCTGTATGTACCTGACGCTCCGCGTTACTGGCCGGCTCATCTGGCCGATCCTGCTCCATGCGACTACCGATCCCAGTATCTTTCTCCTGTCCGCGTATCCGACAGCGAGCCCACTTAGCGCAATTGCTGGGCTGGGAAACTTCGTCGTGATTGCCGTGGGCTTCATCACACTGTGGTGCATTCGTGGCCAGGTGACTGCGGAGTACGGGCAGTTCGGTGCGTCGCGCCAGGCGTCTGGGACGTCACTCATGTAGCTTCCACTAATCTCGAGAGATGACTGCAGAGGACCGTCAGTTCACCCGGCTCGAACTCGCAATTGACCGGGCCGCGAACCGCGTGCTCGCGGGCAGGCCCGCGACGGGCCCACGGGCTTGGCTCATCGAGTGTGCGGTGTTTGTGCTTAAGCAGGCGTGGGCGTGTGTGTTTGGTGCCCTGCTACTCGTCGTCATCGTGGCCGCGCGGCTGTGGTATCCAGACGATGCTCTGCTCGCTCGCAACGATGCGCTCACGATCGCCGCGATCCTGATTCAGATCGGCATGCTCGCATTCAAGCTTGAGAGCGGGCGTGAGCTGTGGGTGATCGTGCTGTTTCATATCACCGGCACCGCGATGGAACTCTTCAAAACTGACGTGGGGTCCTGGGCCTACGAAGCCGAGGGCGTGCTCCGGATCGGGGCCGTGCCCCTCTTCAGCGGGTTCATGTACGCCGCGGTCGGCTCGTACATGGTGCGCGTGTATCGGCTGCACTCGCTGCGGTTTACGCGGTACCCGCCGATCTGGATGACCACCATCGTGGCGACCGCGATCTACCTGAACTTCTTTGCCCACCACTTCATGGTCGACCTGCGGTGGCTACTGCTCGCGCTGGTGCTCGTGCTGTGGGGGCGCACCATCATGTACTTCCGCATTTGGCGGGTGACATTGAAGGTTCCGGTGCTGGTGGTGTTTGGCGGGGTGGCGCTGTTCATCTGGCTCGCCGAGAACATCGGCACCTGGGCGGGGGCGTGGCTCTACCCGCACCAGGAGGGCGGCTGGGAGATGGTGTCCCCACAGAAGCTCATCGCGTGGTTCCTGCTGATGATCATCTCAGTGGTGATGGTGACCTGGGTGTACCGGCCCCGCCCGCCCGAGGGCCTGCTCCTAGACCGCGAACGGCAGCGCGAACAAGCCGAGTGACACCACGATGACGAAGAACACTACCGCGAGGGCGGTTAGGGCGAGCATCGCGGCGTTCAGCCACACGCCCCACAGCGCGAGGGTGCGTTCAGTCGTCTGACGGCGCAGCGCAATGATGCCGAAGACGAGCCCAGCGACGGGAACGAAGAAGGTCCAGCCGCTCACCACAGAGGCGATGCCGAGCACGAAGCTGGTGATTGCGAACCCCCGAGTGGTATCGGGGTTCGTAGGAGCAGCGGGGTTCGTTGGGGTCTCGGGTTGCATGGCAGTAAAGTGCTGGGCGGTCGCGTGCATGGTGCGAACCTTTCTGTCGCGCGGCGAGTAGCCGCTGTCGGTGATGTCTTCAACGCTACGCACCCCAACGAAGAACGGCATCGGGCGAGGGTACCAACCCCTGCCCGATGCCGTCGTACCTAGGTACCGTCGCTAGCCGGTACTCCTAGTGCTGGGCAGCCGAGATATCGGTGCCCTTCGGGGTCATGATGAACACCGCGGCGCCGGCCACAAACATGATCAGGCCGCCGGTGATGCCCGTGATCTGCAGCGAATGGGTGAAGGCATCGCCCGCGGCGCGGGCGAGATCCGGCAGCTTCGCGTCTTCAGCAATTGCGACCGCAGCTCCCAGCGACTCGTGTGCCTGCCAGGAGAGCTTGTCCGTGAGGGGCTTGATCGCGGGGCTGAGTGTGAGCTCGGCCCGGTAGATCAGTGCTGAGATACTGCCGAGGATCGCGACGCCGAGCACGGCACCCAGCTCGTACGAAGTCTCTTCGAGGGCGCCCGCGCTGCCAGCCTTCTCTTCGGGGGAGCCCATCATGATCATGGCGGAGCCGATGGCAAGCGACCCCATGCCGACGCCGATGAGGGCGAGCGCGAGGAAGATCACGCCGATGTCGAGGCCGCCGGGGGAGATGCCGAGGATCAGCATGCCGAGACCCGCGATGGCGATGCCGCCCGCGAGCACGGCGCGTGTGCCGATCTTGCGAGCGGCCGCGGGGGCGGCGAGCGAGGCGAGCGCGCTCGTGATCGCGATGGGCAGCATCTGCAGACCGGCCTCGATGGGGGACGCGCCGTTGACGAGCTGCAGCCACTGTGCGAGCAGCAGCATCGCCGCAGCCATAGCGAACATCGAGCCGAGGGCCGCAATGATGCCGGCAGAAAACACTCGGCTGCGGAACAGCTGCAGGTCGAGCAGCGGGTTCTTGCTGCGCACCGAGCGTGCGCCGAACCAGGCGAGTAGCGCGAGGCCCGCGAGTAGCGCGATCCACGCATCGATGGCGGTGAGGCTGGCGGTCTTGCCGAACATCTTGATAGCCCAGATGGTGAGCGTCATGCCCACGAGCGCGAGCACCGCCGCGAGGTAGTCGAGGCGCCCGGGGTTCTTGACGCGTGACTCGGGCAGCAACAGCACACCCGCGATGAACGCAACAATCATGAGGGGTACGTTGACGAGGAAGGCCGCGTGCCACGAGAAATGCTCAAGCAGGAACCCGCCGAGCAGCGGCCCAATGGCGGCGCCCAGGCCTGACACAGCCGCCCAGATCGACAGCGCGGTGGCGCGCTCCTTTGGGTCGGTGAAGATCACACGAATGAGCGACAGCGTCGTGGGCATGATCATTGCGCCGCCCACGCCGAGAATCGCTCGCACACCGATAACCGCGTCGGCGGTCGGCGCCCACAGAATCAGCAGCGACGCCGCACCAAAGATGAGGTAGCCCAGCAGCAGCATGCGCTTGCGGCCCCAGCGGTCCGCGATCGCGGCGAACGGCACGAGCAGGCCCGCGAGCACGAGTGAATACACGTCGATGATCCACAGCTGCTGGTCCGAGTCGGGGTGCAACTCGGCGGCCATTTCGGGCAGCGCGATGTTGAGGATCGTCATGTCCATCATGATCACGAGCAGGCTCGCCGTGAGGACCGCGACGGCGGCCCAGCGGCGAGTGCGCGAGAGCGATTGGATGTTGGCGGAGGACATGTGCCTTAGGGCCTTTCGAATCAGCGAATTGGGGACTGCGGGGAGAAACTTGGCTAGGGGGCCGGATCCGGCATAGCCATCAGGGCTTGCACCGTGCGCTTGATCGTTTCGCGATCGAGGGGCTGCTCATGGAGGCCCGCGTGAATCGTGACGCCGTCGTAATAGGTCGCGATCGCGGTGGCACGTGCTGTACCGAGCGTGCGTGAGAGCAGCTCGATGAGCCTGTCCGTCCAACGCAGGGCAAGCGCACGCAAGTGCGGATCGGTGGTGCCCGTGGTCATGAGCGCAATGTCGGCGTTGATAGCGCGTGGATCGCTGAGGAAGTGGCAGAACTCGTCAATGAGAGGGTCGAGGTTTTCGCGCACGTGATCGATGTACAGCTCCATGCGCGCGAGAGATTCATCGATCTCGTCGGCGAGCAGCTGCAGAGCCGCCTCTCGAATATCGTCGATTGACGCGAAATGCTGAGTGGTGGATCCAAGCGGAACCCCTGCGCGCGCGGCGACGGCGCGGTGGGTGAGGCTCGCTGCGCCGTTCTCGACCACGAGCTCGCTCGCGGCGACGAGAATCTCACGGCGGCGGGCCTCGGGGTCACGACGCCGAGGGGTGGTGCGAACAGGTGTGGCATTCACTGTGGCTCCTGACGTGGTGTGTTGAGACGGTGCGCTGTCTTTGGGTATGGGCGAGCGGCAGCCCAGTGTGAGCGCGCTAGGTCTAGTGTACATGTGTACATGTACGTTTGTACATCTTGCGGAGTGTTGCAGTGCACGCTTAATCGAGTACCCGATTGTCGGCGGCAACGGGTAGCGTGGGGGCTGTCCCGCCGCAAAGCTGCGGCGCGGGAGAGGAGAGAACCTGTAATGGCCGAAATCAGCACCGCCGATCTCTACGATGAGCGTGGGCACGAGCTGCAATCGCTCGCCCTGCAGCTGCAGGACATTGGAGGTGTCACTGGATTCTCGGGCCCGGTACGCACCGTGCGCTGCTTCCAAGACAATGCACTGGTCAAAGAAGTGCTCCAGACCCCGGGTGAAGGCGCAGTCCTCGTCATCGACGGTTCGGGCTCGCTCGAGACGGCTCTCGTCGGCGACATGATTGCTGGATTCGCTGCCGACAACGGCTGGTCTGGGCTGGTTGTCAACGGCGCGATTCGTGACCGCGTAGCGATCGGAACCCTCCCGCTCGGGGTAAAGGCACTGGGGTCAAACCCCGCAAAGTCGACTAAGACTGGTGCGGGTTCGCTCGATGTGCCGGTCGAATTCGCCGGGGTCCGGTTCGAACCCGGTGCCTTCGTGTGGTGTGACGAGGACGGCGTGCTGGTTACGAAGTTAGCGGGGGAGTAGTGCCCACTACGGAGTGAGCTGAGGAAGGATGCGCAGCAGCGTCTGCGCGCCATGGATGCTCGCGGCTCCCGCGGCTCCCACGCGCACCTTCAGCTCAGCATCGCTTGTGGTGACCGCGACGAGGGCCCCGAGGGCGGCTCGTGCGTCGGTCTCGGTGACGATCGTGTCGTCGCCCAGCACATCGGCATCAACGATCCGTACATGCTCGCCCTGCGCAATGCCGCGGGCGACGCCCTCGGTGACCATGATCCAGTCGGGGAACACGCGGTCGAGGCCCGGCACGCGAGCCTCGGGTACGCCGACAAACCCCGAGCGCAGGCCGCGCGGCGACGCAGCCAAAAGGTCTAGCCGGTCGCGGAGCTTCTCGGCGGCCCCGCGACGATCCTTCCACCAGCCGTCGGGGACGCTGCCGATGACGTTTGCCGCGTCAACGATGACCGCGGGTGCTGCTGCGAGGAGCGGTTTCAAGATCTCCCAGCTCACCGCGAATGCGGGATGAAGCGGCAGGTTGGTCACCTCGTGGATGGGCACCCAGGCGAGGGCGTGGCTCTCGGCGTCGGTGATCTCGGGCTCAAAGGGCGTGGTGACCTCGGCGATGAGCGTGGTGTACGCCCAGCCGCCGCGGTCGAGAACGTGCGTGAAGCGGGGACGCAGGCAGTTGTCAGGCACGCCCGCCTCCTCCTGGGATTCCCTGATTGCCGCGTCGATGGGTGGTTCGCCCTCGTGGCGTGCGCCGCCGGGGATGCCCCAGGTGTCGCCGTGGTCGCTCCAAGTCACGCGGTGCTGCAGCAGAATTGCGCCGCGACCCTCGTCTCGCGCGTGGTCGACCGCGAGTAGGCCTGCCGCTCCAAAGCGGCCCCAATAACGACCGCCGTCTGCGGCGGTCAACCATTCATCGCCGGAGTTTCGGAGGTCGCTCATGCTTTCAGCGTAGCGGGCGCGCGGCGTTTGGGTGAGAATGAGGGCATGGACCGCAACGAAGTACCTGTCATTGTGCTCACCGAAGAGGAATGCTGGAAGCTGCTGAGCTTGGAGAGTGTGGGGCGGCTCGTGACGCACGTCGGTGACGTCGTAGACATCGTGCCATTGAACTTTGTGGTTGATGATGCCTCGCTGGTGTTTCGCACAGCCGCGGGCAGCAAACTCTCGGGGCTCACCATCAATAACTCGGTGGCGCTCGAGGTGGACCGCTTCAACGCCGAGCGGGGGTGGAGTGTCGTCGTGCACGGGCGGGCTGAAGTGGTGACTGGTGACGCAGAGCTTGCGGCCGTCGAACAATTGCCACTTGCGCCGATGGTGTCAACCGTCAAGCCGACGTTTGTGCGGATTCGCGTGGATTCGGTGCGCGGTCGACGATTCCGTTTTGGGCCCGAAGCGATGGTTGGCGACCAGCAGGAGGGGTGAGCGGTCGGACTTCTAGGCCCTGTCCGACTCGCCGGGTGGGCTCGATTTCGTCTCTGCGCCAGACGTGGGTAATATAAAAGGGTTGCCTCGAGCGGTTCGCCACTTGGGAACAACGGGTTGTGGCGCAGCTTGGTAGCGCACTTGACTGGGGGTCAAGGGGTCGCAGGTTCAAATCCTGTCAACCCGACAGTTAGGCCTGATTGGATATTCATCCAATCAGGCCTTTGTTGTTTTATGGTGCTGAATGGTGGGCCTCGCATCGTATAAAAGGGGCATGGTGGCCAACGGGTGGGCGCTCGTAAACTGAGCGTGTGAGGCTCTCACTATGACTCGAAGCGAAACGCTCCCGCCGGGTCGAATCGAAGCATTCTCCGACGGCGTGATCGCCGTTGCCATCACGCTGCTCGTGCTCGGCCTCACCAAGGTCGATCAATCGATTCTTGTGCGCTGATGTGCATCGTGGCGCTCCCGTTTGTGACCTCACTGCTCGCCACCATCAGGACCGGCCGGAGGGTGGCCACCTTGCCGTCTGCGTGATCCTGGGAATCTTTGATCTGTTGGCGCTGCCCTTAACTCGCTCACCAAAAACGTGATGGCCGTCGGCAGCATGCGCTGCCGACGGCCATCACGTCGTTTCTTGGGGGTCGTTACTCCGCGTCAGCCGTCACGTTCTTGCGTGGACCGACGATGCCCTGCTCAATGGCCAGCTTGCGCAGCATGAGGGGAGCGCCGAAGAGCGACGGCAGCATCACGAATCCGACAGGTACGGCTGTGATTACGATCGCTGACTGGAGTGCGCCGATGCCGCCGTCGCCGATCGAGATCAGCACGGCTGCGGCTGCGCCGAGCAGGATGGCCCAGGTGAGTCGCAGCTTCGGCGACGGGGCATCGTCCTTTACGCAGGACTGCGAGATCGCGAACGACATGGAGTCGGTCGTCGTCGCGACAAACGTCATCGTGAGTACCAGGAACGTAATGGCGAGGAACACCGACATCGGGAGCTCCGAGGTGATGGCCATGATGGCGGCCGGTAGCCCGGCCTCAGCGAGCGCACCCGTGATCGATCCGGGATTCTGCTGGTCCAGGTAGATGCCCGTGCCGCCCAGCACGCTGAACCAGACCGCGGTCGCAATCGGGGGCAGTACGGCGGTGCCGAGCAGCAGGTCGCGGGCCGTGCGGCCGCGCGAGATGCGGGCGACAAAGATCGCCATGAGCGGGGCATAGCCGAGGAACCAGCCAAAGAAGAAGACCGTCCAGCTCGCGAGCCATGCGCTGTCGCCCTGGTATAGGGACATTGGCACAAAGTTTGCGATGTACAGGCCAAACCCGCCGACCAGGCCCTCAATCACGTACCAGGCTGAGCCGAGTACAAGCACGAGGGCCATCAGGCCGAGCGCCATCCAAACGTTGACCCGGCTCAGGAACTGGATGCCCTTGTTGATGCCAGAGAATACGCTCACGCCGGCGACCGCAGTAAGCACAGCAATGATGATGAGCTGTACCCAGTAGACGTCCGGGATGCCGAAGAGGAAGTTGAGCCCGTATGAGATCTGCAGCCCGAGGAACCCGATGGGCCCCACCGTGCCGGCTGCCACCGAGATGATGCACACGACATCAACGAAGGCGCCGATCCGGCTCGTTGCCGCCTTCTTGCCGAGAATCGGGTACAGCAAGCTGCGGGGGCGCATGGGAAGCCCCTTTTCGGCAGCGATCATCATGACGATCGCGCCCAGCGACCCGAGAATGGCCCAGGCCAAGAAGCCCCAGTCGACGAAGCTTGCGGCGAGGGCAGCAAAGACGCCCTCCATCGAACCCTGCTCAACATCCTCGAAGAACGGGGGCACCGACATGTAGTGGTAGAGCGGCTCGGCGGCCGCCCAGAACACGCCGCCGCCGGCGAGCAGCGTGGTCATGATCATCGCCACCCACTTGAAGCGGCTGTACTCGGGCGACTTGAGGCCGCCGAGGCGGGCCTTGGCCCAGGGAGTGAAGATGAGGGCGACGGCCACAAAGAACGTGAAGAGGAGTAGGTACTGCCAGTAGAGCCCGAACCAAGCAGCGGCCTTGGTGAAGCCCACGTTGACACCCTCAGCGACGACGTCTGGGACCACCAGTGCCGCGATGACGAATGCCGCGAGGATTCCGATGCTCCAGCCCGCAACGTGCCAGTCGATGTTGCGGCCGGTTGCTACAGGAGCGCCGGCGCTGGTCTCGGGCGCGGGCTCAGTACTTGAGCTTTGTCTCGAACGCACGGTGTGCGGAGAAGGAGAAGTCAACGGGAATCCATTCTGTGGCGGGCGCATTGCCCTTGCTGCATTGCGTCGACCGCTGAATCGATGCAATACTGCGCCGGATTCATTCAGCCAACGTCAGATTGTTGTAGTTCGGTTCGTGTCATTCAGAAATGAACACTGGAGTATCGGGGCCACGGGCGTCGCCGGTGCTGTCGGGAACGGCGCAGGGTGAGGACAAAGCCATCAGGCGCGGTGCAGCGCGACGGAAACGCAGCTGTGGTGAAAATCGTCGGGTCAGCGGTCTCAGTAGAGTTCGGGCTGGAAAATATCACCTGTCGAAGATTGCTGGCAGTAAATGAGCGTAGTCGCAGCTCGTGGGCGTGCGAAATAACGCCTCGGGCTACCCTGCCCCATGCGAAGTTGCCCAACCTGTTTGCGCATGGATAGTCGTGTAGTAACGGGCGCGGGCGTTTGGCTGCCCCGCGCTAGGCCTGCACGGGCCCGACCGCGGCGATCACGGTCGAGAGTTCATTGCGCAGCGCGACAAGTCGCTCAAGGGGGAGCCCGAGGCGCTTGATGACCGCGGGCGGCACTGACAGCGCCTGCTCGCGCAGCGCCTGACCGGCCTCGGTGGTAATGAGCGCGAACGTGCGCTCGTCGCCCTCAACGGGCACGCGCTCGATCAGCCCCGCGTGCTCGAGTCGCTTCACGAGGGGCGACAGGGACGCGCGGTCGAAGTGCAGCATCTTGGCAATCTCGCCAAAGCGCAGCGGGGCATTGCCCCAGAGCGCGAGCATCACCAGGTACTGCGGGTGAGTGAGGCCGAGCGGTTCGAGGATCGGGCGGTACGCGCCGATCACGCTGCGGCTCGCTACTGCGAGCGCGAAGCAGACCTGCTGGTCGAGCTCGAGTAGATCCTCGGGAAGGGCGTCCATGCCCTCCATGCTATCTCGTTAGTGCACAAACAAGATGTGTTAGGATTTCGTTTGTGCGCGAACGAAAAAGACGACTGTGGCATGAGACTCGCTGGGACGGACTGCCGGGCTTTGGTAACGCTGTGCGTCGGCTCCTGTACCAGTTCGAGGGGGCCGCTCAATTGGGAGATCCGAACGAGCCGGCCTACGTGCCGCCCGCAAATCCCAAATGCCCGGTCTGCAGCGAACCGATGAAGGACCACTCGGTAGCGCGCGGTGGGCCCGGCAAGCCGACTCATCTGCGCTGCCCCACTCCGCTCAGCGAGACACTCGGCGAGACATCCAGCGATGCACCTAGCGCGAGCTAACCCGCGGCATTAGCTCGTCGCAGCGACGTGAGAATCATGGACCCTCTTTCGTGCGCTCGAGTGTTACGGTGAGCAGGTGGCACACCCGACGGGCGATGGCTCCGCAGCTCTCGCACACGCAGCGTCTATTCCGCTGCGCGCGCGCATCATGGACCTCGTGTTCCTGGTCGGGGTGTTTCTCAAGGGACTCGACGGGCTAGTCGAACTCATCGGCGGCACGGTGTTGTTGGTGCTGCCGCCCCAGCAGCTCCTTCACACCGCCCACGCGATCACCGCGAAAGAACTCGCGGAAGACCCCGATGACTTGCTCGCAAACCTCCTGCTGCACGGTGCCGCCCACCTGCACGGTCAATCGGCGACCTTCCTGAGCCTGTATATGCTGCTGCACGGCGTTGTGAAGCTGGCGATCGTGGTGGCGCTCGTCGTCGGTTCGAGGCGCGTTTATCCCTGGGCGATTGCCGCGCTACTCCTCTTTCTCGGCTATCAAATCTATGAAATAGTCGTCGCACCTTCGCCGTTCATCATCGCGCTCACCGTGCTCGATGCCGCAATCGTGGTGCTCACCTGGCGCGAATGGCGTAACCATCGCACGCTGCGCGACTCCCTGCGCTCGACCCAGGCGTGGGTGCTGCGCAAACACTAGCGGCGCAAATTGCCCACTGAGCAAGCGCCCGCGGGGCCAGTCACAGCGGTTCCGGATCGCGGCTGTCCCAAACCAGCGATCACGGTTCCCCAAATGTTCACCATCGCCCCCTTGTCCCTGCCTGCGCCTACCCGCGAGAATGGGCAGAATGAGCCCGGTCAACGCGCCTCCGCACGAGCATGGGAGGCACCCGGGTACGGTCGCTGAGGTGTTCTGGGCCTTTCTGAAGCTCGGGCTGACGGCCTTTGGTGGCCCGGTCGCCCACCTCGGATACTTCAGGGAAGCGTTTGTCGAGCGCCGCAAATGGCTCGACGATGCCGCATATGCGGACCTGATGGCGCTGTGCCAGTTTCTTCCCGGCCCCGCGTCGAGCCAGGTGGGCATGGCGCTGGGGCTGCAGCGCGCCGGGCTCGCCGGTTTGGTCGCGGCCTGGACCGCGTTTACCCTGCCCTCGGCGCTGTTGCTCGTGGCGTTCGCGTGGGGCGTCACCGCGCTCGGCGATGTGTCTGAAGCCGGATGGATCCATGGACTCAAGGCCGCCGCGGTCGCCGTGGTGGCGCACGCGGTGCTTGGCATGGCCAAGACCCTCACACCCGACGCAAAGCGCGCGACGATTGCGGTGCTGAGCCTGGTCGTGGTGCTGCTGGTGCCCGGCGCTCTCGCGCAGGTTGCGGCGATGGTTGCGGCGGGATTCGCTGGCTTCTTTTGGCTGCGCACCCCCATTATGAGCGAGGAACCGGCCTCTGCACAGTCACTCGCACCCGCACCCGCACCCGTACCCGCATCCACGTTCGCAGTGCGGGTGCCGCGCGCGCTCGCGGTCGCGTGCCTCGGGGCCTACGCTGCGATCCTCGCGGCCGTGCTCACGGTGCTACCGTTGCTCGCGCACGCGACCGGAAACCTCGCGCTCACCCTGTTCACGGTGTTTGCGCGTGCGGGGTCGCTCGTATTTGGTGGCGGCCACGTCGTGCTGCCGCTGCTCGAAGCCGACACCGTGCAGACGGGGCTCGTGAGCGAGAGCGCGTTCCTTGCGGGATACGGCGCGGCCCAGGCCGTGCCCGGCCCGCTCTTCACCTTCGCTGCCTACCTGGGCGGAATCGCCGGATCACCGGGGAACGAGCCAACTGCGCCCGGGATCAACCTGGTCGGGGCCGCCATCGCGCTCCTCGCGATCTTTCTGCCCGCGGCGCTCCTCGTCGTCGGCACGCTGCCGTTTTGGAGTCAGCTCAGGCGGGCTCCCCGCGCTCAGCGCGTGCTTGCGGGCGTGAACGCCGGCGTCGTTGGCCTGCTCGCGGCCGCCCTCTACACGCCCGTGTTCACCTCGGGCATCACGAGCCCGCTGTCGCTGGCGCTCGCTGCTGTCGCCTTTGTCGCGCTCCACAGGTGGCGCACTCCCGCTTGGGCCGTCGTCATAGCGGCCGGGATCGCGGGCTGGCTGCTGCTGTAGCGCGACGGGCGTGATCCGGATCAGTGCGATCCGGATCAGTGCGATCCCGATGCCTGCGCGCGCTGCAGCTGCGCCCGCGCAGCTTGGCGTGCGTCGCGCCGGCCCCCGATGGCACGCAGCGCGCTGAGGATGGCCGCGAGGTCGACGACCTCCTGGAGCAGCGCGCCCGCGGTCGCCGGGATTAGGCCAAACGCGGCGACAAACATGAGCCCCACGCTCACCGCAATGCCGAGCCAGATGCTCTGCAGTGCGATGCGCACGGTGTCGTGGCCGATCTCGACGGCCTTGGCCGCGCGCGAGATGTCGTCGACGAGAATCACGACGTCGGCCGACTCGCTCGCGGCGGTCGCGCCCTTCGCCCCCATCGCGATGCCGATGTCGGCGGCGGCGAGCACCGGCGCATCGTTCACGCCGTCACCCACCATCATTACCGGGCGTTCGGTGATGTCGCGCACCGCGTGCACCTTATCGACCGGCAACAGCTCGGCCTGTACCTCGGTGATGCCCAACTCGGCGGCGATGTGCTCGGCGGTCTCGCGCGCATCGCCGGTGAGAATCATGGTGCGCTGCACGCCCAGTTCCGTGAGCCGAGCGAGGGTGTCGCCCGCGTTTTCGCGCAGGTGATCGCGTGCGACCAAGGATCCGGCGTAGCGACCGCCGATGGCCACATACACGGCGAGCTGGCCTGGCGCGATGGCGGTGCGCGTCGCGTCCGGTGCCGCGCTCGCCACGAAGGCGAACTTGCCCACGAGCACTTCGCGGCCCTCGATCTGTGCCCGGATCCCGTTCGTCGCCTCCTCGCGCGCCCAGTCGGCCTCGGCGAGTGGCAGCCCGTGTTCGTGCGCGGCGGCAATGAACGCGGCCGCGAGCACGTGCGATGAGTACTGCTCGGCCGATGCCACGGCCGTGAGTAGTTCGCGATCGGAGAAGCCCGCCTCGGGCCGGATCTCCGCGAGCGCCGGGGCGCCGTACGTGAGGGTGCCGGTCTTGTCGAACACCGCGGTCTTGGTCGATGCTAGTTTTTCGAGCGCCCCGCCGCTCTTGACGATCACGCCGTTGCGGGCGGCGCGACTCATGCCGCCGATGAACGCGACCGGGGCCGCGATGAGCAGCGGGCACGGCGTCGCGAGCACGAGTACCTCCGCGAAGCGCACCGGGTCGCCCGACACCCACCAGGCGATGCTCGCGAGGGCGAGGGAGAACAGCGTAAACGGCACCGCGTAGCGGTCGGCCAGACGCACGACCGGAGCCTTGGTCGCGGCGGCTTCGGCGACGAGCGACACGATCTGCTGGTACTGGCTGTCGGCAGCGCTGGCCGTCGCGACGACCTCGATCGCGGTGTGGCCGTTGACCGAGCCGCTCATGAGCGGATCGCCCGCGATTTTCTCGACCGGCACGCTCTCGCCGGTGAGCGAGGACTGATCGACCGAGGCCGCATCAGCGCGCAGCACGGCGTCGACCGGCACGACCTCGCTCGGGCGCACGAGCAACAGATCACCGGGCCGCACGTCCTCTGCCCGCACCTCGACAATGGCTTGGCCTTCGATCCGGTGCGCGAGTTGCGGGGCGCGCGCCAGCAGCGCATCGAGCTCGCGCTTGGCGCGATTGTTTGCGTAGCTTTCGAGCGCCTCGCCGCCCGTGAGCATCAGCACCACGAGAACGGCTGCAATGTACTCGCCGACCGCGACAGTCGCGATGATGGCGGTGATCGCCAGAATGTCGAGCCCCCAGTGGCCGCGCAAGATGTCGCGCACCATGCTGATGCCCTGCCAAGCCGCCACCGCGAGCGCGTAGGCACTGAAGATCCAGGGGACTACGGCACCGGCTCCCGAAACCGCGAGCCCCAGGCCGATCAGCCCGATCGTCAGGGTAAGTGTGACTGCCCAGTATCGGCGTGCCAACGCCACGAAACTACCCATGTGTGTCCTCCGAGCATTGGGCGAGGTGCCTCGCGCCAGATGCGGTAAGTGCGAACGATCCTGAGACTTACCATGCCATAACTTGCACGGTCGAGCCGCCGGGCCAGTTTCGCGCGATACTAGAAGTGACCCCTTCGCGGGGCCGCTCGGAAGCAGATTTCGCCTCGACGATGAGGGAGCAACGTGAGTAGCGTGAACAGCGACGCAGTGGTCGAGGTAGCGGCCCTGACAAAGTCCTTTGGCAAGTATCGTGCCCTAGATGGCCTCGACCTGGTGGTCGAGCGCGGCACTGTTCAGGGGTTCTTGGGACCCAACGGTGCTGGTAAGTCGACCACGATTCGCGTGCTGTTGGGGTTACTGCGACCTGACAGTGGCAGTGTGCGGCTGTTGGGCGGTGACCCCTGGCGCGACGTGGTGAGCCTGCATCGTCGCCTCGCCTACGTTCCAGGGGACGTGTCGCTATGGCCCGGCATGACGGGCGGTGAGGCCATCGATCTGCTCGGTGCGCTGCGCGGTGGGCTCAACGAGCGGCGGCGCGAGGAACTGATCGATCGGTTCGAGCTTGACCCGTCCAAGCGCGGCCGCCAGTATTCGAAGGGCAACCGGCAAAAAGTTGCGATTGTGGCGGCGCTCTCGTCTGATGCTGAGTTGCTCATTCTTGACGAACCGACCAGCGGGCTCGACCCCCTCATGGAGAATGTGTTCCAGGAGGCCATTGGCGAGGCCAAAGATCGCGGAGCCTCGGTGCTGCTCTCGAGTCACATCCTCGCCGAGGCGGAGTCGCTGGCCGACCGGGTCACGATCATTCGTGACGGGCGAGTCGTGCGCGAAGGCACCCTGGCCGAATTGCGCGGTCACAGCCGTTCCCGGCTGCACGCGACGCTGCAGCGGCTCCCGGCCCACGCGGATTTCTCGATGCTGCACGATGCGCAGCTTGACGGGAACCGGCTGACGGCGACGGTCGAATCACCTCGAATCGGCGAAGCAATGGCGCGATTGACCGGCTTCGGAATTGACTCGCTCACTGTCGAGCCGCCGTCGCTCGAAAGCCTGTTCCTCAGCCTCTACGAGGCTGAGGGTGATGAATCGGCAGACCGATGACCGCGACCCTTGCCGGTACCGGGCCGCTCCTGAAGGCGACGGTCAAACAGGACGGTCGAAGATTTGCACCCTGGATTCTCATCTTGACTGCGCTGTCGACCTCGTCGGTGCTGGTCTATCCGTGGGTGTTTCCCACCGCGCAGGACCGTGCGGGGCTGGCGGCGGGGATCGGCGCGAACCCCGCCATCGGGCTGATCTTCGGGCCCGCGTTCGATCTGAGCACAACGGACGGGTTTAACGCGTGGCGCTCGCTCGGGCTCGGCGGGTTTCTCGCAGCGCTCGGCGCCATCTTTGCGGTTAGTCGGGCGACCCGCGCACAGGAGGACTCGGGGCAGGCCGAGCTTCTGGCCTCGGGAGTGCTCGGGCGCACGAGCCGCTTGCTCACCGGGGTGTGTCTGGGGCTCATCGGCTCCGTGCTCGCCGGGGGCATCGCCGGGATCGTGACGGTGTGGTGCGGCGGGGGCTGGGAGGCCTCGATGCTGCTGGGGGCGACGTTTACCGCGACCGGGTGGATGTTTGCCGCGGTGGCCGCGATAGCTGCGCAGCTGGGATCCGATGCCCGCACCGCCAACTCGATCGCGGTGGGCACGCTCGGAACCCTGTTTCTGCTGCGCGGCTTCGCCTACTCGGTTGACGCACCATCCTGGACAATCTGGGCGAATCCGCTCGGCTGGATGACCGAAACCAAGCCGGCCTCGGGCAGCCACTGGTGGCCGCTCTGGTACGCCCTCGCGTTCACGGTCGCTGCCCTCGTGGTCGCGTTCGTGTTGCAGTCACGGCGCGACTTTGGGCAGGGCGCGTTCGCCCCGCGGCCGGGACCCACGCGCGGCAGGACCACGGGGGTGTTTGGCCTGGCGCTGCGGCTCAACCGTGCACCTCTCATCACCTGGACGATTGCCTTCGTGGTGCTGGGGTTCGTGTTCGGGTTCTTCGCGACCTCGATCAAGGACATTCTGGGTGCGGATAGCGCGGTGGCGCACATCCTTGCTTCGGGCGCGACCACGCCGGATCACCTCGTCTCGGCGTTCCTCGTCACCATCTTCAGCCTGCTCGGCATCATCGCGTCGGTGCCGGGCGCGCAAATCATGCTCAAGGTGCGCATCGAAGAGGAGGAGGGGAGGGGCGAACCGTTGCTGGCAACGGCGCTGGGGCGTGCGCGCTATTACGGCAGCAATGTGCTGCTGGCGCTGGTCGCGTCGTCGGTGTTTCTGATGATTGCGGGGACGCTGGTGGCGGCGCTCGCCTCAACCGCGAACGTCGGCGTGAAGTTTGGTGACGCCGTCTCGCAAGCCGCCGTCACCGTGCCCGCGATCTGGGCCGTGATCGCGGTCGCGGTGCTCGTCGTGGGCGCGCGCCCGGCTGTGTCGATTGCGGCATGGGCCGGCGTGCTGATCTCGTTCGCGCTGACACTGCTCGGGCCCACGTTCAAGCTGTGGGACTCGATTCTCGCCATCAGCCCGTTCTGGCATGTGCCCAACGTCACCCTGGCCGACGCGAACGGGTGGGGTCTGCTCGGGGTCATCGCGGTGACCGCGCTGCTGATCGCGATCGGGTTTGCGGGGTATCGGCGCCGGGACCTGGCGACGTAGGGCGACTAGCGACTAGCGACTAGAGGCCCGCGACGCTCAGATCGCGGGGGCGCTCCTCCATGGACACCTGCGATTCGGCTTCGCGTTCGGCCGCGCGCACGAGCGCCCGCTCGGCCTTCGTGGAGATGCGGGCGACCATCACCGCTGGGATCGCGATGCCCCAGCACACGAGCGAGATCACGATGCCAAATCCTTGGATGCCCGCGGTCTCCGCCAGCCACGCGCCAAAGAGCGGCGCGAAACTCGACCCGACGATGTAGGCGCTCGTCAGCGGTGCCGACCAGCGGCCGCGGGCGTCGAGACCCGCGCCCGTCGCAATGAACATCACCATGGCGACGCCAAAGTTGGCGTTGTCAAACGCGATCAGCACCGAAATGGTGGTGGGGTCGGTGCTGAAGGCGATGAGCAGCTTCGACAAGCCCGCGAGGCCGAGCGAAATCGCGAGCGGTAGCGCGCGGCCGATCTTGTTGCCTACGAGCAACAGGATGCCGGTGATGATGGCGCCGACGACCGAGGCGATGCCGAGGATCGCGCCAAACTGCTGCTCGGTGATCCCGCGCTGCTCGGTGATGACTCCCGTCATAGCAAATACGGAGTCCTCGCTCATACCCCACAGCGGGAAGATGATCAGCAGAACGATGCCGGCGACCTTGATGCGCTTGGGGGCTGCGATGCTGAGCGTCATGGTGACCTCGGCTGGCTCCGCGAGCTGGGGAGTGTTTGGCAGCCAGATCACGAGCGCCAGGCCAGCGATCGCTGCGATCGCGAGTGCGCCGAACACGGTGAACTGGGCGAGGCCGATGAGGGGGAGCGTGACGAGGGCGATCATCACGAGCACCCGATTGAAGAATCCGTAGGCGGCTGAAACGCGGTTGGGGTTTCGAATCGCGGCCATGGCCGCTCCGGAGCTCGACAGCGCGGCTCCGGATCCGAATCCCGCGATGATGAAGTCGGCAATGACGACCTCGGGGGCGCTCGCGATGGCCGCTGCGCTGTAGCCGATGGCAGCGACTGAGAGGCCAATCGCCCCGATGGGCCTGCGACGCTCGCCCGCGGCCCAGCGCGCCGTACCGAGTCCGACGATTGCGGAGCCCGCGAGGCTCCAGGTGATGATCTGCCCCGCCGTGATGAAGCTGAACCCGAGGCGGTCGGTGAACACTGTCATGACGAGCGGCACAATGTTGGCCGTCAAGACGCCGACGATGGCGATCACAAATGTCGCGCTGCCATTGCGTACGCCCAGGGGTACGCGTGGGTTGCCGTCGTGCGTCTGGGTTGTCGCTTCGCTGCTCACCAGGATTCCTCTCGGGTTCGGCATCGGTGCCGGGACCAGGGACGGGTCATTCCATCCCTGAGGTGGAGCACTTGCGCCACGCCACTTGTCATGATCCATGACAAGTCACTTGACTGTCAAATTCATGGTCTCACCCCGCTACGCTGGAGCCATGGATTCAAGGATGATTCACCGCCCGGCCACCGGCAGACGCACGGTTCAGGCCCGAGCATGAGCAAGAGCGCAGCGCGGCCAGGCCGCGACATGGTGCTGATCAGCGGTGGCACCACCCGCATGGGGTCCGAGCGGTTCTACGCAGATGAGGGCCCGGTACACGAGCGTGTGATCGAGCCGTTTTGGATCGACCGCTACGAGGTCACCAACGCCGAGTATGCGCGATTCGTCGATGACACGGGGTATGTCACCGTGGCAGAGCGGCCGCTCGACCCGCAGGACTTTCCCGGTGCGAACCCCGCCGACCTGGTGCCGGGGGCCATGGTGTTCACGCCGACGGCCGGCCCGGTCAACCTGGCCGAGTGGCGCAACTGGTGGCGGTGGCAACCGGGAGCCTACTGGCGGGCGCCATTCGGGCCAGGAACCGCGGCGAGCGACCGCCCGGAACATCCGGCGGTGCACATCGCGTACGAGGACGCCGCGGCGTACGCCGCATGGGCGGGCGCGCGGCTCCCCACGGAGGCCGAGCACGAGTATGCGGCGCGGGGTGGCCGCGAGGGCGCTGAGTTCGCCTGGGGCGACGAGCCGTACCCGGGCGGAGTGCCGCAGGCAAACTCCTGGATCGGGCGGTTCCCCTACGACAACCAGGGCGACGGCGGCACCGCCCCCGTCGGCTCCTACCCGGCCAACGGCTACGGCCTCTTCGACATGATCGGCAACGTGTGGGAGTGGACGAGCGACTTCTATGCCCCGCGGCACATTCTGCACGATCGGATCGGGGCGGATGCGGGCGGGCGCACGAATCTGCTGGCGGCGACAGAGACCGGGGCCGGCGCTGGCCCAACCCGGCGCGTGCTCAAGGGCGGATCGCACCTGTGCTCGCCCGACTACTGCCTGCGCTTTCGGCCCGCGGCGCGCTCGCCGCAGACCGAAGACACGGGCATGTCGCACATTGGGTTTCGCTGCGCCAGGGACGCGTAGCCCGACAACGAAGCCCGTCGCGCAAGGGGGTTGAGTGACGCGTCGCCGGAGGCGAGAATGACGTCATTATGACGAACTTTCTCATCTCGTTTCCCGCCGCGGCGATGACGCTCACGGGCGAGGCGCTGCAGCGCTCAGACACAGAGTCCCGCAAGGTAGTGGCGCAGGCCAAGGCCGCTGGCGTCTGGGTCTTCGGCGCGGGCATCGACGAGGGCGTGGCGCCCGAGCTGATTGGTGCCGACGGCACGGTCACACCCGGCGGCTACCCTGGGGCGCCGCCGATCACGGGTGGCTTCGCGGTGTTCAATCTGCCGACGCGGGCCGACGCCGTCGTCTGGGCGACGCGCCTCGCGGACGCCTGCGGTTGCCCGCAAGAGCTGCGCGAGTTCCTTTACGACCCAGAAAGCCTGCCGTGAGCGATTGATCCGGAGCAGGATCAGCGTGAGAGGCTTGGAATCCGTGCGAACCTAGAGACATGGATCTTGAGGTCACTTCCGCGCTCACCCTCCCCGCCGGGGAACTGGGGTGGCGGTTCTCGCGGTCCTCGGGTCCGGGTGGCCAGCACGTCAACACGTCGGACAGCCGCGTCGAACTGACGTGGAACGTCGCGGAGTCGGCGGCGCTGTCAGACGCGCAGCGCGAGCGGTTGCTGACGCGGCTGGATCAGCGCCTCATCGGTGGCGCCATCACCGTGACCGCGTCGGAGCAGCGTTCTCAGCTGCGCAACCGCGAGATTGCGCTCGAGAAGCTCGCCGACCTGGTGCGCGAGGCACTCGCGCCCGACGGGCCCAAGCGCCGAGCGACGAAGCCCACCCGTGGCTCGAAGCGTCGACACCTGGCCACGAAGACGCGCAGATCCGAGACGAAGAAGCTGCGGCAACGCCCGCGGGGCGAGTAACTCGCGGCTAGGATCAGGCGGTCTCAGCGCCCGAAGCAGCTACTTCGCGAGCGACGCGTCGATCGCGTCGGGCAGATCGTCGGGGGTGGTGAGCGACAGCTGCTTGCCGTCGAGGAAGAACGTGGGGGTGCCCGTCACGCCGAGCGCGGTGCCGGCATCGAGGTCCTCCTGCACGCGCGCCTCGGTCGCCGGGTCAGCGATGGCCGCGTCGTACGCGGCCATGTCGAGGCCGAGCTTCTCTGCGTACCCGCGAAAGCGCGGAGCCTCGGAGGTCTGCTTCTCGCCCCAGTCGGCCTGCGACTGCAGCATCTCGTGGAACATCTCCTCGAACTTGCCCTGCTGAGCGGCGGCCTCAACGGCGACGGCCGCGTTCATCGAGTTGAAGTGTCCACCGAGCGGGAAGTAGCGGACGACATAGTTGATCTTGCCGTCGTAGTGCTCGCGCACATCCTCGATGTAGGGGTAGAGCGCGCCGCAGGCCTCACACTCGAAGTCCAGAAACTCGACGAGCGTGGGAGCATCGTCGCCGACCTCATCGACCACGTGCGAATTCTCGGCTACGGTCTCGGGAACCCCCGCCGCGGTCTGCGGAACAGGGACCGGCACCGGTCGGCTCGCGAGAGACATCGAGATGGCGAGCGCCGCAATGATGAGCACCGCAGGCACCGCGATGATCAACGATTTCATTGACGTGCTGAGGCGTTGCCACCACGACTGCGAAGCTGGCTGGGTCATCGTGAGAAATCTCCTGAGGTCGTGCGGGCGTTGGGCACCCGATCCGGCGACGGCATTGCTGCGATTCCCAACATTAGGTCACCGAGATATGAGGATCCCGCGAGGCTCGGAGAGCGGGCCTCGGTCACGCGGCGCTCGCCGCGAAATTGCCCGTTTGATCCGGATCAAAATTCGTGCTGCACAATGCCGCATCCCTGTGGCACACTTGCGAGGGTAACTGCGTAGGGGTGCGCTGGGGCACACAGGGGTGCCACACGAAAGGAATGACGTGAACGCGACTCTGTTTGTAGGCGCAGTGGTGACGATGAATGACGCGACGCCCCAGGCAGGCGCCGTACTTGTGCGGGATGGCCGGATCGCGGCCGTCGGCAGCGAAGACGAAGCGCGGGCCGCTCTCGAGCCGGATGAAATCGCCTCGCTTGAGGTCATTGAACTGGGCGACCGCGTGCTGCTCCCCGGCCTTATCGAGCCGCACGGCCACCCGACCTCGAGTGCGGTGCTCCTGAGCGACCATGTCGTCGACATTCGCCCCGTCATCGTGCCCGATGCAGGCGACGTGATGCGGCTCATTACTGACGCCATCGCGCAGCGGCCGGGCGGGGTGCTCGCGAACGGGTGGGATCCGCTGCTGCAGCGCGGGCTGCAGGACCCCACGCGGGAAAGCCTCGACGCCCTCGCGGGTGACGTTCCCGTCGTGATCTTGCACAATTCGGGACACACGGCGTTCTTCAACTCGGCCGCGGCGAGGCTCGCCGGGCTCGACCGCGATACCCCTGACCCGGCCGGATCATCGTACGTGCGTGACGAAGCGGGCGACCTCACAGGCGTTGCCCTCGAAACGGCCGCGGTGTACTCGGTGGTGGGGCCGCTGATCGGTGGCGCATATGCGGAGTTTGGGGCGCTGGTGGCGGCCGAGCTGCGCCGCGCGAGCGCCGCCGGTGTCACGACGCTGGGCGACCTGTCCTGGGAACCCGATCGGGCGCCGCTCATCGGGGCGGCGCGCGCCACATTCGGGCTCACTGCGCGGCTGCGCGGCTACGAGATGTCCAGGCCGGGAGGTTCTGCATCGGTGGCGCGTGACAACGGCGACGATCTCGTGCGCCAGATTGGGATCAAGACCTGGGCCGACGGGTCGCCCTGGGTGGGCAACGTTGCGACATCGTTTTCGTACCTCGACAACGCGACGACGGCGGCGATGGGGCTCGCCCCGGGGCACCGCGGCGCGGCCAACTTTTCGGCGGAGCAGCTGCTCGAGATCTCACGCGCATACGCGCACGAAGGGTGGCAGCTCGCCTGCCACGCGCACGGCGACATCGCGATCGATACCGTGCTCGACGTGTGGGAACAGGTCATTGACGAGTTCCAGCTCACGGACCACCGGTTTCGGCTCGAGCACGTGGGGGCGATGACCCCGGCTCAGTTTGAGCGCGCTGCAGCGCTCGGGGTCACCGCGAGCGTGTTTGTCGACCACGTCCACTACTGGGGTGACGTGCTGGTCGATGAGCTGTTTGGTGCGCCGGGCGCGCGCTGGGCCGACGCGCAGGCGGCATTTGCGGCGGGCATGCGTGCGACGTTTCACAACGACGGCACGGTGACCCCGCTCGAACCGTTTCGCAACATGTCGGTCGCGATGACCAGGTTGAGCAACACCGGCCGCGCGCTCGACGGCGCGAAGGGCGTCTCCCGCGACGATGCGCTGCGCGCTCACACGGTCAATGCGGCCTGGCAGCTGCGGTCCGAGAACCACATTGGCAGCATCGAGCCCGGCAAGTACGCCGACCTGATCGTCGTCGATCGTGACCCCTGCGTCGTCACGCCCGAGGAACTCGCCGCAACGCGGGTGCTCGCCACCTATCTCGCCGGGGACCTCGTGTTTGAGCGCGAGCGTGTTGCGGTGAGCGGATAGAACCTAAGGCGTCTCGGGAGCCGGCTCGTCGGTGAATCGGGTCACGATTGCCTTGTGATCGCTCGCACCCGCCGGCAGCACGCGGCTGTCGGTCGCGGTGAGTCCGCGCTCAAAGATATGGTCAATCCGTGCGATGGGCGCCGCGGCCGGCCAGGTGAACCCCCACGACAGCCCCGAGGTGCGCGGCTCGCTCACGGTCTCCAGCAGTGGCCCGAGCGCCGGATCAAAGGTGGTCGCGTTGAAGTCGCCCATCACGATAAGGCGCTCGCTGAGGTCCTGCGGCACCAGCTCGCCCAGGTTACGGAGCATGGTGTCCCGTTCGGTCTGAAACCCCGGGCGAAACGAGGCCGCGTGCACGACGTACACGCTGACGGTGCCGCCGGGGGCCAACACATCGGCTGACAGTGCGCGCTTCCATCCGAGGCCAAGGTCGAGGGGTTTCTCCTGCTCGATCGGGTACTTACTCCAGAACCCAACGGTGCCCACTTGGTACGAGTAGGGGTGGCTCGCCGCGAGCTCGGCCGCGGCTCCCTCGCGCTCCTCGCTCGTGAGCTCGACGAGCGAGATCAGGTCGGCGCCCTCGGACGCGAGCGTGCGGGCCGACTCGATGGCGGTTCCCTCGCCGCCGCGCACGTTATGGGTCGCGACCGTGAGCGGGCTTGACTCGGATACAGATCCGCCTGCCTCGCCGAGCGGCAAAGCCGCGGGTGCCACCAGCAGCGACCAGGTAAGCGCGGGGACGAGCGTGATGATCCAGGCCCGACGGCGCCGAGTGGCCAGCGCGCCGATTGTGAGCGCCGGGAGTAGCCAACCGAGCCAGGGAAGCACCGTGGCGGTGAGAGTGCCGAGAGATCCGGGCAGCACGGAGTGGAGCGCGATCGTGAGCGTCAATACGACCGAGACAACAGCGATGGTTCGCGCCCAACGTGTGCGGCGGGCACGGCTGCCCTGCGGGGGATTGGCCGGGGCACGGTAAGAATCTGGCATTGAGGCGATCGTACAAAACTGGTTTGAAAAACTGCCCAACGGGTCGTCAGCGCACAGGTTCGTCGGCGCACAGGTTGGTCGGTGCAACGATTCGTTGGCACGTTTCGGCTGCTGGAAAACTACCGACAAGCCCATCCTTCAGATGCACGCTTCGGTGGCAAGTGAGAAGATGAGCACAGGTTGATCAGTGTCGGGCAGCCAGGGGGCTCTCGGCGAAGGACTGACGACGAATGACGAGCGAGGGAGCGCCATGCGGCCGTATATCGACAAGGTGATGCCGGATGCGTGGAACGCGGCGCAGAACTTTTCGGCCGAGATTCGCACGGCCGCGCTGAAGCGCGGACTGACACCCGCCGAGTTCGAACTGATTAACGTGCGCGCCTCCCAGCTCAACGGCTGCGCGTTCTGCCTCGACCTCCACTCACGGCAGGCGCGCCAAGCAGGTGTGCCGCAGCAGCGACTCGACCTGATCTCTGCCTGGCGCGAGACCTCGATCTTTACCGAGCGAGAAACCGCGCTGCTCGCGGTGGCCGAGGCCGCGACTCAGTTGCCGTTGAACGAGGACGCGAAGGCCGACCTGGCCGGCGCACTTGCGGTGCTCGGGGAAGACGCATTTGTCGCCGCAGAGTGGGTCGCGATTGCCATCAATGCGTTCAACCGTGTATCGATCTTGAGCGAGCACCCGGTGCGCCCGCGTGACGCTAGCGGCAAAGTGGTCCGTCAGGCCGAGGCATAGGCACGCGGTGAGTAATCTCGATCCGCGCCCCGAGGAGACCATGCTGGGTCCCGGCGAGCTATGCACCAGCGTTGAGGTGCTCGAGCCGCGACTCGTGCCGCTGGGCGGGCTGCGCGCCATGACCGTATATCGAACGCTACCCCAGAGGCAGCGTTCGCTCGTGGGGGCCTGGTGCTTCCTCGACCACTACGGGCCCGACGACGTCGCCGACACCGGGGGAATGGAGGTGCCCCGGCATCCCCACACGGGGCTCGCGACTGTGTCGTGGCTGTTCGCAGGGCGTATCGATCACCTTGACTCGGGCGGCACGGCGGCTTGGGTGCTGCCCGGCGAACTCAACCTGATGATCGCGGGCCGCGGCATCACGCACCAGGAGATCAGCGCCCCCGGCACGACCACGCTGCACGGCGTGCAGCTCTGGTACGCGCTACCCGACGGGACGCGACACCGTGAGAACGAGTTTGTGCACTACGCGCCCGAACCAGTGGAGCTCGCGGGCGCGACGGTGCGCGTGTTCATTGGCGAGCTCGCGGGCGCGGCGTCGCCTGTAGAAACACTCACGCCAGACTTGCTCGGTGCCGAGCTGTTGCTTGAGCCCGGGGCTCACGTAACGATCGCGATCCGGCCCGATTTCGAGCATGCTGTGCTTGCCGAGAGCAGCGCGCTACTCGTGAACGGGGTGCCGGTCGCACACCGCGAGCTCGGCTATGTGCCGCTGGGTTCCGATACGCTAACGCTCGCCGCGGGCCCCAACGGGACCCGGGTGATTCTGCTCGGCGGGGTGCCACTGGGCGAGCCGATCGTGATGTGGTGGAACTTCATTGGCCGAGACCACGACGAGATTCTCGAGTACCGCAGGCGCTACCAGGCGGAGCTGGGCTTCGAAGCTCCGGATCCGCGTGACGTCGGGAAGCGGCCCCTGTTTGGCGTGTTTCCGCCGGGGGAGCGGCCCCCGCTGCCGGCACCGCCCACCCCGATCGCGCGGCTGAAGCCGCGCGGGTAACGCCGATTCAGCCCGAGAATGTGTGAGAGAGAAGGAGACCCCGTGAAGACGAACGAACGATTTGTTGTCGAGCATCGCGCCGCCGACCGCGAGTATGCGTTGATCGATCGCGGCGAGAGCGGCGGCGACGCCAAGCACATCGGGGAGGAATCGTATGTCGATCTCGCTGCCTCCACCGAGCGGGTGATGTACCACACGGGCGTTCTGGCAGAGTATGGCGGGCAGGGGCTCGCGGGCGTGCTCGTGCGGTTCGCCATCGACGACACGATCGCGGCGGGATACAAGATTGTGCCGGTGTGCCCATACGTCGCGGTGTGGGTGAAGAAGCACCCCGAGGTAGCGGATCACGTGGTCGAACCGCGGCCCGAGCACCTGCGGGCAATCAAGGCGCTGTAGCGCGCACCGCGAAACGCGCCGATCATGACAAACCGGGCCCGAGTGACCGGGCCCGGTTAATCGAGCGTGATTTACCAGGGGCTCGGTTCGTAGTCCTTCAGGAAGCGACCGTAGACGTCCTCGCCAGCCTCGCCGCGCACGATCGGGTCGTACACGCGGGCCGCGCCGTCGACGAGGTCGAGCGGGGCGTGGAACCCCTCCTCGGCAAGCCGCACCTTGGTGAAGTGGGGGCGCTCGTCGGTGATCCAGCCGGTGTCGACGGCGGTCATCAGAATGCGGTCGGTCTCAAACATCTCGCCCGCGCTGGTACGGGTCAGCATGTTGAGGGCCGCCTTCGCCATGTTGGTGTGCGGGTGACCAGGACCCTTGTAGCGCCTGGAGAACTGCCCCTCCATCGCCGAGACGTTCACGATGTAGGTGCGGCGCGCGTTGGCCTGCGCCATCGACGCCCGCAGTCGGCTGATCAGTAGGAAGGGCGCGGTCGTGTTGCACAGCTGTACCTCGAGCATCTCGAGCGGGTCGACCTCTTGCACGTGTTGCACCCAGCTGTTCGAGTGGGTGACGTCGGGCACGAGCCCGCCGGCGTCGATGGCGCTGCCGTCGGCATGCTTCTCGAGTGAGGACGATCCCGGTGCCATTGCGAGCGCGGTCAGGTCACCGGCGGTGAGGGTCTGCGCGAAGCCCTCGGCCACGGTACCCGCGAGCCCCGCGGTCGAGAGGGCTGCGGTCGAGAGCGCCGATTCTGCAAGATCCGGATCGGCATCGACCGATGCCTGCAGCGCCTGGGGGTGCAGCTGCGCGGTGCGCCCAAACGTTTCGATGGGAGGCATGGGGCCGTCGGGCAGTGGCTGCAGTTCGGCGTCGGCGAGCAGCGAGTAGGAGCCGGGTGAGCGGCGCACGGTCTGCGCGGCGTTGTTGATCAGGATGTCAAGCGGGCCTGCTGCCGCGACCGAGTCGGCGAGCGCGGTGACCTGCGAGGGGTCGCGCAGATCGATGCCGACGACCTTGAGCCGGTCGATCCACTCGGCGGAGTCGGGGAGGGACGCGAAGCGACGGGCAGCGTCCTTGGGGAATCGCGTGGTGATCGTCGTGTGGGCGCCATCGCGCAGCAGACGCAGCGCAATGTGCATGCCGATCTTGGCTCGGCCGCCCGTCAGCAGCGCGCGCTTGCCCGTGAGATCGGTGCGGGCGTTGCGCTTGCCGTGGCTGAACGTCGCGCACGCGGGGCACAGCTGATGGTAGAACGCATCGACGCGGGTGTAGGGCTGCTTGCAGATGTAGCAGTTCTGCGGCTTGATGAGTTCGCCCGCGGTCGGCGCATCGGTGGGGGACTCGAGGTCAAACCCCTGCGTCTCGTCGTCGATGCGATCGGGGGCACCAGTTGCGGTGTTTGCGATGACCGCGCGGTCCGCGTTCAAGATTGCGTCGCGTTCCTTGCGGCGGCGTTCCTTGCGCACAACCTTGTACATGGTTGAGGTGGCGTCGCGCACCGTCAAGAAGTCGGGATGGTCCTCGGGCAGAGCCGGCACTGCTGCAAGCACCCGCAGGGCCACCGCGAGATCGTCAGGGTTGATTCGGCCCGCGCTGCCGGTGGAATCTGACGTCTGAGCTGAATCGCTCGAAGAATCGATCATTGGGCCTATTTTACGCCAGCGAGCTAGCGGCCATTCTCAGGCTCAGGGGGCGCGGGGTAAATGCGACCGCATTCAGCGCTCGCACCGGGCGAAACCCACGCCTGTGGCTTATCAGTTTTGGGCGTCAAGTTCCATGAATTTTTGCTGTGATTTCCGTTTGGGGGATGTTGCGTTTAGGCTGTGCAAGTTCTTTCCGGCGACCGCGAGAGCGGCCCGGCACGCCAACAGAAAGCAATGCTGCATGGACTCCTCGCCTCGTAACCCGAGCGACGCCTACTCAAAACCGGTCTCCCCAGAAACCTCTGCGGGACTGGTGACTGCGCCTAAGAAGCTGCGGTCCCGTCACGTCACCATGATTGCCCTGGGCGGCATCATCGGTGCAAGCCTGTTCGTCGGATCGGGCGACATCATTCGCCAGATCGGCCCAGCCGCCCTGCTTTCCTACCTGCTGGGTGGCCTACTCGTCTTCCTCGCAATGCGCATGCTCGGCGAGATGGCTGCCGCCCGCCCCGCGATTGGCTCCTTCATGGAGTACGCCCGCGTGGGCCTCGGCAACTGGGCCGCGTACCTCGTGGGCTGGCTCTACTGGTACTTCTGGGTGGGCGTGCTCGCCTACGAAGCGGTTCTCGGCGGCGAGACCATGGGCGTGTGGTTCCCGTTCATTCCGGGCTGGGGCTGGAGCCTCATCCTGATCGCCATCTTCATCGGCACCAACCTGATCTCGGTGCGGGCATTCGGCGAGGTCGAGTTCTGGCTGGCGGGCATCAAGGTGATCGCCATCGTCGTGTTCATCGGCGCGGGTCTGCTGTTTGCATTTGGTCTGTGGCCTGAGTCGACCTTCTCGGTGCAGAACCTCTGGGTGCACGGCGGCTTTGCTCCAAACGGTATGGGCGTTGCGCTCACCGGTGTTGCGCTTGTCATCTTCTCGTACTTCGGAACTGAGATCGCCGTCATGGCGGCCGCTGAGTCCGAGGATCCCGCGAAGGGCATCAAGCAGGCAACGAGCACCGTGATCTGGCGCACCCTGCTCTTCTTCGTCGGGTCGATCCTGATCATCACGATGATCGTTCCCTGGAACGAGCTGCCCGAGCCGCTGAGCGTGGCGTCGGCACCGTTCACCTACGTGTTCTCGCTGCTGGGTGTTCCCGGCGCGGCGATGATCATGCAGATCATCATCTTCACCGCCGTCATCTCGGTGCTGAACTCGGGCCTCTACTCGGCTTCGCGCATGTTTGCGGCGCTCGCTGACGAGGGGTTCGCGCCCAAGATTATTGCGAAGCGTTCGAAGAGCGGCGTGCCCGTGTTCGCGCTCCTCGCATCGACGAGCGGCGCCGTGATCGCCACGATCGTAAACTTCGCAGCCCCCGAATCGGGCGTGTTCCAGTTCATCATGAACTCGGCAGGCCTCGTCGCGCTCTTCGTTTACGTGTTCATCTCGCTCACGCAGATGCGCATGCGCCAAAAGATGTCGGCCACCGAAGTTGCTGCCCTCAAGCTCAAGATGTGGCTGCACCCGTGGCTGAACATCTTGCTGTTCGTGGCTATCGCGTTCGTGCTCATCGTGATGCTCACGACCGAGTCGGGTCGCAGCCAGGTGCTCGCGAGCCTCATCGCTACCGGTGCGCTCGTAGTGTTCTGGCCGCTCGTGCGCAAGAACCTTGCGAAGCGTGACGCGGCGGCACTTGCAGCCGCCAATGCCGAGAACGAGGCAGAGACCGCGGGCGAGGTCAGCACCAACGCCCAGTAATACCCGAGCGTAGCTCGGTGATCGGCGCGGTAGTGGGGAACGGCCCCCACTACCGCGCCGAGAACTCGTCTCGGGTGAGCGGATTCACGCCACCTGAAGCCTGCACCTGAAACGTGACCGTATCGGGCAGGTAGCGGTCTTCACCGTATTCAATGGCTTGCCCGCCGCTTGTGAAACTCACCCGGCGTACCCGCAACAGCGGGCTCGACCGGCGCACGCCGAGCAGTGACGCATCGGCGCTCGATGCGGGCACCGCGTCAATCGAATGATCAGCGTGCGCGGTCGACACCCCAAACTGCTGGTTCATGATGTCGACGACTGACGTTTCGTTCCAGTCGATCTCAGCGATGCGATCGGCAATCCAGTCGGGGTAAGTGGTGCGCTCCAGCATGACGACCCGGCCGTCGAGCGAGCGCGTGCGGGTCACGCGCAGCACGCGGCTGCGGGCCGCGATCCGGAGCTTTCTCGCCTCGCTCGCGCTCGCCTCTCCAAGCTCCGAGACATGCACGAGCCCGCCGGGCGTCATGCCCTTGCCTCGTGCCCACTGCGCGAAGGAGCGCAGTTCGGCGAAGCTCTGCGTGCGTAGCGTCGACTGAACGATCCAGCCAGCGCCCTGCACTGGGCTCAGCATGCCGCGGTCTTCGAGGCCCGCGAGGGCGTTGCGCACGGTGCCGCGGGCGACGCCGTAGTGCTCGGCAAGCCGCAGCTCGGACGGCAGCGCGGATCCGGGCGCAAACTCCCCGTCGACGATGCGGGCGAGGAGATCGCGCTGCACGTCGCGATGGGAGTTTATAGGGGCCTGGTTCACCAAATCAGCGTATGCCGTGAACCGCGCCCGAGTGGACAGGAGTGCGCAGTGGTCCGGGGCATTCGCCGCCGGGTCCTCAACTGTTCAGGCTGCGTTCACCGGAGCGTTCGAGGCCGTCCATGACCGCACGCGGTAATGATCAGGTGAACATCATTACTGCGGTCTCAGCGCCTCGCTCCGAGCAACCCCACACCGGCACGATCGAGGTTGGCGTGATGTGCGATCTCGATGGCACGCTCGTCGATACTGAGCGGTCGTGGCTCGATGCCGTGCGCCGTAGTGTGCGCGAACTGGGCCATGACATCGATGATGCCGCTCTGCTGCAGTACGAAGGTGCCACGCTCGAACAAGCGAGCAGCCGGATCATTGCTGCGTACGAGGTTTCACGGTCTGCGGCCGCGATTGCCGAACTGCTCGAAGACACGACGCTCGCGGCACTCGAGGGCAACATTGAGTGGCGCCCGGGCGCCGAAGAAATGCTGCGTTCGCTTGCTGGATCAGAGGTGCCGCTCGCGCTCGTGACCAGCTCGACCCGGCGCTGGGTCGACACCGTGGCACGCCACGTCGACCTTACGATGTTCGCCCATTTCGTGACCGCGAACGACGTGACCTTCACCAAGCCGCACCCGAGCCCCTACCTGCGTGGCGCCTCGCTACTGGGCCTTGCCCCTGAAGACTGCGTCGTCTTCGAAGACTCGCGCGTCGGCACCGAGGCCGCGCTCGCCGCGGGCTGCGTCAGCGTGCTGGTACAGCCGACGACCGAGAGCTGGGGCGAGGGCGTCCACGCGACCGCCCCGACGTTCACGGGCATTGACCGCGACTGGGTTGCCGGGGCGCTGAGGCTCGCGCGCGACTAGGTTGCTCCAGACCTTCCACTTTCTTTCCCAAATTTTCACAAGACCCCCAGATTTATCAGCTTTACCAACCGAAAGGCACACGTTGAAGTCAACACTTACCCGCTCGCTCGCACTTGTAGCCGGCGTTGCACTCATGGGCACCCTGGCAGCTTGCTCAGCGCCCGCGACCGCGGACGGCAGCTCGTCGAGTGCCGCTGTGGAGGGTTTCGCGAAGGACGAGAACACGCTCGTGATGGGCATGGTGCCCGATCAGCAGTCAGTTGAGAGCAACTTCCAGCCGCTCGTTGACTACATTTCGGCAAAGACCGGCAAGGAGGTCGAGCTCGTGCAGTCGACCGACTACGCGGCGCTCGTCGAGGCCACGATCGCTGGCCGCATCGACATCGGTAACTTCTCGGCGTTCACCTACGTGGCCGCCACGAACGGCGGAGCAAAGCTCGACCCGGTCGGCGTGACGGTCACCCAGGAGGGCGAGGAGCCCGGCTACGAGTCGCTCCTGGTCGTGCCCAAGGGATCCGACATCAAGTCGGTCGCGGATCTCAAGGGCAAGAAGGTGTGCTTCGTCGACCCGGGCTCAACCTCGGGCTACCTGTACCCGAGCGCCGAGCTGCTCGCTGCCGGTCTTGACCCCGAGACCGACGTCACGCCCGTGTTCGCGGGTGGCCACGACGCCTCGGCTCAGAAGACGGCTCAGGGCGTCGAGTGTGACGCGGGCTTCGCGGAGGACGCGGTCGTTGAGACCACGGGAATCGCTGACGGCCTCTTCAAGGAGGGCGACCTCGAGGTCATCAACCGCGTGACCGTGCCGGGCGCCCCGCTCGTCATGTCGACGAACCTTCCCGCTGACGTGCAGAAGTCACTGAAGGAATCGCTGAACAGCATCACGCGTGACGACATCCAGGCCGAGGGCATCGAGGTGACCGACGCGTTCGCTTCGTTCTTCTACGAGCTCGTGCCCGTCGAGGACTCGTACTACGACAGCGTGCGCAAGGTCTGCGAGGAGACCGGCGCCGCTCAGTGCCAGCCGTAACCCACGGGCCCTAGTCGGAGTGGGCGCGCACCTGTCATGCGCCCACTCCGGCTAAAGCGGCTCGGTGCGAGAGCGCCGAGCCGCTTTCCCACGACGTACACCGACTCCCAAGGAGCACCCGCACTCATGACCGCTACACCGGCCATCCAGCTCACTGACATCACCAAGAAATTTGGCGACAACACCGCGCTCAACTCCGTCTCACTGAACGTCGAAGCGGGTGAGGTTGTCGTGTTGCTGGGGCTCTCGGGCTCGGGAAAATCGACGCTGCTGCGGCATATCAATGGTCTCGAGGTTCCTACCGCGGGTGCGGTGAGCGTGCTCGGGTCACGCGTCTCGGGCACCCGAGGACGCGCGCTGCGCAAACTGCGGAGCCGGATCGGCTTTGTGTTTCAGCAGTTCGAGCTGGTGGGCCCCCGCACGGTGCTGGAAAACGTGCTGAGCGGTGCTCTCTCCACGCTGCGTGGCCCGCGCCTCGGGCTCCTGAGCTACCCGAAGGCGCTGCGCGTGCGCGCGCTTGATCTACTGGAAGAGGTGGGTCTCGAGGAGCGTGCATTCCAGCGGGCCGATACCCTCTCGGGCGGCCAGCAGCAGCGCGTCGCGATCGCCCGGGCACTCATGCAGAACCCCGATATTCTGCTTGCGGACGAACCGGTGGCGTCCCTTGATCCGGAGTCCTCGAAGCAGGTGATGAACCTGATTCGCGAGATCGCCGTGCGCCGCGGGCTCACGGTCGTGTGCAGCCTGCACCAGGTCGAGATTGCGCTCGCGTGGGCCGACCGGATCGTTGGGCTGCGTCACGGCGAGGTGGTGCTCGACACGGTGGCTGCCGGGCTGGCCGAGAGCACCGTCATGGACATCTACAGTCAGGTGGCCGTGGACGACGAGCCGCTCGACCTGGACTCGCTTCCTTCGCTTCCTTCGCTTTCTTCGCTTTCTGAGGTGCCCGGCCTGCACATGAGCGGGGTGCGACTGTGACGATGCTTACGAGGCCGCCAAGGCCGCGGCTGACCCAGCGACCCACCTTGCCGGCGCCGAATCGTGACGGGGTGACCGCTGCGATTCTGCTCGCGGCCCTGCTCGCAATTGCGCTGTGGTCCTTTCGGGGGGTTGGGCTGTCCTGGGATCAGATGGTCAAGGGTAGCGAGTATGCCGCCTCCTTCCTGGGGCGCACGGTTCCGTTCGTGTGGCCCTCGGTGGGGGAGATTGTATGGCTGAGCGCGCTCACCCTCGCGATCGTGTTTTGCGGCACCGCGATGGCCGCGGTGATCTCGATTCCCGTCGCCTACTTGGCCGCGCGCAACACGACCCACAACCGGCTGACCGGTCTGATCGGGCGGTTCGTGGGGGTCACTTCGCGTGCCGCTCCGGATGCAATCATGGCGATGATCTTCGCCCTCGTGATCGGTCAGGGAGCGCTCGCGGGCGTGCTCGCGCTCGGGATTCACTCGATCGGCATGATCTCGAAGCTGACGGCTGACGCGATTGAGCAGATTGACCCGGGGCCGGGCCGCGCCTTGCGGGCCGCGGGGGCAACCCGGATGCAGGAGTTCTGGGGTGCGACCTGGCCACAGATTCTGCCGGCCTACATCGCGATCGTGCTGCACCGCACCGACATCAACCTGCGCGTCTCGGTGATCCTCGGATTCGTGGGGGTCGCGGGCCTCGGCCAGCAGCTCAGCATCGCGATGCAGACGCTGAACTACCGCGAGGCGATGCCGTTCGCGATCATCATTTTCGTGCTGTGCGTGGCGTTCGAGGTGGTGTCGGCGCTGATCCGGCGCTCGCTCCTCGGACACCAGCCCACGGGCCGCGGAATTGGGCAGCGCCTGGTGCGACGGTTCACTTCGGATCCGGAGCAGGCGTCGGTCCATGGGTCGGTGCGGGACTCTGTGCGTGCTGACGGTCGTGCTGCATCCGGTGTCGAATCCCGTGCTGAGTTCCGTGCCGGGTCCCGTGCTGGGTCCCGTGCTGCCAAGCAGGCCGCGCGCCCCACGCACGCGCAGCTGGGTCGCGCGGGCAAGATCCCCTGGACCCCTGAGCGCGTGCAGCAGTCCGCGCTCGTGTGGAGCACGGTCGTGGTCATGGTTTCCTCGGCCATCATCGCGGGAACCCAGGGGTCGTCGTTCGCGAACTTCTGGCTCAACTTGGATATCGCCGTCGGTCGGTTGTGGCCGCCGTCGCTCGCACCCGAGAAGTGGGAAGCGACCGCGCTTGCGCTGCTCGAAACCGTGCAGATTGCGTTTGCGGCGACGCTGATCGCCGTCGTGTTCTCGCTGCTGATTGGCACATTCGCGGCGCGCAATGTCGCCCCGAACCCAGTCGTGCGTGGTGGGGCACGGTTCCTGCTCGTGGTGATTCGCGGCTTGCCGGAGCTGCTGCTCGCGCTCTTCTTCATCATCTTGACCGGACTTGGGCCGGGGGCTGCGGTGCTGGCGCTGGGGATCGGCGGAGTGGGTCTGCTCGGCAAGCTGGTCGCCGATTCGCTCGAGGAAGTTCAGCCCGGGCCGGAGCGTGCGCTCTCGACCGTGGGGGCTACCCGCATGCAGGTGTTTGCGGGGGCAACGGTGCCGCAGGCGATCCCGTCATTTGTGGGGCACACGCTCTACCTGCTCGACACCAACATCCGCTCGGCTACGGTGCTCGGCATCGTGGGTGGTGGAGGTATCGGGTACATGCTCTCGAGCGCGGCCCGGATCAACCAGCACGAGCTGCTGTTCTTGCTGCTGTGCGTGCTCGTGATCGTGTTCGCGATCGAAGCGCTGTCCTCGTGGCTGCGTAAGCTGCTGTCGTAGCTGTCGTAGCTGTCGTAGCTGTCGTAGTTGTCGTAGTTGTCGTACGCTGTCGATTCTTGTAATTCGTCAGTAATCCTGGTGATCGGGGTGGGTCAGTGGCCCACCCCGATTTTCTGGTTTGGTGCGCCGAAATCAGAGCGCTGATGCTGATGCCGGTGCCGGTGCCGGTGCTGAAGCCGAAGCCGAAGCCGACGCCGTAACGAGGATGTTTCAGTTCATAGCTCCATGGACATAGCGGATCGGATGTGTGTCTGTCGGACTGCTAGAACGGTGGCGGCCCACTACCCGGACTACTGGTCTGTCTCTGGTTCAGGTTCAGGCTCTGGCTCTGGCTCAGGCTCAGGCTCCGGCTGTGACGTTGGCCTGTCGTTTGGCCCAGTTCACCCTGTCGCTGTGCGGACGTCTCGGATGTTTCGGATGCTTCAGGTGGTTCAGGTGGTTCAGGTGGTTCAGGTGGTTCGGGTGGATTGTCCCATTCGGTGGTGCCGTAGGGGTGTTGTTTCAGGTTGTCGGGTAGGCGGGTGTGGAGGTCGGGTTGGGTGATGGCGGTGGTGAAGGTGACTTTGCTGGGTGGTTTGGTGGAGTATTTGCGGCCGGTGGGGAGGGTCCAGGTGAATTCGCCGTGGTTGTTTTGGGTGGGGAGGAATCCGCCGTGGTGTTTCATGGTGTGGTGGCCGCGGCAGAGGTATCCGAGGTTGTTGGTGGCGGTGGGGCCGCCGTTTTCGGCGGCGATGG
>NZ_AOCN01000007.1 GCF_000350525.1 Leucobacter salsicius M1-8 | reverse complement strand
GCTGCCGGAGGGCTCTGTGAGTTCGCCCTCGAGGAGGAGCGAAACGAGACTGTCGGCGCGGGCCTCGCCCAAGGGCCGTTTGAAGACATTTGCGGCGGCTTCGCCGACCACACCCCGCACGCTACCGGTAGCGCTGCTCGTTTCACTAGCCTCGCTTGATGCTGGAATCCTGACATTCATAGCCGTGCCAGTCATATCGGAAGCTCGCACCCCGGAAGCTCGCACCCCGGAAGCTCGCACCCCGAAAGCTCGCATACCGGTGGCTTGCACACCGTCTGTGGAGTGAGCATTGCTGCCGCTGTCACAGGTACCGGCGTCCGTGCCCATGCTCCCGCTGGGGCTGGCGGTAGTGCTGGCGGTGAGGTCGCTGGTTTGGAGCTGTTTGCCGTACTGGGTGAGGCGGTCAAAGATGGCGTGACCCTCAAGACTCGTGACGAGGGCGGTGAGCTGGCACATGCCATCCTCGAGTTCGGTCAAGGAGACGTGGCGGTCGCGGCGGGCGATGCGGTGTCGGTCGTCAAAGGAAGCGCCCGCGAGTTTCTCGGCGAGGCGCTTCGCGACCGGCACCAACAGGGCCGGGGTAAGCGACTGCGCATGGGGGAGCAACTCGGTGTCGAAGCAGGCGTAGCGGCGGGCGATCTCGGCCTCCGCGGCGTCCGCTTCCAACACGACTCCGGCCTCGTCGATAAGGGTGCTGCCGGTCTGTTCGGTGGCGAGGTGTCCGATGATGCGGCCCGCGTCGACGACGCTGCGCACATGCTTCTCGGTGATCTCCCCGCGGGCCTGCGCCGCATGAAGAACGGGGAAGTGGGTGAGGGTGTCGACGGCGTGGGAGATATCGCTGGCGATGGTCCATGCCGAAATGTTGAGGGCGCTGGCGAGCTCGGCCCGGATCACCCGGTGCGCACGGTCACGACGGGTGGTCGTACCTTGGGGGAGGCGTTGGTCGGGACCAAACGGATCCGCGCGGCTGACAGGCGCAGTCAGATCGCCGGGGTTGGTGAGGGGACGCGTGCCTTCGAGGTCGGCGAGGGTGGATGCCTCGGCAAAGAGGGTGGCGCGTTCGGCTTGGAGGGCGCGGAGGCGGGCATCGATATCGACAGCGCGGGAGACCAGGTCGGTCAGGTGCCCGCGGTAGGGGCTGTCGGTGTCGAAGGGGAGTTGCATGAGGCTAGTACAGCAGGGACGTCGGACATTGAGGCCCCGTAAAGTGGCGTAAATATGCGGTTCGGTGGGGATGCGGGGAAGTTCTCGGGAACCTCTAAAGAAGTGGCTGATGTTTAGGTTTGCACCCTACAAATCAAATGGGTTTGTTTGACGGCACGACAACCAGAGGGAGGCCACCGGCAATCAGGTCTTCACGACCCCTGATCTCCGGTGGCCTCCCGACACGAGGTGTTGGTCGCCTACTCGGCCGAACGGCGACGCATCAGCAGCGCGCCTCCCGCCGCTAGCAGCGCGAGCGCGCCCGCCGCGATGCCCGCGAATCCGGCCGCTCCGGTGTTCGCGAGCTCGGCGCCCGCGGCACTACTTGATCCGGATCCCGAAGTACCCGAGTCTCCCGTGTTACCCGAAGCTCCGGAGCTGCCGCTCGCAGCGCTCGTGCCACTCGCGGTGCTCGTACCGCCCGCGCCCGCGGATCCACCGGGATCCGACTCGAGCGCTGCGACGGCGGTCGTGATGGCCGCGGCCATCGCATCGACCTCGGCCTGCTTGTCGGCGGCGAGGGTGCGATCGACCGCGTCAATGGCAGTCTGCAGTGTGGCGACCGATCCCGCCGTGAAGCTGCTCAAATCGGCGGGCACCGAGGCGAGGGCGGCATCGACCGCATCGTAGTTTGCGTCGCGCTCCGAATCGGGTGCGAGCTCACCCGCGAAAGTGACGAGCGGGTTGGGGATCGTGACCTGCCGCAGCTGCTGATCAGTCGCGAAGTCGTGGGCCGTGACCACCATGCGATCCTCGTACGCGTCGACCGTGAGCCCGCGGTTGACATCGCCCGTAGTGATCTCGGTGGCACCCTTTGAATTCTCTCCGCGCGCATCCCACTCGATGTGCATCGCGAGGGTATTGATCGCCCAGAACCCGTCAGCGTGACCGTCGGCAGTGCGACGCTGCATCGACCAGTCGCCGAGCTCAGCCGGGTAGTGCGTGTGGCCGCTGAACACGACCGCGTTGGGGTAGTTGCCGAGGATGCTCGTGAGCCGGTTGTTGTGCTGGTGGTGGTTGCTGTACCAGGGCAGCCACGACGCCGAAACAGTGTTGCCGAGCGGGAAGTGGCTCATCACCATGACCTGCTTGTCGAGCTCCGTCCAGTGGGCCAGCCGCTCCTCAAGAAACTCGACCTGCGCATTAGTCATGGGCACGTCGCTTGGCCCCGAAAGCTCCTGGCCCAGCACGATCACGGGCAGGTCGCCTGAGGGCCCCTCGAGCACGTATTCGCCCCATGCCTTGTCGCGCTCGGCGAAATCGAGGAATCGCTGGAAATTAGCGTCGAAGCCACCCGAAGCGTAGCGCTCGTGGTTGCCCATCCCCGCGACGGTCTGGGGCGGGCGGATGTCTTTCGAGGCGTCCATCACGTCATAAATTTCTTGCCATTCTCGAACCGAACCCGAGTTCACAATGTCGCCGACCATGAGCAGCCCGTTCGCATTGGGCGCGATCTTCTTCATGTCCTCGATTCCGTGCGCAAAATCATTCGGGTGTCCTTGAATGTCAGACACGACCCACGCCTGGGTGGGTTCGCCTGCCGAAGCCTGCTGCACCTGGTGCACCGCGACCGAGTCGATGGCCCAGTAGCGCGCGTCAGCCGCGCCAGTGAACTCCCACGAAAACTCAACCTGCTTGGCCCGTGCTGGGGTGTCGACCACGATCTCTTGCGCCGCATTGAGCTGCATCCCGTCGTAGCCATCGCTGACGCTCGCCGAATCGAGGCGCAGCACCTCGACGGGGTCTGCACCATCGAAGCTTGCCTTCACCGCGCCCGCCTGCCCTGCGGCACCGCGGAAGTGACTGTCGAACGTGAGACGCACCGCGTCGAGTTCACTGACGTCGACCGGCGCACTCGTGAGGATGGCCTTGAATTCGCTGCCGCCAAACTGCTGGGCGTCTGCAACAAGGAACGACGCAGCGGTGCGGCCGAACCGGTCGCGCATCTGGTCGACCGCAGCCGACCAGTCAGCGCGGGTGGTGCTCTGCCAACCGGCGTAGTTCTGATCGCCCTCGTGGGGCGATGAGAACTGGGCGTCCCAACCCTTCGGCAGCTTGCCAGTGTTGAAGGTCTCGCGCAAGATCACGCCGTCGGTGGAGGTATCGGTAACGACCGGGTCAATGGTGACCGGGGCATCGGGGTCACCAGGGGTTGATGCCGACGGGTCCGCGGTGACCGTAAGCTCCTGCATCGGTGCGAGCCCGTCATAGCCGCCCTTCTCGAGGAACCACACGTCATAGGTGCCGGGAGCGAGATCGAGCGCGAAGCTGACCTGGCCACTCGCATCGGGCGTGTATTTCCAGACGAGTGAGTTCTTGTCACCGGGCTGCACGCCACCGGTGTAGATGCCGATCCAGTTCTCGGCGTGCGGGACATCTGTGGCGTAATCGATCTTCAGCGTGGTGCCGGCCATGACACTCGTGGCTGACAGAGAGAAGGACGAGCCCTCGGCAACCGCCTCGGGAGCTTCCTCGGCAGCAACCTCGGCTGCACCATTGGTAACTTCATCAGCCAAGGCATCGGTAACAGTTTCGGTAGAAACGGGCGGAGCTTCGATGGCGTGCGCGCTGGCTACGGGAGGAAGTATGAGCATTGCCGAAAGCAACACCCCGGCGTAGGCGCACTGGCGGCGCTTCGAGAAAGCGGCCGACTGAAATACAGACATGAACGGGTTCCTTTCACAGGTGTCCCGAAGGCATCGGGCACAGGCAGCAGACTCCCAGCGCCCGGCAAACGTCCCCTGTCGTGGGGATGAACAAGCGGCCACTCTGGCCCTCGAAGAGGACGGATAGGGCAGACAACTGTGCAAGCCTGTCCAGGTAGGGCCGGATCAAGCCCCTTACTCTCACGATCGCGCAGAGGTACGGTGAATCATGGCCACCGTAAAACAAGTTCAAATCACGTTCGACTGTGCGAATCCACGAGCCGTGGCAGAGTTCTGGAAGCGCGTTCTCGGATACGTTGACCCGCCCATCCCTCCCGGTTTTGAGAGCTGGGAAGCCCTGGATGAGACGATGCCGCCCGAAGAACGCGGGGCCCGCTGGGCGTGCCAGGACCCGCAAGGGGTTGGCCCGCGGTTATTCTTTCAGCGCGCGCCAGAACCCAAACAGGTGAAGAACCGGGTGCACCTCGATGTGCGTGTGGGCACGGGACTACGCGGGGCCGAACGATTGGCCGCGCTCGAATCTGAGGCCACTCGGCTCGAAGCTTTTGGCGCCACACGGCTCCGTTTGCTTGAAGCCGATGGCATGAGCGAGTCTTGCCTCGTGATGCAAGACATCGAGGGCAACGAGTTCTGCCTCGACTAAAACAGCGACACCGACACCGCATGTCCGCCGGCACCCGGCGATGCCGCAGCCTCGCGCGCGAGCAGCCGTTCCTTCACCGCCAGCCCGTAGCGAAAACCGCCCAGCGATCCGTCCGTCCGCATCACCCGGTGACACGGCACGAACAGGGCCGCCGCATTCATAGCGCACGCGCTGGCCGCGGCGCGGGCTGCTTCAGGATTGCCCGACCGCGCTGCAAACTCCGTATAGGTGAGTGCCTCGCCCGGCGCGATCTCGCGCAGCACATCCCAGGCATGCTCGCGAAACGGGCCCGACTTCTGCACCGTCGGCACGCGCCCCGGGGCCGCAACATCGCCCGCATAGTAAGCCTCAAGCGCTGCCAGTGCCTCGAACGCAAGGCGCTCGGCCGATCCGGAATCCTCACCCGCATCACTCACGTCGCCCGCAATGGCCGTGGCAATCTCGGCCGCATCCAACACCCGCACATCGTCGTGCGCGGGGCGCAGCGATTCGTGAATGAGGGGCAGCAGCTCATCGAGATCATCGGTCCAGCCCGATGCGAGCACGCCCAGCGCACCCGTGACGAGCGTGAACGGGCCATCAGGGGTGTCGCGGGTGAGGGCGACCGCTGGGCTATCAGGCTGCATGGCTGAGCTCCTTATGTTCGGTAGGTGGCGCGGCAGCGCGCCACAGGTGCATGGACGCGTAAGAGCGCCAGGGCGCCCACTGGGCGGCGCGCTCGGCGAGGGCCCGGTGCTCGGCCTGCTTGCTGCCCTCGCGGGTGCTGGGCAGGATCCGGATCGCCCGCGCCCCCGCCACGAGCGCGACGTCACCGAGCATCCACGCATCGGGATCGCCCAGCACCCGCAGCGCGATATAGGCAGCGGTCCACGGGCCAATCCCGGGCACGGCCGCGAGCTGCGTAGCGAGCGTGTCCGGATCAGCTCCCGCGCGCGCATCGAGCGTGCCGCTCGCGAGCGCCTCGGCCGCAGCCCGGACCGCGTTGCTCTGGCGGCGGGGGAGGCGGAGCGGCCGATCGGGGTCGAGCTCTTCGCGCGGACCGATGTATGGGACTGTCGCAACGATTTGGGTCGGGGTGGGGAAGAGCGTCGTGAGGCCAAAGGCTGCGGTGGTCGTAAGGGGCACCGGGGGGTCGGCGCGTTCGACGAGGCGAGTGAGATGGCCGCGGGCTGCGGCGACCGTGATCTGCTGGCCGATGATCGCCCGCATCACGAGCTCAGCGGGGTCGACCGTGCCGGGCACACGTACCCCGGGGTTGGCCTGCACGAGCGGAGCCAGCGCGGGGTCGCGGGCGAGATCCGCGTCGATGCGGGCGGACTCCGCGTTGAGGTCAAAAACTCTCGAGATGAGCGCCGCGACATGGGTTACATCGTGGGGTTCGGTGGCCTCGATGGCCACGGAAATGCGCCAATCGGAGTGCTCCGGGGATCTCCCTGCCCCGACGGAAGTGCGGGCGCACGTCACCTCGCAGGCCGCTGGCCCACCTGGTGCGCGGACGGTGCGGGCATAGGTGAGCGTCGTTTCGAACTCGTCCCCCGATGGGGCAAGGGGTGATTCGAGGCGCTCCGCGCGCGCCACGCTCTCGACACCGGGAATCGCACGCGCACTGAGAAAATCGAACACGCTATAGGCGTCGAAGGGCTGGGCCGCCTCGAGTTCTAGCGTGATGGGCGCGTGATGCTCGCGCACATCGGTATCGAGATTCATGCCCTGACGGTAACACGGTGAGGTGTCAGTGGCGAGGGCACGGAGCGAGGGAGATGGAGAAGCGGGCGCGGCGTTATTCCGCGCGCCGTTCAGACATGGTGCCCGTTTGCGGGTGCTCGAGGGAGCGCATGTATCGCAGCAGCACCGCCCCGTTGGGGGACGTGATCGCGGGTTCGATGAGGCGCAGGCTCGTGGGAACAGCTCCGTGCGCGAAGACCTTTTTGCCTGCCCCGAGCACGATGGGATAGACCCAGAGATTGAGCTGATCGAAGAGCTTGTGTGCGATGAGCGTCTGCACGAGGTCGAGACTACCGATTACGTGAATGTTCGTGTGGCGGTCACGAATCTTGCGCACCTCGGACTCGGTTTCAGGCCCCAACTGCACGGAATTGGCCCAGCTCAGGCTGCGCGGCTGGCGTGACGCTACATACTTGGGCACGCGGTTCATATGCTCTGCGATGAAACCCTCGGTGATGGCCGGCCAGTAGCCCGCAAAGATGTCATAGGTGCGGCGGCCCAGTAGCAGCGCGTCCATCTTTGTCATGCCAGATTCGACCTGGTCGCCGACGAGTTCGTCGATCAGGGGGGCCTGCCAACCGCCGAACTTGAAGTCATGTTCGGGGTCTTCTTCGGGGCCGCCGGGGGCCTGGGCAACGCCATCGAGCGTCGTGAAAAGATCGATGTGAATGAGTCCCATGGTGTGCCCCGCTCGGTTGCCGGTCACCCGTCGCTCGTGGTCTCACATCCCATCGTGAAGGCCCTACGGCGGGGTTGCTTCAATTGTCCCACCCGGGTTTTGCTCAAACAATGGGGTTGCCAGCACTCTCAGCCCGTATCCGGGAGGAACACTGGCAACCCCAAAGTTGTCAACGCGACATGCTTACAGCGCGGGCCACCACTCCTGTGTCGTCCACAGCGCGAGCTCGCGTTCGACGGCTGCGCCGATGCGGAATACTGTCGCATCGTCGTACGTGCGGCCCACGATCTGCACGCCAGTGGGCACACCGTTGGGAGCGCGCCCCGACGGTACCGCGAGCACCGGCACCCGGCCAATGACATTGAATGGCAGCGTCATCAGATCGCCAAACGCCTCGAGCGTGTCGGTGCCAGGGTAATCCGCGGCCATCCCGGTGTTGGCGATGGTGGGGCAGATCAGCGCGTCGTAGGATTCGTGAATGTCGCCGAGGGGGCGGTAGAACTCAGACTCGGCGACGAGCCCCTCGACGTAGTCGCCGCCCTGACTTGCGGCGTGAATGAATGCCCGCGTGTAAGGCATGAGCTGCTCGAGCTGGGCAGGGTCGCCTTCGCCAATGCTCTCGATAAACGAACCCATGATTTGACCGAAGTGAGCCCAGGCCGTGCTGTTCAGCTGATCCTGGGTCCAGGGCAGGTCGACCTCGTCGACCGTTGCGCCCGCGGCGCGCAGTGCGTCTGCGAAGGCCCGGGTGTTGGCGATCACGGACGGATCGGGGTTGAACGCGCCGAGCGTGTAGCTCAGCGCGATTTTGAGGCCGACGAGGCTGCCCGATTCGCCAGACACGAGGAGGGCGGGACGCAGCGAAGCCGCGTCGCCAGCCCACGGCCCAACGATGACGTTCTGCAGCGCTGCGACATCGGCGACGCTGCGACCCATGGGGCCATCGGCGCAGTAGGTGTCGCTGTTGAACGGGGGCAGGCCCGGCACACGGCCGAACGGGGGCTTGAACCCGACGACGCCGCAGTAGGAAGAGGGGATACGGATCGAGCCGCCGATGTCTGAACCGGTGGCGAGGATGGTCGAGCCTGCGGCCAGCGCCGCGCCCGATCCACCCGATGAGCCACCGCAGGTCATGTCGGGGTTGTGCGGGTTGCGCGTGACGCCCCAGAGCTTGGTGTGCGTAACGGGGGCGCAGCAGAACTCGGGTGTCGTGGTGCGGCCATGCACGACAGCACCGGAGTTAAAGATGCGCTCCACGATGGGATGGGTGAGCTCAGCAACGTTGCCCTTCTCAAGCAGAGAACCGTCCTCAGCGAGCATGCCCTCAATCGGCTGTTCCTCCTTGATCATGAGCGGCACGCCCTCGAGTGGCCGGGCGGTGCCTGCGCGGTAGCGGGCTTCAGAGTCCTTGGCTGCGGCGCGTGCTGACTCAATCATTTGCTCGGTGACGGCATTGACCTGAGGCTCGGTGCGATCGGTGCGCTCAATGGAGGCCTCGAGTAGATCGACGGGGGAGAGGGTGCCCGCTTCGAACTGGCGAATAGCCTCGGTAGCGGTGATGTAGTGCAGATCCACGGTGCTCCTTGTTGGTCGGCGTCCTTGCCGTACGGTGTACGGTGCGGTGTACGTTTGTACTTTACACCGTCGGCGGGGCGCCGCACCAGCGATCGTGGCTGGGTTACTGAGAAGCGACTACTCCGCGGTTGGTTCCGCAGCGAGTTCGGCGGCGGCATCGAACGCCTCCCGCGCTTCAAAGATGGCCAGGTGGTTGTCTGCGGCCCAGTTCACGAGTGCCACAATCGGCTCGGACAGCGATCGGCCAAGCTCGGTCGCGGCGTACTCGACGCGCGGCGGCACCTCGGGGTAGCTCGTGCGTGAGACGAGCCCGTCTCGCTCGAGGCTGCGCAGTGTCTGCGACAGCATGCGGTGTGAAATGCCGTCGACCCGTCGGTGTAGGTCGCCGAAGCGCTGCGGCCCATCCTGTAGTAGCCCGATCACGAGAATGCTCCACTTGTCTCCGAAGCGCGCGATCGTGTCGCGGATCACGCGGCTTGCCGGATGATCAGTGCTGCACATGGCGCCACCGTGGGGCGCTCCCTGCTGCTCGCCCGCAGGAGGGAGAGTTGGCTGAATGGGGGGTTGTGACGGGGGCATCGTCTGCCTTCTGGGTGAGGTGTGAAGAACTTGGTTGCACTCAAACGTAACGCTCGAGTGCCCGAAATCATTCACCAAAAGTGTTTCAAATGTGCGGAATAATCCCACCCTACCCGCGTTACATATCTTCAGTAACCATTAATACTTACCTTTCGTAACCAAGTAGGAGGCCTGCATGATCATCGCACTCTGGATCGTCACCGCCCTCTTCGCCGCAGCATTCGCCATGGCCGGCACCATGAGAACCATCACCCCGTACGCGCAGGTGCGCACCAAGATGGCCTGGGTCGAAGAAGTGACCCCCGCGCAGCTCAAGGGCATCGGGGCGCTCGAGGTGATCGGCGCCATCGGCCTGATCCTGCCCGCCGCCACCGGCATCGCCCCCCTGGCTGACGCCCGTCGCGGCATTCGCCCTCGCCCTCACGATGGCTGTCGCGGTCGCCCTGCACCTGCGCCGAAGCGAGTCGTTCGCGCCCAGCCTCGTCCTCGGGCTCGCGGCGCTCGCCATCGGTTTCTCCTGGGTCGTGCTCGTATGAGCGGGAGCGTAGCCACCGCCAGCACAAACACCCAACCACAGCCCTTCGGCGACGAGCGTTCGCTCAGCGTCATCTGGTTAATGCTTGGCGCTGCGTTCGTCGTGATGCTCAACGAGACGATCATGGGCGTCGCGATTCCCAGCCTCGTCTCCGACCTCGGCATCACGATCGCGGCCGCACAGTGGCTCACGACCGCATTCATGCTGACGCTCGCCGTCATCATTCCCATGACGGGTTACCTGCTGCAGCGCTTCACCACGCGGCAGATGTTCACGATCGCCATGAGTCTCTTCTCGTTCGGCACGCTGATCGCGGCGACCGCCCCGGGCTTCGAGGTGCTGCTCGCGGGCCGCATCGTGCAAGCCACGGGCACCGCAGTCATGATGCCGCTCCTGATGACGACCATCATGACGGTCGTGCCCGCGAACGCTCGCGGCCGCTTCATGGGCCGGATCTCCATCGTCATATCGGTCGCACCCGCGCTCGGCCCGACGATCTCGGGCTTCATCTTGAGCGTCTCGTCCTGGCGCTTCCTGTTCTGGCTTGTGTTGCCCATCGCCATCGTGATGCTGGTGGTCGGTAACCTGCGCATCAAGAACATCGGCGAGACCCAGGTGGGTCGCATCGACGCGCTCTCGGTCGTGCTTTCGGCCATCGGATTCGGCGGCCTCGTCTTCGGGCTCAGCCTGATCGGTGGCGTCGCCGCCGGTGGGCCCGCCCAGCAGATGTGGATCGCGCTCGGAGCCGGTGCCCTCGGCATCGCCACGTTCGTGTGGCGCCAGCTCGTGCTGCAGCGCACCAATCGCGCGCTGCTCGATCTGCGTACGTTCCGCAGCCCCAGCTTCGCCATCGCCATAGGACTGATGACGCTCATGATGGCGGCGATGTTTGGCACCCTCATCCTGTTGCCGCTCTACCTGCAAGACGTGCTGCAGCTCTCACCCGTGACGACCGGCATGATGATGCTGCCCGGCGGACTCGTGATGGGCCTCGTCGCCCCTACGGTCGGCAAACTCTTCGACCGATTCGGCCCCCGCCCGGTCGTGATTCCCGGCAGTATCATCGTGAGCGCAGCACTCTGGGCGCTTTCGACCGTCACAGCCACGACGCAGCCCTGGTTCATTGTGGCCGCGCACTTGACTCTGTCGATCGGCCTCGCGCTCATGTTCACCCCGCTGTTTACATCGGCGCTTGGGGCCCTCGGCCCCGAGCTCTACTCGCACGGATCGGCGACGGTAAGCGCGATTCAGCAGGTCGCGGGCGCAGCTGGAACCGCGCTGTTCATCACCATCCTGTCGGGTCGCACCGCCGAACTCATCAGCTCCGGATCAACCGCGGTCACCGCGGCCGCGGGAGGAATCCAGTCCGCATTCCAGATCGGCGCGGTGCTCTCGCTGCTCGTCGTGATCGGTGCGTTCTTTGTACGCAAGCCCAGCCCGAGCGACGCGTAGCGTCGCTGATCCGGATCGAAATGTCACTCCACCCCGAAAGGACCAGTCTCTCCATGACCGAAATCACTGAGCGCCCGCTCATCAGCATCGTCGTCGGCAGCGTGCGCCCCGTGCGCATTGGTGACCAGATCGCCGAGGCAATCGCGCCGATCATTGCCGAGGCCTCAGGTGCACGCGTGCAGATCATCGATCTTGCCGAACTCAACCTGCCGATGCTCGACGAGCCGCTGATGCCCGCGATGGGCAACTACACGCACGCGCACACCAAAGCCTGGAGCGAGATCATCGCCGGGAGCGACTCGGTTGTGTTCCTGACCCCGCAGTACAACGGGGGCTACCCGGCGGCGCTCAAGAACGCCATCGACTACCTGTACGCAGAGTGGAAGGCGCAGCCTGCGCTCATCGTGAGTTACGGCGGTCACGGTGGCGGTCAGGCCGCCGCCCAGCTGCAGCAGGTGCTCGACTTCATTGGGCTCAATACCGCGGCGGGCAGCGTCGAGATCACGATCCCGCGCGACGGCTATGGCACCGATTGGCGGCTCGTTGATGCGGAACCGATCGTCGCGGTTGCGGCGGATGCGTTGCGCGCAGCGAGCGCCACACTCACCGAGAACGCGCTCGTCCACTAGGAGCTCGTCGGTGCAGTAGGCTGCAGTTTTGGGCGCTTGAGCTGCGGCTGCACGACGCCCGAGCATCGTGCAAAGGAGACGGCGAAGTGAACCGCCTAACGTCGAAGCCCAGCGGGGCGGCCATTCCGCCGTGGTCACTCGCGGTCGCCGCCATGCTGCTGATTCAGCTGTCGAACGCGCTCTCCGTGACCGTGATCGAACAGGTCGGGGCCGGAGGCACCGCCTGGTTGCGCATGTGCTTTGGGGCAGTGCTGTTGCTCGCCATCGTGCGCCCGAAGCTGCGGTCGATCCGGGGGAAGGATGTGCCGGCGCTGCTCGTGCTGGGGCTCGTGACCGGGTTCATGACGACCTTCTTCTTGATGGCGGTCGAGCGCATTCCGCTCGGCACCGCCGTCGCCATCGAGTTTCTCGGCCCGCTCGCGGTCGCCGCGATCGCGAACAAGAAGCGTAGCGCCTATGCCTGGCCAGCGCTCGCGCTCGTCGGGGTCGTACTGCTCACCGAACCCTGGCAGGGCGAGATCGACCTTGTGGGTGTTGGCTTCGCGCTGCTCGCCGGTGTCTGCTGGGGGCTGTACAACGTGTTCACCCAGTTCGTGGGCGACCGCTACGCGGGTATTAGCGGCCTCGCGATCACGATTCCCGTCGCTGCAGTGTTCACGACGGTGATCGGCCTGCCCCAGGTACTCGGCGGTAACCCCGAGCTCTGGGTGCTGCTGCTCGCCGCGGGCATTGCGCTGATCGCTCCTGTTATCTCGTTCGGGCTCGAGATGCTGGCCCTCAGACGCATGACCCACACCGCATTCGGTACGCTGCTGTCGATCGAACCGGCGCTCGGCGTGGTCATGGGCATTCTCGTGCTGAGCCAGGCCCCCTCGATCCTACAGATCGCCGGAATCGCGATTGTCGTGATCGCGGGGGTGGCCGCTCAACGCGGCGGGCGCCGCGAGCAGCACTCATAGGCTCTGGTCACCGGCCTCCATCTCGAACATCGCGATGTAGCGGCCCAGCAGGCTGCGAAAGGTGCTCTCGGCGATGGCGTTCTGATTCGTGCGGTCGTGCGTGATCTCGGCCACGAGCGGCGCCCCGTGGGCGGCCGCGGCTACGGGATCCAGCATCAGGTCTTCGGCGTTCCACTCGAACGCGAACCCGAGGGCGAGGTGCTCGAGCCCCAGCAGGGCCTCGAGCGCGCGCTGCTTGTCCCAACCACCCCGCACGAGCGCCTGCAGAAACACCTCATACATCTGCAGGGTGTCCCGGTCGCGAATGGGTGTCGTGCTGAGCAGCTGAATCGTGTTGGGATGCTTGGCGAATGCGCGGTAATACGCGATGCCAAACTGCCACATCGCCTCGGCCGCGGGTAGATCCAAGATCGCCGGATCGTGTATCTCGCTCACGACCAGCTTGCGCACCAAATCAACGATCTCGTGCTGGCCTGCGACGTGGTGGTACAGCGAGGGGGCGCGCACACCGAGCCGCTGCGCGAGGGCCTTCATTGTGCACGACTGCCAGTCGTGTTCATCGATGATCTCGAGTGCGGCCTGCGCGATCATGGCTTCGGTGAGGGGCGGCCTCGACGGGCGTCCCGGTTTTCGCGGCGCGGAGGAAGGCTCCGTCGTCGGTTCACTCATGATCGCCTCCTCGTCGAGAACGTGTTCGATGGTCTCAGCTTGGTAAAGCTCAAGACCAGACACTTGCAAACTTAATCTAACCCCATTAGCTTTATCCAGCATTAGGGTCTGCATCGGCGCAGACCCGGTTCGCAGAGAGCAGGCGACTGGATGACTACCCCCATTCCCACCATCTCAGGTCTTGACCGTGTGCGGCCAGAGGATTCCCCCTCGGGTGAACTGCGCATTTCACACGCTCGCAAGACCTTCATCACGCCAGAGAAAACTCATGTGCACGCCATCGACGACGTCTCGTTCACGATTGCCCAGGGCGAGTTCTTTGTAATGCTCGGCCCCTCTGGCTGTGGCAAGACGACGCTCCTGCGGTCGATCGCAGGTCTTGAAACCCTCGACGACGGCGAGATCGTGTTGGGCGATCGACGTATCGATCAGCTCGCACCCCACGCCCGCCCGGTCAACACCGTGTTCCAGTCCTACGCCCTGTTTCCGCACCTCACGGTCGCCGACAACATCGCCTTCGGGCTCGAGATGGAAGGCATGTCGAAGGCCCGCGTGCGGGCGCGCGTCGAAGAAATGCTCGCGCTTGTGCAGATGTCTGAAATGGCGAATCGCAAACCTGAGCAGCTCTCGGGCGGTCAGCAGCAGCGCGTCGCGCTCGCCCGCGCCCTCGCGAAGCAGCCCCAGGTGCTGCTGCTCGATGAACCCCTCGCGGCGCTCGACCTGAAGCTGCGTCGGGGCATGCAGTCCGAGCTGAAGCGGCTGCAGCGCACCACTGGCATCACCTTCGTGTTCGTGACGCACGACCAGGAGGAAGCACTGAGCATGGGGGACCGGATCGCGGTGTTCAATGACGGTCGACCCGAGCAAATCGGCACTCCCGAGGAGATCTACGAGAAGCCGGCTAGCCGATTCGTGGCCGACTTCATCGGCGAGACGAACTTCATCACCACGCAGGCTACGCGCGGCGAGGACGACGCCCTCACTGTGCAGCTGCCCGGCGGCGACGCGATCCGGCTCGCCAAATCAGTGCCCACACCGACCGGGGACGTCACCCTCACGATCCGGCCCGAACGCATTCACTTCGATCCGACCGGTGAGAAGTTCGCGACCGGGCGCGTGACGAAGCTCGTCTACATGGGCACCGACCTGCGCGCGACCGTCGAGCTCGCCGACGGCACCGAGCTCGCGGTGCGCGTGGCGCCCCCGTTCGACGCGGCGATCCGGCCCGAGGCCGAGCTGCCGCTCTACGCGCCGATTGAGGCGCTGCGGCCGCTCGCCCCCGAGACCGACGCATCGCGGGGCGCATGATGTCGCGCTCTGAGGCGCCCATGAAGCGCCCCGAACCGAGGCCGGTGGCCGACCGCACCGGCGTGAACATGGTGCCGTTGAGCGATCAGAAGCGCCGCGGGCGTGGCACGCGCAAGCCCGGCAGTTTCGCCTGGCCGGGCGTGATCCCCGCGCTCATCATCGCGGCCCTGTTCACGATCGGCCCGCTCGTGATCATCATCGTGTTCTCATTCATGTCGCGGCCCCCGCAGGGCGGCGGCATCGTCTACCAGTTCACGCTCGAGCCCTACATTAACTTCCTGTTCCAGTCGGACTTCGTGGGCAACACCCAGTTCGATCCGCGCTACCTGAAGGTGTTTGGCGACTCGCTGTTTCAGGGGGCCGTGACGACGATCGTGTGCCTCGTACTGTCGTTTCCCATTGCACTGTGGATCGCAACCCGCTCGGCCAAACTACAGAACGTGCTCGTGCTGCTCGTCACGATTCCGTTCTGGACGAACCTGCTCGTGCGCACCTACGCGTGGATGCTGATTCTCAATGAAAACGGCATCGTGAACGAGGCGCTTGCGGCCCTCGGATTCCCGAAGCTCGAGTTGCTGTACACGCCGATGGCATCGCAGCTCGGCCTCATTTACACGTTCCTGCCGTTCATGGTGTTGCCGATCTACTCGTCGCTCGCGGGCTTCGATTTCAGGCTCGCCGAGGCCGCCTACGATCTGGGCGCCAAGAAGGTCACCGTGATGCGCCGCATCATTCTGCCGCTCGCAATGCCGGGCATCGTGTCGGGCATCCTGCTCGTGTTCATGCCCGCCTTCGGCTCGTACGTGCAGCCGGTGCTGCTTGGCGGCGGCAACGTGCTGCTCATCGGTAACCTGATCGCGTCGCAGTTCGGCGACGCCCGCAACTGGCCCTTTGGCGCGGCGCTCTCGGTGGTCATTCTCATCATGCTCATGATCGCGCTCATCGCGATCGCACTCTACTCCCGCAAATCGGGCAAGAAGGTGGAGATCTCGCTATGACCACACACACTCCCGCGGCTGGCCCTGCTGGCTCGGCTGCTCCGGATCGCCCTGCCCCGGCCGCACCGCGCAAAGCGCCCCGGGCGCTGCAGCTGCGCAACTTTCCCGGCGTCGCCCCGATCGCGATCTTCGGCATCGTGTTCCTATACATCCCGATCCTCATCACCACGATCTATGCGTTCAACGACGGAGACTCGGCGCTGATCTGGAAGGGCTTCAGCACCCGCTGGTTCGCAGAAGTTGCGCAGAACGCGAACCTGCTAAAGTCGGTCGGAGTGTCGCTGCAGATCGCGATTGTGGCAACCATCGTGGCGACGATCTTTGCGATCCTGTTCGCGCTCGCCATCGATCAACTGCGGGCCAAGTTTGGCGGGGTCGCCCTCGCGATTCTCTCGGCCCCACTCGTGGTGCCCGAGATCGTGCTCGCGGTCGCGACCCTCGGCTTCATTCGCATGATCGGGCTACAGCCCGGCATGTTCGCGTTGATGCTCGCCCACACGTCGTTCTGTATTCCGTTCGCACTGATGCCCGTGCGCGCCCGGCTCAAGGGCCTCGGCACGAGCTACTTCGAGGCCGCCACCGACCTGGGTGCCTCAACTTGGCAGACGTTTCGGCGCATCACGCTGCCGCTCCTAGTGCCGGGCATCATCTCGGGCGCGATCCTGTCGTTCGTGATCTCGCTCGACGACTTCATCATCTCGAACTTCCTCTCGGCATCGGGAGCGACCCCGCTACCGGTATTCCTGTTCAGCCTGATTCGCCGTGGTGCGAGCCCCGCAGTCAACGTCATCGCGACGCTGCTGCTCGTCATGGCCATCGTCGTTACCACCATCACATTCTTGCAAACCCAACGAAGGAGTAAGCAGCATGCATAAGAAGATTATGGGTCGCCGGGTCGCGTCGGCCTTCGCGATCACGGCCGCAAGTGCGCTCGCACTGACCGCCTGCGGCGGCGGGGTCACCGATGCGGGTGGCGGCGACGCCCCCGCCGCGACCGAATACGTCGAGGCTACAAGTGGCGAGGTCAACCTCTATACCTGGAGCGACTACTACCCCGAAGAGCTCGTGAAGAAGTTCAAAGACGACACGGGCATCACGCTCAACGTCGACTACTACGACTCGAACGAGAGCCTCGAAGCGAAGCTGCGCGCGTCAGACGGTGCGGGCTACGACGTGGTCGTGCCGAGCGACTACATGGTCGAAATTCTGGCCAATGACGGCCTGCTGCTTGAGTTCGACGCGACGAGCCTGCCCAACGGCGGCAACATTGAGCCGGCCTTCCTCGACGTCTACTTCGACGAGGGCCGCAAGTTCTCGACCCCATACCTCTACGGCACGACCTCGTTCATGTACGACACCGCCGTCGTCACCGAGAAGCTCGACTCGTGGGCCGACTACTTCAACCCGCCCGAGTCCGCCGGCAAGGTCGGCACGATGAATGACCAGACCGAGGTCATCAACGCCGGCCTGCGCGTGACCGGCGGAGAGTTCTGCACGACCGACGGCCCCGAGCTGCAGGCGGTGCAAGATCTGCTCGTCGACTTCAAGCCGCGCGTCGGCACCATCAACAGCGACGGCATCCTCGAACGACTTGCGAACGGCGAGCAGACGATGGCGATGATCTGGAACGGTGCGGCCCACCGCGCCATGCAGGATCGCCCGAGCCTCGAGTTCGTCTACCCGAAGGAGGGCATCGCCCTGTGGCAGGACAACTTCACGATTCCGAGCGGCGCGAAGAACGTCGACCAGGCCAAGACGTTCCTCAACTGGATGCTTGACCCCGAGAACATGGCGGTCGCCGTAAACTTCCAGGCCTACAACTCAGGCGTGAAGGGCACACAGGAGCTGATGAGCGAAGAGCTCAAGAACAGCCCCGCCATCAACCTGCCCGAGGGCTACGACCTTGCGCAGCCGGTCAAGCCCTGCAACAACGAGGAGATGACGAACTACACGAAGATCTTCGAGACCTTCAAGGGCTAGTCCCACACCGCGACTACGCCCACCCCGATTCTCGGGGCGGGCGTAGTCGCATGATCCACCACCGATGGATTCTGCGGCTCGCAAGCTCACGCAGAATGACCAGGGGACGTTGACTGCTGTGCACGTCCCCCACGGCTAGGGTGGGGCCATGACATCGAAGTTAAACGTCCTCGCACGATCGCAGGCTAGGCGTCGCGCCGAGTACATCACCGCTGGCGCGGTCGTGCTCATCACCGGGGCAGCCCGCGGCATGGGGGAGCTGTATGCGCGCCGCGCCGCGAAAGAGGGTGCGGCCGCAATTGCGCTGTGGGACGTCGACGAGGATCGCGCCACCGCGCTCGCCGCAGACATCGAACGGCTCTACCCGCGCACGCGGGCCCGGGCCTACGCCGTCGATATCGCTGACCGCGAGGCCGTGGCCCGCGAAGCGAAGCGGACCCGCGACGAGCTCGGCGCGGTCGACGTGCTCGTGAACAATGCGGGCATTGTGCGCGGCGCGCTGTTCTGGGAGCACGACCCCGAGCACGACATTGAACTCACGATGCGGGTGAACACGCTCGCTCCCATGTGGCTGACGCGGGAACTGCTGCCCGACATGATCGCCGACCGCTCACGCCCCAAGCGCATTCTCAACATCGCGTCGGCCGCGGGCACGCTCGCGAATCCGCGCATGAGCGTGTACGCAGCCTCGAAGTGGGCGATGATCGGCTGGAGCGAATCGCTGCGGCTGGAGCTCTGCCGATCCGGCGCTGAACACGTGGCCGTCACGACCTTTTGCCCGAGCTACATCTCGACCGGCATGTTCGAGGGGGCCCGCGGCCCGCTGCTCACCCCGATCATGACGCCGGTGCGCGCCGCGCGCGCAGCGTGGGAGGGCATGGTCGCGGGCAAGCCGCTCGTGCTGAGGCCGTGGACGGTGAAGCTCTCGATGGCGTTTCGCGGGGTGCTGCCGACGCGCGCCTGGGACGCAGTCGCCGACAAGCTCTTTCACGTGTACTCGTCGATGGACAAGTTCACGGGACGCCAGTAGCGGCGTGACTTCGTAGGTGCTTTAGAGCACCCGAGTCATCTGCACTCGGCGGCCATAGCGTTCGAGGCCGAGCCTGGCCTCTGCCGTAACGAGCATGCGGTGAAAATCAGAATCCGGATCACTCTCCACGAATCCGTGCCTGGCGTAGAAGGGCGCGTTCCAAGGTACATCGGCGTACGTGCGCAGCGTAAGTTCGGCGAAGCCGCGGCCTCGAGCCTCGGTCACCGTGGCCTCGAGGAGCGCCCCTCCAATACCCCGGCGGCCATGCTCGGGAAGAACAGAGAGCTGCTCGAGATGAGCGAGACCGTCAGGCAGCAATACCTGCGCGAACCCTACGAGGGTGCTGTTGCCTTCGTCGACCCCTTCCATCTCGGCAACGAGCGTGAAGCCCAGCTGAGCCGACCGATCAGGGTCCGCGTTTGGCCATGACGTCGCGCCCAGGTACTCCACGAGTATCGCGTCGGCACGCTCCTCCAGCGACACCAGAGAAGCGAACTCGGTTGCGTGCGCGCTGCGGATCGTCAGGCTCATCGGCGTGCTTGGGCCTCGAAAGCACCGGGGCTGGGCTGATCGAGCAGCGCCCGCAACGTTTCGCCCCCGTACGCGCGGCGAAACACGCCGCGCCGCTGCAATTCGGGGACCACCCCGTTGACGAAGTCCTCGAAGGACGAGTGGTACAGGGCCGGCATCACAATGAACCCGTCTGCGGCCTCCGTCAGAAACAGGTGCTCGAGACGATCAGCAATGGTGGCGGGGCAACCCACCAGCTGCGGGTGGAGCTGGTTGAGGGCCTGTTCGATCGCGAGCTCGGCGACGGTAAAGTCGCGGCGCTCGCTGACTGAAGCGAGCATGTCCTCGAAGCCCACGCTGCCCGTGGCTCCGCGGTGGGCCGCAAGTGCCTCGTTTGCGCGCGCGGCCGGGTCGAGCGCCTCGGCGTGCAGCAACCGCTCGAGCTTCGTGAGGGCTGCGGGGAGGTCGATCTGCGCCTTGAGTGACGTGAGCTTCGCCTGGGCCTCCGCCTCGGTCCACCCCACGATGGGCTGCACCCCCTGTAACACCCTGATCGAGTCGGGATCGCGCCCGTGGTCGACGCGTGCGCGATCACGGAGCTCTTCGCGCAGTGCCCGCATGTCGTCCTCGGAATCCCCGATCGCGAACACAATTTCGGCCCATCGCGCGGCAAAGGCGCGGCCGCGCGGCGATGATCCGGCCTGCATCAGCACCGGCTGGCCCTGCGGGCTGCGCGGCAGCGTGAACGGGCCGCGAGCGAGATCAGCAAGCTCGTCGGCAACGCGATGAACGCGATCCGGGTCAGCAAACAGGCCCGCTTCTTGGTCGTGCACCAGCGCGCCTGGTTCCCAAGAATTCCAGAGTTGCGTGACCGTCTCAACCACCTGATCGGCGTGATCGTAGCGATCACCCGGTGAGGCGATGCCGGCCTGGCCCATGTTGCGGGCCTCAGCGTCGGTCGTCGAAGTCACGATGTTCCAGGCGACGCGGCCGCCAGAGAGATGGTCCACAGATAGCAGCTGGCGGGCGATGGCGTAGGGCGGCACGAAGCTCGTTGACACCGTCGCACCGAGACCAATCTTGCTCGTCGCACCGGCAACGAGCGCAATGGTCGTCACCGGATCGAGATAGATGGACCCCTTGCCAGCGGTGCGCAGTGTCGTCGCGTAGTCACCCGCGCCGTCCTCGGGCACAGCGAGGGCGTCGGCGAAGAAGATCATGTCGAACAGTCCGCGCTCGAGGGTGCGGCCGAGATCCTGGTAGAAGCGCCCGCTCAGCCAATCGGCGCGGCCCAGCGGGTTACGCCAGTTCTCGGCGTACTGACTCGTCGGCGGGTTCACCATGCCGACGAGGTGCATGCCCGAAGTTCGCCGCTCAGTCACGAATGGGCGAGGGGCTGTTGATCGACACAGTCAGGTGGGTGACGACGTGCTGCACGACCGCGCCCACGCCGATCCAAGCGTTCGCGGCGGTCTGCAAGACCTGCGCGAGGTCTCCGTCGAGCCGGGTCGCGAAGTGGTCGGAGCCCGAGAAGATTCCTGACCGTTTGGCCTCCTCGATCGCGGCGTAGATCGGGCCCATGTGCTCGGTGGGCACGGCGTGGGCCGATCCGGAACCCGACGCACCATCGAGCAGCGGGTAGAGCGACCAGTGCGCCCGGGCCCGCACCCCCGTCGCATCGAGCGCGATCGGGGCGGCGGCCAACGCATACACCCCCTGCGGCAGCGCGCAGGCCAGCTCGCCGGGGCAGCCGCGAGACAGCAGGATCGCCGCAGAGAGATGCGCGCCGCTCGCCGCGGCGACAGCAATCACGTCGCTGATGTAGTTCACCACGCGCTGCTCCGAGCCCGTGACAAACGTCGAGATATCGTTCGTTGTCACGGTGAGTCCCGTTGCGTCACACTCGGCGAGCGCGCCCAGAATGATGCGTACGTAGTCGGAGTCGTAGATCGACAGCGTGAACCTGGCGCCCACGCCGTACTCGACAGGTGTCATGATGGCGGCGGGCGTAGTCGAAGCGTCGTTGGCTGATGTCGTCACGAAACCCACCATAGGGGATCGTGGGATCTGCGGTTGCCGCGATGTCGAGGGTCGCTGCTAGCATGTGAGCCACACGGGAGTCCGGTATGCCGGGCTGAGAGGAAGGTCATCAACCTTCGACCGTCGAACCTGATCTGGGTCATGCCAGCGCAGGGAGACACTCTTATCGAACCCGTGCCCACCACGAAAAAGGGGCACGCTTTCATGCGAAACCACACAACCACGCCTACATTCGCACGCCGGGCGCTCGCCGCCGCGGCACTGGCCGCCTCGGGAGCGCTCGCGCTCGCGGGATGCTCGGGGGCAGAACCCTCAGATGCTGCCGCCTCCGCAGATGCCGGATCGGCCCCTACGCAGGTCAGCTTTGCGCTCGACTGGGCCCCCAACACGAACCACATCGGCGTCTTCGTGGCTGACGAGCTCGGGTATTTCGAGGACGCCGGCATCGACGTCGAGATTCTGCCGTACGGCTCGGCCTCGGCTATGCAGCTCGTGTCGGCCGGCGAAGCCGACTTCAGCATCGGTGGCCAGTCGAGCGTGCAGATGGCCCGCACCTCGGGGCTCGACGTGAAGTCGGTGTACAGCATCACCCAGACTGACACGGGCCGCCTCGTCGTGCTCGGCGACCGCGAAGACATCACCCGCCCCTCAGATCTCGACGGGCTTACCTTCGGCGGCTTCGGCGCACCGCTGTACACGGCGCTTGCGAAGGGAACGATCACCGGCGACGGCGGATCGGGAGACTTCGAGGAGGTCGTGCTCGACACCGGCGCCTACGAGGCGCTGTCGCAGGGGCGCATTGATTTCACGCTGTCGGTCGCAACATGGGAGAACCTGCAGACCGAAATCGACGGACACCCATACCGGGCCTTCAAGTACCAGGACTTCGGGGTGCCAGACCAGCAGTCGACCGGCATCGTCTCGAGCGAGGCGTTTCTGAACGAACACTCCGAGGAGGCCGAGGCGTTTGTGCAGGCGGTTGCTCGCGGCTATCAGTACGCGACCGATCATCCCAGGGAGGCCGCCGACCTGCTGATCGCGGCCAACCCCGACACGCTTGGCACTGCGCAGGAACTCGTGAAGCGTTCGACCGCGCTCATGGCAGACGAGGGGTTCCTCGTCTCGCCCGATCGCCCGATCGGCGCACCGAACCCCGAGGCTTGGAACGAGTTTGGTGCGTTCCTGTTTAAGCAGGGCTTCCTCGTCGACGCCGAGGGCAAGCCACTGACAGCAGAGCCCGACTGGAGCGAGTACTACACCGACGAGTTCCTCGGTTGAACCGGCCCAGCCTCGCGAGCGCGCTGCTGCCGCCCCTCGTGGCTGCGGTGGCGTTGCTCGCGCTGTGGCAGTTCGCGTCGACTACGGGGCTGGTGCCAGCAGACATGCTGCCGTCGCCCACCCGCATCCTCGAATCGGGCCACGAGCAGCGCGACGCCCTCTGGCGCAACACGGTACCCACGCTCCTCGCGACGCTCGTGGGTTTCGCGCTCTCGGTCTCGGTGGCATTTCTCACGGCTTCGCTGCTCGATTTCTCGCCGCTGCTGCGCCGCGCGCTCCTGCCGCTGCTCATCGTGAGTCAGACCCTGCCGCTCATTGCGCTCGCCCCGCTCGTCGTGCTGTGGTTCGGATTCGGGCTACTGCCCAAGATTCTGTTGGTCGCATTCGTCACCTTCTTTCCCATGGTCGTCGGGTTCATGCGCGGCTTCGCGTCGGCAGAGCCCGAGGCCGAACACCTGCTGCGCTCGATGGGGGCAAAGCGGCTCACGGTGTTTCACATGATCCGGCTGCCCGCCTCGATCCCGTCGTTCTTCTCGTCGCTGCGCATCTCGATCACCTACGCCGTCGTCGGCGCGATCTTCGCCGAGTACGCGGGCGCCGTCACTGGCCTGGGCGTCTACATGCAGTCGGCGAAGCACGTGTTTCGCACCGACCTCGTGCTGGCCGCGGTGCTCGTGAGCACTCTGCTCACCCTCGCGCTGTATGGCACGGTCGCGCTCATCGAGCGCGTCTGCGTGCCCTGGCTGCGCATCGAACAGGGTCACGACCTGCGCACGAAGCGGGAGGTGCGTGCATGAGCGGCGTGGCATTATCTGATGCCGGATCCGGATCGAGCCGGGTGTTGTCACCCGGTTCGCCGATGCACCGTCCCCAGGGAGACCTCGAGGTACGCAGTCTGAGCCGATCGTTCGGTGACCAGGCAGTGCTGTCAGATGTCTCGTTTGAAGTCGCCGCGGGTGAGATCGTGTCGCTCGTGGGGCCAAGTGGCAGCGGCAAATCGACGCTGCTGTCGATTTTGACGGGCGCACTCGCGCCCGACGCCGGCGAGGTCCGGTACGCGGGCAAGCCAGTAGCGCGGCAGGCCACGGGGGTGCGTCCGTTCGCGTTCATGCCGCAGCGCGACGTGCTGCTGCCATGGCGGCGCATCGTCGACAATGCTGGCATCGGGCTCGAAGTCGCAGGAGTGCGCAGGGCCGAGGCTCGCCGCCGCGTGGGTGAGTTGCTTGCGCCGTTTGGGCTTGCGGGCACCGAACGGCTCTACCCGCGGCAGCTTTCGGGAGGCATGCGCCAGCGCGTATCGTTTCTGCGCACGGTCGTGCAGCAGCGACCCGTGCTGCTGCTTGACGAGCCGTTCGGCGCGCTGGACGCGATTACGCGCGATGAACTGCAGCGGTGGCTGCTCGACATCTGGGCCGAACACGGGTGGAGCATTCTGCTGATCACGCACGACATTCGCGAGGCGGTGCGCATGTCGGATCGGGTGCTCGTGTTGCCCGGGGTAGCGGGCCCGATCGCGGGTGAGGTGCGGGTCACGCGCGACATCGAGCGCGGCGACGGGTTTCTCACCGACCCGCGGGTGCCGCTTCGTGAAGCAGAGCTGCACGCACTGCTGCGGGCGGTGGCCTGGTAGAGAGGCGGCGCTGGAGCTGAGGGTCGGTGCTTGGAGAACCCCGACGCGCATCATCACATGAAGATTAGGTTACCCTAACTTTCATTCATATGATGAAGTCTGTTCAATGCGCAGGATCATTATTTCAAGGGGCAACTTCATGCAGTCTGTTCGTTCCAAGTCGCGGCGGGGACGGGTCTGTATTGCCCTCTTCGCGGCCGCGGCAATCTCTACGTCGCTCGTGCCGCAGGCCGCGCACGCGGCGGCAAACTATTCGCTTGCGGAGACGCATGAGGTGGGCGGTGTGAACCGCAACGCTGAGGTCGACGACGCTCGCGAGCGGGTGTATGTCGCTGCGGATCGAGCCGACGGGGCGCCCGGTAGCGCGATCGGGTGGCTCGATCTCGCCACGGGTGCGCCGGCCGCCGAACAGATCGAGCTGTCGAGCACGGACCCTGCCGAGATTGAGCTCAGCGTCGATGGCGAGCGGCTGTACGTCGCCCACGACCGAACGGGCGTGCTCAGCGTCGTGTCACTCGACACCAACGCAGTAACCGAGATCTCAGGCATGCCAAAGTATCCGTCAGGCATCGTGGAGGACACCGACACGGGCCTGATCTACGTCTTTGACTCTGGCGGGCTGACCCGGGTAGACCCAACAGCCGGGACGGCATCCGCCCCGATCGCGGTCAGCGGCGAGAAGTATCCGCTCGTAAAAGACGCGGTGTACGACTCTCAAAACCATATGATCTGGATCGCCGAGGGCCGCGCCAAGGTGCTCACCGGCTACAGTACTGCCGCATCAAGCTGGCTCGACAGCATCGCGATTCCCGTTGCCACCGCAGAGTTTGACGGTGAAGCTCTGGGCGGTCGGCCGAGCCTGCTCGCACTCGACGAAACCCTGGGGGAGCTGCACGTGGGAGTGCTGCCCACGATCTCAGACGACTGGGAGAACACGAGGGTCGTGAGCCTGCGGGTCGCCGATCGGGCCTATGTGGGCGCCCCGATCGAGGTGGGCGAGAACTCGTACGAGATGCTCGTGAATCCCGCCACCCACGAGGTAGTCACCACTGACGGGTTCTCAAACATGGTCTCGGTCATTAGCCCTGACACCTGGACCGCGACCACAGCCGTCGACTTCACCGCAGCGGGCGTCACTAGCGGCACCGGATCCGGTGAAGCGAACCTCTGGGGGCTCGGCGCGAGTGCAGACGGGACGCACCTCTATGTCAGCCATCCCTATACATCGCAGCTCAGCGACATCACCCGGTCGGGTGACCGGCCCACTCCGACCGTGCGCGACATTGCTCCGGGGCAGGGGCAGCCCACAACCCCTCCGGCCGAGAATGCGCCGTGGGAGGGGCCCGATGCGCCCGCCCCCGCGGCCGCACCCGCCGGGGCGAGGCAGATCGCGAATGGTGAACTGAACTGGGCGATCAACGACTACATGCTCGCTTGGGCGCCCCACCTGCTCGGCGAAGCTACTCGCACCGACGACGTCTTCGGCTTCACAGCCCCTGCTGGCTGGTGGGACCCCGCGACGGGCGAGGCTGAACTCGTGTGGACGGGTGGAGTGCGCATTCAGCACTACCCGGGTCTCGTCCCTGAACTCACGACGACAATTGGCAACCCGCGGCTCGTCACCCGCGCTGACGGCAGCGGTGAACTGAGCTTCGACGTTGCCTGGAACGTGTCGGCAAACCTTGCGAGCGATGGCTTCAAGCGGGTCTCGCTTGCCACCTTTGAGAACTCCGCGGTGCAGCTCGCAGACGACAGCGTGACGATGAATGCTTCCCCCGACTTTGCCGGGCGCGCTCTCGAAATCGACGGCTACACCTACCCCGATTCGTACCCCGCAGATTACGTCACCTGGCTCGACCCGCAGTTGCGCTCTTGGTGGCTGTCAACTGGGGCCTCGATGGACGCAGAGAAGGCACCAGCTCCGGTTAGCCTTGCGCTCACGCTCGGTGCTCCCGTAGTCGACGCCGGATCATCTGGCAGTGCCGATTCTTCGAGTGGTGTGGGATCTGCGGGAAGCGCCGATTCTTCTGGCAGCACAGGATCTGCGGGCAACAGTGATGCTGCGGGCGGCGCAACGAACAGCGCAGGCACAGGGAGTGAAGCTGCAGCCTATTCCGGCAGTTCTTCAAATCCTTCTGCGCAGGTGACTCAGCTATCAAACACCGGGTTCCTGGCCACGCCGGTCCTGCTCGCGGGCGGCGCACTGCTGCTTCTGGGCGTCGGTGTGCTGCTACTTGTCGCGGTGCGCGCCAAGCGGCGTGCGGCATCGGCGGCGGCGTTTGATCCGGAGCTGACGGAGGAGTAATTTGGGGGTGTGGGGCGGTGCTCGCCACACATACGACTCAGGGGTCCGAGCGTTCGCCCGGACCCCTGAGTTGATGCCGCCGAGTTACTGGCGACGAGACTGCACTATTTTGCGTGTGAGTGACCGAAAATGGGCGACTTCGCCTGCTCTTCCTCGGCGTCAGGGCCGAGGGGGATGCCGCTGCGGTCGCGCAGCAGAAGCGTCGCGATCAGGGCCAGAGTGGCCATACCGACCAGGTAGAACGCGACCGACCAGGTCGTGCCGGTCGCCTGCACGAGCGCCGTCGCGATGGTGGGGGCAAAGGCGCCGCCCAGAATTGCACCGAAGGCATACGAGATCGATACGCCCGAGAATCGCACCGAAGCGGGGAAGAGCTCTGCGTACAGGGCGGCCTGCGGGCCGTAAGTGAGGCCCAGGCCGACCGTGAGGATCATCAGCCCGAGGAAGATCATCGAGATCTCGCCGGTGTTGACGAGCGGGAACAATACGAGGGCGCCAACGATGAGCGCAATCCAGCCGATGATGTAGGTGTTTCGGCGACCAATGTAGTCGCTCATCCAGCCACCGAGCCAAGTGAAGACGAGCCAGCCGACAGACGCGCCGGTGACCGCCCACAGAATCGGGCCGCGATCGAGACCGATCGGGCCCTCGGGGTTGGTGACGTAGTTCTGGATGTAGCCACCCGTCGACATGTAGCCCGCGGCATTGTTGCCAGCAAAAATGAGGGCCGCGATGATGACGAGGAGCCAGTGCTTGCGGAAGAGCTGCAGGATCGGGGTCTTCGGGGCCTCGCTGCGCTTCTCGAGCTCGAGGAAGACGGGGCTTTCCTCGACGTGACGGCGAATGAAGTAACCCACGAAAATGAGCACGACGCTGAAGAGGAACGGGATGCGCCAGCCCCACTCAACGAATGCCTCACCCGGTGCGATGACGGACATGATGGCCATCATTCCCGAGGCGAGCAACAGACCGATCGGCACACCGATCTGAGGCGAAGCGCCAAAGAGCCCACGCTTCTTCTTGGGAGCGTGCTCGACGGCCATGAGTACAGCGCCGCCCCACTCGCCACCGGCAGAGATGCCCTGCAGAATACGCAGCAGGATCAGCAGGATCGGCGCGGTGATGCCGATCATTGCGTAGGTGGGAAGTAAGCCGATGAGCGTGGTTGCGACGCCCATCATGATGAGCGTGACCATGAGTACCACACGGCGGCCGTACTTGTCACCGAAGTGACCGGCCAAGAATGCTCCGAGCGGGCGGAAGAGGAAACTGAGTCCGACGGTGAGGAACGACAGCAGCAGCGCGACGCTCGGGCCTGCCGGGCCAAAGAACGTGGTCGCGAACACGAGGCCTGCAGCCTGTGCGTAAATAAAGAAGTCGTACCACTCCACAGTGGTTCCAACGATGGTGGCAAACACCACTCGTCGCTGGTCGCTGGTCGTGGCGATTGTTCCTGTGGGGGTGAAGGGTTCTGTCCTTGCGGGCACTTCCATGTGCTTACTCCTTGAATGTGACAACACTGTCTTGGGTGGTTAGTGGTATTGGGTTTCGGGGGCGACGGGGCGCTATCGCGCAACCGCGAGGGAACTAGGCAGCGGCGCAGGGCCTCTCAAACTGTACTCAGTGAGGACCCCATTTGCCCATTCCTGGGCTACATCCGTCGCGTCGAGTGGGCCTGAGGCGTCGTGGCGACCATACTCGCCCACACGAGATGCCCCACGGGCCGATAGCGCTTCATCAAGAAGCTCGCTGCCACGCGAATAGGTTTTGGTGTAGCTGCGGTCACCCAGCCCAAAGACTGCGTAGTTCAGGTGAGAGAGGTCGGCAGTGCCCTGAGTGAGCGCATCGTGGAATGCGCGCACGTTTGTGGGAAGCTCCCCGTCGCCATAGCTGGAGCAGAGCACGAGGTACAGCCGCGAGGACTCGAAAGAGTCGGGGGAGAACTCGCTAAGGTCCTCGACCAAGACGTCGGATCCGCCGCCCAGATGCTGACTCAGCCCCTCCGCGACGAGCTCGGCATTGCCCGACTCCGTGCCAAAGAGCACGGTAACCGGGACGCCGGTGGCGCCGCCAACGATCGCCGCGTGCTCAACGTGATCGGCTTCCGATGGGACCACGGACATGTCTGAAGCAGCGGAGACGAGCTCTGCAAAGGAACGGAACTTGGCGCGGGTGCGCCCGGGCAGCGCGCGCTGTTTCTCCTGAACATCGATGCGGCGCCAACCGTCGAAGTCGACCCGGTGCACAAGGTGGTTCAGTTTCTCGATTCCCGAAGCACTGATGGGCACCGATCCGGCATCGATATCTTGGGCGAGCGCGAGCGCGAGATCCCTAGAATCTGCTCGCTGATCTGGGATCGTGCCCCGCGGGCCGCGGCGCAGCCAGCCGGCCACGTAGTATCCCGGATCGATTCTGCCGCTCGCGTGTTCCCCGGGGACGACGAGGGTCGACGCGTCGGCGGCGAACCCGATCGCCGTGATGACGGAGCCTGCCTGCACCGTCACGGGCCCGTCGGCGGTCATAAGCTCCACCGAGCGGACGGCAGTGTCGCCTAAGAGGGCCGTCGGCGAGCTTTCGAACCACCAGTGCACGGTGAGCCGCGCGCCCGGGGTGACGGAGAGCGCGTGCACCGCATCGAGCCTGGCATCCTTGCCGACCGTGATCGCCTCCAGATTGACCCCGTGCACCTGGTGGGAGATGCCCGGCAGCCCGGCCAGCTCGCGCATCATGACCGGATCGAACTTCGCGTGCTCTGGTGCCGAGCGGCCGACGACGTGGACCGTGCGCACGGCGCCCGTCAGCTGCGCATGGGTGTCGGTGTCGAGATCAGTACCATCCAGGTCGTCGCGCGCGATGAGACGCACCGCGTCGAGCGCAACGTTACCGTGGCCCACCACGAGAACGGATTCGCCCAGTGTGATCGTGGAATCATGCTCGTCGGGGTGACCGTTGAGCTTGCGGGTGACCTGCCCGGCACCGTGCACACCCTCGAGATCGGCGCCCTGAATGTCGAGGCGCGCGTCCTCGCGCAGGCCGCTCGCAAGGACCACCGCGTCGAACGAGCCCCGCAGTTCTTCGACGGTGATGTCACTGCCGATGTTGACTCCGCCGTGGAAGCGTATGTTGTCGCCCAGGAACAGGCGGTCGAACTGGCGCGAGATCGACTTGGTGCCCTGATGGTCGGCCGCGACCCCGTAGCGCAGCAGGCCGTACGGCACAGGGAGGCGGTCGAAGACGTCAATTTTGGCCTGTGGGAAGCGCTTGTGAATCGCCTGCGCGGTGAAGCATCCGGCGGGCCCGGATCCCACAATCGCGACCCGCGGGGCAAGGGCGGACGCCTGCGTGACAGCTGCCGGAGAGGCCTGGACGTTACTGCTGGCAGAGCCGGCTACCGGGGCAGGTAGTTCTGCCGTCGCAGCCGCATCCCAGGTGACCGGGAGGTCCAGCATTCCGCGGAAGACCCAGCCCCCGATGTGGGCGGGGCGTTCGGGGTGCAGCTGCAGCCCCCGAACGCGCTCGAAGAGCTTGGGCAGGCCGACCGCGGCGACCTCGGCTCGCGCTACCCAGGCGCCGAGGCAGACGTGAACGCCCTTGCTGAAGGCCAAATGGGGCTTCACCTGTCGGAAGATGTCGAAGGACTGCGCGTCCTCCCAGAGAGTTTCGTCGCGGTTCGCCGAGAGGATGCAGATGCCGAGACGGGCGCCAGTGGGCAGTGTCACCCCGGCGAGCTCGGTCTCCCGCGTCACCTGTCGGGAGTACATGCCGATGGGTGCGACCCAGCGGATCGTCTCGTCGAACACGGTGGGCCACAGGCCCGGGTCTCTCGCGACTGCGGCGCGCTGCTCGGGGTGCGTGAGCATCGCCCACGCGGCGACGCCGATGGCGTCGCGCGGCTCGTTGAGACCACCACCGATCGTCATCTTAACGTTGGCGCGAATCTTCTCGAGCGGCATTTGGTAGTCGGGAATGCGCAGGAGCGACGACAGGAGAGAGTCGTCGGGATTCTTGGCATGCCAGTGCAGCATCTCGTCGAGTGCAATGTCGACCTCGTCGAACGATTGCTTGCCTCGTGCCCACACCTCGGGGTCGTCTGCGTAGTTGCCCGTGGCGTCGATCATGGTCTGAGACCACCGCTGCAGGTCTGACTGGTCGGCGTTGTACAGGCCGATGATCTCGCGCAGGTTCTCTGCCGAGTACGGCGCCGCAAAGTCCCAGATGAGGTCTGCACCAGGGCCCTTGGCAATCATCTCGTCCAGGTAGCGATCGGCATTGCGCTCAAACATGCGGGTCCAGGTGCGCTTGACCGCGCCCGGGCGCAGCGCGGGCTGCCAGGCCTTGCGCTCGAGGTAGTGCTCAGGATCGTCGCGGCGCAGCATGGAGTGGCCCATTGCACGGATCTGCAACGAGCCCTCTTCGTTTGCCGAGAAGATTTCTTGATCGAACTCGGTGGTGTGCACCGCCTCGTAGCTGGTGATCAGGTAGCGCCCAACCGCTGGCACCCAGTGCACGCCGCCTTCGGCCCGCAACCGCTCATAGATAGGGAAGGGGTCTTGATAGAGGTCGGGAATGGTTACCCAGTCCGCGACCGGCGCTGGTCGGCCCATGATCACACATCCTTGTATTCACTGTCGGATCAACTGCGTCCAGTGTCACAAATGAAATACTCTAAGAAAAGCGGAATTAATCGACGAGTATGTTGTGTTTGGTCGAATATTGGAGAGTGCATGTGGGAGATTCCTGACTTCACGCTGCGCCAGCTGTCGTACCTCGTAGCAGTAACCGACGCGGGCACACTGGCCGCCGCCGCGGCCCAGCTGCACGTGTCGACGTCGACGCTGTCTGACGCGCTCACCGAGCTCGACCGCATTATGGGCACGCCGTTGACCGTGCGCCGGCGAGCGCACGGAGCGACCCTTACCCCGGCGGGCCACCTGGTGGTGGCGCACGCGCGCAAACTGTTGCTCTCGGCGCATGAACTCGCACGGGTACTTGAGGGGGAGCCCGGCGAACTCGTGGGCCCCATCACCATTGCCTGCTACCCCACGCTTTCGCCGACGATCTTGCCACCGCTGCTGCACGATTTTGGTGAGGCACACCCACGAGTGGATCTCATCATGCGGGAAGTCACGCACGATCAACTCGAGGGCCGCATCGAATCGGGTGACATCGATGTGGCGTTCGTCTACGAGACGCTCGTGCCGGGCAATCCGAGTAGGGAGCGACTGTTCTCACTCCCCGCGCACGTGCTGCTTGCCGTCAATGACCCGTTCGCGAATCGACCGACGATCCGGCTCGAAGATGTCACGGAGCGGGACCTGATTCTCCTCGATGCGCCGCCCTCGAGCGAGCACACGCTGTCGTTGTTTCGTGAACGGGGGATCACCCCGCGCATTCGGCACCGCACCTCCAGCTACGAGGCGGTTCGCACGCTTGTGGGTAGAGGGCTCGGGTACGGCGTCCTCGTTCAGCGACCAGAAAACCCTGCGAGCTATGAGGGGTACCCTGTGGTTATGAAAGAGATCTCGCCTGCCGTGCGCCCCGTCGGGGTCGACGTCATCTGGTCGTCGAGCCACGCGCCGACACCGAGAGTCGAGGCGCTTATCCAGTTTGCCCGTGACGTCGAATGGCCGGGAAGTCGAGCATGACATCACTGGTGTGGGGCATTAAGGGCTCGCTCATGAACTACGTCAACCGCATGGAAGACGGGGCCGTTGAACTGGACGGCGTCGAACGGGAATCGAATGGCGAGCTGGTGTTTGCGGGCTCCGGTCTTCGATTCACGGGGGTTGTGCGGCTCACGGGGCACAGCGGCATGATGCGCGTCGTGCTCGCGGATCCGGCCCTGGTCGAGACACCCTCGGGGTGGGCGCTCGAGCTGGGTGACGACGCAGGGGAGAGACTGCGGTTCACGTCTATTGCAACCTTCGATGGCGTGCGCGGCACCGGACTCACACTCACCGAGGAGGGTTCGGACCTCTTCTTCGGGCCGTATGAAGAGGGGACGCCGCTCGACGACTTCTATCTCAGGTGATGTGGCTGAGTGCAACCCGCAGATATGCGGCTCGGGCGCAGTCAAGGAAACTACACTCCTGCCCATGACCGAATCTCAGGGTGAACTCATCGCGGTACCGAATCAGGGCGGCTATCAGCTGCATCTGGTGGATGACCCTATCGAGCCTGCGGTGCCCCACCCCAATCCTGTGCTCGTGCGCGCGCTCGACAAGGTGCTCGGCGTGCAGCGGCCGATCGTGCTCGCGCACATTCGCAGCATTCGGCTGCGCAATCCGCACGCGACGCCGGCGCAGCTCATTAAGATCCTCGAACGCCGCTACCTGCTGGCCGTCACGGGTGGCGGGGCGGCTGTGGGCGCAAGCGCGGTGATCCCGGTGGTTTCGACCCCGGTCGCGCTCACGCTTGCGGGGGTCGAGACCGTCGGCTTCCTCGAAAGCACGGGGCTCTTCGCGCAGTCCGTTGCCGAGGTCCATGGGATCCCGGTCGAGGATCCCGACCGCGCCCGCATCCTCATCATGACGCTCATGCTGGGCAAAGAAGCGGGCGATTTGCTGGGTCAGTTCACCCGGCAGGTGACGGGGCGCGGCGGCTCGCGCTCCGTGTTCTGGGGCGAAATTGTCACTTCGGCTCTGCCTCGGGGCTCGGTTGGATTCGTACTGGATCGACTGCAAGCGGCCTTCCTGCGCAAGTTCGCAAAATTTGGTGCCGGATCGATCGTGGGCAAGGCCCTGCCGTTCGGCATCGGTGCCGCCGTCGGTGGCACCGGAAACCTGCTGCTCGGACGCAAGGTCGTGACGTCGTCGCAGCACGCATTCGGACCCGCGCCGGCCACATTCCCTGAGACGCTCGAGCCCAGAGAAGGAGCCGAGCCCATCGAACTGCGTGCGTTCAAGGGACTGCGCGCTGCGGGTGCTGGTGTCGCCGCGGGCCTCACGAAGGGTGTGGCGGCGGGGGCAAAGGGTGTTGCGACGGGAGCGAACGGTGTCGCATCGGGGGCCAAGCGTGCGACAAAAGCGATCACACGCTCGAAGTCCGAGTAGACCACCCGAGGCTGCCGAAGCCCCGGTCAAGGCTCGTTGACCTTCGCCTGAATCCTCAAAGACGGTGATTGCCGAATTCTGAATTAGAGGACACTCGTCGCTAAAATCTTCCGGGGGCTGCGCTGGCAGTGGGGCGAACGAGGAGAGAACGTGTTTGGTTGGTTCAAGCGAGGTACAGACCCTTACGGCGAGAAGGGGCTCGAGCAGTTCAAAGCAAGCACGGTCTGAGGCTCGCGACGCACGAAGAATCATTTGGGGTGTTCGGCGAATTGCGTGCACGTATTGCAGGCCTCGCAGAAAACGGCACGCTCTCTGAGCTTGAAGGTCTGTACCGCACCGCGGTCGAGCGCCGGGAGGTCCTGCCGAATGGTCGGTTGCTGAGTGCAGTCATTCCGTATTGGGCCACGGGGGACCGGGTACCCGACGACCTCGAACAGATGCCGCAGTACCTTGACCCTTTCGCGCGCCGCTTTAACGAGGCACCGTCGCCCCTCACTGGTGCCGTGTACGCCCAGGCGCTGCTGCAACTCGCGGGAATGGAACGTGGGGCGGCCTGGGCTCATGAAACAGAGCCAAGCCAGTGGGCGGGGTTTGCCGCAGCCCTCAGTACTGCTCAATCCGTACTTGATGCAGCGAACCCCCATGGCGAGGATCACTATTTCTGGCTGGAGGTGTCGAGCGAGATCGGGCAGGTCACGGGCATGAGCGATGCCGCACGGGAAGCACTTTTCGAGCGGGCATGGAGCCTGGATCGCATTAATATCTCGTTGTTTGGTGGGCACATGCAATCGCTGTTGCCGCGGTGGTCTGGCAGGGACGGGCGTTACGCTGACCTGTTTGCGCGGCGGGTACTCGAACTGACCGGAGCCGAACTCGGGTGCGGTGGGTACCTGGTTGCGTACTCGTACTGGGCGAGTTACCCCTCGAACCCGCAGGTTGAGTTCGAAGAAGCCGTACTTGACCAGAGCCTCATGCGTCAGGGGTACTACGACCTGCTGCAGCGATACCCCGAGTCCCTTGTCATGCGCAACACATTGGCCTGCACCATGTCGTGGATGGGCGACGAGGATCTCGTGAAGCAGCAATTCGACAGCGGCCTGCGGCTCATCGACCACGACAGCTGGGGCGGCGTGACGGAGTTCATGTCGCTCGATCGGGCGGCGCGCGCATTCACCTATGCTCGCGAGGTTGCATAGCGCGATTCAGCGCATGGAAGCTGCCTGCTTTGCAGTAAAGATGCGGCCCGGGATCTGGCACTTGATGTGCCGGATCCCGGGCCGTAGTTAGAGGCGCGCTCTGCTTGTCAGACGCTGCTCGAACTTGGAGCTATGCGACGACGCCTACAGCCGCCGCAAGTTCGTTCAGGCCAACTACCAGCGCGTCGACCTCTTCGACGGTGTTGTAGGGTGCCAACCCCGCGCGAATGCCGCCGGGCTCGCCGAGGCCCATCTGGTGGCACGCGTCGATCGCGTAGAAGTTGCCGGCCTGCACGAGTAGGTTCTGCTCGGTGAGCTTGCGCTCCACCTCGATGGGGTTGAGCCCGTCGATGGTGAACAGCAGCGTTGAGGTGCGCTGCTGTGCCCGAGACCAGAGCGTAAGTCCGGGCACCTTGGCGAGGCCTTCTTCAAGGCGTGTGCGCAGGTCGAGTTCGTACTCATCGATCGCGTGCATCGCAGCGACGATGCGTTCGCGGCGGGTGCCGCCTGCGGCCGCGGCGGGCGCGAGGCTCGCGATGTAATCGACTGAAGCGGTGACGCCCGCGAGGATCTCGTAGGGAAGCGTGCCGAGCTCAAACTTCTCGGGCACCACGTTGGGCGACGGCGCCAGCTTGTCGGGTTCAAGTTCTTCGAGCAGTGCGGGGTCGGCGGCGAGCACGCCGCAGTGAGGGCCAAAGAGCTTGTAGGGGGAGTACGTGTAGAAATCGGCGCCAAGCAGCTTCACGTCAACCGCGGAGTGCGCGGTGTTGTGTACGCCGTCGACGTAGAGCAGCGCGCCGACCGCGTGCGTGACTGCAGCAATTGCGGCGACGTCAGGCTGGGTTCCCACGAAGTTCGAGGCACCCGTGACGGCGACCTGGCGGGTGCGCTCGTCAACGAGGCGTTCGAACTCGCCCACGGGCAGCTCGCCCGTGGCGTGGTCGAACTTGGCGTAGCGCACCTCGACGCCCACTCGCTCGGCAGCAAGTACCCATGGCTGGACGTTTGAGTTGTGCTCGAGGGTGGTGAGCACGATGTTGTCGCCGGGCTGCCACCGCTTCGAGAGCGTGCGCGCAAACTCCATAGCGAGCTGCGTAGAGCTGCGACCGTGGACGATACCGGCGGGGTCAGCGCCGAGGAGGTCCGCCGCCGCGGCCCGAAACTCAACGATGGCACGCTCTGCATTGCGCCCGGTGGGCGACAGCGGGTTGCGGTACGAGGTAGGAGCGATGGCTGCCGCCGCCATGCGTTCGGCGACCACATCGGGCACCTGTGTGCCGCCCGGCGCATCGAAGAATGCGTAGCCGTGCGCGAGGGCCGAAAAGTCGGCCCGAATGTTTTCGCCCGAGAAGGTCATGGTTTCTCCTTTGAATGGGAACTCGGAGGCTGCCGCAGTGCGCGCCAGAATTGATAATCCTAAGTGTAGGGTAATTCAAGCTTGTGATTGTTAGGTATTATTGACAGACTACCTTTGGTTTATCGCATCGGGCTTCCCGGTGTGACTTCATCAATGAAGCTGGAGAGCTCATGTCAACTACCACCGCAGCGCACGCTACGACCGAACAAGAAAACGAAGTTCGTTTTCGTATCGGTCTTCTCGGCGCGTTCATTCCACCGATCGCCCTGGTGATCGGGTCGATTTACTTCTTCGTCGGTGAACAGGTCTTCGACCTCACCGCACTCGCCGTCGCCGGATTTATCGGTATTTTCATCAGCTCCTGGCTCGCGCGCAGCCAGTCGAACTTCTGGAACGCGGCAATCGCCGGCGTCAGCACAAAGACCGCAGCCACGCTGTTCGTGCTCATGCTGATGGTCGGCCTGTTGTCTGAGATGCTCAAGACCACGGGCGTCTCGAGCGGCTTCATCTGGCTCGCACAGACTCTTAATATCTCGAGCGCACCGTTCGCGAGGCTCACGTTCCTCGTCACGGGTGCCATCGCGCTTGCGACGGGTTCATCAATCGGCACCATGTTCACGATGTTCCCGATCATGTACTCGGCCGGCGTCGCAATCGGTGCCGAGCCCGTGCTGCTGGCCGGCGCGATCCTCTCGGGCGCGATCTTCGGGGACAACCTGGCCCCCATCTCTGACACGACAGTGATCTCTGCAACGACGCAGCGCTACCGTCGCCGCGAGGGGCTTGCCGACGTGGGTGGCGTGGTGCGCGCCCGTACCCGTTACGCACTGCCCGCCGCGGGCATCACGGCGATCGGTTTCCTGATAGCGGGGTTTGTCATGGCAGACGATTCGGCACATGCTGTGATCGAGGCCGACGCTGACCCGACGGGACTGTGGATGTTGCTCGCTGTCGCCGCGCTGCTCATTGTTGCCTTCACTAAGCGAGACATCTACCTCGCCGTGGGAGTGGGGCTCGTCGTTGGCACGATCACCGCACTCGTCACCGGCCTCACCGATCTGCCCGGCATTGTCGGAGCCTCGGAGGGCGCCCCCACCGGTTACCTAATCACCGGCTTCGCGGGCATGCTGCCCCTCATCGGTTTGTTGGTCGCGATCTTCTCGATGATCGGCATCATTGAGGCCTCAGGCATCTTCGATCGTGTGGTCGCGTCGCTGCTGAGCCGACCGAAGATGCAGTCCGTGCGCGGCGCCGAGATCACCATGGGTATCTCGGGTCTGCTCTGCACCGTCGTGCTCGCGGGCCTCAACGGCCCCGGTATCGCGTTCGCTGGCCCGCTCACCGACAAGATCGGTGGCGCCGCCGGGTTGCACCCGTACCGCCGCTCGAACGTGATGGACTGCTTCGCCATGGTCGGCACCGTCGTGCCGATCGTGAGCTCGTTCCTGCTCATCGCGTCGGTCGGCACACAGGGCTACGAAGGCGTACCCGCGCTCAGCATCTTTGCGATCGTCACCGCTGCGTTCTACCCGTTCGCGCTCGCGCTCGTGCTGATCTTTGCGATCGCCACCGGTTGGGGCCGCACGTATGAGGGCCAGGGCGGTGTGGAGCAGGCTGATCCGGATCTGGAATACCAGGCCGAACTCACCGGCACCGTCCCCGTTATGCACCTGAAGTAGCGAGCCGCGCCAATCTGACAGGCGCCGTTTTCCCGCAAAGGCGGGAGAACGGCGCCTGTTAGGCTAACAACCGCTTGCCCGTGCCGAGGGGCTGGCTCGACGAAAGGGACGCTGTTGGACCGGAGTAAACACAGCTTTGTTCGCGTCTCTGAGGAGATCAAGAACCCCGCGCCACTGCCCTCGACCGACGCGATCGATCTCAAGCTCATGAAGCTGCTGCTCGAGGACGGGCGTGCGACGCTCAAGAGCCTTGCTGCGGCCGTCGGGCTGTCGTCGCCCGCGGTGTCGGAGCGTCTCGCCAGGCTGCAAAGCGTCGGCGTGATCAAGGGGTACAGCGTTGACATCGACTGGCAGGCGCTCGGCTACTCGATGGTGGTCTATCTGTCGATCCTCATTCGCCCGGGATTCGACCGCAGCACTGTGCTCGAGGACCTCGGCTCAGTACCCAACATCGAGGAGATCGCGGTCGTTACTGGCCCTTCCGACCTGATTCTGCGCATTCGCACGACCGGGTTTGAGCACCTGACGAGCATGATCGCCGAGCACATCTGGTCGCGCAACGACCTCGAGTTCACCGAGACTCGAGTTGCTTTCTATACCGAGAGCACGGGAACATTTGAGATCGACCGGATCAACACGCTACTCGCGAAGCACGCTGAGAGCGCGTAGTCCCCGCATTAGTAGACTCAAAGGGTCCAATTTATCCATGGGTCTTGCTGTTCGCGGCGCGTCTGGTGCGTGAGCGAGCGTTGCCTGGCCGCAACCGAACGAGGTCGATCTCCTATCGCTTCCGATCAGATTCCTGGCGACGTCGCGCCCGACTCGTTTGTGACCTGGCAGGCTGGCGGCGAGACGCACTCTGCCGAGTGGTTGTCGGCGAATGACCGCCCGGCGCCCAAGCGAGTGGTGCCGGTTGATGATCGACTCACCGCCGACCAGGCTGTGAAGTACGCCGCGCAGGGCACCGCGATGCTGTGGCTCGGTGACTTTCACAACGCGAAACAGATTCTGAGCGCGATCGACCGCCGGGTTGCCAAGGGTAACAAGGGCAAGAAGGCCCCGAAGTCGTCGGCGAACGAAGCCGATACCGCGCGCACCGATGCCGAGGAGTTCTACCGGATTCGGCAGGCGCGCGCCGGTCGCTCGCGCATCATGTCGCTGATCCTGGTGCCGCTCGAAGTGGATACCGAGAGCGGTCTTGCCGAGATCCCGCTCCCGCGTGCGCCGAAGGTCGGGCCCGCGATCGAATTTGGGTATGGCGGCTGGCCGGGATCCGGATCAAAGCCCGCAGGTGGTGCTGGCCACGCAGTGGCGCGCCGAGCTGTTGTAAGCCTGCAGGAGCTGGTGGGTGTGCAGGGTGCGCACCAGTGGTTCGTGAACGGCGTCAATGTGCCGAGCCTGGGGGCGAAGATTTACCCGCACTACGGCACGTTTCTGCCGACGCGGCACGAGTATGTCGACCTCGTCGCGCAGGCGCCGCTCGCAGGCGATGTCGATCTCGCGTTTGACATCGGCACGGGCACGGGAGTGCTCGCGGCTGTGCTCGCGAAGCGCGGTGTCGCCCGAGTTGTCGGCACCGACCTGCACCAGCGGGCGGTTGATTGCGCAAACGACAACTTTGCGCGGCTCGGCATCGCTGACTTGGCCGAGGCCCAGCTCACGAGCATGTTCCCTGAGGGTCGCGCGCCGCTCATTGTATGTAACCCGCCGTGGTTGCCGGGCAGCGCGGCGACTACGCTCGATGCCGCCGTGTACGACCCGGGCAGCAAGATGCTGCTGCAGTTCTTGGACGGGCTCGCTTCGCACCTGACCGAGGGCGGCGAGGGCTGGCTGATCATTTCGGACCTCGCCGAACTGCTCGGGCTGCGCACACGGGAGATGCTGCTCGAAGCGATCGAACGCGCCGGGCTCGAAGTCATCGACCGGCTCGACACCGTGCCCACTCATGGCCGGGCGTCGGATGCGGCGGACGTGCTGCACGCCGTGCGCTCGCGCGAGGTGACGTCGTTGTGGCGGTTGGGTGTTCAGCGCTAGTCGCTATCCTGATGCGCTAAGAACCCCTGTAAGAGGGACTCCGTCCCCATGAGATGAACTGTCATGGCCGCTGCCGCCTCTTCGGGGTGCCCCGCGAGGATCGCTTGCGAGATGGCTTGATGCTGCTCGTGCGAGTTAGCCAGGTTCGGGGCGAGCATAGGGATGCAGTCAAGGGCCGAGTTGACTCTTGTGCGCACATCGGCAACGAGCTGAATGAGGCTGGCAGACCCAGAAAGCTCGGCAAACAGTATGTGCAGTCGAGAGTCAAGACGTCGGTAGCTGGACAGCTCGGTATTTGCACACTCTTCAAGCGCAGCCTGCAGCGAAGCGCGCTCTGAGGCTGGAAGTGGGCGCGACGCTGCCTCGCGCACCGCTCCCACTTCCAATACTCGACGAGTGGTGCCCAAATCGGCCAACTCGTGCGGCGAAAATAGGTCGGAGAACACTTCGAGGGGTTCTGAATCTGGTAATGCATGGGCAACAAAAGTGCCGCCATAACGCCCTCTTCGAGAGACGGTGTATCCAGCCTCAGCTAGGGTCGAAAGCGCCTCCCGCACTGTGCTGCGACCTACACCGAGCATGGCCGAAAGGTCTCGCTCTGAGGGGAGACGTCCATTAGGGCCAATGAGTCCTAAGCGCACGACTTGTAAGAGGCGCTGGACCGTCTCCTCATATGGGTTTGTCGAGTGTAGCGGGCGAGTGAGAAACTCAAGCCCCTCCTTGGACGGAGCCAACGGTCTCCTGCCTTTGTTGATGCGCAATGCCATCATGATGCATCGTAAAGACGATGTGTTTGAAGATCTCCACTGGCATTGCGCGGTGAAGGTGCGAGAGCACCTCTAGATTGCGCCAAGAAAATACGTTGCTGAAATGACTCCTCGTCGTTGAGAAATTGGGGTGCCACTGGGGCTTAAATGGTGCGTGACAAAACCATAAGGGTTCTGCCGAGGTGCGGCAAGAGGCAATAAATCGGTAATCAAATTGTTACGCCTTGTTGGGATTCAGAGACCCTATGGTCGTTTTCGATACCTTAAACCTCACTATAGTGAGAGGCAAGCTACAACTGCGTCCTTAGGACATCGAAGTCATCGCAGGAGAACTGCAGATTTTATCTCTGGGTTTCCTCGGTATGGACTTTCAGAAGTAGGTCAAGACGTTTATGAATCAAAGGAGTTTCATGTGAGTGTTTTTCTGTCGAAAGAAAAGGCCCATTCGGGGTTTTCTGCCGATGACCTGCCGTCACTGACGATCGCACCGGGCACCGGTGAACAGATTGTGTTTGAGACTTCTGATGAGTCATACGCGGAGTACGCAGAGCGCGGAAGCAGCCAGAACCTGACATCGATGATGAACCCGATTACGGGACCAGTTGTGGTCGAAGGCGCACAGCCTGGTGACACTTTGATCGTCGATATCGTAGACATTACTCTCGGAGACCACGGCTGGTCGGGATACTTCGAAGGCTCGGGTGCACTGGCCGAGGTTATGGGCGATGAGCCGTACATGCGAAAGATTCCGATCATTGATGGTCAGGTACACCTGACCGACACAATCAAGGTCCCAGCTCGGCCAATGGTGGGCTGCTTTGGTACAGCTCCGGCGACCGGTCGAAACTCTTCGATGTCACCTGTTTACCCTGAGGGCGGCAACCTTGACCTCACGTACGCGACGATTGGTACTCGGCTGTACCTACCTGTGGGAATCGATGGCGCTTACCTCGGTCTCGGAGACATCCACGCAGTCATGGCCGAAGGCGAAGCCTCAGACGTTGCAGTTGAAGCAGCGGGCAAGATTACGGCAACGGTTGATCTCACCCGCGAGTACTCCGTGTCTGCCCCGGTGCTTGAAACCAAAGATGAGATCATCTTCGTCGGCCTCGGCGATACACTCCAGGACTCACTTGCCCATGGATATCAGCGAGCCTTCCGCTTCCTCACAAAGGTGCACGGCTTCTCGCGCGGTGACGCGTTCACTGTGATGAGTGCGACAGTCAACTCGGCGCTTGGCGGCCCGGCTGGCTCGGCGGCAACCCCCGAAGACACGATGGTTGCTGCGGGTGCAATTACCACCCACCACATCCCCAAATGGATCCTTTCCAACCAGGACTAGTTTGCCCAAAGGCGGCAACGGTCAAATCTTCAGATCAATGACGAATGGAGTATCGGTGAAAACTTTCACTAAGACATCAATTGGAGCGGTCGCACTATCTGCGGCGCTGCTCCTGTCAGGTTGTGGCGGCGGCGCCGCACCTGATGCCGGAGGCGACACCAGTAAGGGTCAGGAAGAAACTGGCGGCGCGAACCCCGAATTCCAGGAAGAGCACAAGGGCGGAACCCTGAACCTTGTTGCTGCCTCTGGTTTTACGGGTGGACTCGATCCCCAGATCAACTACTCGAATGACGGCTGGCAGGTTTTCCAGTTTCTTTACGATGGCCTAACCAAGCTGGGCCAGACCAGCGGACCCGAATCGAGCCTGCCTCAGGCTGACCTCGCAGAAGAACTGCCCACCGCAGAAGATGACGGCAAGCAGTACACCTTCAAGATTCGTGAAGGCATTACTTACTCTGACGGTCACGTGCTTGAGCCGGCAGACGTTAAGGCCTCTTTCGAGCGCATGTTTAAGATCTCAGGACCCACCAGTTCGGCATGGTTCGACGTGATTACGGGTGCGGACGTCTGCATCGAAACCCCCGAGGGCTGCGACCTGAGTGACGGCATCGTCGTGGACGATGCCGCTCGTACGGTCACGTTCAAGCTGACAAAGGCTGATCCTGACTTCCTCTACAAGCTTGCAACCCCGCATGCTTCGGTGCTCCCTGCAGATTCGCCCGCCAAGGATGTAGGCGGCAGCCCGCTTCCGTCGACCGGCCCGTACTTTGTGGAAAGCTACGACGCAAAGACCGGACTGGTTGCAAAGCGCAACCCCAACTTCAAGGAATGGTCACATCTGGCGCAGCCGCAGGGCTACGCAGACGAGATCGTTTACTCGTTCGGTGTCGAAGGCCAGAACGCGGTCACCAAGATCAAGAACGGTGACGCAGACTGGATGTTTGATCCGGTTCCAACCGATCGCCTCGCGGAGCTCAGCACCGGTGCCACCGCTAGCCAGTTCCATGCAAATGAGCAGGCCGCAATGGAGTACTTCACGATGAACGTGAACCTGGCTCCGTTTGATGACGTACGCGTGCGCCAGGCAGTGAACTACGCGATTGATCGCGCAGCAATGGTGAAGCTCGTGGGTGGCGAAGCACTGGCCACTCCTGTGTGCACCATTCTGCCCCCAGGCTTTATGGGGCATTCAGATGACTGCATGTACACGGCAAAGCCAGGCGGCGCCTGGGACGGCCCCGACATGGAAAAGGCCAAGAAGCTCGTCGCAGAGTCTGGCACCGCTGGCCAGGAAGTGAACATCTACGTCGAGAACATTCCCGTTCGCGTCGAGGGCGGCAAGTACATGCAGAGCCTGCTGAACGAGCTCGGCTACAAGGCCAAGCTCACCAAGCTCTCTGACAGCATCCACTTCAATTACGTGCAGAACACCGACAACAACGTGCAGATGTCGTTCACGCAGTGGTACGCGGACTACCCAGCACCTTCGGCTTTCCTTCAGGTGCTGACCTCGTGTGCCTCGTTCAACCCCAGCAGCGAGTCAAGCGTCAACATCGCAGGCATCTGTGATCCGGAGCTGGACAAGATGATGGATGCAGCAGCTGAGGCTCAGCTCACTGACGCAGATGAAGCAGACAAGCTGTGGGCAGAGGCTGACCGAGCGATGATGGAAGCGTCTCCGCTGGCACCCGTGTTTACGCCCAAGCGCATTGACTTCCTGTCAGAGCGCGTAGGTAACTACCACTTCAGCAACCTCTACAGCGCGGTTCTCTCGCAGTTCTGGGTGCAGTGATCTAACCATGTCGTCGTTTCTGAAACCTGTCGTTCGTTCTGCCGAGGCAGCACAAGCAACCGTAGAACTGGGTACTGGTCCCTGGGCGACGGCGTGGCGAAAGCTGCGGGTTAAACCCGCAGCTTGGTCCGCGGTGGCCGTGATCGTTTTGATCACGGCTGCCGCGGTCTGCGCACCGCTGTACCTGTCGCTGCTCAGCCCAGATACTGCGGTGTTCAATAGCAACATCAATGGCACAACCGTGATCAACGGTGAAGAAGTCGACCTGCTGCAGAGCGGGGTAGACGGTAGCTTCGGTGTCACTCCTATTGGTCCCACTTGGGATCTCACTAACTACTTCTTGGGCGCTGATGCTCAGGGCCGTGACGTCATGGCCCGCATCCTTTTTGGTGGAGCTAACAGCCTGCTGATTGGAGGCGTTGCCGCGTTTCTCTGTTGCCTGGTTGGTGGCGGACTCGGCGTGATTGCTGGCTTCTTTGGTGGCATCACTGACAGCATCCTGTCGCGACTGTTCGATGTGCTCTGGGCTTTTCCTGTGTACCTGCTCGCGATCTCGCTGTCGATCATCCTGGTGCAAAACGGCTTTAGTTGGGGGCCAATCAACCTGGAATCAGACTCGCTCATGATTCCGACCTTGATCATCGCGCTCATCTACGTTCCCTATGTGGCGAGACCGATCCGTGCACAGACCGTGGCCATCAAGAATCGCACGTTCGTAAAGGCATCAACCTCGCTTGGTTCCTCGCGCATGCGTACCCTGGTGCGCGACGTGATTCCAAATGTGCTGCCTTCGCTTCTGGTGTACATCCCCATCATGATCGCCTTGTGCATGCTCATCGAAGCTGCGCTTTCATTCCTTGGCGTTGGTGTTCAGGAGCCCGAGGCGAGCTGGGGAACCATCATCAACGATGGCCTCGCAATGATGTACACGAGGCCTATGGTCGCGCTTGTACCAGGCTTGCTCATCGCAGCCACAGCGGCTGCCTTCAATATTCTCGGTGACGCCCTGCGCGACTCGCTCGAAGCGAACTGATCGGACGGTACATCGATATGACTCGTTTCATTCTTAAGCGGATCGCTTCTGCGCTCCTCGTGTTGATCGCAATCAGCATCATCGTGTTCCTGATCTTCTATGCCACCCCGGGAGTTGATCCGGTGGCGAGGTTGGCAGGTAAGAACGCGACTCCTGAAATTCTTGCTCGAGTACGCGCTGAATTTGGTCTGGACCAGCCGCTCGTCGTGCAGTACTTCCTGATGATGAAGAAGCTCCTCATTACCCAGGAGCTCACGTCGTTCCTGGATCGCGGCGTATTTGTTGTTCCTCAGATCATTCGGGCCGCACCGATCACGCTGTCACTGGTCGCGGGCGCCGCAGTGATCTGGATGTCAATCTCGATCGTGCTTGGCACGATCGCCGGTCGCTTCCGCGGGACCGTACTTGATCCGCTGATCATGGTCATCGGCATTCTCGGTATCTCGCTTCCGGTCTTCTGGCTCGGCCAGATGGTGAACCTGATCACGCAGGGCTCACTGCACGCGACTGTATTTAGATGGGTTCCACCCGTCGGATATACCCCCATGTCCGAAGGCATAGGCGCTTGGGCGTTGAGTCTGCTGTTCCCGTGGCTGACACTCGCCGCGATGTACATCGGCATTTACTCGCGTGTGCTCCGGTCTGAGATCGTGGCGACCGACAACGAGCGATTCGTGCTTACCGCGCGCGCGAAGGGAATGTCAGAGACTCGCGTGCTGCTGAAGCACAACCTTCGAGTGTCGATGACGCCACTGATTGCGCTGTTTGGCATGGACTTTGGTGTGCTGATTGGTGGCGCCGCTCTGCTGGTTGAGGTGGTGTTCGACCTGCCGGGCCTCGGCCGTCTCACATACGACGCGCTGCGCACTTTCGACCTGCCGATCCTCATGGGAACGGTGCTTTATACGGCATTCTTCGTCGTGCTGACCAGCATGGTGATCGACATCATTCAGGGACGCCTTGACCCTCGAGTCCGGGCTTCCTAAGCACGGGTATTGGATAAGTAGACATGAAAAAACCACTGCTGAGCGTGAACAACCTCTGTGTCGATTTTCAGCTCGATGGCCGCACTGTGCGTGCGGTCGACAACGTCTCATTTGAGATTGGTGAGGGAGAAATCCTCGGCATTGCAGGTGAATCCGGATCAGGCAAATCTGTCACGACGACCGCGATGATGCGCCTGCTCAACAACAAATCTGCGACCGTCACTGGCGAGGTCGTGTTCGACGGGGTTGATCTTCTCGATTTACCACTTAAGGACATGCGGCGTTTTCGGGGCAAAGACATCTCGATGATCTTTCAAGACCCCATGAACTCGCTGACCCCGGTGTACACCGTTGGGTCGCAGATCGTTGAACAGATCCGGATCCATGAGAAAGTAACAAAGGCCGCAGCGAAGGAGCGGGCCATCGAACTGCTGAAGCGCGTGCGCATTCCCGCGCCAGAACAGCGATACAACGCATACCCGCACGAGCTCTCGGGGGGCATGCGTCAGCGCATCGCAATTGCCATGGCGCTTTCATGCTCGCCGCGCTTGCTCATCGCCGATGAGCCGACGACTGCGCTCGACGTGACCACCCAGGCTCAGGTGCTCGGACTGATGCGTGAGCTGAAAGATGACTTCGATACTTCGATCATCTTGATCACGCACGACATGGGTGTTCTCGCCGGTATGTGCGATCGGATCCAGATCATGTATTCGGGCCGTGTGATCGAGAGTGGACCGCGCCGCGAGGTATTGGATGCCCCGCGTCACCCCTACACGTGGGGACTTTTGGGCGCCGTGCCCTCGGTGCGCGGAAAGCGGGTGGACAGGCTTGTTGCGATTCCCGGCAGCGCACCGGGTGCGCAGGAAGTCGAGAAGCTCGTGGGGTGCGGGTTCAGAAACCGTTGCCCGCTCGCATTCGACAAGTGCGCGACGACACCTCGCCTACCCGGGTTGGTGTCTGACCTGGATCACGTGGATGCCTGCTGGCTTCCCGAGGACTCCCGCGCCGAGCTTCGAAGCAGCTTGCAAGCTAGCCAGAGTGAAAAACACCTGGGAATTGAACCTGTAGTTGAGTTGGGGGCATGACATGACGACACCGCTACTCGAAGTCAAAGACCTCGTAAAGACATTCAAGGTCTCAACCGGTTGGATGCCGTGGATGGACAAGAAGCTTCACGCAGTCAACGAAGTTTCCTTCTCCATCGGACAAAAGGAAACCGTCGGAATTGCCGGTGAATCTGGGTGTGGCAAATCCACGCTCGCCTGGTGTCTGATGGGTCTGTACCCAATCACCTCGGGCACTGTGAAGTTCCAGGGTAAAGAGCTGCTGCAGCCCAAGAACCCGGATCTGAAAACCCTGCGTCAGAACGTACAGATGGTTTTTCAAGATCCCTACGATTCACTGAACCCGAGGCGCACGATTGGAGAACTCGTAGGAGACCCGCTGCAGATCCAGACGAATCTTTCCAAGAAAGAGATTCGAGAACGCGTACTGAAGCTGCTGGACGATGTTGGACTGCCCGCTTCGAGTTACAACAAATTTCCCGGGGAGCTCTCGGGCGGGCAACGGCAGCGTGTGGGTATCGCCCGTGCGCTCATCGTGAACCCCGAGCTGATCATTGCCGACGAGGCGGTGGCGTCTCTCGACGTGTCAATTCAGGCACAGGTTCTCAACCTGTTCGCTGACTTACAGGAGGAGCGGAATCTCTCGTATCTCTTCATTACGCACGACCTGAGTGTGTTGCGGCACATGGCCGATCGAATCATCATCATGTACCTCGGTGAGATTGTTGAGATCGGCACGAATGAGGAGATCTACCACCGGCCGGCCCACCCGTACACTCAGGCGCTGCTGGCTTCGGCCACTGATGCGAGTTCGGATGTGCAGATTGGAGTGGGAGTAAATATTGAGGGCGAGATTCCAAGCCCCATCGATCGCCCGGTAGGGTGCCCATTCGCTCCTCGGTGTCCAATCGCGCAAGACATCTGCGTCACGCAGAAGCCAGAGCTTCGGACTTTGGAAAACGGCACTCAGGCGGCATGCCACTTTCCGGCCGTGCCCGCTGCTGAAGGTTCGGCCATACCTGGTGCGGTTGCCGTCTAACTGATCTAAAACGACCACACAGAACTGATGAAGAATTTAAGGAGGACCTGGGATGAGTGAAACGCAGAACACCCTTTGGCAGGTAGCCACACAAGAAGTGGACTTCCGAGGTTGGAAGACCTGGATGAGAACCTCTACGCCCGTGAATCCAGACCCGGCAAAGTTGCCGGTGATCGTGCTTCATGGCGGCCCTGGAATGGCTCATAATTACATGCTGCCGCTAGAAGGCCTAGCTGCCGAGGGCCGCACGGTCATTCACTACGATCAGCTGGGCTGTGGCAACAGCACGCATCTGCCTGATCAACCTGCGGAGTTTTGGACCCCGCAACTGTTTGTTGATGAGTTTCACAACCTCGTCGAGGCTCTGGGCTTCTCGAAGTACCACATCATTGGGCAGTCGTGGGGCGGCATGCTTGCCGCGGAGATCGCGGTTCGTCGGCCTGAGGGATTGGTGTCTGCGAGCATCTGTAACTCGCCAGCCTCGATGGAACTGTGGCTGGAAGGAGCGGCGCGTCTTCGCGGGGAGCTACCTGCAGGCATGGATGAATCCATGAAGAAGTTTGAAGACGCCGGTGACATCGAGAACCCTGAGTACCTCGGTTACGTGGACGAGTTCTACCGGCGCCACGTGTGTAACGTGGTGCCCACCCCGCCTGAAATGGTAGCGAGTGACGCTCAGATGCAGGCGGAGCCCACGGTGTACCACACCATGAATGGCCCCAACGAGTTCCACGTCATCGGCACAATGAAGACCTGGTCGATCATTGACCAGCTACATCTCATCGAAGCTCCGTGCCTCGTGCTCGCAGGTGAATTCGATGAGGCCACTCCCGAAACCTGGGCGCCCTACGTCGCAAACATTTCTGATGTGGAGTCGGTCGTGGTCGAAGGCACGAGCCACTGCTCGCATCTCGAGAAGCCAGCTGAAATCCTGGCGATCCTCGAAAACTTCATGGAGTCGAAAGAAGCCTGATGTGAAGGGTGGGCTCCTCGCGATCGCTCGCGAGGAGCCCGTCTAACTGGCTGATTGCTGCATCGACGATTCGCCCGTGCCAGACTGTCCCCATGAAGCCAGTCACTGAAGACCAGTTCATCGACCTCGTCGCATCCCTCATGGATGAACTGCCCGACGACCTCGCGAAGGTGCTCAACAACGTCGCGATCACCGTGGAAGATGCGCCGGAAGACGGCAATCTCAACGTGCTTGCGGTGTACCGAGGTACACCGCTTACCGCACGCGGAAACTTTGGTGCCGAGGCGATCCCCGACAATGTGGTGCTCTACCGTGAGTCCATGCTTGCCCATGCCCACAACGAAGAACAGCTGAAGCGTGAAGTCTGGAACACACTCATTCGCGAGATCGGCGCACACCTGGGAATGACTGAAGCACAGCTCCATGAGCTGCATGAGGCGAACAAGCGCTAGCTGCATCTCCACGCATCAACAAGATCGGGCCCCTCGCGAACGTTCGCGAGGGGCCCGATCCGGATCTAAATAGATCTACACGCGCTTTAGTACAGTACGACCGGCTTGATCGTCATGCCGGCCTCGCTGTCCGCGAAGGCCTGGTTGATGTCGGTGAAGTCGTAGGTCTTCACGAGCTTGTCGAACGGGAACAGGCCCTTTTCGTGCAGCGAGATCAGCTTAGGGATGAACTCGCGGGGCACAGCATCGCCTTCAATCACCATCGAGACCTTGATGCCGCTGAGGAGCAGCGTGCCGATGTCGAAGGGTGCCTCGGTGCCTAGCTTGGCCGCGCCGACGAGCGCGCCGTGGCCGCGGGTCGCGAGGGACTTGGTCATCTGGCTGAACACTGCGGGTACACCGGTGGTGTCGAGCGCGTAGTTGACGCCCTTGCCGCCGGTGATCTCGCGGATCGCCTCGACCGGGTCAACCTCCTTGGAATTGACGACGTGGGTAGCGCCGAGTTCCTTGGCGAACTCGAGGCGCGATGGAACGATGTCGACCATGATGATGGTCGTGGCGCCGCTCGCGACGGCTCCGAGCATGCCAGCGAGGCCGACTGCGCCGGTGCCGAATACCGCCACTGATTCGCCGGGGCTGGGCTTGAGCACGTTGAGTACGGCACCCGATCCGGTCATGATGCCGCAGCCGAGCGGCCCGAGTAGTTCGAGCGGGGCGTTGTCGGCTACTTTAACCGCGTTGCGCGCACGCACGTTGGTCATCGACGCAAATGATGACTGGCCGAAGAAGTTCGATGAGATCTCAGTGCCGTTGTCTTCAAACATCTTGCTGCCGTCGGCGCGGCTGCCCCCGAAGTTGAGGGCGTAGAAATCGGTGCAGTACTGGGGGTGGCCGCTGATGCACTGCTCGCAGGCGCCGCATGATGCGGGTGCGAGTACGACCTTGTCGCCAACCTTGAGGTCAACTACGTCGGTGCCGACGGCCTCGACGATGCCCGAGCCCTCGTGGCCGAGCACTGCGGGGAGCGGAACGGGATACCACTGGTCGCGCACAATGGCGTCGGTGTGACAGACGCCCGAAGCAACCATGCGCACGGTTACCTCGTCGGCGCGGGGAGCGTCGAGCGTCAGCTCGCGAATGTCGAGATCGGTCTTGGGGGCTGTGGCCACTGCCGCTGTGATCTTCATGAATTTCCTCGATTTCTTGTGGAAGGAAGAACTACTCGAAGACGTGGTGGCAGCTTGCGGGTCTAACGGCGAACTCGTGGTCGTGATCAGAGGCAAAGCGGCCGAACTCACGTCGCTCTCCACACTACTCCTCCTAAACATGCGCGCGCATATTAATCGCTGCGCTCGCTGCGAACGTGTCGCGGGAATACTCGCACAGTGTCTGAAGCGGGCATGCCTGGCAATAGTCTGGGATGGCCACCGCATTCTGAGACAACGGAGATCGGCCCCATGAGCACTGCAAACATCGCGATCATCACTGGTGCCGGCAGCGAGACCGGAATCGGCTTTGCCGCGGCACGCATGCTGGGCGAGCGCGGGGTCCGTATCATGCTGACCTCGACCACGGAGCGCATTTTCGAGCGCGCGGCGGTCCTTGCTGCTGAGGGCGTCGACGCCCACGGCGTCGTCGCCGACCTCACCACCGGTGCAGGAGTCGAGGCCGTGTTTGCGGCCACCGAGCGCACATTGGGGACGGCCGACATTCTGATCAACAATGCGGGCATGACCTCGGTCACGGACCCCGAGCAGCCCGCCGCGATCGAAGGCATCACCGCGACGCAGTGGGCCACGGCGCTGGATCGCAACCTGACGACCGCGTTCCGTATGACCCAGCGCGCGATACCTGGCATGAAGCAGCTGGGCCGCGGTCGCATCGTGAACGTCGCGTCGCTCTCGGGCCCGGTGCAGGCCTACCGGGGTGACGTCGGCTATCACGCCGCGAAGGCCGGGGTGCTCGGGCTGACCCGTGCGGTCGCGGTCGAGACCGCACCGCACGGCATCACGATCAACGCGGTCGCTCCGGGCTGGATCGCGACCGGATCGGCCACCGATCACGAGCTCGCGATGGGGCGGGCGACTCCGATGGGCAGATCCGGATCACCAGCCGAAGCAGCTGCGGCCGTCGCCTTCCTCGCGAGCCCAGAGGCCTCGTACATCACGGGGCAGTTGCTCGTGGTCGATGGCGCGAACTCGATCAATGAGGAGCGCGGGCTGTGACCGGCATGTCTGTGGCGACCGAAGTCAGCGCAGCACCCGAGGCGCCCCGACCCATCATCACCATCACGCCCGAGTTCGCCCGCGCCCTCGAGCTTTTGCACTCGGGCAGCAATATCTTCCTCACGGGCAAGGCCGGGACCGGTAAATCGACGCTGATTCGCCGATTTCTTGAAGAAACTGAGCGCAACACGATCACCGTCGCGCCCACGGGCATCGCCGCACTCAACGTCGACGGCTACACGATCCACCGGCTGTTTTCGTTTCCCACGGGCATCAACGAGGAGACGGTGCGCAGCGGGCGGTACTACCCGGGCCGCTTCGCCGAGGCGTTGAGCACGCTCGACACCCTCGTGATCGATGAGACCTCGATGGTGCGCGCCGACCTATTCGACGCGATGGCGGCGGCGCTCGAGCGCTTTGGGCCCAAGCCGGGCGAACCGTTCGGGGGAGTGCAGCTCGTGCTGGTGGGCGACCTCTACCAGCTGCCGCCCGTGGTGCGCGAGAACGAGGCCGCCTTCATCGCCGAGCAGTTCGGCACGCCCTACTTCTTCTCGGCGAAGCACTTCGCAAAAGACAGCTTTCCCACCGTCGAACTCACCACCGTGTTTCGGCAGCTCGGAGACTCGAAGCTCGTCGAACTGCTGAACGCGGTGCGCGAGGGCGCACTGCTCGAGGACGCGCGCGCCGAACTCAACGCGCGCACGAACCCCGATTTTGATCCGGATCTCGACGAGTTCTGGCTCACCCTTGCCACCACAAACCGCATTGTGGGTGCCCGCAATCGGCAGATGCTCGAGCGCCTCACCCCAACCCCCACCGTGTTCCATGCGACGGTGACCGGCGACACCGACGGCTTCGAGCTTCCCACCGAGGAACGGTTGCAGCTTGCCGTCGGCGCGCAGGTCATGCTGCTGAACAACGACCCCAGCGATCGATGGGTCAACGGCAGCATCGGCCGCATCGAAACGATCAAGTACGACCACGACGGCGACCCGATCATCACCGTGCTGCTGCGCGAGGGCCGACGCGTGCAGGTCGAGCCGCACCGCTGGGACATCACGCGTCCGGTCAGCCGCGCCGGGTCGCTCACCCACGAATCCGTCGGCTCATTCACCCAGCTGCCCATGAAGCTCGCGTGGGCCATCACAATCCACAAGAGCCAGGGGCAAACGCTCGATCGCGTCATCGTCGACCTCACCGGCGGCACCTTCGCGAACGGCCAGCTCTACGTCGCGCTCAGCCGGTGCACGAGTCTCGAAGGGCTCGTGCTCAAGCGCGACGTCATTCCGCGCGACCTCAAGACTGACATTCTCGTGCGCCGCTATCTCGAGACGGGCCAGCCCGGTGCTCACGATCTCGGGCGGGCGTATGTCTCGATCCTGCACGTGGGACGCGAGGGGGATCGCTACCGGCCCCGGCCCATTGAGATTGCGGTCGTCACGGACGATGGCGACGAGGCCACGACGGTCGTGAACCCCACGAGCGACCTGTACTCCGCACAGACCGATTACGGGCTCACGACGCGCGACGTCGCACTCGCCCCGGTACTCGCCGAAGCCTGGGCCGCACTCGCGCCCCTGCTCGCGGGTCGTGTGCCCACCGGCGTCGGCATCGATTACGCGCTGAGCCTCATCGATTCCGAGCTCAAGCGCAATGGGGTGGTCACGCGCATGCCCCTGGGCGCCGAGTTGCCTGAAGCACAGATCTTGGATCCGGATCGACGCGCGCTTCGAGCGCCCGCGGCACTCGAGCGGGCCCGGGCGATGCTCTCGATCGGGCGCCGGATCGAGACCGAAACGCCTGACGCTCTGGCGAGCGTCGCGGGCAGCCCGTTTCCGGGGCACCATGCCGGGCGCGGATATCTGCTGCAGCGATCGACTGGTTCACTGGGGCACAACGGACCCGAGGCATTCACGGTTGGCGGCCACCTGTCGGCCGAGGACGACGCGGCGCAGATTCTGGCAGACCATCTCGGGGTGGCCTGGGAACGTGTTGTCGATCGCGACGAGCAGGTCGTGGAGCGACTGCGCGGAGTCGAACAGCATTTCGGGGTGCTGGTGCTGCCCGAGGGATTCGAACTACAAGAATCACGGTCGTGCGAGACACTGCTCGTGCCCGGCACGCGCGTCTGTTTCACCGGCGAAGTGGTGTCACGGGTGCATGGGTTCTACGAGCGCGACGAGATGGAACGAGTGGCCCGCGAACGTGGTCTCTCGATCTCCGACAACATGACGAAAACGAAGACTGACGTGTTGGTTGTGGCGCAGCGCGGCACGCAGTCGGGCAAGGCGAAGAAGGCCGCGCAGTGGGGCAAGCCGGTGCTCGAGGCCGAGGAATTTCTCGACTGGGCGCTGTGACCAGACTCACTTCACTTGGGGTCGGGAATTTTCTGTTCTGAAACATGGCAAGCTAGGCCTGTGACTGCTGAGACCTCCCTGGTGCCCACATGGCCCGAGCTTGTTATTCCAACACTGCACGTACTCGAACCGGGTGAATCCATCCAACGACGAAGCATATTTGATGCGGTCGCGGCGAGGATTCAGCTCTCGAGCGAAGCTCAGGCAGAACTCCTTAAATCAGGTGGATCTCGCTTCGAGCAGCGACTGGGGTGGACGCTCAGCCACATGTATCGCGCCAATTGGGTTACTAGACCAGAACGCGGTTTCTATCGCATTACAGAAACCGGGCACGAGGCGCTCAAAGTGCACGCTGCGGGCATGGACTTTTCAAGTGCGCACAAGATATTTTCGCCGTTTTGGGCTGATGACTCGGCGAACGAGACACCCTCAGCGCCAGCCATTGAAATTGAGGAAATCTCGGACCCTATTGAAACGATCGAGAGCGCGGTTGCGCGCATCGAACACACAGTAGGACAAGAGCTTCTCGAGCGACTTCGAGGCAGCCATCCTGACTTCTTTGAGCAAGCCGTTGTCGATCTGCTCCTCAAGATGGGTTACGGCGGTGCCGCCCAGCGAGGCCGTCGCATCGGCGGAAGCAACGACGAAGGCGTTGACGGTCTGATTGACCAGGATGCGTTGGGGCTCGACCAGGTCTACATTCAAGCGAAGCGTTACAAAGAGGGCAATAACGTGGGACGCGAGGCTATTCAAGCATTCGTGGGGGCGCTCCATGGATTCGGGGCGACGCGAGGCGTGTTTCTTACGACGAGCTCATTCACCCACGGAGCGGTGAGCTATGCCGAGAAGATTCCCTCGCGGATTGTGCTCATTGACGGGACGCGCCTAGTCGACCTCATGATCACGTACCGTGTGGGCGTACAAGAAAAGCAGCGCTTCAGCGCAGTCGAGGTCGACGAAGATTACTTCGAGTAGGACCCGGATGTGCCCCGGCCCCCAAAATGCTCCAACACACAATGAGGTATGAATGGCGTCGTCAATCTCGTGGCTCGACTCCTCCAGCGTTGAACAACGACGTATGAGGGAGATCCTGGGGCTTTTTACTGACAAGGAAAGCAGAGAAGAGCTCGGACTGGGTCAGCTTCGTGATGCTCTCTCAGACGCGCTCTTTCCCGGTACCTCCACGCTGCACACCCGTGCCAAGTATCTGCTGTTCATTCCGTGGGTCTTTCAACAGGTTTCGAAGCAGGGTGGCACTCTCGCCCAGACCCGCTCCAGAGAAGCGGCCCTCATCCAGACGCTTAAGAAGAGTGGAGTACAAGACCTAGGCATCATTGGCGCAGAAGCTGGCTCAACGCTTAAAACCATGCCTTCCTCGCTTTACTGGTCGGCGCTCGGCACCTATGGAATTCTGACGAACCCCCACCTGAGTCGCGAGCAGGCGATCAGCATCGAGGGGGCGCAGCTCGCGCAAGGAGACCTCGATCACAGCGCCACGATACTTCGTGCCTGGCGGCCAGAGATGCCGGCTGCTCCGGAAGGCTTTCCGCACGAAGCTCCGGGAGGAATGGCTCTCACCGTCGAAGAGTCGACCTGGCTCCGGGAGAGGCTTCTCACAACCGCCCCGAATACTTTGCTTGCGCACCTCGTGACACAGACACTCGATAAGGACAGCGGAGCCCCATGGGAAGACCCGGCAGCTAATACAGTGACAGGCGCCGCACAGCACACACTCGCTCACGCACGGTATTTTTCGGAAACGATGCACGGAGCTCAGCTGCTGTACAACGTGCTCATCGCCGAAAGCTATGAAGAGCACAACCTCACCCGCATCGTCGGCAAACGTGATGAGTTCGCGGGGCGGCTCGCAGAATGGGCTTCGCGCTACGAAGCAGAGAAGCACGATCGCGACTGGGACCTCGATAGTTTCTTTGCGCTACTCACACGTACCCGTGGATCCCAGGTCGGACGATCCACCGAGAATTTTGTGCGGTCGTGGGCCGCGCTCCTCAAAACAGTCGACACCCGAACCCTCCTGATACACGCACCTGCGCGCGAGCTTGTGACAGCAAGGGAACGGCAGAATAAAGGCGCGATGGCCCGGATCAACAATCTCCCACGGCTCGAAACTTGGGGTGGAAGTTCGGGCGCAGGGCGGTACATCTACCGCTGGACGTATGTGCGTAGAATCCTGATCGACATCCAAGACGGGCTGTTCAATGTTTGAACCTCACAATAGGTCGCTCCTGACAGACAGCCTGCAGCCACCCCGAGGATATGAGCTGCTCCAAGCAGTAGGAACGACCTTCACACTCGACCTTGCGACGGCGTTATCGGTGCCCCTCTCCTTCGCGTCTAAGAGTCTGGTCTCACATCATGACCTCGGCATCATCGCAGCGCTCACGCGCCTCACCGACCGCATCACCCTCTTCACGCAAGCAGGTGAAATACGGCCCGGTGTGCGCTCCGACTTGGTCGCTCTGCTCGAACCGGTGCTTCACACGGTGCACCCGGGCCGCGGCATTTTCCATCCCAAGGTTTGGATACTCGAATTCGCCTCAGGTGACAAACGTGCGTACCGCCTGCTGAGCCTGAGTCGCAACCTGACAGAAGACCGAAGCTGGGACCTCTCGATTCGGCTCGACGGGGTGCAAGCAAGTGACGCTGGGGCCGAAGCCGCGCACGAACGCAACCTCCCGTTGCGCAGCTTCCTTCGTGGCCTGTGTGTCCTGGGGAAGGCCACCCTTGATGACACCCGCACCGCCAATATTCGTGGGCTGGCTGAGCGCCTTTTGAACGTGGAATGGGAGTTGCCGAGAGGAGTGACCGGCCTCAAATTTCATGTCCTCTCGGGATCGGCACACGATCATTTTGAGACGCCAGAAGGTACAACGCCGCAGGACTCGGTGGCGAACATGCTCGACTTTGACGCTGCAGAAGCGTTGATTATTTCACCGTTCTTGTCTGAGGAAGGGCTTTCGCTCGCACGACGCCAAGTTGCGGGCAGAACGACCGTCGTCTCCAGAGCCGAAAGTATCGACAGCCTACCCAGCAAGATCTTTACTAAGCGACTCGAAACCTATGTCCTGGACGCCCAGCTCAGCGAGTCCGGTGACTTCGACGCAGAAACACCAGAGACGTTGAGCGGGTTGCACGCCAAAGCAATATTCTTCAAGCGGCGTCGCTACAGCAGTCAGTCGCGGGCGTTGATTGGGTCAGCAAACGTGACCGGCGGCGGACTGCGCAACAACGTCGAGTTCATGGTGGAACTTGAGGGACACTCCCGTGACTTCGCTCCGGCCAATGTGCTTGCAGAACTCGCTCCAATGCTGGAACCTCATCGCTCAACAGGCGGGGCAGAACCAAGCGCATCAGAGGAAGCCCGACACAGACTTGAAGCTAGTCTCAGAGCACTCGCGGGTAAGAGGTTTCATGCCCGTGTAGTCGCAGGCGAGCCATATTCGATGAGGGTGTGGTGTGAGCCAGAAGGAGTTGCGCTCCTAAAAAAGCTGCAAGAAGAAGATGTCTCGATCTCGTGGTGTTTGAATTCGCGGCCGGGCGACAGCAAAGTACTCGCGTCGAACGAAATCGAGGCCGAGGAACTGACTCACCTGGCGCTTACGCAGGTCACTCCGTTCATACACATCACCTTGAAACAGCGGGTCGCGGGTGAAGAAGTGAAAGCACGGACTCTCGTGATGGCGACGCTTCACGATGATGTATCGGCCAGGCGTGACGCCATCCTGGCTCACGGAATAACCGGAGGCGACCAATTTCTGCGGCTGCTTGCTCTGCTACTTGATCCTGAGGGAATGAAGTTTGATCTGAAGGCAGGAAGTGCTGGGGAGAGCGCTGGGAACTGGTCGACGGCAACATTAAGCCGTGGCCTTTTCGAAGCCATGCTGGGGTCGCTTGCAAACGGTGATGAGGGGCTCGACGTGGTGCACCGGATCTACACGGAACTGCGATCAACTGACGACCTGGAACTTGATTTGCCTGAAGGATTCACAGAGCTTTGGCAAAGCGTGTGGGATGCGCGGAACGCGAGCGGACAGGAAAGGAGCAAACGATGAGTGCGGTAGATAGAGACGCGGTGCTTCAAGGACTGCGGAGCTTTCAGCAAGACGCTGTGGCACACGTGACGAACCAGTTCTATGGCCCCGAGTCGGCTGCTCACTCCGGCCGGTTCTTGATCGCCGATGAGACAGGCCTTGGCAAGAGCGTGATCGCACGTGGCATTGTGGCCGAGACGATCCGGGCGCTCGAATCTGATGACAGCGTCAAACGCATCGACATCGTTTATATCTGCAGTAATCGTGACCTCGCAGGCCAGAACCTCAAACGGTTGAATGTGACAGGCCAGACTGAGGTCGCAATGGCCACCCGACTTTCGTTGCTCGCCCTTGAATCGAGTCGCCTGTCTACTCCTTCGACTTCGTCCTCGGGAAAGCCGATCAACCTCGTCTCGTTCACGCCGGGTACCTCGTTTTCCGTAGCCTCGTCGCATCAGGGGAGCGGCGATGAGCGAGCTCTGCTGGTGCTGCTCCTAGACGACCTGCTGCAACATGATGGCGCGCAGCAGCACGCAACACGCGTGATGTTTCAAGGCCGCGTGGAATCTGTGGAGCGGTTCGCCCGCGGTTATGTGGAGCGCATTGCTGCTGGAATGAACGGTCGGATCGACGCCACGATCCGAGACGGTTTTGAGAACATTGCGCGTGAGCAGGGATCGCTCACAACCTTTGTGCGATTGCGAGACCGCATCAGCGGCCACGTGGCGCGCAACAACATTATGGGCGCTGAATCGTCGCAGCAGGACCTGCCAGAGGAACTTCGGCAAGAAATTGTTGCGCTTATTGCAAAGCTTCGCACCCATCTTGCTTTGGCGAGTGTTGAATCGCTAGAACCGGACCTTGTGATTCTCGACGAGTTTCAACGGTTCAAGTCCCTCCTTGACCCAGAAAAGGGTGGCGATGCAGCCGAGCTTGCAGATGGCCTGTTCCGCTATCGCGGTGTAAAAGTACTGTTGCTTTCAGCCACCCCTTACGAACCCTTCACCCAGGCGACAGAGAACGACGCGAATCATTATGAAGACTTTCTCGCGATAGTGAAGTTTCTGTGTAACGACGATCAGGCCAGAATCCAGGAAGTTCAACACGCACTGCAGCAATACCGCGAGACCCTCGTCTCAGGCTCCTCAGCGCTCGCCGCCGCAGCGAGCGTACGACGAAGCCTGAACACCATGATGTCCCGTTCAGAACGGCCCAACACGATGAACGGCCAAGACCTCGTGGAGGTGCAGCGTCTCGAAGTTCCCGTCCCCACCGGCTCAGATCTGTCGCGTTGGGTTGCGCTTGCAGAGCTCGGAAACGAGGTCGGCAGTCCGGTGAACCTGGAGTATTGGAAATCGGTGCCGCACTTCGCGAACTTCATGGAACACTACAAGATTGCGCGCGCCATCGACGAAGCTGCAGGCGGGCGTCGAGCTAAGCATCTCGAACGTAAACTTCGGAGCACACACGCGATCACCCGTGACCAAGTGGAGCGCCGGGCCATGATCGACGTGGGCGGCGGGCCGCTGCGCGCGCTCATGGACCAGACGCTCGATGCTGGGTGGTGGAAACTCCTATGGCTGCCTCCGTCGATGCCGTACCTCAAGCCAGGCCCGACCTATGCGCCATTCTCAGATGGCCGTGTCACGAAACAGGTGCTGTTCTCTGCATGGTCGGCCGCACCTACCTCGATCGCCTCGATCGTGAGCCACGAAGCTGAGCGGCGGATGAGGGGGATCTCGGATGAAGGGCTCCCTGCCTCGGATCGGACGGCTCCCACGCAGCGCTTTACGTACCGACAGACTGATGATCAGGCCGCCAGTCTGTCGACGCTCGCCATTTTCTGGCCCCACCCCGAACTTCTGTCCGTCGCCGACCAACTATCCGCAGTGCGAGCCAATGGGGGCTTGATTGAAAGCTCAGCGCTCGTCGAGCAGATTGCGTCCAGGCTGCCGCAAGGGGAAACCACGGAGCGTGCATGGGAAGCGTTTTTCGGACACAGCGGAGCTTTTGATCCGGAAAGAACAGACAGTACCTTCGCGATTGACCGTGACGAAGCCGGGGGGCGCGCGACGCGAGGCGACCAGAACGCGGTACCTGAGCCAGGATCAACTTCGCGTGGTATCGCTGGTCTTCGGGCCAATCTCCTGAAAGCTCAGGATCACGCGCGAAGCGTGGGGAGCGAGCGATCCGGAACGGAGCCTAAGTACCTCTCGCACCCCGATCTGGCGCGAATTGTTGCGTTCTCTCCAGGGAGCCTGGCGTATCGTTCGCTCTCTTCTCTAGCCAACGGGGACTGTACACCGCGGGGTGTTTGGCGGGCTGCATTTACGATCGCGGAAGGGTTGCGCGCGCTTTTCAACAGGCCTGAAGCGCAAGAGCTGCTCGATACCCTTTACTCTGATGCAGGTTCACGCATGCCGTACTGGCGTCGAGTGCTCGACTACTGCGCAGATGGCAATTTGCGGGCGGTGTTGGACGAGTACCTGTTCCAACTGTGGTGCGAGACCGGCCAACAGCCGGTGACCGATGAAATGCTTGGCACGATGGCATTGAATGTGGCGACTTCCCTGGGGCTGCGGCCAGCGACCTACCACGCACGCGAGGCCACGCTCGAGCGTGACGTGATCTCGATGAACGCCCGATTCGCAGTGAGATACGGCGGGGGTGACCAATCTCGAAGTGAAGGGGACGCCGACGTAGCACGCCAATCTGCCGTACGGGCCGCGTTTAACAGCCCATTCGCTCCGTTCGTGCTTGCCTCGACCAGCGTGGGGCAAGAAGGCATTGACTTCCACTGGTGGAGTCATTCGGTTATTCATTGGAACTTGCCGAGTAACCCGGTGGACTTCGAACAGCGTGAGGGCCGCGTGAACCGATATGGCGGCCATGCTGTGCGCAAGAACGTAGCCTCTCAGCACTGGGAAGATGTGCTCGTATCGACTGACCGTTGTGCCTGGCGCGCTGCGTTCGACGCCGCGACACTGACGGACAATGAAGCTGGGGAATTTTCACCGTGGTGGATGTATCCCGGGCCAGCGCAGATTCAGCGCACTCTCGTGCAGTACCCGCTGAGCCGCGACCTGGAACGCTACGAAAAACTTCGTTCAGCGCTCACGCTCTACCGGCTTACCTTGGGGCAGCCGCGGCAGGAGGACATGGTCGAGATGTTGGAGAAGCGGGGTGTCGACGGGGCTGAGGCCGCAACGATTGACTTGCGGCCACCCGAGCGAAACCGCTAGAGCTCAGATGCCTTGGCTGCCTGGGAAGCCAGTTACTCCTGGCCAGCAAAGCCCTGCTGGCGCCAGGCCTCGTACGTCACCACGGAGGCGCAGTTGGCGAGGTTCATCGATCGCCGGCCCGACAGCATCGGTACGCGCAGCGCATCGGTGATCGCCTCGTGCTGCAGAATCTCGTCGGGCAGACCGGTCGGCTCGGGGCCAAACAAGAGCACATCGCTCGGTTCGTACGCCACATCGGTGTAGAGGCGCGTGGTGCGCGCCGTGAACGCGAAGATGCGGGCGGGCAGCAGGGCCGCGAGCGCCGCCTCAAACGAATCGTGCACCGTGACAACGGCGAGGTCGTGATAGTCGAGCCCGGCCCTGCGCAGCTTTGCGTCCTCGAAATCGAAGCGCGGGTTGACGAGGTGCAGCTCAGCACCGCTACCCGCGGCCATGCGAATCGCATTGCCGGTGTTGCCTGCGATTTGGGGTTCAAAGAAGAGCACACGAGTCACTCGACGAGCCTACCGGGCGCTGGGTCGGTTGCCGCCTCCGAAATCGAAGTTGGTCGGGGAATGCTGAGACTATGGGGCCTCGTCGGAGGTGAGGCGTAGACTCAACCTCGCAACGAAGCATCCATCGCGGGAGGCATCATGTCACTGGTTCGAGTCCACAATATGAGCGTATCGCTCGACGGGTTTGCCACGGGCGAGGGGCAATCACTTGCGAGCCCCTTCGGTCACGCCGGCACCAGACTCACAGAATGGTTCTTTCCCACGGCCACGTTCCAGGGCATGACGGGCGACCGCGAACGAGAGCCGGTGTCGCTCGCGTCAGAGCCCGACGATCGCTTCGCGCGGCGCTGGGGCGAAAACATTGGCGCCGAGATCATGGGTGCCAACAAGTTCGGCCCACCCGGCTGGCAAGACGACCCCGAATGGCGCGGCTGGTGGGGCGATAACCCGCCGTTCCACACCCCGGTAGTGGTGTTGACCCATCACGAGCGCGCTCCGCTTGAGTGTAAGGGCGACAATACGTTTTACTTCGTCAATGCGTCCAACAGAGACGCCCTCACCCTGGCGCGGGAACTCGCGGGCGACCGCGACGTGCGAATCGGTGGCGGGCCCACCATCGTGCGGGGATTCCTCGCCGAAGGCCTCGTGGACATGCTGCACGTAGCCGTCGTGCCAATCATCCTGGGCCGTGGTGTGCGTCTGTGGGACAGACTTGAGGGGCTCGAACGCGACTTCACCGTCGAATCAGAGACGACCCCGTCAGGCACCACGCATATTACGTTCACCAAGGCAGCAAGTAGATAGCTACATTGCGTACGCGTGAATCGGCAATGCGAGGGGCACGCCCGCCGCTTCACCGCCCCCGGTCAAGATTCCGGTGATGAGATCGCGCGGAGCGGGATGATCCGGCAAAGCGGCAAGATAGTGGCGATGCGCCTCGAGCGACGCGACGCCTCGCTCGAGAGATGCCTCCGAGACCTCGATGGCGTGTGCGGGCTCGTGCATGGTGACGCACAGCCACGGTGCCTTCCACTCGGTGAGCTCCCCACTCACGAGCTGATCGGTGAACAGCCACGGGTTATCGGCGTCCCGCACGGCATCGACCACGCTGATTCCGGTCGCGCGGTGGTCGACGTGGTTCAGCCCTCGGCCCGCCTCGAGCTCCCACGACATGGTGACCACGATCTGCGGGCGCACGATGCGAATCTCGCGACAGATCGCCTCGCGCAACGCGAGATTCGGTTCGAGCAACCCGTCGGGAAAATCAAGGATTGTGAGCCGCGAGACACCCACGATGTCGCAGGATGCGCGCTGTTCCGCGGCGCGAAGCGGCCGCGCAATCTCGGGTGCCATGCCTCTGATGCCAGCCTCACCAGCAGTGAGTAGCAGGTACGAGACCTCGATGCCCTGCGCCGTCCACTCCGCCACCGCGGCGGATCCGCCGTACTCCATGTCATCGGGGTGTGCCACGATGCACAGTACCCGCTCAACGTTTTCGGGGGTAAACAACTCGAGAGTGGTCATGCCTGCAGCTTACGCCGCGGCGCGCAAAATTTCGGCCCGCGTTTCCCGGTGCGTGAGGACGCGGAAGTGCCCCGATGCCTGGACCACCACGTTCTGAGCGCCCGCGAGTGCGCTGCCATCGGGAATATGCGGATCGAAACGGGGGTACACCGAAACGATGCGCGTATTCGCCGTCAACGCGCCGGCAAGGAGCACGAGCGTTTCGTTCGCCGGACGGAAGGCGCGAAGGGTGCGGCCGAGCATGAGGTTCGCGTACCGTGATCCTCCGAACGGGGTCGCCACCGCGACCATCTGACGCACGCGATCCGCCCCCTCGCCAAACCCCATCACATGCTTGCCGATGAGGCCACCCTTACTGTGTGCCACGATGACGACGGCGTGTAGATCGTGCTCGACGAGGTACCCGGTAACGTGCGCCGCGCCTTTTGGCACAGGGGCGCGATTGCTGCCCAGCGCGCTCACGACGTGCACGGGATGCCCGGCGCCGTGGAGTTCGCGAATTACGGGCAACAGGAACTGCCACCGTTCGTAGACGCCCGGAATGATCAGCACCGGAGCGAGGTGCCCGCTGCGGAAGTCCCCGGGTTGAGCGCGTGACATCATGCCGCTCAGCTGCCGCCAGCCCGCATACGCATAATCGGCAAGGCGGGCCAGCTGATGCCGCACAAAGTTCATGCACTCAGCTTAGATTGTCACCGGATCGCTCGGTACCGGGTCGGCATTGCACGCGGGTTCCGAATCCGGATCTGCGTCGCACCCGGGCACAGGATCGGCCGCGCACGCTGGCTCGGGAGCCGGATCCGCGTCGCACGCGGGCGTCGGATCCGCAGCGCACTCCGGCGCGGGATCGCCCGCTAGCTGGGCTCCTCGCGGGTGTTCGGTGTCGAGGCTCGTGAGCACCGCATAGGTCAGGTCGGTTAGCAGCGCGACGCCGTCCCCGGGAAGCCTGCCGAGCCCCTCGAGCACCAGTTCGCGCACGGCCGAAGCGTACAGCGCCTGAGACTGTTCGTGCACGTGAACGCCCAGGGGAGTGAGCACCGCGTTGGTCGCGCGGCCGTCCTCGGGACAGGGGGCCCGTTCGATGAGTCCGCGTCGCTCGAGCGACGAAGCGACCCGCGAGAGACGCGGGAGCGTTGCGTTGGTCTTGCGCGCGAGCTCACTCATGCGCATGCGATGGGCATCGCTCTGCTCGAGTACGTCGAGCAGGGTGTGTTCAAACGCGGTGATCCCCACGGCCCCGAGTCGCTTGTCGAGCGCGGTGGGCAGCAGCTCAAGCATGGCGTGCAGTCGAGCCACTGCAACGCGTTCGGGGTAGCTCAGGGGAGTGGTCATGTGGCAATTCTAGCAAATGGTTGCGCCTACAAGTAAAGTGTGATTATCTTTTAGTTGTACCTGCAACCAATGCTTCCCGGGTGGGAAGCGACCAAGCGAGGAGAATTCCGAAATGGCAACGTTCACGATTTTTGGCACCGGCAACATGGCGAACGCAATCGGCGGCGTGCTCGCCGCGGGTGGCGCTGACGTCGACTACATTTCCCACGAGCAGGCCGCCTCCCAGGCGGCCGTCGTTACTGGCGAAACCGTGATCCTGGCGCTGCCGTACCCGGCGGTCGCTGGCGTTCTCGAGTCGTACGGTGCTCAGTTCGAGGGGAAGACCGTGGTCGACATTACGAACCCGCTCGACTTCGAGACGTTCGACAGTCTCGTCGTGCCCGTCGGCAGCTCGGCCGCCGCCGAGATCCAGGCCGCGCTGCCCCAATCGAGGGTACTCAAGGCCTTCAATACCAACTTTGCTGCGACACTTGCCACGGGCAAGGCTGGCGAGGCGGCGACTACCGTGCTCGTCGCAGGTGATGATGTCGATGCCAAGGCCGCTCTCGTAGCCGCCGTCACCGCGGGGGGCATCGCCGCGATCGATGCCGGTGCCCTGAGCCGGGCGCACGAGCTTGAGGCCCTTGGCTTCCTGCAGCTCACGCTCGCGGCCAGTGAGAAGATCAACTGGACCGGCGGCTTCGCGCTCAACAGCTAATCAACTCGGTGGGCCCGGCACCATGCGTGGTGCCGGGCCCACCGATCCGGAGCCGCGTGCAGAGGCAACCCGCTCGCGGGAACCGTAATCCCCGCCCGGCATCGGGCCGCAGCGCCACCAAGGAAGGCACACACATGAACCAGCAGCTTGACCCACGGACCGCTCCCGTGCATGACCAGACGCTCTCGGCTGCGCTCGAGATGGATGCCGTCAGCCTGCACGTCGGTGATCTCGAGAATATGAGTAGCTACTACGCGCAGGCGCTCGCGCTCGAGCCAATCGAAGAGCGTGTGATCGCGGGCCAGGTGCATCGGGTGCTGGGCCGCGGCGGGCTGCCGCTGATTCGGCTCATTCACGCGCCGGATCTTCCCGAGGTTAGCCCGCGAGACGCGGGGCTGTTCCACACCGCGTTCCTGTTTGAGGATGCCGCAAGCCTCGCCGCCACGGTGTACCGTGCGGCACAGGACCCGCGCAGTCGCTTCGCCGGATCGAGCGACCACCTCGTGAGCGAGGCCTTCTACTTCACCGACCCCGAGGGCAACGGCATCGAGCTGTATGTCGACCGCCCGCGCGAGACCTGGGGGTTCCTTGGTGGAGAAATTCAGATGGCCACGAACTACCTCGACCCCAACGCCTACCTTGCCGAGCACCTGGATGAGGCAGTGCTCGCATCGGCCTCTGCCCAGGCGGGCAAGGTGGGTCACGTGCACCTGCAGGTGGGCGACGTCGCGACTGCCCGCGACTTTTATGTAGATACCCTGGGCTTCGAAGCGACGGCGACCGCGATCTCAAGCGCGCTCTTCGCGTCGGCTGGCGGCTACCACCACCATGTCGCGATGAATACGTGGAACAGTCAGGGAGCGGGCCCTCGGGCCGCCCGCCTGGGGCTCGCGGACGTCGCGATCACGCTGCCCGGGCGTGAGGACCTCGACGCGCTCGCGGCTCGACTGCGCGCGCGGGGACTGCAGTTCGCCGACACGGGCCGCTCGATCGTCGTGCCGGATCCCTGGGGGACGCAGGTTTCGTTGTCGGTGCCCGGAGCCGGTGCGGAGGAGTTGCTGGGAGTGTAGCTGACGTTGCTCGGCGTGATGTTGCCTCAAGCCTCGCGGGGAGAGGGCACCCGTTGCGCGCGCTTCGCGGGCCGTGCGACGATGTGAGGCAGATGTGTTCATGCGTCGGGCCAGTGGGGCCCGACGCATGCTCGATCGGAGAGACTGTGACATGGATCTACTGAAGAAAACTCCGCTTGTTCAATTGATCGCGCCGGTCTCGCACACGTCACTGCCGCGCACCGTTGCTCGCCTGTTGCTGGGAGCGTTTCTTGCGTTCGCGGGCATCGCGCACCTGACATTTGCGCGGGAAGAGTTCGTCGCTCAGGTGCCGGAGGCCCTCCCGTTCGACACAGACTTGGTGGTGGTGGGGTCGGGCGTCGTGGAGGTCGCGCTCGGTGGTGCGCTCATTGCATTGCCCAGGCGGCGGGTTGCTGTCGGGTGGGTTGTGGCCGTCTTCTTTATTGCAGTGTTCCCCGGAAATATCTCCCAGTGGCTCAATGCGCGAGACGGGTTCGGGCTCGACACCGATGCGAAGCGGTTCGCCAGACTGTTCTTTCAGCCACTCCTCGTGCTCGCGGCCCTGTGGTCCACCGCGGCCTGGAAAGAACGACCGCGCCGCAGGCGCTGATCCGGGGCCGCGTTGTTCGTGATCGGGGAAGGGCGAAATTGATTAGCCAGGCTTTTAAGGAGCCCAGTATGCAATAAGCCAGGGTTGTAACTAGCCTATCTAGGTAAATTCAGCTAACGTTGTAGGCGTGAGCCGATCGAGTGCACTGCCCCAGACCACCACTGTCGTTGCAGCGGATAGCGCCGTCACGCCTTCGGCGGTTGAAATTGACCAATATCGAAACGTCACAGATCTCCTGCTGCAGCGATACGAAACAGCACCCGAACACATCGCGTTTGAAACTCGCCAGGTCGGGGCATCGATCGATCAGCCCTGGACACCCGTGAGTACGCGGCAGTTCACCGGGCAAGTGCAGGATCTCGCCAAGGGGCTGATTGCCAGCGGTGTGCAGCGCGGTGAAACCGTGCTGATCATGGCGCCCACGCAATACCTGTGGGCAGTTGTTGACCAAGCTGCGCTGTTTGCCGGGGCAGTGGTCGTGCCGGTTTATGACACGGCGCCCGCTGGGCAGCTATCGAGCATCATCGCCGACGCGCGACCTGTCGTGGCGTTCGCAGCCGCTCCCGAGCATCGCGAGCGGCTGATCGCGGCCTCTGCACTCGCCAAAACCGAAGCACCCACCATTTGGCTGTTGGAATCGGGGCCGCACTCCCCACTGTCTGCACTTACTGACTTGGGTGACTCGGTGACGGACGCGCAGCTAGAAGAGCGCCGGATCGAGGCCGCGCTCGACGACGTTGCCACCATCGTGTACACATCAGGCACTACGGGCTCGCCTAAGGGGGTGCTCATCACCCACCGCAACCTGGTGGGACAGGTACTCAATACCGCTGCGGCCTATTCGGAAGTCGTGCATGAGAGCGGCAACACAGTGCTGTTCCTGCCGCTCACCCATGTGCTTGGACGGGCATTGCAACTGATCTGCATCGCCAATGGTATGCGAGTCGCACACCTCTCCGATCCCAAAGAGGTGGTGCAGGCGCTATCGATCCTCAAACCCACCTTTCTGGTGGTTGTGCCCCGGGTGCTCGAGAAGATCGAGTCGGCTGCGGCCGCGTCTGCGCGAGACAAGCATCTTCTCCCGTTATGGCGCAGCGCACAGCGCACCGCGATTGAGTGGGCACAGTACATCGAGTCTGGCGACCGAGCACCGGTGATGCTTCGAATGCGGCGAGCATTCTTTGACCGGCTCTTCTACTCGAGGCTCCGATCGGTCATGGGCGGGCGGATGGAGTACTTGCTCTCAGGTGCGGCAGTGCTGCGCCCCGACCTCGCGCTCTTGTTTGGCGGGCTGGGCGTACCGGTGATCGAAGGGTACGGGCTCACCGAAACAACTGCACCATTGACTGGCGGTCGCCCCGGCTCGCTCGTCGCCGGAAGCGTCGGGACGCCCCTGCCTGGCAACGAGGTGCGGATCGCCCCCAACGGTGAGGTTCTCGCACGTGGCGTGGGGGTGATTGCGGGATACCGCAATAGCCAGCAAAACGAGGACGCGTTTATCGACGGCTATTTTCGAACGGGTGATATTGGATCACTCGACGAGACGGGAGCGCTGACGCTTACCGGGCGGCTCAAGCACGTCATCGTTACTTCGACCGGTCGCACTATCTCACCCGAGAGTTGGGAACAAGACGTCGAGCAACACCCGTTGGTGGCGCACGCAACCCTCGTTGGGAATGACCGTCCATACCTCACCGCACTGGTCGTGATCGATACTGAGGCTGCGCTTTCCTGGTTTAGTGAGCGGGGCGATAGCGCGCCTGAAGCATTGAACGCCACGAGCTTCGCTGACTGCCGAGACGGAAGGCTGAACGAAGAGATCTCAGCGGCTGTTGGGCAGGCGAACGCCGCAGTACCGCCTTCCGAAAGGGTGCAGGCCTGGACAGCGGTCGTGCTCGGTACCGAACAGATGGACGATTTCGTCACCCCCACCATGAAGCTGAAGCGACAGGCGCTCCTCAAAGCGGGTGCCCCACTCGTGGACGTGCTCTACGCATAGCCCAGTACCCGAGGTCGGCCCCGCCACGTCCCCCGCTCCCATTACACAGATCACTGCTTTCAGAAAGTTCAGAAACCATGTCACGACCCCGCCCCGTCGTCCTCGTCTCCGTCATCTGCATCGTTGTCGTGATGGGGATTCTGCTTGCGCTCGCTGGTAGTCAACACGGCTGGGCGGTAGGTGGATCCGGATCAACCCCCGGTTTCCCCGGCTTCGCTTTGGCGGTGCTCGTGGCCTTTGTCGTGCAGTGGATTGCGTACATTCCGGCATCCATCGCTCAGACCGATCGCTTCTTTGACGCCACGGGCAGTCTCACCTACATTGCAGTGACGATCATGCTGGTGCTGCTCGCGCCCTCGCTCGACGCGCGTGATTTGATTCTGGCATCGGTCGTGGTGGTGTGGGCCGTGCGGCTTGGAAGCTTCTTGTTCGTGCGCAACATTCGTTCGGGCCGAGACGACCGGTTCGATGAGATTAAGAAGTCGAAGCTGCGATTCTTGATGGTGTGGACGCTCCAGGCGCTGTGGGTGAGCCTGACTGCGGCGGCGGCCTGGATTGCGCTGGCATCCTCGAACTCTGCTCCGCTTGACTGGACCACGTGGGTAGGTCTGGCACTGTGGATCATCGGGTTCACGATCGAAGTGACCGCCGACCTGCAAAAGAGTCGGTTCAAGGCCGACCCCAACAACCGTGGCCGGTTCATCCGATCCGGGCTCTGGTCGGTATCGCGCCACCCCAACTACTTTGGAGAAATTCTGCTGTGGATTGGCGTACTCGTCATCGCCGCACCGGCGTTGCAGGGCTGGCAGTGGATCGCGCTTCTCTCTCCCGTCCTTGTTGTGCTGCTCCTTACGCGGGTCAGCGGAATCCCCACCCTTGACAAGAAAGCCGAGCAGAAGTGGGGCGATGACCCCGAGTATCAGGCTTATCGAGCACGCACATCGGTACTCATCCCGATGCCACCCAAGAAGTAGCGTGATGCGGTGAGGATCTCGATTTCATTCATGATTGATTGCGCTGCCGACACCGCATGGGAGGCCCTGCACTGCACCGATACCGTGGCGAGCGTCTACGCCCCGCTGTTGCAGATGCGTTTTGATGAACCGACTCCCGAGCGGCTGCGTACGGGCGACGCGGTCACCGTGCACCTGCGGGCCCTGGGTATCGTTCCGGTGGGGCGCCAAGAAATTTCGGTGCAGGACTCGATACAGACTCGTGGAGCTATTCAAGTGCGCACGATGCACGATCGTGGCGGTGCTGTGAGTGGACCGCTGCTGCTCGCCCGCAAGTGGCATCACCAGATGTCCATTGCGCCGCATGCCAATGATCCGGAGCGTGCGACGTGGACGGACACCCTGCAATTCTCGGGCCCGCTTGCCTGGCTGATCTGGCCGGTGCTGCGCGGCTCCTGGGGCCTACGAGAGCTCCGGATCAAGAGGCTTTCGCGGGGCTGGAACCTCAACGTCTGAGCCCCGTGCTACGCTCAGCTCACGTTCAAGAGTCGTGACCGTAGGTACCTGGCCGGTTACGCGACAACCCGAATCCATCGATTCCCGGGTGTCCCAGGGGAAGAACGGGCTTCGCGAATCCTCGCGATGCAAGGTTCGATGGGGTGTTTTGCCCCGGAGAGGGGCGTTGCCCCATGTCTGATTCATCCATTTCGTCATCGCGATTGAACGCGGACGCTGCCGATGTCGTCGGCAGTGTCAGAGATATCGGTTGGTGGCGGGCGCTCGGTCTGCGAACTGAGGATGACCCCTTGCTTGACGTCGCTGCGCTGCGCGGAGCCGTCACCGAGGGGACCAAGGTCGGGTTCCTGGCCGCGCTTCGCCCCGTGGGGTTTGAGTACGCGGAGTCTGATGGAAGCGTCACTCGGATGACGCTCGAGGAGGTGCGCGAGCGCCTTGCAGCGATCGACCGCGAGCGTGCAGCCGCCGCCTTGCAGCGCCGAGAAGCGGGGGCCGTCGAGCGGCTTCGGCTCGGCGGGGCAAAGCTCGACGAAGCCTACGCAGCGCCCGACGCAGCAGTTGTAATTGTCGAGGGGGCCTGGGCCGGGTTCACGCGCGCTGACGCTACCGCGTGGTGCTGGAACCTCTTCCAGTTTGAGCCGCACGGGTTCGTGCACCCGGGCTCGCAGGTGCGTTCTGAGGCCATGCGGCTTCTCGAAGCAGGCGGCCTGCCCGAGGTATTTGGTTACCCTGCGCGAGCTCGGGAGCTCACCGCGACTGGCCTGACACCTCGCAGCTACCGGGGCCACAAGGTCGCGCTGGGGGCGCGAACCTTCACTTCAGCTGACGTCATGATGAGCTAGCGAACGGGTCGAGTTCGCCTGGGGGCGTCTAGGGCGCGGCCCGATCCTGATGTGCCGGATCGGGCCGCGCGTCCGTTCGAAGCCGAACTGTTGAGGCGCCGGTTGCTGGGCTACGCTGCCCGGTGCACGACGTTCCCGTCGACAACGGTCAATACGATTGGCAGCTCGGGGAGATCTTCTACCGTGGTGGTGACGGGGTCGCCACCGAATACAGTGACATCGCCGAGTGCACCGACCGAAAGATGGCCGCGATCCTGCCAGCCACGGGCCTGTGCCGGCCAGAGAGTGTATGCCAAAAGCGTCTCCTCGCCGGTCAGTAGCCCCTCGGGCTCAAAGACAACGGTGGCGTCGGCTCCCGGAGTGTGACGGCCGCGCGCCCAAGCCATCCCGACCCGGGGGTCGAACTCGGCCACGGGCCAGTCCGATCCGAGGGTCAGACGGGCACCGGCATCGATGACGTCGCGAGCCCGGTAACCGGTGCTGCGGCGATCCTCGCCGAGACGCTGGGCCCAGTTGTCGCTGAAATCCTCGCTGCGCCACTGCATGTGAAGCGGCTGCATTGACGCGGTGACGCCCGAGGTGCCGAGCTTCGCGACATCCGCATCGCTCATGACCTCGAGGTGCTCGATCGAGTGGTGAGGTTGTCCGACGGCCCGCGGCGGCAGCTCGGCGTATGCGTCGAGCACATCGTTGACGGCACGGTCGCCGACGGCGTGCGTCGCGATCTGAATCCCGGCATCGTGGTACTTGCGAATGACGCGCTTGTACTCGCTCCACTCGGGCCAGGCGGCCTCGCGCCCGTCGCCGTGGGTGTCTGGTGCGTGCAGCAGTGCGGTACCGGTGTCGATGACTCCGTCAGAGAAGAGTTTCACCGCGCCGCCTTCCCAGAGGCGGCCGCGCTCGTCTTTCTCCTGAATGACGCGATCCTGATCAGCGTCGGTGTGATGTACCTTATGCCATTCGTGCAGCACGAGGCGCTGCGGCAGGCGACCGCGCGACTCGAGTTCGCGCAGCATGGTCTTGTCATTCGCGGTGCCGTCCATGATCGCGCTGCCGGTGATGCCGGTCGCGGCGAACTTGAGCAGCAGCGCCTCGAGGCGGTCGAGCTCTGCCTCAATGTCGGCGATCGGAATGGCCTCGGCCATGTCGCTCAGGATCGACATCTCGCTGAGCTCACCGGTGAAACGCCCGTTCTTGTCCACGACGGTCTCGCTGCCATCGGGATAGTGCACCGGCTCGTGAATCCCAGCGGCGGTGAGTGCGGATAGCGAGGCGAGGCCGGTGTGGCCGTCGTAGAAGCGGAGGTATGTCGGGTGGTCGCCGACGACGTCCTCGAACGTGCTGCGGTCGATGCCGGTTTCCTCGAACATCTCGTATTCGAGGTTCCATCCTTCGAGCCATGCGCCCGGCGCGAGTGCCGCGGCGGCTTCTGCGAGGCGCGCGCGCAGATCGTCAATCGTACTCAGGCCGCCGAGGTCGACGCCTCGGGTAGAGAGCGCACCCGAGATGGGGTGGGTGTGTGAGTCCCACAGCCCCGGGGTGACGGTGGCGCCGCGCACGTCGATGATCTCGATGGGGTTGGGGGCTGTGGCTGCGGCGGCGGTTGCGGCAGCGCGGATCTCGTCGTCTGAACCTATGGCCGCAATGACACCATCCTGTATGAGCAGAGCTGTAGCAGCCTTGCCGTGTGCGGCAGCCGCAACGTTCCTGCGCAGGTGCGCGCCGATGACGGCGATGTTGCCGCCGGAGAGCCTCGAATTCATTGTTAACCTTTCACGCCATTGTCAGGGTAGGGAATGGTTGGGATGCGCCTCGGACCGGGTGTCGTACGGTGTACGTAGCGGGGCGCTGGTGACAGTTAAGTGGAAGCGGCGTCGGCTGTCAACTACAAGCCGATCGTCCCATGTCAGTGGTCCCGGGGACACTATTCACATGAGACATTCACCGTTGAATCCACCTGCCGAGCTCCTCGCGGTGCTCGATTCGGTGGTGGCGGGAATTGTTGCGGTGCGTGCGCAAATGCATGCGTTGGAGGCGGCGGAAGCGATGCTGTTGCAGGCCGGTGACATGATGGCCAGGCAGATGGCGTCTGCGTCTGCGTCTGTGTCTGCGGGGGCTGGTGCGGCGGCGGGTGCTGGCGGGAAGCCGACGGACAGTGCCCTCAATATGGCGTACCGTGCCGTGCAGACCGAGATCGGTGCGGCGGTACACGAGTCGGATCGAACGATCGCGCTGAAAATGGGGCGTGCCACCGAGCTCGTGGAGCAGTATCCGGCGGTCTACCGGGCGCTTACCCGGGGAAACCTGTCGGGGGCGCACGCGAACGCGATTGTTGATGCGGGCGAGATCATCGATGACGAGGCAGCGCGCGGGGCGTATGAGGCACGGGTGCTCGAGTTCGCAGCAGGGGAGTCGGTGGGCCGGTTGCGGCCGGTCGCGAAGCAGTTGGCCGAGGAGCATTCGGGTGAAGGGCGTGAGGAGCGGTGTGAGCGGGCGCGCGCGTTGCGGCGGGTGTTCGTGGTGGAGCGCGAGGACGGGATGGCCGATCTGACGGCATACCTGCCGGCCCCGTATGCGTACGGGATTAAGGACCGCTTAGACCAGATGGCGCGTCTCGCGTTGGATGAGCGACAGAGCGCCGAGAAAGCTGCGGCTGCGGCTGGGGTCTGCCAGCAAACGTTCGATGTGGCTGATACCCGCTCCGCCGACAACCGCCCTCCCGATAACTTTCCGGCCGATAACCGGACGGCTGACCAGCTGCGCGCCGACCTCTTGACCGACATGCTCCTCACCAGCGACTTCGACCAGCTGCGCACCAATGGTGCGCCCGGCAGTAATGTGAGGGCGCGGGTGCAAGTGATCGTTCCGGTGCGCCGCATCAGGCAGGGTGTTGGTGGGGGATTTCGCGCCAGCAAGAACGAGTTCGACGAGCCGTTTAGTGGGTTCTTGGACGCTGACGAGCTGGACCTCATCGCAGGAACCAGTGGCACAGGTGCTGATGTCGCGACGTTGGAGGGGTATGGCCCGATCGGCGACGAAGACGCCACCGATATTGCGGCGCATGCGACCTGCTGGGAGAAAGTATCCGTGGACGCTGATACCGGGACCGTGCTCACGGTCGACACGTATCGGCCCTCGGCCGCGCAACGCAGATTCCTTGGTGCGAGAGACCTCCACTGCCGGTTCCCGGGCTGTCGGGCGTCGCTGGCCTGGTGCGATATTGACCACACGATCGATGCGGCGTGGGGAGGGCCCACAAGCAGTGACAATCTGGGGCATTTGTGTCGTCGACACCACACGTTGAAACACGCGACCCCGTGGACGGTGACGCAAGACCAGAACGGCGTATTCAGCTGGGTCAGTCCGACCGGGCGCACCTTTGTCGACCGGCCTGAGAGTAACGTGCGATTTCGAGCGGTGGACGAGGGCGAGGGGACAGCTGCGCCTCCCGCACCCGGGCACGGATCGGGAACCGAACGTGAAACACCGTGGGGCAGGGACTTCCCGCCGTTGAAAGCGCGGAGCGACAGTAAGGCCCGCGATAGCAGCAGGGATCGGGGTAATGACAAACGCCAGGGCGGTGAGGGGACAGCCCCGTTTTAATCACCCAAACCACCCAGCAGCCCGCGGGAACAAGGTCAGCACCGTTGTCCAGATCCTTCGCCGAACCAGTTGCTCTCACCGTAGGCTGATTGCATGCGAATCGACGTGGCAGCGCTGCTTTTTGACATCGATGGAACCCTGGTGGCTTCGATCGACACCGTCGAGCGAGTGTGGCGGGCCTGGGCCGCCACCCGGGGCCTGGACCCCGAACCTATCCTGTTGACCTGCCACGGACGACGCAGCGAAGACACCCTCGCAGAGCTCTTGCCGCAGGAAGAGATTCCGCGAGCGCTCGCCGAACTCGATGCGCTCGAACTTGAGTACGCTGGTAGCGAGGTCGCGCTTCCCGGCACCCGCGCACTCCTCGAACAACTCGCGCGTGAGACACATCCACGCTGGGCCGCCGTTACCTCGGGCGGCCGCTCAATCATGGAACCGCGGCTTCGGGCCACAGGCCTCCCCGTGCCCCCGGTGTTCATCGCCGCCGAAGATGTTCCCCGCGGTAAGCCCGACCCCGCGGGCTACCGCATGGCCGCACGAGAGCTCGGCGTCGATCCGGCCGATTGCCTGGTCATCGAGGACGCCCCCGCAGGGATCGGCGCGGGTCTTGCTGCGGGCGGCCATGTGCTCGCGGTCGCGACCTCGCACTCCGAGCCCGAACTCCAATCGGCGGCGACTTTCTTTGCGGCGATGCTGGGTCACAGCAACCGAAGCAACGATCACAGCGGCACCGGTGCCAAATCCGCGGCACAGTTCGCGGTGGTGGGCGACCTGGACGCGTGTGAGTTTGTGCTCGATCCGGATCGAATCAGGGTGCGCACCCGCTAACCCGCGCTACAGCGTGCGCAGGATCTTTTCGAGCGCCTTGCCCTTGGCCAGCTCATCGACCACCTTGTCGAGTAGACGAATCTGCTTCATGAGGGGGTCCTCGACCTCCTGTACCTTCACACCGCACACCGACCCGGTGATGAGTGAGGCCGCCTTATTTAGCCGGGCCGAAGCAAAGAACTCGCGAAATGTTGTCTCGCGGGCGATCTGATCTTCAAGCTCCGCCGCGGAGTACCCGGTCAGCCAGCCGATGACAGTATCAAGCTCGTCCTTCGTGCGCCCCTTCCGCTCGACCTTGGCGAGGTAGAGCGGATAGACCGACGCGAAGCTTGTCTCAAAGATTCGGTGCATGCCGCGAGTGTATCCCCGCCCGCCGCCCGCGCCCAGTTACACTGCCAGCATGATCGATCTGAGTCACTCGATTCGTACAGGCATGACTGTGTATCCGGGCGACCCCGGGGTGCGATGCGTGCAGTCCCTCTCGCTCGATGCTGATGGTGCGGAAGTGATGGCGGTGAGCCTGGGGTCGCACTCCGGCACCCACATCGATGCGCCCTCGCACTCGGTCGAGGGCGGCCGGAGCATCGACGAGGTGGCCCTCGACGAACTCGTCGGCGACGCGCTCGTGCTGCACCTCGAAGACCGTGTCGGGCCCGGCACTCGCATCGATGCCGCGATGCTCGAGGCTGAGCTCGAACAGTTCGTCGCGGTGCCGCGCATCGTGCTGATTCACACCGGCTGGGATCGACACTTCGATACCGACCTTGCTTTCGACCATCCGTTCCTCGACCGCGATGCGGCTCAGGCGCTCTGGCATCGCGGCATGCGCGTGCTGGGGGTCGATACGCTGAGTCCGGATCGCACCGCTGCCGAAGTGGCGGGCGGAGGAGCGGGTTTGGGGCTTGGCAAAGAAGCGGCGCCCGGAGTGTTTCCCGTGCACGACGTCGTGTTGGGCGGTGATGGGCTCATCGTGGAGAACCTGCGCGGCCTCGAACAACTCGGTGCGCTCGCACGGGTCGGCTTCTTTCCGCTGCCACTCACCGGCGACGGCGCCCCCGTGCGTGCCGTGGCCTGGCGGCCCGGCAGTGATCTGATGCGCTAGCTGAATGACATGTCGGGGGTGGGTTGTAGCCTGCCCGCATGGTCCTATTCATTTTTGACACCGCCACTACGCTCAATGGATTCCTCGCTGACAAGAACCACAGCCTGGACTGGCTCTTTGCCGTCGAGGGCGGCGACGCTCCGACCGACGAGCTGTACCCCTCGAAGGCCCGGGTGCTGGTCGAAGGATCGCACACCTATGAGTGGGTGCTGAAGCAGGAACAACTGCTCGAAAACCCCAAACGCTGGGGCGAACTGTACGGCGACAAGATCACGTTCGTGTTCTCCTCGCGCGACCTTCCGGTACCCGAGGGCGCGGACGTGCGGCTGCTGCGTGGGTCGGTGGCCGACGCACTGCCCGAAATCTGCGCGGCGGCTGCGGAAGCGGCGGCGGGTGAGCCGGCTGTCGCTGGCTCACCCGTACCCCAGGTCTGGATCGTCGGAGGGGGAGACCTCGCAGGGCAGTTCTACGACGCCGGGGTGCTCGACCGCATCGCGGTGTCGGTAGCCCCGGCAACGCTGCCCGGTGGCGCGCCGCTTCTACCGCGGCGCATTGATCCGGCCAAGCTGCGGCTCGAGAGCGCCCGCGCGGTGGGGCAGTTCGCACGCCTGGAGTACGGGGTGATTCGCGACTAGATACCCAGGGGTCGAAGACTTCTGGCGGCCTTGCGCTACTCGCGTTACTTACGCCCGCGGGGAATCGCGGCCGCGAGGGCGGTGCCCGCGAGGGCTGCCCCGACCGCGACGGCGAGCGACACCAGGAACCCGTCGAGCGTCGGCACGAGTGTCCCACCCACGTCGTGCATCATCGATGCGAGGATCACTCCCACGATGGCGGCTGCGCTGGTGGTGCCGAGCGAGCGCATGAGGGCATTAAACCCGTTTGCCGCGGCGACCTCCGCCGCGGGCACCGAACCCATGACGAGCGCCGGCATCGCACCAAACGCGAAACCGATGCCGCAGCCCGAAACCGCGCTACCAATTGTCAACAGCACGATCGTGGTCAGGATAAGCGAGGCCGGCGCCTCTCCCGGTGCGCGGTTGCCCAAAGTGCCGAGGACCAGAGCGATCACGCCGTAGCCCACCGCGATCACGATGCCAGCGAGCATCAGCGTGACTCGCGGCCCGCGGGTGCGGCTAATCTCCGCGCCCATCTTCGCGACGGCCATCATGCCGATTCCGATCGGCATCATCCACAATCCCATGATCACCATCGGCTGTCCCAGACCATAACCGAGCGTGACCGGCAGCTGCATGACCTGTGGCACGACGAGGTTCATCGCGTACATCACAAAACCAAACATGATCGATGCGAGGTTTGTGTACAACACGGTCGGAATGATGGCCGTGCGCAGACTGATGAGCGGGTGGCGCAGGCGCAGTTCGTACCAGCCCCACAGCCCAAGAACCGCGATCGCGATACCGAACGATCCCAGCGTGAGTGGGCTCGCCCAGCCCCACTCGCTGCCCTTGGAAATACCGAGCAGCAGCGCGACGAGTCCGATCGCCAGCCCAATCGCCCCCACAACATCGAAGCTCGCGCCCGTACGGCCCTGTGGCCGCGGCCGAATGACGACCGCGATCGCGGTGCCCACGATGAGAGCGGCGATGCCCACGCCCCAAAACAGCATCCGCCAGTCGGCGAACTGCGCTACTCCCGCCGCGATCGGCAGGCCCAGGGCGCCGCCGATGCCCATGGAGGAACTCATGAGCGCGATCGCCGCCCCGGCCTTCTCGCGGGGCAGGAGTTCGTGCAGGATCGAGATGCCGAGCGGCACCATGCCGCTCGCGACGCCCTGCAGGGTGCGTCCCAACACCATGACTCCGAGCGAGTCGGCGAGGGCGCAAGCGATTGATCCGGCGACGAATGCAGCGATAGCCACGAGCAGCATGAGCTTCTTGCCGTAGAGATCGGCGAGACGGCCGGTGATTGGCGTGGAGACGGCTCCCGCGAGCAGCGTCGACGTGATGATCCAGGAGGCATTGGCGGCCGAGGTGTCGAACATGCTCGGCAGCTCGCCAATCAGGGGCACGATGAGGGTCTGCGCGAGCGACACCAGAATCCCGGCAGCGGCGAGCACCGCGACGATGAGACCGGGCGAGGGCTGAAAGGCAGCGCGAGAGTCGCGCGAAGTTCGGATCACTTATGCATCATACACATCGGATGCAAGATGCACATTTTCACGCTCATTTTGCTACTCTGGCGGCATGACCTCCGACCTCATTGCGGCCATCGAATTTGAGACGCTCGCATTTGCGCGGCACATTACGAGTGCAGTGGGGCGTGCTCGTGGCGATGACCCGGTGCTCGAGGGCAGCGCGTACACGCTGTTGAGCTTGATTGCCGCGGGTGGCCCCGCCTCAATTGGCACGCTGTCAGACGTAACTGGCCTGGACGCATCGACCCTGAACCGGCAGACGGCTGGGCTTGTGCGGGACGGATACGTCGAGCGCGTGGCCGACCCCGCGGGCGGCATCGCTCGAGTCTTTAAGCTGACGTTCTCGGGGCAGATGACGCTCGAGTTTGAACAGAACCAGAGCCGCGCTGCCCTCGCCCGCACAATCAACGACTGGAGCGACGAGGAACTCGGTGATCTGGCCCGGGTGCTGCGGCACCTCAACGAGTCCATCGAACGCCGCTATGTGCAGCCCTGGCCGCGCGCTGAGTAGACCCGCGAGCTGAATAGCCTCCATGCGCGAACACGCTTGTCGGCACTCGTCTTGACGGTGGTCTTCTCTAGACTGGGCGCAGGCCCCTCAGAGGGGCATCGACAAGCACTGGGAGGTGGAGCATGCCGATCACGGGGGCAATTCTCGAGGCGGCAGCCCGGCATCCCGATCGCGTCGCAATTGCCGGATCGGGTGGGAGCGCGGCACCCGCGGGCGCGGAACGCGAGCGCCTGACATACGCCAAGTTGGTTGCTGACTCGCTTCGCGTGTTTGCCACGGTAGACGAGCTCCACCAGGCTCAGTCTCTTCCGCCTTGCCCCGCCCCCGAAACCGGCGGCATCCCGATCACCGCGGTGAGCGTCGAGTCGGCGTTTCTCGCAGCTCGCGTGGTCGCCGGGCTTGCGGGGTTTCGTGCGGTGTCGGCAGTCATCGACCCACGCTGGCCGATCGACCATCGTATTGAGGTGATTCTCACCACGGGTATTGGCGTGGTGATCTCCGACGACGCAGCGCTTTCCCCCGCGCTGATTCGGCGCGGTTGGGGCGGCACCGTGATCACGCCCCGAGACTTCGAGGCGCTCGTGGGGCGCGCGGATCCGGAGCCGCGGTTCGCGGTTGAGGCACTTCCGCCGCGTGAGCAGCTGGCTCAGCCCCAGGTGCGCGCAGGTGACGAGGCATTTTTGCTGCTCTTCTCTTCGGGCACCACGAGCAATCCCAAGGCGTTTATCAAGACGCGGGCGCAATACCGCGCGAATCTCGCGATTTCGACGGCGCACCTCGAGCCACTGCCCGGTGCCGCGACGCTGGCTCCCGGGCCGGTCTCGTACAGCTTGACGCTCTACGCAGTGATTGAGTGTCTGGCGACTGCGGGCAGTGTGCACCTGGCCGACCAGTTCGACGCTTTTGGGGTAGCTGCTCGGGTCGCGCGTGAGGGGATTACCCGCGTCGTCGCGGTGCCCGCGGTTGTGCAGGGGATTGCTGCCGCTGCGAGGCGCACTCCCGAGGCGTTCTCGGGGCTCGACCTCGTGGTGACCGGGGGTGCCAATCTGCCCGCGAGCATTCGGGAAGCGCTTGCGAGTGAGCTCCCCTCGGTTCGGCTGATCAGTTACTACGGTGCGGCCGAGATCGGGTTCATCGGCGATAGCCGCGGGGGCGACGGCACACGGGTGCAGGTCTATGACGGGGTTCGCGCGAGCGTGCGTGAAGCTGGTGGTGTGCAGGCTGGTGCTGCCCAGGCCGGTGCTATGCAGTCTGGCACCGAGCTTCCGGAGGGTGAGCCGGGGACGCTCTGGATTCTCGCTGAGGCCTGCTCTGACGGATACGTCGCGGGCACCACGACGGAGCGTCTGGTGGGCGCAGACGGCTGGGCGACCGTGCACGATCAGGCCCGCATGGTCGACGGGCAACTCGAACTCCTGGGCCGCGCCGGCGACATCGCCATCACGGGCGGACACAAGGTGTCCCTGCTGGAGGTGGAGCGCGCCTTCGTAGGCTACGCAAATGTGTGCGCGATTGCGCTGCCGCACCCGAAGCTGGGCAGCGTCATCGGGCTCGTGATGGAAGGCGAATCGGGAGATGCTCCCGGGCGAGACGCCCTGCGTGCGCGTGCAGAGTCGCTGCTCGCGCCACAATTCGTGCCCACCAGGTGGTTTCGGGTGGAGCGGCTTCCGCGCACGGTGGGTGGCAAGATCCGGCGCGGTGAAGTGACTGAGCTCGCTAGCTCCGAAATTGCGGAGCGGCTGTGAACGGCGAGCGGGTGGTCATCACCGGCCTCGGCGCCATCACTCCGAGCGGCCAGAGCGCCGAATCCCTGTGGTCAGCGGTGCGCGAGGGGCATAGTGCCATCACCGAACTTGATGGCGCACAGTTCGCCGATCTTGCCGTGCGCATCGGCGGGCAGATCCGAGGCTTTGACGGTGCATCGCAGGTTGGCGCGCAGCTCGCTCGCCGCATCAGTCCAGTGCAACAGTGGGCTATTGCAGCCGCAGACGAGGCGCTCACCCAAGCAGGTATTGCGCAGCCACTTGAGCAAGCTGAAGGGGTGCCCGCTGAATTCGGTACTGCCTCGAACCTCGACCTGCAGCGGATCGCGGTGATTGCGGCCACCGGATCCGGCCCCATTGACGCGATACAGGCAGCGACCCGGGCGCTCGATGCCAGCGGCCCGCGGGCCGTTCCGCTCACTCTTTCCATGCACGGAGCCCCCGACTCGGCCGCGGCGCTCATCAGCCAGCGGTATGGATTTCAGGGACCCGCGCAGGGGGTTTCTGCGACGTGCGCGAGCGGAGCGATCGGTCTGGGAGAGGCGCTGCGGCGCATTCGCCACGGCTACGCCGACGCCGTGCTCGTCGTGGGGATGGAGGACTGCCTCAACCCCGTGAACCTGGCGTCGAACGCGAACCTGCGGGCGCTCGCCGCAGGTTTTGAAGATAGGCCCGCTGCCGCGTCGCGCCCGTTTGACCGGGACCGCGCGGGCTTCGTGATGAGCCAGGGCGCGGCCGCGATCCTTGTCGAATCGGCCTCGAGTGCGCGCCAACGCGGGGCGCGCGTGCTTGCCGAGCTCGCCGGGTTCGGCGCCTCGAGCGACGCGCATCATCCAACCGCCCCGCACCCCGAAGGGCGGGGAGCGGCGCAGGCCATCGCGGCGTGCCTCGCCGATGCCGAGGTTGCTCCGGTAGACATTGACCACATCAACGCCCACGGCACCGGTACCCCCGCCGGAGACGCAGCCGAACTGCGCGCGTTCGAAGCCGCGCTCGGGGAGCGTGCGCGAGAGATCCCAATTAGTGCCACAAAGTCGAGCACGGGACACCTGCTCGGCGCGGCCGGCGTCGTCGAAGCGCTCATTTCGGTGATGGTGCTGCGCGACGGCGCAATGCCTCCCACCATCAACCTCGATACCCCCGCGGAGCCCGGCTGGAACTTCGTGAGCGGGCAAGCTCGTGCGCTCGCGGAAGCGCACGAGCGACCGACCGTGCTCTCGACCTCGTTCGGGTTCGGCGGGCACAACGGGGCCGTGCTGCTGCGTGAGTGGCGTGAGGACAGTATGGCTAAAGGACACAACGGCATTGAAGTGCGCCGTGTTTCTGAGAAGCACCGTGCCGCGAAGGAGAACTCAGCATGACCGCGAAACCACAGCACCGTGAAGCACGACAGGCCCAGCTCGAAGAGCAGTTTCTGCCGAACTGGCTGCTCGCGCGCTTCCGCGATCGCGCTCACGCGTATGACCGCGACAACCAGTTCTGTGCCGAGGACATTGAGGATCTGCGCTCGCAGGGATACCTCGCCTGTCTCGTTCCGGCCGAGTTCGGTGGCCCGGGCCTGAGCCTGGCGGAGGTGTCGCGCCTGCAACAGCGCCTGGCGACCGCGGCCCCGGCCACCGCCCTCGCTATCAACATGCACCTGGTGTGCACGGGCGTCGTGCGAGTCATGCGGGATCGCGGCGACAACTCCCTCGACTACGTGCTCGAGGAGGCCCAGGCGGGCGAAATCTTCGCCTTTGGCATCAGCGAGCCCGCCAATGACTGGGTATTGCAGGGATCGCGCACGCGCGCCGAACCGCAGGCCGACGGCGGCTACCTGTTCACGGGCACCAAGATCTTCACGTCACTGTCTCCGGTGTGGACGCGACTCATTGTGCACGGACTGGATGCGAGCGATCCGGATCGCGAACAGTTGGTCTACGGCTTCGTGGAGCGGCCCTCGAGCGCCGTTCAGCCGCCGACTGGAGACGGCTCGGAGCTTGCCGAAATCGCGACGCACGACGGGACCGTCGTCGTCGGAGCCGACTGGGACGTGCTCGGCATGCGCGCCTCCCACAGCCGCACCACTCGGTTGAACGGTGTGCGCGTGCGACCCGAACGCGTAGCTCGTACGCTAGCGCCTGGGCGCACGCCCGACCTCCTCGTGTTCGCCATCACGAGCTGCTTCCAGCTGCTCGTCGGCTCGGTCTACGCTGGCGTGGCGTGGCGTGCCCTCGAGCTCGGGGCCGAAGGTCTCCACTTGCGCCGCTCGGCCAAGAGCGGCACGACGCTTGCTGAGAACCCTGAATTGCGCGCACGCTTGGCTGACGCCCATCGCGCGTTCCTGGCGGTGCCCGCACAGCTGGAGATGTGTGCCCGCGACCTCGATGAGCTCAATGACCACGGGGCGCGTTGGCCGCTCTTGCTTGTAGCAGCGCGCATCTCTGCGGGCGACGCGGCACGGCAGTGCGCCGAGGTAGGGCTCGTGTGCACGGGCGGATCCGGCTTCGGCAATCGCAACGAAATGGGACGCGTCTACCGCGACGCGACCGCGAGCCTGTTCCACCCACCGAGCGCCGATGCTGCACGGCCGATGTACGCCACCGCGCTGCTCGAGGAGTACTAGGGAAAATCGAGGCCGTCGCGGGCAAGTAGCCTCGGTGCGACGGGCATTGGAGTGCAGAAAGCCGGATCAGCAGGCCGGCTCAGAAATTTAGGGAAAGGGACCGAGGACGCCATTGTCAACGGTCACCCGTCACCTTAGCCCTACTTGGGGAGGAAAGCTAGGCTCGCGGATCCGACCAGGGGTTTAGCTGGTTGCTGCCTGTGGGAAACCGGAATGGCCGTGGCGCCAGCCCCGGCGGATTCACGAACCCCGGCAGCATCACTCACTTCGGAAGACTTTCGCTCTGAAGATCCGGAGATTATCAATCTGCCGGAGTGAGTGATGCCGATCTGGGCTTCGCCTGCGGGGCTAGACGCGGCGCGACGCGGGCAGCGCCGCCAGGGTGCCGAGCAGCGAGTCGGGTACGAGTGCCTCATTGGCGTTGCCCGCGCGCACGATCTCGGCGATCCGGCGCCCGACCTCGGCAGTGTTCATGCCCATGCCCGGGCCCGCGAGTGCCTCCATGCCGCCGATGACCTCGACGGTCGCGGCCTCGACGGCGCGCGCCGCCTCGCCCTCGCCCAGGTGTCCGAGCATCAGTGCGAGCGACAGGATCGCTCCCGCAGGGTTGGCTGCACCCGTGCCCGCAATATCGGGGGCCGAACCGTGGATTGCCTCGAACATGCTCGGGGCCGAGCCGTCGAGATTCAGGTTCGCGCTGGTCGCAACGCCCAGGCCGCCCTGAATGACCGCGCCCAGGTCGGTGATGATGTCACCGAACAGATTGTCGGTGACGACCACGTCGAAGCGCTCGGGCGTGAGTGGCAGGTGGAAGCACATGGCGTCCACGTGTACGTAGTCGGTCTCGACCTCGGGGTAGCGGGCTCCAACCTCGGCGACGACCTGCTGCCACAGCTGGCCCGCCGCGACGAGGATGTTCGTCTTGTGGCACAGTGTCAGCTTCTTGCGGCGGCCGACCGCGAGGCGAAACGCGAAGTCGACGACGCGCTCGATGCCCGCGTAGGTGTTGAGCGACTCCTGCATGGCGACTGCGTTCGTGGTGCCGCCGTGCACGGTCGATCCTTGGCCGACGTAGGCGCCCTCAGTGTTCTCGCGCACGATCACCATCTCGCAGCGCTCGGGGGTGAGGCCGGCGATGGGTGTTGGGACGCCCGGGTAGAGGCGCACGGGGCGCACGTTCGCGGCCTGTGCGAAGCGCTGGCGCATCTCGAGGATGAAGCCGCGCTCGAGGATGCCCGGGGTGACGCGGGGGTCGCCCATGGAACCGAAGAGTACGGCATCGGCGCCGCGCAATTCGGACTCGACCGCGTCAAACAGTTCGCCGGTCGCGAGGTAGTGGTTGGCACCCGCAGCGACCTCGTTGCGAGTGGTCGTGAATCCGAAGCGCGCCTCGGCCGCGTCGAGTACGTCGAGCGCACCCTGAATGATCTCGGGGCCGATCCCGTCGCCGGGGAGAACTGCGATGGCGTAGTTGGTGCTCATGGGGTGGATCCTTTCGCGGGCGCGGCGGGGCGCGGATCAATCGAGTCTGTTGGAAAACTTCCCTGTGGTGATCTATGTTAGATGGTAAGACCACTCAGTGGGGAGAATCACACCATGTCACACGCGCACAATTCACTCGCGCCCCTGCTCGCACCCGCGCGCTCGCTCCCGATCGGTGACGCCTGGCGCACCCTCGAAGAGGCGAGCGACATCGTGTTCCCGTTCGACGGCAGCGTCGTCGCCCAGGCCCCCGTGTCGAACGCAGCCGACTCCCGCGACGCCATGGACGCGGCCGAGGCCGTGCGCAAGGAAGTCGCGGCGCTCACGACCGCCGAGCGCCGCTCGATCATCGTCGCGATCCACGACCGCGTGCGCGAGGAAGCTCAGCGTCTCGAAGATCTTCTCGTGCTCGAAACCGGCAAACCCCGCGCGGACTGCCGCGTCGAGGTGAACCGCACGATCGTAACGCTTCAGGCCACGGCCGAAGAGGTCTCGCACATGCACGGCGAGACCGTGCCGCTTGACGTGCAAGAGCAGGGCCGCGGCATGATCGGTTACTACACGCGCAAGCCCGTGGGCGTCGTCGTCGGCATCGCGGGCTTCAACTACCCCATGCTGCTCGCGACCCACAAGCTCGCGCCCGCGATCGCCGCGGGCTGCCCGGTCATCATCAAGCCGGCCCCCAACACTCCGCTCGCGACGCTCGAGCTCGTCGCGATCACCCGCGAAGCGCTGGCCGCCCACGGCGTCTCGGCGGCCGCGGTGCAGCTCGTCAACGGTGGCCCCGAGGTCGGCGAGGTGCTCGTGCGCGACCCACGCGCCCAGGTCGTCTCCTTCACGGGATCCGCCAAGATCGGCCACCTCATCGCCCAGCAGGCCGCGCCCCGCAAGGCCGTGCTTGAGCTCGGCTCGAACACCGGCTTCATCGTCGCGGCCGACGCCCACCTCGAAGCCGCGGTCGACGCCGTGCTGCGCGGCGGTTTCTACGCCAACGGGCAGGCCTGCATCTCGGTGCAGCGCGTCGTACTCGAACGCCCCATCGCTGAGGCCTTCACCGCGCGCCTCGTCGAACGCATGACCGAGATCGTCGTCGGTGACCCGCGCAACATCGAAACCAACGTCGCGCCCGTAATCAATGAGGCATCCGGGATCCGGATCCGCGCCATGATCGATCGCGCCCTGGCCGCGGGCGCCACACTGCTCACTGAGGGCCCAGGAGATGGCGAGGCCGCCAATCTGCGCCCCGTGGTGCTGGGAGACGTGCCCGCCGACGTCGACGTGTGGTGCGAGGAGATCTTCGGCCCGGTCGTGTGCCTCACCGTGGTGGATTCGGTGGACGAGGCGATCGACCTCGTGAATGACTCGCGCTACGGCCTGCAGGCCGCGATCTACACGGCATCGCTTGAGGCCGCGTTCGACGCGATCGACCGGCTCGAAGTGGGCGGCGTCGTGGTCAACGAGATTCCGGGCTTCCGCTCCGACATCATGCCCTACGGCGGAGTGAAGGATTCGGGCATCGGCCGAGAGGGCCCCCGCTTCGCGATCGAAGAGTTCACGGTGACGCGCATGGCGATGATTCGGCCCCGCGCCCGCGGCTAACGCGCGCATTCACGACTGATCTGTACCACTCTCTAGGAGACCCGCATGAACGCCGCAGCACCCATCGACTACACCCAGCTCTTCCGCCTCGACAATCGCACCGTCGTGGTGATCGGGGCGGGCAGTGGCATCGGCCGCGAGTCGGCCCAGGCTCTCGCTGCCCAGGGCGCGCACGTGGTCATCGCCGACTACTCGCTCGAGGCCGCCGAGGCCACGACCGAGCTGATTCAAGCCACCGGCGGCTTGGCCGAAGCCTACGAGATGAACGTGCTCGACGACGCTGCGATCGACGACGCGGTGGAGCGCTTCGGCCATGCCTCGTCGCTCGTGTTTACGGCGGCGACCAATGTGCGCAAGCGCATGGAGGACTACTCGATGGACGAGTTCGACCGGGTCGTGAACCTCAACCTGCGGGCCTCGTTCCAGCTGATCCGCAAGTTCGGCACGCGCTTTGCAGCCAACGGTGGTGGCTCAATCATCGGATTCGCGTCGATTCGCGCGCAGGTCGTTGAGCCCGGCCAGGGCGTCTACGCGGCGACAAAGGCTGGCCTTGTGCAGCTCGCGAAGACAGGCGCGGCCGAGTACGGCGCCGCGGGCGTACGCGTCAATGTCGTGGCGCCGGGCGTCGTCGAGACCCCGCTCACCGCGCAGATCACCGCAAATCCCGAGTGGTACGGAGCCTACGCGTCGAAGAGCGCGCTGGGCCGTTGGTCGCGCCCCGACGAGCTCGCGGGGGCCGTCGTCTTCCTCGCGTCAGACGCGTCGACCTTTGTGACGGGCACCACGCTCACCGTCGACGGCGGTTGGACCGCCATCGACGGCCGCTACACGCCGCCCGCGAGCTAGCAGCACCCCAGTACTCAACCCACTGGGGCCAACGGTGGGGATTATGCGTGACCATAATCCCCACAGTTGGCCCCAGTGCGTGCTGGGAGCGTACTACGGCAGCAGCGACCAATCCACTGAAGCCTCAGCGCCGCGTACCGTCTCGAACCACGCAGCCACGCGCAACAGCATGTCGTCCGTGCCGATGTGCGATGCGATCTGCAACCCAATCGTGCGGCCGTCGGCCTGGATCCCCGCACCCACGGACACGGCGGGCTGCCCCGACATGTTGTAGGGCGCGGTGAATGAGATGTGCCCCATCGTGACGAGCGGGTCGGTGAGTGGCATCGGATCCTCGGCGGCGAAGGCGGCCACGGGGGTCACCGGCGACAACACGAGATCGAACGGCTCGGTCGCGGCCCGCGTGAGGCGCGCCATCTCGTCCATCATTGAGCGGCCACGCACGGTCTCGGCCGCCGTGAATGACGCCCCGGCGCCGCACCACTCGGCGATGAACGGGAGCACGACTGCGCGCTCTGCCTCGCTGAGTGCCTCGTAGTCGGCCCACGAGCGACTGCGCCAGTAGTTGACGATGCCGTCGAGCACCTCGGGCGCGATGAACGGGGCGAGCGGTACGACCTCGGCCCCGGCCTCGGCGAAGAGCGCAGCTGCCCGCTCGATCGCGGCACGAGTCTCGGGCTCCACGGGGATTCCGGATCCGGCATCCAGCTGCACCGCCACCCGCATGCCCGCGGGGGAGAGGGGCTCGGTCGACCAGTCCATCGCGGGGTAAGCGCGCGTGAGATAGTCGCGGGCGTCGGGCCTCGCGACGATCGACATGAGTCGGATCGCGTCGGCCGCCGTGCGGGTCAGCGGGCCCGCCGCACGTCCCGTGTAGGGCACGTCGAGGGGGATGAGCCCCTCGCTCGGCTTCAGCGCGGTGAGTCCCTGCCAGGACCCGGGGAGCCGGATCGACCCGCCGATGTCGGTGCCGACGTGGAACGGTCCATATCCCGCGGCCGCCGCGGCGCCGGCGCCGGCGCTCGATCCGCCAGAGGTATGGGCGGGGTTGAGGCCGCCGCGCGTGAGGCCGTGCAGGCTCGAGACGCCCGATGACAGCATGCCCCAGTCGGGCATCGTGGTTGAGCCGATGATGACCGCGCCGGCCTCGAGCAGCCGGTCGGTCGTGGGCGCGTTCTGCGCGGGTACCGGCGGGTTGGGGATCGCGGTGCCCGAGGGTTTCGGCTGGCCAGCCCGCGCGATGTTCTCCTTCACCGTGACGGGCACCCCGTCGAACTCGCTCAGCTGCGTGCCCGCCGCCCAACGCTGGGTCGAGGCCGCCGCGTCGGCGCGCACCTGGGCCGCGTCGAACAGGTAGAAGGCGTTGAGCTCAGGCTCGCGTGCCTCGACGCGGGCGATGACGTCCTCGGCGACCTCGCTCGGCGTCAACGTGCCGGCCGCGTAGCCCGCCGTGAGGGCTGCGGCGTCGAGGTCTGCGAGGCGGGGCGAGGCGGCGGAGGTCATGTGCGCTTCTTTCTACTGTGGACTACCTTGAAAACTTGTCATTCTGCACGAGCCAGCGAGTCGCAGAATCTAGGTTGTGGGTGTGGATCCTGCGAGTCGCAAGCTCCCGCAGGATGACGGGGTGTGAGGCCCGGGCAAACCTAAAACGCGGTCGCGAGCTCCTGGCGCAGCGTCAGCGACGAGTCGATGAGCCGCTTCGTGTACGGGTGCTGCGGGGTGCGGTATACCGTCTCGGTGTCGCCCGCCTCCACGATCTCGCCCGACTGCATGACGACCACTTGGTCGCACAGGTGACGCACGACGTTGAGGTCGTGTGACACGAATACGAGCGTGAGCCCGTACTCGTCCACCAGATCGGCGAGCAGGTTGAGCACCTGGGCGCGCACCGACACGTCGAGTGCGCTCACGGGCTCATCTGCGACGACCACGCGGGGACGGCAGATGAGCGCGCGGGCGATCGAGATGCGCTGGCGCTGGCCGCCCGAGAACTGGTGCGGATACCGCGTCGCGGCCGAGGGGTCGAGGCCCACGGCGACGAGCATCTCGGCGACCATGCGCTTGCGATCGGCGGCGGTTTCGTTGCGACCGCGCACGAGCAGCGGCTCCGAGATGATCTGCTCGACCGTCATGCGCGGATCGAGCGACCCCATTGGATCCTGAAACACAATCTGCAGGTTCTGGCGGAGCTCGCGCAGTTGGGCTTCCTTCGCCCCGGCGACCTCGTTACCCGCGACGACCGCGCTGCCCGACGTCGGCTGGTCGAGCCCCGCGAGAATACGCAGCAGGGTCGACTTACCCGAGCCCGACTCACCCACGACGCCCAGGCGACCGCCCTCGGGCACCTCGAACGAAATGCCCTTGAGCGCGTGCACCTTGGGTGCCGGCTTAAACATGCTCGTCTTGCCGCGCGAGTACGTGCGCACGAGGTCGGTCACGCGCATCACGGGAGCGGCGGCGCTGCTTGCTGCGGGTTCTGTCGTTGCGGCGGGTGCCAGCCCCTGAGCCGTAGCGAGCTGAGCGGCCGAGGCCGCCTGCGCCTCGCCCGCGGTGGGCGGCACGTAGTCCTGCGCCGTCGCGACGGTGAACAGTCGCCCGTCGCGATCGGTCGCGTCCAGGTCGGATGCCGCGAGCAGTCCCCGCGTGTAGGGGTGCTGTGGGCGGGTGAAGACCTCCTCGGTCGTGCCCTCTTCAACGATCACGCCGTTGTTCATCACGAGCACTCGCGTGCACATGTTCGCGACGACCGCGAGGTCGTGCGTGATGAACAGCAGCCCGGTGCCGCGCTCGCGCACGAGCTCGAGGATGAGATCGAGCACCTGGCGCTGCACCGTGACGTCGAGCGCGGTGGTCGGTTCGTCGCAGAGCAGCAAACCGGGGTCGTTGGCGAGCGCCATCGCGAGCATGACGCGCTGGCGCTGGCCGCCCGACAGCTCGTGCGGGTACGCCTTCGCGGTCTCGGCCGGGCTCGGCAGTTTGACCGCGTCGAGCATCTCGATGGCGCGGCGGTTCGCCTCGGCCTTCGATGAGGCGAGTTTGTGCAGCAGCATGATCTCGGCGATCTGATCGCCCGCCCGCATCAGCGGATTGAGGGCGGTCAGCGGCTCCTGAAACACCATTGCCATGTCGTTGCCGCGCAACTTCATGAGGTCCTTCTCGGGCGCCTCTAGCAAGTTGCCCTGGTAGCCGTCGATCTCGACTGAGCCGTCGGCCGTGACGCCCGCGGGCAGCAGGCCGAGCAGCGCGGTCGTCGTCATGGACTTGCCCGATCCGGATTCACCGATCAGGCCGATGCGCTCGCCCCGTCGCATGTGCAGCGAGAAATCGCTCACGAGCGTGCGGTGCGGGGTGCGCACGTTGAGGTGGTCGACCTTGAGAAGCAGGTCGTCAGCAGAAGTGCGTGCAGTCATTAGCTACGGCTCCCGTTCAGCTTGGGGTCGAAGCGGTCGCGCAGACCGTCCCCGAGGAGGTTGAAGCCCATCACGGCGATCGCGATCGCGAGGCCTGGCCACACGGCGAGCATCGGCTCGGTGCCGAGGAACTGCTGCGACTCCTGCAGCATGCGTCCCCACGACGGGGTGGGCGGGGGTGTGCCGAGGCCCAGGAAGCTCAGGCCCGCCTCCGCAAGCACCGCGAGCGCAAACGACACCGAGGACTGCACGACCACTATGCCGATGATGTTGGGGAGCACGTGGCGCAGTGCGATCCGGAATCTCGATTGGCTCGCGGCCCGGGCCGCGAGAATATATTCGGTGCTCATGACCTGCAGGGTGCCGGATCGCGCCACGCGGGCGAACCCGGGGATGGTGGCGATGCCGATCGCGACCATCGCGGTGAGCGTTGAGGCACCGAACACGGCCGAGAACATGATCGCGAGTAGTAGTGCGGGGAATGCGAGCGCGATGTCTGAGGTGCGCATGATGACCTCTTCGATCCAGCCGCCGCGAATGCCGGCGAGGATGCCGAGCGGGGTGCCGATGAGGATTGCAATGCCAACCGAGATGACACCGACGAAGAGGGTGATGCGTGCGCCGTAGAGCATGGCCGAGAACACGTCGCGGCCGTACTTGTCGGTGCCCATGAGGTGCGCAGGGCTTGACCCCTGCAGGCGGTCAGCTGGCATCGCTTGCGTCGGGTCATAGGGGGTCCAGATGAACGACATGATCGCGGCGGCGGCGACGAGTCCGATCAGCACGAGGCCGATGATGAGTGTCGCCGAGAGCTTCTGGCGCGAGCCGTCGGAGCGCTTGCTGCGGCGGCCGGTGGTGGCGCCGCCGGGCGCCTGGATGGCGGTGGTGCGCGGGGCCTGGACCGGGGGGACGGGAACCTGCTGGGTGCTCATGGTTAGGCGCTCCTTCGCAGACGGGGGTCGACAATCGTATACAGCAGATCGACGACGAGGTTGAGGATGAGCGTGATGGCGACGAGCACGATCACGACCGACTGCACGGTGAGCAGGTCGCGGTTGCCGACGGCATCAAGCAGCATGGAGCCGAGGCCGGGAATCACAAAGACGCGTTCGATGACCACGGCGCCGATGATGAGCGCGGCGATCTGCACGCCCGTGACGGTGATGACGGGGATCGCGGCGTTGCGCAGCCCGTGCTTCACGAGGGCACCCGACTTCGACAGGCCCTTGGCGCGGGCGGTGCGGAGGTAGTCCTCGCTCATGACTTCGAGCACGGCCGATCGCACGTAGCGGGTGAGAATCGCGCCTTGCACTGAGGCGAGAGCGACAACGGGAAGGATGAGGCGGCGTATGAAATCGCCGAAGTCTTCCGAGGGAGCCGTCCAGCCGTTCGCGGGCAGCCAACCGAGGCCCACCGCGAAGACCATGACGAGCAAGATACCGGCGAGGAAGCCGGGGATTGCGACGCCCAGCTGAGAGCCGACGCCGATCAGTGCGCCCGAAAAGTGGCGGTGCCTCACGGCGGCCCAGGTGCCGAGCGGGATCGCAATCAGCAGCGCAACAGCCATCGCGGTGAGCACGAGGATCAGGGTGACCTGCAGCCGGTCGGTGAGTATCGGACTAATGTCCTGGCGCGTCAGGTACGAGGTGCCGAAATCGCCGCGTAGGAGTCCGCCAAGCCACTCGAAGTACTGCTCGAAAAGAGACCGGTCGGTGCCGAACTCCTTGCGGGTCTGCTCGAGGAGCTCGGGGGTCGCGTTCACGCCGAGCGCGATCTGTGCCGGGTCGCCCGGGATCAGTCGCATAAAGAGGAACACGACGACCGTGGCGACAAGGAATGTCACCGCGAACCTCGCGAGGTTAATCAGAATCCGTATGGCCATGGGTTCCTCTGGGGTGGGGCCGCGCTGGGCGGGAGTGGTGGTGCGTGGTGCGTGCGGTGGAGCGATCTCGCGGTGGTGCAGCTGGGGCAGCGGCGAAGCCGCTGCCCCAGCGATCCGGAGCTTACTTCCAGCTCAGGTTCGTGAGATCCAGAGCCTCGATGATGGCGTTCTCGGGGAGTCCCTCGAGATCGGCCTTCGCGACGACGATGTTCGGGAAGAGGAAGAGCACACCGCTGGCGGCGTCTTCGACGATCTGACGCGAGACCTGCTTCATGCCGTCAACGTATCCGGCCTCGTCAGCCGCGTCGGCCTGCTTCGCGATCGGCGCGATCTTCGTGTTGTCGTACCCGATGTAGTAGTTCGGGTCGTTGAACACGGTGAGCATGTCACGCGCCTCAACGGCCAGCACGGTGGTCATCTGGTAGTCGTGCTTCGTGAAGACCTCGTCGAGCCAGACAGCGGGGAACTCGGCGGACTTGATGTTGGCCGTGATGCCGACGTCCTTGAGCTGCGACACGACGATCTCGCTGACGGCCTGCGCGTAGGGGCGGGTGGGCACGGTGTACGAGATCTCGAGGTTCTCCTGGCCGGCCTCCTTGAGGAGTTCCTTGGCCTTCTCGGGGTCGTAGGGGTAGACGTCGTTCAGATCCTCGTAGTACGGATCGGTGGGCGTCGCGAAGGTCGCGACGAGCGAGCCGTAGCCGTTCCACGCGGTGTCAATGATCGCCTGCTTGTCGAGCGCGTAGAGCACGGCCTGGCGCACGCGCACGTCGTCGAACGGGGCGGCCTGGTTGTTCATGGACAGCGATACCTCGCCGCTCGAGGTGCCCTCAATGACCTTGAACTTGTCGTCGGACTCGAACGCGGTGAGTAGCTCGGGGGCCTGCAGGTTGACGATCGCGTCGACGTCGCCGGTCTGCAGCGCGTTGGTGGTGGCCGTCGCATCGGCGAAGTACTTGAGCGTGACGCTCTCGACGCCGGGAGCTTCGCCCCAGTAGTCGTCGCGAGTGTCGAGCACAATGCTCTCGTTCGGCGCCCACTTCTCGACCGTGTAGGGGCCCGTGCCGACGGGGGTGTTTGCGAGGTCGTCGACGCCCTCGGGCGTGAAGATCGCGCCGACCGGGGTCGCGAGGCTGAAGAGCCAGGCGTTCGAGGGGGTGCTGAGTGTGACCTTGACCTCGGTGTCCGAGACGACCTCGACGTTGTCGACGACATCCATCTTGGCCTTGAGGCTCGAGACCCAGTCGCTCTTGACGCGGTCGAAGCTGAACTTCACATCTTCCGCGGTGAAGGGATCACCGTTTGAAAAGGTGACGCCCTCCTGCAGCGTGAACGTGTAGGTCTTGCCGTCCGGGCTGACGGCCCACTCCGTGGCGAGCGACGGGACGATTTCGCCCGCGTCGTTCAGCTGCACGAGGCCCTCGTACACGTTCGACATCATCGCCTGCGGGATCGCGGATCCGGCGGTCGTGGTGAAGTCGAGGTTCGTGGGCGGGCCGGTGAGCGCGATCGTCGCGGTCGTGGGCGTGTCGCCGCTGTTGCCTGAGCCGCCCGAGCTGCTAGCACCTGCCGAGCAGCCGGCGAGGCCGAGTGCTGCGGTGACTGCGAGCGTTGCGGTCAGCAGGAGGGGATTCTTACGACGCATCATTGCTTCCTTTTTGGTCTGTGGGTCTCTGAGATAGAGACGCCTGTGCACGTTGCGGGCGGCGGTGCCTGCTCGCCTCCCCGTGGCCGTCATGTGTGGTGACTGCCGATACTCAACCGCGAGGGTTGTTGATCACTGGTTCCGATCAAGCGTATTGCCGAGTTGGCTCTTCAGTGTTCTCAGTGGTGGCTTCGTGCACGTGAAGATTTGAACCAGGATACATGGTAAGGCCACTTGACGTCACGCTAGTATCGGGAACAATCGGATCACGACCCACAGAAACGAGCTCAGGTTGACCACGCCCCACAGCTTTGCCCCGGCGGTGCCCGTGCACACATACGAGCGCATCGTCGATCAGATCGAGCAGGCGATCGTGTCGGGGGAGATCCCGGTCGGCTCGCAGCTCGCGAGCGAGCGTGACCTCATGGTGCAGTTCGGCGTGAGTCGGCCGACCGTGCGTGAGGCGCTGCGCATTCTGCAGAGCATGGGGCTGCTCGAGTCGCGCCCGGGCACCCGTGGTGGGCCCGTCGTGCTCTCGCCCTCATCCAAGGCGCTGTCGCGCTCCTTCCGCGCCATGATCGGCACCGACGCCCTCGATATCGCCGACCTCATGGAGTACCGCGTCGTGCTCGAGGGCACCGCGAGCAAGCTGGCCGCGCTGCGCCACGACGACGTCTCGCTCGCCCGCCTGCGCGCCGCAATCGAGCGTATGGAGCGGGAGGCCGAGGGCAATGCCGACAGTTTCGCCGACGCCGACCTCGAGTTTCACGAGGCGATCTGGGCCGCGAGCGGCAACGAGGTGCTGCGCATGAGCGGGCAGGCCGTATCGGGCGCGCTGCGAGGCATCATGCAGCGCGACGCCGAGGGTGAGCACCACGACAACCGCGTCAAGCTCGCCTCGGCGAAGATCGATCGCGGGCTGTTCGAGGCGATCGCGAGTCGCGACGCCGCACTCGCCAGCCGGATCGCACGGCGTGCGGTAGCCGACCGCTTCGCCCCGCTGCTCGGGGACGAGGGACGCCGCGCGCTCGAGGCCCTCGCGGAATAGGGCTGGGGCGCTGCTGGCGTTGTTGCGCCGGAGTTAGTGAATGTGCCGGATCTGGTGTGTGAGCGTAACCGAGTGCCCCGCTAATGCCGCGGCCGTGCGAACACCGCGAGCGCCGCGCACGCGGCCGCGACAACGACCGCAAACACCGTGACGGCCGTAGTGAGGCCCAGCCGCTCGGCGAGCAGCCCGAGCCCGATGACGGGCAGCGCACTGCCGAGGTAGGTGACCGTGTAGATCGCGTTGACCGTAGATGCGTGGCGTTCGGGTTCAACGGCTGCGGTTGCCGCGGTGAACGCCGCCTGGAACGCGATGCCCTGCCCGACGCCGGCCAGCGCACTCGCCGAGATCAGGAGCACGACACTGTGGAGGGGACCCGCGGCGGCCACCCCGACGAGTGCCGCGGCAAGGGTGAGGAGCCCGACACGTACCCGCCATTCGCCACGCAGCGGGACGAGCTGGGTGAGCGCGGACGCGGCGAGCGTGACCGCGGCGAGGAGCCCAATGGTGAGGCGCGAGTCGGTGCCCGCAATGCCCGCAAAATGCGTGGGCGCGAGCGAGAGGCAAAAGCCAAAGACGGTAAAGCTTAGGAATCCTGTTGCGGCCGCGACCCGGAACGCGCGGAGGGATCGGGGGCTGGGGCTCGGACTCGAGTGGGTGCGGATGCCGCGAGTCTCGGGGAGCTGCTCGGGGGCGTCCGGGAGCGCCAGAGTTGAGGGGGCCAAGCGCGGCACGCACTCCCGGTGGGGAGCGACGACCAGGATGACGGGCACGAGCAGTACTAGTGCCGCCGCCACCGCGAGATAGGGCAGTACGAGCGGGCCAGTGAGAAACGGGGTGGGGCCTGTATCGTTTGCACCGGCGAGCGACAGCGCCCCGCCCAGAATAGGCCCCACCGCCACCCCGCCCGAGGTGGCCAGGAGGGTGAGGCGACCCACGAGCGCGGGGCGATCCGGTGAGAGGGCGCGCAGGGCTCCCGATCCGGTGCCGGTGGCGCACGCGATAGCCACGCCCTGCACCGCTCGCGCGACGCAGAACCAGCCGAGTGACGGCGCGAACGCGAGCCCGGCCGTCGCGAGCGCCGCAGCGACGACGCTCGCGAGCAGCACCGTGCGCCGGTTCGCGGTGTCGGCAAGACGCCGCGACGCCACGAGACCCGCGATGAGCGCCAGCACATAGCTCGAAAACGCAAGGGCGGTGCCGAGTGACGACATGCTCAGCTTGACCTCGAGTAGCGAAAACAGCGGGGTACTGAGGTTGGCGCTCACGAGCAGCACGAAGAGCGTGACCGAGGTCACGAGCATGCGAGCGCGGGGCCGGATCGGCACGAAGGGCTGAACCGGGGCAAGACGCCGAGCTGGCCCGGGAGACTGAACGGGCGCGAGGGCCCGGGCCGGCATATGGGGGAGCACCGACGTGAAGGCTCGAGTGGCCGGTCGGTAGAACGCGGGGGTGGCGCGCAACATGGTGATCTCCTTCGCGGTCGCCAGGGTGGGGCGGCCGTGCTCACTCGCGGGGTGGTGCGAGCGGTGCTGTATGCCTCAGGGGTGTCTGGGGCACAAAGAAATTACATCGGATTCGCGCGTATCGAGCAAGTGACAAGTTGCAGATTGATCAATATGATCAATGCAAGCAATCTCGAACCGTCAGAAGGTGGTCAAAATGAGTGATCTCGACGCAACCGACCGCAAAATCCTCGCCGCACTCGACGAGGACGGACGCATGCCCACCGCGATGATCGCGGTGCGACTGGGGCTCGCCCGAGGGACTGTGCAGGCGCGGCTCGAGAAGCTGCGCGAATCGGGGATGCTGCGCGCGCACAGTTCGCGGGTGACCCCCGCTGCCCTCGGGCGCCCCGTCGCCGCGAGCGTGCAGGTCGAACTCGACCAACACCAGATCACGGAGGCGATCGCGGCGCTCGCGAGTATCCCCGAGGTGCTCGAGTGCTTTGCGCCAGCGGGTAATACCGACCTGTTGCTGCGCGTGGTCGCCAAGAGCCCCGACGACCTGTACCGGGTGAGTGAGGAGATTCGGCTCTGCCCCGGAATCAATCGCACCTCGACGAGCCTGTTTCTGCGCGAGGTGATTCCGTATCGTGTGACGGGGCTGCTCGCGGGTGACGCTGCGGGGTGAGGGCTCGGGGTGAACCCGGGCCCGCGGCACACGCTCGGGCCAGCGAAACACCCTAAAGTCGGGGAAGCGCCGGTGTACCTGAGCGATCAGCGTGCGGACGGGTGCTAGCGTAGCGATGTTCGTGTTGGATCACACCTGGGGAGGCCACCATATGCGCGTAGGAGCCCGATCGAGGCTGCGCCGTGGCTTAGCGATGCTGGGGGTCGGCGTCTTTATCGTCGGCATGGCAGTCACGCAGCAGGTCAACGCACCCGCGGCACAGGCACTCGACCTCCCCACCTGGGACGACGTGCAGGCCGCCAAGCAAAACCAATCGGCGGCCGACAAGAAGGTCAAGGAGATCCAGCAGCTCATCGTTGAGGGTGAGAAGGAGCTCGATCGACGCCGTAACCTCCACTCAACCACGATTCAAGAGCTGAAGGACGCCGAGGCGGCGCTCGCTGCAGCCGCTGACAAGGCGGCCACCCTCAACGAAGAAGCTGCGACCAGCCGCAAGGAAGCCGAAGAAGCAGCCGACCGCGCCGGTGTGATCGTCGCTCAGATGTACCGCTCAGGTGGTGTCGACCGCAGCATGGAGCTGTTCCTCGACGCCGACGGCAGCACGACCGACGCTCTACTCGAGCGCATGGCCTCGATGTCGAAGGCCACCGAGCGTAACTCCAAGGTTTCGGAGGCTGCCGAGCAGACGGCCAACACTGCAGACTCACTGGGCAAGCAGGCGAAGTCGGCTGAGGCCGAGCGCGAGGTGCTGCGTGCCGACAAGAAGGTCAAGGAAGACGCCGCGGCGACGGCAGTCGCATCCCAGAGCGTGCTCGTGACCGAGCAGGAGGAGCAGCAGCGGGATCTCGAGATCAAGCTTGAGGCGCTGCAGGACAAGACCACCAAGACGGTCGACGGCTACAAAGAGCGACTGCGCATTGAGGAAGAGCAGCGTAAGGCCGAAGAAGAGCGACTGCGCAAGGAGGCCGAGGAGGCCGAGCGCCGCCGCAAGGAGGAGGAGAAGAACAACCCCACTCCGCCGCCGCCCACGGGTCCGCCCACTGGCCCACCGACCACGCCCCCGACCTCGTCGAACGGTTGGACGCTGCCGACCTCGGGCTACTACGTTTCTGAGGGATACCGCAGCCCCGGTCGCTGGGACCACACGGGTATTGACCTCGCTACGGCCTGCTGGACCCCGATCGTGTCGGCCGCCTCAGGCACCGTGCGCAGCGCCTACTGGGACGGCCCCGGCGGCAACATGGTCACCGTGGATCACTCAAACGGATGGCAGACCCGCTACGCGCACATGGTGAAGTGGGCGAGCGTCGCCCCGGGCCAGTGGGTCAACGCAGGCCAGCTGCTCGGCTACGTCGGCACGACCGGTGCGAGCACCGGCTGCCACCTGCACTTCGAGATGATTCCGGGGCAGCACGATGGCTGGTTCGGGTTTGTGAACCCCGCCGATTACATCCGCTTCTAGCGGGAGCACGCCACAACGCAAGAAGGGCGCTGGGAGAAATTCTCCCAGCGCCCTTCTTGCTGCCCCGAGGGGCGAGAGACTTACGCCTTTGCTGCGAGGCGCTCCTGCGCCTCGACGATGAGCTGCGCCGCGTCAGCGGCCGAGCCCCACGCGTCAACCTTGACCCACTTGCCGGGCTCGAGGTCCTTGTAGCGCTCGAAGAAGTGCTCGATCTCCTTGCGCGTGTACTCGGGAATGTCCTCGACGTCCTGAATGTGGGTCCAGCGCGGATCCTTGACCTGTACGGCTACGACCTTGTCGTCACCGCCGGCCTCGTCGCTCATCTTGAGCACGCCCACGGGGCGCACCTTGATGCCCACGCCGGGGTATACCGGGTAGTCGAGCAGCACGAGCACGTCGAGCGGATCGCCGTCCTCGCCGAGGGTCTCCTCGAAGAAGCCGTAGTCGGCGGGGTAGACGAAACCGGTGTACAGCACGCGATCGAGGTAGACGCGTCCCGTCTCGTGATCGATTTCGTACTTGTTGCGGCTCCCCTTGGGGATCTCGATGACGGCGTCGAACGCTGCGGTCATGGACGGCTCCTTGCCTAAAAGTTTGCGAGATGATTCCGTGCCCCAGAGTACCCGACCTGCGGCGAGAATCTGGCGAGCTCGGGTGACGGGGCCAATATTTGGGCTCCGGATCAGAGCGAGCGCCAGCCCGCGATAGCGTAGGTGGCATGATCGAGCAGGGTGGGCCCCAGATGCCGCGGCGCACGTTTGGCCCGGCGGTCATGGCAACGCGGCTGGCGGTGCGAAAGTGCCTCACTGCGTATTTGCGGGGTTCGCGCGCGAACACGGGAGCGGCCGCCGAGGCCTCACCCCTGGTGCTTGTCGCGCTCTCTGGCGGCGCTGACTCGCTGGCCCTGGCGTTCGCGCTCGCACACGAGGCCCCGCGCAGCGGTGTGCGATCCGGTGCCATCATTATTGACCACGGCTTGCAGCCCGGATCTGCTGAGGTGGCTGAGGCGGCCGCTGCCCAGGCTCGACAGCTGGGGCTGACCCCTGTGATTGTCGAGCGGGTGCACGTCGACGGGGAATCGGACCGTGGTGGGCCCGAGGCCGCAGCTCGCAGTGCACGATACGAAGCCTTCACGAACGCGGCTACCGCCACGGGGGCCCGCGCGATCTTGACGGCGCACACCCACGACGACCAGGCTGAACAGGTGCTGCTGGGGATCGCGCGGGGCTCGGGGCTGCGCAGCATCGCGGGGATTCCAGCCCGGCGAACTCTAGGGGACGAGCCCGCAGCGGGGGTGATGCTGCGGCCGTTCCTCGCCCCAGACGGCGAAACCGGTGCGCCCGCGATCACGCGGGCGACGACGGAGGCCGCCTGCGCCGACTACGAAGCGAGTTTCTGGCGCGACCCGCACAACTCGGACCCCACCTATGCGCGGGTGCGCGTGCGGGAGCGCGTGCTCCCCATGCTCGAGGCGGAGCTGGGGCCGGGGGTCGCCGACGCGCTCGTGCGTACGGCGGCACTGGCCAGGGAAGACGCCGATGCGCTCGACGATATGGCCACCGAGGTCGCTCAGGGGTTGCTTCGGGGCCGTGTCGCGGAGGAAACGATCAGCGTGCGCCCGGGGAATCTCGTGCCAGGCGTTGAGGGGCTCTCAATCGATGTTTCGGAGCTCGCTGGCCTCGCTCGGCCCGTGCTCTACCGGGTGATCCGGGTGCTTGCGCAGCTGCGCTTTGGCACCTATCTCGAGCGGGTACACACGCTCGCGATCGCGGAGCTGGTGACCCACTGGCGCGGGCAGGCGGCGGTCTACGTGCCAGACATTAGCGTCACGCGCCGCGCCGGGTGGCTCAGCTTTGAACGGCAAGTGGGGTCGCCGCGGGGCTGATCCGGAATCTCAGCGGGATTGCCGAGCCCCCCAAGCTAGCCGGATCGTGGGAATTGCCCAGGGTATCCCTATTGCGCCGCGGGTAAAGTGTTCCCATGGACGTTGAACACCTGGGTGACGATCTCACCGAAGTACTGCACACCGAGGCCGAACTACACGCGCGGCTCGCTGAAATGGCCCGCCAGATTGAGGCCGACTACGCTGATGGCCCCCCGCCGCTGCTCGTTGGCGTGCTCAAGGGCGCGGTGATGGTGATGGCCGACCTCGCTCGCGAGCTGCGCTTCCACGCGCAGATGGACTGGATGGCCGTGTCGTCGTACGGAGCGGGCACGAAGTCGAGTGGCGTCGTCAAGATTCTTAAGGACCTTGATGCCGACATCACCGGCCGCGACGTGCTGATCGTCGAGGACATCATCGACTCTGGCCTGACGCTGTCGTGGCTGAAAGAAAACCTCGAGAGCCGCGGCGCGAAGTCAGTGCGTATCTGCACCATGCTGCGCAAGCCCGAGGCGCTCAAGGTACAGGTTGATGTCGCGTACGTCGGCTTCGACATTCCCGTCGAGTTCGTGGTCGGCTACGGTCTCGACTACGCCGAGGACTACCGCAACCTGCGCGACGTCGCAATTCTCGCGCCGCACGTTTACAGCGCGTAACCAGGTTCGGGGGTAGTTGTGCGCCGACAGCGGACAACTGCCCCCGTTACCGTTTGATGTCAGTGGCATTAGCTACGCTTACACCTGCACCCCGCGTACCCGAAAGGCCCTGACTTGGCAGAGAATTCACCGAAGAGCCCGCCTAAGAGCAAGAAGCTGTTTCGTGGCCCCCTCGTTTACCTGATCCTGGCGCCGCTCATTGTGCTGTTGGGATGGTCGCTGCTGTCGGGCGGCAACGTGCGCGAGGTACCCACCGAGCAGGGCCTTGAACTACTGGCAGACGGTCAGGTGAAGAAGGCCGAGATCATCGACGGCGAGCAGCGAGTCAACCTCGAGCTCACAAAGGCCGAGAAGAAGTCGGGCGCGACCGACGTCTACTTCTACTACGTCACGCCGCGCGGCGAAGAAGTGGTTGCCGCCGTCAACGACGCCAAGATCAAGGACGGCTTCACCGACCAAGTGCCACAGCCCAACCCGCTGTGGTCGCTGCTCGGATTCCTGCTGCCCCTGTTGCTCATCGGCCTGCTGATCTGGTGGATGCTGTCGTCCATGCAGGGCGGCGGCAAGGGCGTGATGCAGTTTGGCAAGAACAAGGCCAAGCTCGTCACCAAGGACATGCCGCAGGTCACCTTCGCCGACGTCGCTGGTGCCGACGAAGCGGTCGAAGAGCTGCACGAAATCAAAGACTTTTTGCAGGACGCATCGCGGTTCGAAGCCGTGGGCGCCCGCATTCCCAAGGGAGTGCTGCTGTACGGCCCTCCCGGCACCGGCAAGACGCTGCTTGCGCGCGCCGTGGCTGGCGAGGCTGGCGTGCCCTTCTATTCAATCTCGGGATCCGACTTCGTCGAGATGTTCGTGGGCGTCGGCGCGAGCCGCGTGCGCGACCTCTTCAAGGAGGCCAAGGCAAACGCCCCCGCCATCATCTTCATCGATGAGATCGACGCCGTCGGCCAGCGCCGCGGCCAGGGCATGGGCGGCGGCCACGACGAGCGCGAGCAGACGCTCAACCAGCTGCTCGTCGAGATGGACGGCTTCGACCCGAAGTCGAACGTCATCATGATCGCGGCAACCAACCGGCCCGACATGCTCGACCCCGCGCTGCTGCGCCCGGGCCGCTTCGACCGCCAGGTGGGCGTTGACGCCCCCGATATGCCGGGCCGCCTCAAGATTCTGCAGGTGCACGCCAAGGGCAAGCCGCTGTCGAAGAACGTCGACCTCGAGATCGTCGCGCGCAAGACCCCCGGGTTCTCGGGTGCCGACCTCGCGAACGTACTCAACGAGGCTGCGCTGCTCACCGCGCGCTCGAACGCGCAGCTCATCGACAACCGCGCGCTCGACGAGGCGATCGATCGTTCGATCGCTGGCCCGCAGCGCCGCACGCGCCGCATGAAGGATCACGAGCGCCTGGTCACGGCGTATCACGAGGGCGGTCACGCGCTCGTGGCGGCGGGCCTCAACTACACGGACCCCGTCACCAAGATCACGATCCTGCCGCGCGGCCGTGCCCTCGGCTACACGATGGTGATTCCGCTCGAGGACAAGTACTCGATCTCGCGCAACGAGTTGCAGGATCAGCTCGCCTATGCGCTCGGTGGCCGCGTCGCCGAGGAGCTCGTGTTCCACGACCCCACCACGGGTGCGGGCAATGACATCGAGAAGGCCACGAGCACCGCACGCAAGATGGTGACCGAGTACGGCATGTCGTCGACCGTCGGCCCGGTGAAGCTCGGCCAGGCTCAGCCCGGCGCCTTTATGGGGGAGTTTGGCCAGAGCCGCGACTACTCCGAGGGGCTTGCCGTCACGATTGACGCCGAGGTGCGCGACTTGCTGGAGCACGCCCACAACGAGGCCTACGAGGTGCTCGTGCAGAACCGCGACATCCTTGACAACCTCGCCCGCGAGCTGCTCGAAAAGGAAACTCTCGACCACAACCAGATCGCAGAGATATTCACGCACGTGAAGAAGCTACCGCCGCGTGACACCTGGCTGTCGCACGATGACCGACCGGTATCGCACAGGCCGCCCATCGAGGTACCCGCAGACGTGCGCACCGACGGCCCCGTCATCGACATTTCCTCGCTCGACAGCAAGAGCCCGGCGACGGGCTCGGACGCTTCGGGCGCTGCTGACGCATCGGCCGCAACTGACACCCCAGAAGCACCGGAGGCACCGGAGGCCCCGACACAGTGAGCGGAGCCTCCATCGAAGTCATGGGGGTGCTCAACGTCACCCCCGATTCGTTCAGCGACGGCGGCAAGTACGTCGACGTTGAGACGGCCGTGCGTCGCGGCGAAGAGCTAATGACGCAGGGCGCATCCTTCGTGGATGTGGGCGGTGAATCGACCCGCCCCGGCTCCGAGCCGGTGAGCGAAGACGAAGAAGCCGCGCGGGTGCTGCCCGTGATCCGCGCCCTCGTGGCCCGCGGCATCCCCGTTTCGATCGACACGATTCACGCGTCGACGGCCGAGGCCGCCGCGAACGCGGGGGCCGGGTTCATCAACGATGTCTCGGGAGGCACGCACGACCCGCGCATGTGCGACGTCGCCGCGGCCGCGAGTAAGGCCCACGGCACCAAATTCATCATCGGGCACTGGCGCGGCATCCCCGACCTGGGGCACCACCGTTCCGATTACACGGACGTCGTGACCGAGGTGCGCGATGCGCTCACTGCCCTGGCCGCACAGGCGATCCGTGCCGGCGTCGACCCTGCGCACGTGGTCATTGACCCAGGCCTCGGTTTTGATAAGACCGATGCGCAGTGCTGGCAGCTGCTCACGCGTTTGCCCGACCTCGCAGCGACCGGATATCCCGTGCTCGTCGGGGCCTCGCGCAAGCGCATGCTGGGGGAGATGCTCGGCGGGCTGCCGGGCGCCGTCACCGCGCACATCGACGCCTGCGAAACCCACGAGCGTGACCTCGCAACCTCCGTTGTGAGCGCTTTCGCCGCCCGAGCGGGTGCTTGGGGTGTGCGCGTGCACGACGTCGCGGGCACGACTCAGGCGCTGGCGGTCGAAGCGGCCTGGAGCGCGGCCAGCCAGCCCACCACTGGCTCCGGTCTGCCTGCCGCGAGCACCGCTGAGGTGGGCAATGGTGATCGCATCACGCTGACCGGCCTCGAGGTGTTCGCACACCACGGCGTTTTCGATTTCGAGCGTGAGCAGGGACAGAAGTTCCTGATCGACGCCGAAATCTCAGTGAATCTGCACGCTGCCGCGGCGGGCGATGCCCTGGGCCAGACCGTGCACTACGGCGAATTGGCCGACGCCATCGTAGACGCGGTGAAGCGTGACCCGGTCGACCTCATCGAGACGGTCGCCGAGCGAGTGGCCGCCGTCGCACTCGGGTTTCCCAGCGTCCGCGAGGCCCGGATCACGGTGAGCAAGCCCGATGCCCCGATCGAGCATCCCTTCGAAAACGTGTCTGTGACGGTGGTGCGATGATCGCTCAGGTTACTCAAGTGCTCATCGCCTTTGGCGCCAACCTCGGTGACCGCGGCGAGACGATCATCGCGGCGCAGCAGGCGCTCGCCGATGCGCCAGGCATCTCGGAGTTTGAGGCCTCACCGCTGCACGAAACGATCGCGATGACCATCGACGGCCCCGACCCCGATGCCCCGCGGTACCTGAATGCGGTCGCCCGAGCGACGACCACCCTGAGCGCGCACGCGCTGCTCGACATCATGCAGCGCATCGAACTCGATCACGGCCGTGTTCGCGACGTGCGCTGGGGCGCGCGCACCCTCGATCTCGATCTGATTCTCTACGGCGGCCGCGTCATCAAGGACGAACGCCTGCAGGTGCCGCACCCGCGCGCGCACGAGCGCGACTTCGTGCTCTCGCCCTGGCTCGCCCTCGAGCCCGGAGCGGTGCTGATGGGCCACGGTCGGGTCACCGATCTGCTCACGCGGATCGGAGATACGACGCAGCCCCTCACTGCAGCGATTGATCCGGATCAAACCTAGGTTGTCGGCTTATGTCTAAGGTCCCGGGCCCAGGCGCCCAAGGTCATCCGCTCGCACCACTCGTCGTGGGGGCGGTGGCCCTGGTTGCCGCGCTGATCGTGCAGTTTGGGCTGGCGCGTTCGGGCCGCTCGCCGCTCGTGCCGACGTACTCGATCGTATTCGCGCTCGTCGCGATCGGCACGGTACTGCTCGTGTTCGGTCTGCGACTCAAGCGCTTGATCGCCGACAAGAAGCGCAGAGTCGACCCGTTCCATGCCGTGCGCGTGCTCGTGTCCGCGCGCGCCGGTGCCCTCGTGGGCGGATTGTTTGGCGGGTTTGGGGCTGGGCTCGCGCTGTCGCTCATCGGGCGAAGCGTGCCCGCGGCCGCCGCGATCTGGGTGCCCATGGTGGCCGTGTGCGGGGCCGGCCTGTATCTGGCCGTGTGCGGGGTGCTGGCCGAACGATGGTGCCGGGTGCCGCCCGGCGACGATGAGACACGCGCGAGCGAAGACGGTGAGACCGGCCCAGAATCTCAGGCCGCGTATCGTCGCCCGTAAGCTGGAGGGGTGAACAACGAAGAGCACCCTGTGATCCCGGCCACCGGGCCATCGCCCGCAAGCCCTGAGGTGGCCGTGACCGAGTCGGCGCCCATGCCTGGCGCCATGCCTGACGCCGCGCCCAGCTCCGTGCCGAGCGCCGCGCCGACGCTGAGCGGTGGCAACCTCGAGGGGGAGTGGACCCGCGTCTCCACGAAGTACGCGTGGGCCGACCTGGCCATCAACCTGCTGCTCGTGTTGGCGGTGGCCGCCGTATTCGTCGTCATTTATCTCACCAACAGCGATGACCTGCCGATCCCGGTCATGATCATCCTGCCCCTGGTCATCGTTGCGCTCATCGTCAATGCGATTCTCGCGTTCAGACGGGTGCGTGCCATCGGCTACATCCTGCGTGCCGACGACCTCCTGTTTCGCCGCGGCATCATGTTCGAGCGCATCGTCGCCGTGCCCTACGGCCGCCTCCAGCTCGTTGACGTGACCCGCGGGCCGCTGCTGCGTGCCCTCGGACTCGCGACGCTGAAGTTCGTCACGGCATCGGCCGCGACTGGCGTGCAGCTGCCCGGGCTCAAGGTTGAGGACGCCGAAACGCTGCGCGACCGCCTCGTCGAGCTCGCCGAGATTCGGCGGTCGGGGCTGTGAGCTTCGTCGACCCTGCTCCCGAGGGAGAGCCAGTCCCGGCGCCACAGCCGGAGTCGGTGGCGGAGCCGCTGCAAGCCCCGAATCACGGCGGGGCAGCGACGGTTGAATGGCGTCGCATGCACCCCTTCTCGCCGCTGCTGCGCGGGGGGCTCGCGGTGCTGGTCATCGCGGGCATCATCATCGCAAACTTTCGCGATCGCTTCATCGAGATCTTCTTTGGCGACCGGTTCTGGGCCGAGTACGGCAACGACGAGGTGTCGGGCGCGCAGGATCCCATCGGATATCTGATCGAGCAGGGCTTCATCTTTATCGCCCTGGGCGCGCTACTTGGCATCATCGCCCTGATCGTGCTGTTCTCCTGGATCGGTTGGAGGTTCGCGACCTACCGCGTCACCGATGATGCGGTCGAGGAACGCAAGGGCGTGCTGTTTCGCAGTCACCGTCGTGCGCCCCTCGAACGCATCCAGAGCGTCAACCTGCAGCGACCCCTGCTTGCGCGAGCCCTGGGGCTCACGAAGATCGAGGTTGTCACGGCGGGCCAGGGCGGTAAAGTCGAGCTCGCGTATCTGAGCTTTCAGGACGCCAAGAACGTGCGCGCCGAGATTCTCGGTCGCGCTGCTACGAAGAATGCGCGCAATGATCCGGATCAGGGCGGCCTCGCACCAGATAGCAATGTGGCTGCCGCGGGGGCGGCCGCGATCGGTGTGGCCCCGATGCAGCCAGCCGGGCACGCGGTCGACGACTTCACGCCCGCGCGAATCGGATCGGCAAAGTTCGATGCCGCCCTCACTGCACGCGCCAACGAGTTCGTCGATGTTGATGTCGACCCCATGGCAATCACCGACAACACGCTCGTGCGCGTGCCGGTGCCCCGGCTCATCGCGAGCCTCGTCATCGGGTGGGAAATGGTGATACTCGTCATTGTCGGGGTGGGTGTTACTGTCGGTGCCGCAGTGCTCGACCCGGCGTTCGTGTTTGGTCTCTTGCCGCTGATCATCATCATGGCGAGCCTGATCATTAGCCAGTTCAACCGGGGCTTTAACTTCACGCTGTCGCGGGGAAGTGACACCATTCGCACCGGTGCCGGGTTGACCTCGACAATCACCGAGACCATTCCCTTTGGCCGCATTCACGCGGTGCAAGCCAGCCAGCCATTGCTGTGGCGCGGGTTGGGGTGGTGGCGCGTGCGGGTTACGACCGCCGGTCATTCCGTCGCGCAGGGCGGTCAGAACTCGTCGCAGAACGTCGTGTTGCCGGTCGGAACGGTTGACGACGTGCTGCGCGTGTTTGAAACGCTGTTGCCCGGTATCGGCGATGATCCGCGCGAGACAGACGAGTTGCGCGACGCCCTCGTTGGCCCCGGCACCGGATACCTGGGGGCGGGCCCGCGAGCGGGCTGGGTCCTGTGGTTCGGTCGCCGCCGTTCAGGGGTCACCATCGCCGACGCAAGCGAGCCGCACGCGACGCTGCGCATCCGCCGCGGCGTGCTCACCCGCACGCTCGGCGTCATGCCGGTGCTGCGGGCACAGTCGGTGCTGTTGCATCGCCCGCTCGTACATCGCATGCTCGGGCTTGCGCTGCTGCACGCGCACACCGTGCTCGGCCCCGTGAACATGTATGTGCGGGGCGTCGAGCTTGAAGCCGCGCGCCGCTTCTTCGACGACTTTGCCGCCTGCGTGCTGCGCGTGCAGGGCGCGGAGGCGCGCGAGATCGCGGACGCGCGCGCACTACCAGCTGCACCAATCACGACGAGCGGGAGCCCCGATGTCATCAGCGAGTGAATCCCGCCTGGGCGTCGGAGTCGTCGGCGCGGGCCGCGTGGGCCCCGTGCTCGCGCGTGCCCTCGCGGGCGCGGGGCACGCGATCACCGGCATCAGCGCGATCAGCGCCGAGAGCCGTGAACGAGCCGACGCGATGCTGCCGGGCGTGCCCGTGCTCGAGGTTGCCGAGGTCGTGCGGCGCTCGGAGCTCGTGCTGTTCGCGATTCCGGGTGAGGAGCTGCCCGGCCTGATTGCCGGACTCACCGCGACCGGGGCATGGCAGCCCGGCCAACTCGTGATCCACACCGCGCCCGAATTTGGCTACGGCGTCTTCGCGCCAGCGATGGCGGCGGGAGTGATCCCGCTCGCGCTGCACCCGGCGCTGACATTTACGGGCACGAGTCTCGACCTCACGCGCCTCGCTGGTGCCTCGATCGCGGTCACCGCGCCCGCTCCGGTGCTCCCGATCGGGCTCGCCCTCGCGGTCGAGATGGGGGCGGAACCCATCGCGATTGCTGAGGCGGATCGCCCGGCCTACGCCGACGCCGTCGGCGCGGCTGGCGACCTCGTCGGCGCGGTCGTGCGCCAGGGGCTCGACGCCCTGCGCGAGATCCGGGTTGAACATCCCGCGCTGCTCCTGGGCGGTCTCGTGCGTGCGGCGCTCGAAGAAGCGCTCGCAACGGGATCCGGATCAGAGGGCCTCGGCCACGAAGGGCCCGAGCTTGGGCCCGACGAGACCTAACTCAGGCGATCTCGCGTAGGATAGGCCGATATGCCAATCCACCTGGATTTGGCGAGCCACGACCCGGAGGAACCCGCCCCAATGAGCGATCAGCCCGCATCCAGCACTCCCGCGACGAGCGAAGAGGACGTCTTCGAACAGAAGCGCGTGCGCATGGAGAAGCGCGAGAAGCTCAACGCCGGTGCCGAACTCGGTGGCGGCGCGTACCCCGTGGCAGTTCCCGTGACGACCACCATTCCCGCCGTGCGCGCGCAGTGGGGTCACCTCGAGGAGACCCCCGACACCGCTTCGGGCGCGACCGTGGGCGTTGCTGGCCGTATCGTGTTCCAACGCAACACGGGCAAGCTGTGCTTCGCCTCGCTGCAGGCCGGCGACGGCACTCGCATCCAGGCAATGGTGAGCCTCGCCGAGGTAGGCGAAGAGTCGCTCGCCAAGTTCAAGGAGCTCGTCGACCTCGGCGACCACCTGTTCATTGCCGGTGAAGTAATCTCGAGCCGCCGCGGCGAGCTGTCGATCATGGTCACCGAGTGGCAGATGGCAGCGAAGGCCCTCGCGCCGCTGCCCAACATGTACACCGAGTTGAACGAAGAGACGCGCGTACGCCAGCGCTACCTCGACCTGATTCAGCGCGAGCAGGCCCGCATCAACGTCGTGACGCGCGCACGCACTATGGAAAGCCTGCGCAAGACGTTCTCCGAGCGCTCGTACCTCGAGGTCGAGACCCCGATGCTGCAGACGATGCACGGTGGCGCCTCGGCCCGTCCGTTTATCACGCACTCGAATGCCTTCGACATGGAGCTCTACCTGCGCATCGCGCCCGAGCTCTACCTGAAGCGCGCCGTTGTCGGTGGCCTCGAGCGCGTGTTCGAGATCAACCGCAACTTCCGCAACGAGGGCGCCGACTCGACGCACAGCCCCGAGTTCGCGATGCTCGAGGCATACGAGACATACACCGACTACAACGGCATTGCTGATCTCACCCAGGACCTGATCCAGAACGCGGCACTCGCAGCAAACGTGGGCTCCGAGCGTGAGGGCACGCACGTCGTGAAGTGGGCCGACGGCACGTTGTTCGACCTGGGCGGCAACTGGGATCGTATCTCGATGTACGGCACGCTGTCAGAGGCCGCCGGTCGCGAGATCACGCCCGAGACCTCCGTCGAAGATCTGCTCGCGATCGCCGACGCCGAGGGCGTCGAGGTGCACCTGCCCAACCACGGCAAGCTCGTCGAGGAGCTGTGGGAGCACTTCGTGAAGGACGGCCTCACTGCCCCCACCTTCGTGATGGACTTCCCGGTCGAGACCAGCCCGCTGACCCGTCACCACCGCTCCATCGCGGGCGTCGTGGAAAAGTGGGACCTGTACATTCGCGGCTTCGAGCTGGCGACCGGTTACTCCGAGCTCATTGACCCCGTCGTGCAGCGCGAGCGCTTCACGCAGCAGGCCGCCGAGGCTGCCCGCGGCGACGTCGAGGCCATGGGCGTCGACGAGGAGTTCCTGCGCGCGCTCGAGCACGGCATGCCGCCCGCCGGTGGCATGGGCATGGGCATGGACCGCCTGCTGATGGCCCTCACCGGCCTCGGCATTCGCGAGACGATCCTGTTCCCGCTCGTGAAGTAGGTTTCACGCGAGAACAAGCCAGCCAGCGAGCACGCATCTGCATCAGATCGTCCTCGCTGGCTGGCTTTTTTGCGCCCTGGCCGCGATTGGTGCGCGGCTGCTGGCGATCCGGATCGCCTAAATGAGGCCGATCTGGAGGGTGAGCAGCGCGAGATTAAGTGCGATTATGCCCGCAGCGATGACCCAGCCGGCCGCGGTGGTCCACCAGGCGTTGACGGCGACGCCCATGATGCTGCGGCGTGACGTGAGCCAGACGAGCGGCACGAGTGCGAACGGGATGCCGAACGATAGCACCACCTGGCTGAGGACGAGTGCGAACGTCGGGTCGACGCCGAGCGCGAGCACCACGATTGCGGGAATGATCGTGATGAGACGCCGGGTGATGAGCTTGAGGCGGGTGCGAAAAAGGCCGCCCATGATGTCGGCGCCCGCGTATGCGCCCACTGCGGTGGAGGCAAGGCCGGAGGCGAGCAGTGCCACGGCGAAGAGTAAACCGGCCGTAGCGCCGAGCGCGCTTTCGAGGGCGGCGTGTGCGCCCTCGAGGCTGTCGGTGCCCTCGACACCGGGGAGCACCGTAGCCGCGACAAGGAGCATCACGAGGTTGACGCTGCCCGCAATGGTGAGTGCGATCGTCACGTCGATGCGGGTTGCGCGCAAGAGACGCGGCAATGGAAAACTGGGTCCGGATCTGAAACGGTCGCGCGCAAGCGAAGAGTGGGCATAGATGGCGTGCGGCATGACGGTCGCGCCCATGATGCTGGCGGCCAGGAGCACAGATTGGGGGCCTTCGAATTTCGGGATCATGCCGCCGAGTACATCAGCGGGCGGAGGAGGCGCGAGAAAGAACCCGTAGCAGAACCCGATCATGATGACGATGATCAGACCCATGATGGCAAATTCAAAGGTCTTCGCGCCGTGCCGCGCCTGCGCAAAGAGCATGGCAGTGGATACGGCGCCGGTGATGATAGCGCCCACGATGAGGGGGGTGTCGAACAGGATCCAGAGGGCTACGGCACCGCCGATGACCTCCGCGACGTCGGTGGCTATCGCGACGAACTGTGCCTGAAGTCCGAAGAGGAGCCTGCCGCGTCGCGTCTTGGTGCGTGCCCCGATGAGTTCGGCCATGCTTGCGCCGGTTGCCAGCCCGAGCTTTGCCGACATGTACTGAATGAGCCACGCGGCGACGTTTGCCGCGACCAGGACCCAAACGAGCAAAAACCCGAATTGGGCGCCCGCGGACATATTGACGGCGACGTTGCCGGGGTCGAGATATGCGACGCCGGCAACCATGGCAGGGCCGAGCAGCCAGGCCGGGGCGTGCTTGCTCGGGCGGGCGGCAGCGGTGCTGGTCAAGATATGTGGCCTATCGGGGTGTTTGAGCTTGATGAAACTTAAATGTTCGGCATCACGAACTTTTCTGATCGTAGCATCTTTTGACCTGTTGCTGCCGTGCTTGCGGGGTTAGCATGGGGTTAGAGGTGACCGATCATGTTGATACTCCCGACCTTCGTAGTTTCTCTGGTGCTCGCGCTGGTGCGCGCAATGCTCGCGGTCGCGTTTGCGCGTGAGTGTGTGATCAAGCTCAAGGATGTGAGCAAGTTTGCGCGCAATGATGGGCTACCCGTACCGGTTGCGTGGGTCATCGTCATTGCTGAGGGCGCCGCTGCGCTCTCGTTCGCGAGTGGCGTGTTGGCAGTTTGGGCGGCGCTCGGTGTGATGCTCCTAATGCTTGCCACGACTGCCCTCCACGTGTTCAAGTGGCACAGCTCCTACTGGGCACAGCAGGGTGGACCCGAGTATGACCTGCTTCTGCTGGTGCTGGCTTCTGTGATCGCCGTGTTCGGGCCGGGGGCTTTTGCCATTGCGTTCTAACCGGTTCTCGTGGTTCGAGATGCCCATCAACCTGGGTGTGCTCTGCTTGCTCAGGAAGTACCGGGACTCGCTGGGTTACAGTTGAAGGTATGGAAAACTGGTGGATGAACGCGATCTGGTCGCTGACCCCGACCGTGCTGATCGGGCTTTTCTTTTGGCTCGTGTTGCGCCTCATCGTTCGTGCTGATCGCACCGAGCGTCGCGTCTATCAGGAGATTGAAGACGAAGAGCGCGCCAAGGCCGGGCTGCCGTTGCGCAACCAGAAGTAGCGAATTGCGCCGCCCTTTTGCGAGGGCGAAGCGAAAACTCCCGATAGGGTGAACCAAGCAAGGTTTCGTCTGAGGGGAGTGCAGTGATGATGCTCAGTTGGGCAGATATCAATTGGCCCGTTGCCTGGACCTTTGCGGTCCTGGTCATCGACAATCTCATCAGAATCGCTGCGTTGTTCATTGTGCCGCGCAATCGCCGCCCGACATCGGGCATGGCGTGGCTCATGGCCATCTTCTTCTTGCCGGTGCCAGGACTGCTGCTGTTTCTCATTATTGGCAGCAAGCGGTTGCCTAAGAAGCGAGAGCAGAAGCAAGAAGCGATCAATCACTTTGTGAAGCAGATCGCGGACCGTGAAGAGGGGGGTCTCGTCTGGGAAGGCGAGCCGCTGCAGCCCGGTCTCGAGAACGTCGTCAAGCTCGGGCGCACACTCGGCGCCCAGCCCATGATGCAGGGCAACACCGCCTCGATCTCGATCGACTACGAAGAGAGCATCGCCCACATGGCCGCGGCGATTCGAGAGGCCCAAGCCTACGTTCACGTCGAGTTCTACATTTTGGTGTTTGATGACACCTCCTCCGACGTATTCGCGGCACTGCGTGAGGTCAGCGCCCGCGGTGTGAAGGTGCGTGTACTGACCGACCACATCTCGGCCGTACGCAACCCGGGCATGAAGCGCACCGCGGATGCGCTTGATGAGATGGGAGCAGACTGGGCATATATGCTGCCCGTGCGCCCCTGGCGGGGAGAGTACCAGCGCCCCGACCTGCGCAACCACCGCAAGCTCATCGTGATCGACGGCAAGGTCGGATTTATGGGGTCCCAAAACCTCGTTGACTCCAGCTATAACAAGCCATCCAACAGGCGACGCGGGCTGCACTGGAAGGACCTCATGGTGCGGGTTGAAGGCCCCATCGTGCTGGGTCTCGAAGCCGTGTTTCAGGGGGACTGGTACCTCGAGACCGATGAGTATCTCACTCATCTCACCGACAACCCGCTCGAACTTCAGATGCCGGGTAACCTCGAGTGCCAGATCGTGCCGAGTGGCCCCGGTTACGCCGGGGAGAACAACCTGCAGGTGTTTGTGGCGCTGATGTACACGGCGCAGCGCCGCATTAGCATTACGAGCCCATACTTCGTGCCGGACGGCTCGATCATGAATGCTGTGCGCGCCGCCACCGGTCGCGGGGTGCAGGTCGAGCTATTTGTGTCTGAGATCGGAGACCAGGCGGTCGTGTACCACGCGCAACGGTCGTACTACGAGGAGCTGTTGCGTGCGGGCGTGCGCATCTGGATGTTCAAGGCGCCATACATCCTGCACTCCAAGCACTTCACCGTCGACGACGCAGTGGCGGTGGTGGGGTCCTCGAACATGGACCAGCGATCCTTCGGTCTCAACATGGAGATCTCGATGGTCGTGCACGGCACGAGTTTTGTGCGTGATCTCGATGAAGTCAACGACTACTATCGGGCCAACGCGCGTGAGCTCACGCTAGAAGAATGGCAGCGGCAGCCGCTGCGGTCCCAGTTGCTCGACGGCCTGGCCCGACTCACCTCTGCGCTGCAGTAGCTACGATTGCCGAGGCAGGGGCGGCAAGACGTTCGAGCCTGGCCTTGCCACCTGACGGGTACATCAGCCAGACCTCGCCGTTGAGCACCCGAGGGACTTCGGCGCCTGTCGCATGCGCCATTCCTGCGCGGAGCATTGCGCCGTGGGCCACCACGATAGTGCCGGGGGCGTCGATGAGGACCTGGAGCAGCGCGGTCGCAGTACGTGCGCGCAAATCTTCGAGGGACTCCGCCCCGGGAATGCTGTCTAACCCCGGCCATCGCTGCTGTGCGTCAGAAACGGCGAGCCCCTCGGCCTCACCGAAATCACGTTCCCAAAAGCGCTCGTCGACGGCTGGGGCATCGAGTTTGAGGCCTGCAGCGATGATTTGAGCTGTCTCGGACGCTCGGCCGAGTGGCGATGCCCGGACGCCACGCCAAGAGCCGTGAGCTGCGAGGATCTGGGAAATCTCGCGTGCTTGCTGCCGGCCAGTTTCGTTCAGGGGAATGTCAGTGCGACCTTGAATACGGCGATCCAAATTCCAGTCGGTTTCGCCGTGACGCACCAGCGCAATCGGGACAGAATCGCACACGGTCATGCTCCCACCGTACTGCGCCCCGCTGTGAGAGCGGGGGAGGAACCGCGGGCGTCCGAGCTGGGATAAATCAGGGCTTGCTCGACCTCAAGACGTACGAGGGTACCTGCGGCGCACCGCGCCCCTGGCACGCGAGAACGGATCCGCACTCCGTTCCAATCGACGACGAGATCGTCGCCGTCCCTACCAAACAGAGACGAAACGACTCGCCCTGTACCCTCAGCATCGGGTACGACTCGAACTGCATGGGGAAGGATCGCGATGTCGGTGGCGCCAGTGGGCAACGACACCCTGCCTCCCGGCGCGCTCAAGGCAGCCGCGGGTACCGACAGGCCCGATTCGTGAGAGACGAATCCCATATCGTCTGTCGTGCCCGTTAAGACGGTGGCGTCGGCGATAAAGGAGGCCACAAACGCGCTCGAGGGCTCGGCCAAAAGCGCGGCGGGAGCCCCGACCTGTTGAATCCGACCGCCGTCGAGTACGACGATCCGGTCGGCGACCGCGAGTGCCTCGGCCCGGTCGTGAGTGACGTGCAGCACGGTGAGCCCGAGTTCCCTCGTGAGCTCGCGAAGCTCGAGACGGAGGCGATCCCGCAGCGGCTCGTCGAGCGCGGAGAGCGCCTCATCAAGCAATAGCACCCGCGGCCGGGCCACGATGGCGCGCGCGATGGCCACACGCTGCCGCTGCCCTCCCGACAGGGTCGCGGGGTTACGCAGGGCGTAGCCAGCGAGCCCCACGAGTTCGAGGGCTTCAGCCACCCTTTTGACGCGCTCGGGTTTGGCGATACCCGCCCGCTTGAGTGGGTATTCGATGTTGCGCCCCACCGACCAGTGTGGCCAGACTGCGTGCTGCTGAAACACCATTCCGAGCCCGCGTCGCTCGGGTTCGAGTGAGCGGTGCGGGTCAGCCACTACTGAGTCGGCGATCGAGACGCACCCCGCTGTGGGGCGCACAAAACCCGCGACCGTGCGTAGCAGCGTTGTCTTGCCGGACCCGGAGGGGCCGACAAGCGCGACGAACTCGCCGTCGCGTACGGTGAAGTCGACGTCAGCGAGACCCAGCTGGCCGCCCGGGTAAGCGAGGCTAACGCCAGAGAGCGAGACAGATGACACGAAATAGTCCTAACGGTGAGAGCGGGCGGTCAAGCCGAGTCCAGCGAGGCCAACCACAGCGACGATGAGGGACAGCGCAGACGAGGCATTGTAAGCGCCAGCTTGTTGCAGGTTGAAGATGACGACGCCAAGCGTCTGCGAGCCGGGCGAGAGTAGGAGTACTGAGAGAGTGAGCTCGCGCACTGCAGTGAGGCCCACGAGAACGGCCCCAGAGATCGCGGCGGGGACGGCCATCCGGCAGGAAATGTCCCAGAGCGCCCGGAGTCGGCTCGCGCCAGAGATACGAGCGGCCTCTTCCGCGGTCGTAGGTGTCGCCGCGAGCGGCGCACTCACTGACTGCACCACTAGGGCCAGGAACGAGGTCAGATAGGCGCAGAGAATGATCCAGGGTGTGTTTTGCAAGCCGACGTGGGGAGCGATAACGAGCCATGCCACAGCGATGACCAGGCCAGGGATGGCCTGTGGCATCAACGACAGGCCGAGAAGCGCGCCGTTGTCGCGAGCACGGGTTCGAGTGACGAGCGTGCCAATCGCGAGCCCCAGCGCTCCACAAATTACCGCAGCAAGGGTTGCCAGCATGAGCGAGTTTCCGACACCTTGCAGAGTGCCCGACGCCGTGAGCGCGCGTTCGAAACTTGCGAGCGTGATGGTTTCAAGTGTGAACGGTACCCCTGGGGCGGGCAGCAGCGCCTGGATCGTTAGCGTCACGAGCGGCAACACCGTGAGCACGAGGATACCCGTGGTCGTGATGATCGAGGCCCCCAAGCGGGCGCGGCCCAGGGGGAGGCGATCCGGGGCAGCAGACTGCGCGTCGAGCTCGACGCGTGTGCGAGAGCGCAGCAGATCAATAACCACACCGAGTAGCGCGATGACAAGCAGCACGAACCCGATCGCAGCGACCACTGCAAGGGGATCGTCGACGGTGCCCGACTGCAGGTAGCGATACACGAGCGTTGACAGAGTGACATACCGATCGGGCAAGCCGATGATCGAGGGAATGCCAAAATCGGCGAGATTTGACACCGCTATTAGCGTGAAGGAGGAGAGCATGGCGGGGCGTAGCAGCGGCACTGTAACTTCCCAGAGCGCGCGCGGTGCTGATGAGCCCGCGATGCGTGCGGCCTGTTCAAGATCGGCCGGGACGCGCTTAAGTGCCGCGGTGACGATCATCATGGCGATGGGAAAGCTGTGCAGCGTAAGCAGAAACACGACGCCGTCTCCGCCGTAGAGGTTCCACAGGGGGCCACCGAAGCGGTTGGTCCACCACTTGTTGACGGCGGAGGACGGGCCCAACAAGCTGAGCCAGGCGATTGCTCCTACGAACGGGGGCATGAGCATCGGGCTCAGGGCGAGTAACCGAAGCGCGCGGCGCCCCGGAAGATCGGTGCGCTCGAGCAGCAGCGCAAGCGCGGTCCCAAACGCGACCGCGAGGGCGGCCGAGATGCCGGCCGAGGTGAGTGAGTTCGCGGTCGCGGTCAATACATCCGGATCCGCAAGATGTGCCCATCCGTCTCCGGTGGCGGCCAGTAAAACGATCGCCAGTACCGGTACGAGCACGAGCGCAGCCACCGCGCACCAGAGCCCGAAACGGAGCCCGGCGAGACCATCCACGCGGCGCCAGCCCGGGAGGGCCGGCGCCGCGACGGCGCGGGAGAGCGTGTTACTGGAAGAGCGCATTAAACGTCTCGATGGCCCCGGCCTGGGTCGAACGAATGGTCTCGAGCTCAGGCGTCAAGAGCGTGATGTCTGCGACTGCGGGGGCACCCTCAGGGCTGTCGACATCTTCGCGGATCGGAAGGTAAGACTGCGAGGCAGCAATCTCTTGCCCCTTCTTGCTGATCAAGAAATCGACGAACAGCTTCGACGCGTCGGACTCGTCGGTGTTGGCAAAGATGCCGACTGGCTGCGATACGAACGGCACACCCTCCTCCGGGTACACCGCCTCAATGGGCGAGCCCGCCGCGGCGAGGTCGCGCACGAGAGAATCTACGACGATGCCGACCGGATTCGAGCCGTCGGCCACGGCCTGCGACACGGGGCCGTTGCTCTCGGCAATGAGCGGGGTGTTGGCAGCGAGGCCCTGCAGCCATGGCTCGCCCAGCGCAGGCTCATTCAGCCACACCGCGGCGTTGTAGGCGGCAGCGCCCGACACATCAGGGTTGGGCATTGCGATCTTGCCGGCATATGCGGGATCCGTGAGATCCTGCCACGAGGTAGGAGCGTCGGTGATCACGTTGGTGTTGATTGCGATGACCGTCGGAAGTAGGCGTGTGCCCACGTAAAAGTGCTCGGGGTCGATGAGATCTTGATTGATGTTCGCTGCCTCGGGTGACTCGTACTCGAGTAGCAGGTCGCGATCAGCGTAGTCCTCAAATGTGCCAGCGTCAGCAGCGAGCAGCAGATCAGCTCCGATGTCCCCGGACTTTTCCTCAGCGGCGATACGAGCGGTCAAGTCACCGGTTCCGGCTCGGAAGACGTCAACTTCGATCTCGGGATTGTCGCTCGAGAACGCCGCGACGATGGCATCGATCTTTTCCTGGGGTTCCGAAGTGTACAACGTGATCGTTGAGGGCTCCGCGGCCTCGGCCGCTGAATCACCTGCTGACGCGTCAGGGCCTGCAGCGGAGCATGCAGTGAGGGCGAGGGCTGACAGCGAGAGCGCGGCGATGGTGCCGAGCGAACGGGTGCGTGACATGGTCTGCTTTCTGTATGTGTTGGGTAGTGCGAAATTGGAAGGGGGAGGACCTGAGACGCGTGGGCTATGGCACGCGAGAGATGGGCTGGGTGAACAGCGGCTCTGGCGCTGTGAGAGCGATCGTTGACGCGCTCACATCGGTATCGGTGAACTGCACCAGCGAGAACATGGGGGCGGCATGGCCCGCGACCGCTGCAGGCCCTGCGTTCATGATCTGGTGGTAGGCGAGCGATGGACCGACGAACACTGGGATCTTGTGCACCGACGCGGTGAGCACGTGGTGAAAATGCCCGGCGAGAATCGCTCGCGTATCTGAACCCTCGAGGACATCGAGCAGCGCACTGGCATCCGCCAACCCTTGTTTGCTGAGCACAGGCATGGGAGAACCGAGCGGCGGGTGATGCAGGGCGATGATTGTGCCGCGCGGGGACGGCGAAGCAAGAGTCTCGCCCAACCAGTCCAGCTGGGTGGCATCGAGCCGCCCTGCGTGCGAGTCCAGCCGGATGATGCGGTAGCCGTCAACGAAGTGCACTCCGTAGTGGTTCAGATTATGGTGGCGCAAGGCCCGCGCGTGTACCGGGCTATCGTGATTGCCGAGCACCGTGAAGACAGGGGCCCCGACTGCTGCCTCGAGCTCGCGACAGGCCACGTCCACCGCGGCGTAGGCGCCGGCGTTGCCACGCTGAATCAGGTCACCTGTGACGATCACGGCCTCGGGGGTGATGCCAGTTGCCCGGGCGTATGCGCCCACGCGTTCGAGCTGCTCGAGCCCGTTCACAGCACCGTAGAGCAACCCCGATTCGGTGGCGTGGACGTCGCTGAGATGCAGCACCGTGAATCGCCCGCTAGCCCGGCTCATGCCCGCTCCGCCAGCGACCGAAGATGCGCGACAGACATGCCATTGTCGAGCAGATAGGCGATGGGACCCCCGAGTTCGTTCACGAGTTCGAGTGCGCCAGCGAGCGCGGCGGACGGGCTGTCGAGATGTAGTTCCTCGGCCGCCGCACGCACCGCCCCCTCAAGCCCGAGTGAGTCAAGCTGGTCGGTGACGATCGCGGCACGCGCCGGGCGCACCGTGTTGCCCGACAGCACGTAGTCGGCGAGGATCTCGGTACGGGAATCGCCGGCAACGAGGCGTGCGAGGGCCACCACGATTCCGGTGCGGTCTTTGCCCGCGGTACAGTGCACCGCTGCGGTACCCGGGTGCGCTGCAATTGCCGAGACAGCGGCGGCGATCTGGGAACCGCGGTCGCGCACCAGCCCCGCATAAATCTCATGAATGGTGCCGTGGGCAGGGGGCAGCTCGCCATACAGCGGTACCGAGGAAACAGGGATGCCGTGCCGCCGGGTGCGTTGCTCGGACGGCTCACGTAGATCGATGATGAGATCGACGCCCTGGGCACGCAGGGTGCGCTCGCCGTCGGCGGTGAGCTCGTCAAGCGCTGCGGTGCGTACGAGCCAGGGCATGTGCTTTGTGCCAATGGTGCGCGCGTTGTAACTGCCTTCGACGGAAACGATGGTGTGCACGGCTCTGCCTTTCGATACACATGTGAAGTGTGCGTTTCGACGGTTACATCCGAGGTGAAACGCGATTACATTTGTAGCCTCGAGGATGGACGTGTCGGGCCGGTAAACGAACTCAGAATTTGATGTGTCGTTCGCGCAAAGATTGAATTTGGCCTATCGGCGGGTGGGGACAGGCACGTCCGTGAGTGCGTCGGCGACGACCTCCCGCATCTCCAACTGCTGCGCTGGCGAGCTCCGCTGGGCAAGCTCGGCGACGAGCGCCTGGAGGAGCACCGAGTGCCCGAGTCGAATGAAAAATGGGTCGACCGTGTGCTGGGGCCCCGAAGCGCCGGTCGAGATTGTGAGATCTGCGATGTCAGAGAGCGGGGTGCGGGCAAAGCTGCAGAGCGCGATCACGCGGGCACCACGCTGTGCAGCCGCCCGGCACGCGGCTAGCGTGTGTGCGTTCGCGCCCGAATGGCTGAGCGCGAGACAGACATCACCCGGGCCGAGTGTGTGCGTCGCAAACTGCTGCGCGAGAATGTCGAGCGGCGCCTCGACGGGGCGCCCGATCGTCGCGAAGCGCATTGCGGCATCCTGAAGTGGCGGGGCTGAGAACCCATTCGCAGCGAAGACGACACGGCGTGCGTCAGCCAGGGCTGCGGCTGCCGCGGCCAGCGTCGCGCGGTCGATGGCTTGACGACTCACATCGAGCGCCGCGCTGGCACTGGCAAAGAGCTCATCGATGTGGTCGCCGCCCTGCAAGGCAGTCGTGCCCTGAGGCGAGCCCTCACGCGCGAGTTCGAGGCGTAGATGCTGGAATCCTCGAAATCCGAGGCGCTGGGCCGCGCGAATCACTGTCGCGGTCGAGGTACCGGCGACCACGGCCAGCTCCTGCGTCGACCACTGTGGCACCTCGGGGTGGTGAGCGAGTATCGCGCGTGCGACCGCCCCCTCACTCGGGCCGAGTGTGGCCTCGAGGGCGCGAATGCGGGAGGTTGCAGAGCTTGCGAAGGCGTCGGTCACGTTGTCACGCTAGGTCGCTACCGTGAATAGCGGGGAACCCGCAGTTGGCCTCACGGTAACGCGGGGGTTACCGTGCGACGACGAGTAGCTCACCCACTTCGCAGCCAAGCACCTTGCAGATCGCGGTGAGCGTTGAGAATCTGATCGCCTTTGCGCGATCATTCTTCAACACCGACAGATTCACGATGCTCACTCCCACCCGCTCACTGAGCTCAGTGAGGGTCATGCTGCGCTCGGCGAGCAGCTCATCCAAGCGACACCGGATCGCGTGGCCGTCTTCGGCGACCACTAGATCAGCCCCTCTGCGTCATGCTGTAGCCGGATCGCCCGGCGCAGCGCGATATCGATCAGGCCGAGCGAGGTGACCGTAAACAATGCGATGACGTACCAACCCCACCACTCGACGGCGCCCGTATCGGCGACGCGCACGTTGAGCGCCGCTTCGACGCCGTTCGCACCCAACTTCCAGCAGATGTAGGCACCCAGACCCCCGGCGAGCAGCGCCCAGTTCAGGGTGCGAATTGCACGGCTCGTCGCAAGGGTGAAGAACCGTCCCTGCTGAAACAGCCAGGCGACCCGTACTGTGCTCGCGATCACGGCCAGTATCGCGAGCGCGGCGAGCGCGATGGCAGCTCCCAGGCACACCGTTGACACCGTATTGAGATTGGGTACAAGGACCTGCATGTGTGTGAACGATCCGCTCACCGGTTTGGCGGTGGCGGGGCCATCGCTGGAGTACAACGCGAGGCCTGCGGCCGTGCCTGCTTGCCGTTCGATTGGCAGCTGCCACACGACGCCATCAGGTGAAAATGTCTGGGCAAAGGTCCGCACCGCCAGGGCAATGACCGAGGCGATAGCGGCAACCCCGAGCGCGAAGATGGCGATGGCATCGGCGCGTATCTTGCCTGGGCCCGACTCTACGGGCAGCTGGGTGTTCATACGAGTCCCTCCGTATCGCGCTGCATGCGCTCGCCGATAACAAACACTGAGCTCACGAGTGCGATCACGAACGCCGAGAGGAGATAGGTGCCGGGTTCAAAGCTCAACACCATGTAGCTGCTCTGCCCACCGGTAGCCCCAAAGAGTACGTCGTTTGCGAGCACGGTATTGAGTAAATTGACGGCTACGAACCCGATGAGGCCAGTGAGGCCCGCAGTAACCACGAGGCGCGAGTTGCGCTTGCTGAAGATCTGACCGCGAATTAGTGACGCCGCGAGTGCAATCAAGCAGACGGCAATGGTCGCAGTCACCAGTGTCAAGAGCACCGGCGCTGAGATGCCAGTGACAAGCGCGACAGGCGAGAGCTCGGACGCCAGAAGCGTTGCGGAGGTGACTTCGAACGACAGTGTGCTCGTTCCTGCCGCGGCCTTCGCGGGGAGGCCCGCAAACTCGATCTCGATCGGGGTGGGGCCCGGGCCCAGGAGTGATGAGATCCGGATCGCGGCGAATACCGCGGTCGTAGTGGCGAGGGCGATGCCTGCAATGATGAATGCCCACAAGGCGCCGCGGTCACCGCGGGAGAGACGGTGTGCGGGTGGGGCAGAATCCAGGACGTCCAACATGAGCGCTCCTTATCGATTATCGATATTATCGTTAATCGATAAAATATTCCCTGTGTGGGTGCGCTGTCAAGCACCCGTTACGCCCAGCACGAACACGCCCCAAATGTAAGGCTGCAGCCCGTAATCTGGACACATCGGTTGGCGCCGCACCGACGACGCGACCCCAGCCCGAGGAGGAGACAGATGTTCGAGAGATTCACCGATCGCGCTCGCCGCGTGGTTGTGCTCGCCCAAGAAGAGGCGAAGATGCTCAACCACAACTACATCGGCACGGAGCACATTCTGCTCGGCCTCATTCATGAGGGTGAGGGCGTCGCTGCAAAGGCGCTTGAGCAGCTTGATATTTCACTGGACGCCGTTCGCGCGCAGGTGACCGACATCATCGGCACCGGCCAGCAGCCGCCCGCGGGTCACATCCCGTTCACGCCGCGCGCCAAGAAGGTGCTCGAGCTCAGCCTGCGCGAGGCGCTGCAGCTGGGACACAACTACATCGGCACGGAGCACATCCTGCTTGGCCTGATTCGCGAGGGCGAGGGTGTCGCAGCCCAGGTGCTCGTGAAGCTCGGGGCTGACCTGAACCGCGTGCGCCAGACGGTGATTCAGCTGCTGTCTGGCTACCAGGCCGGCAAGGAGAGCGCGACGGTTGGCGCTCCCGAGCAGCAGAGCGAGTCCAAGGGTTCGCAGGTGCTCGACAACTTCGGCACCAACCTGACCCAGGCTGCCCGCGACGGTAAGCTCGACCCGGTCATTGGGCGCGAGAAGGAGGTCGAGCGGGTCATGCAGATCCTCTCGCGCCGCTCCAAGAACAACCCCGTGCTGATCGGTGAGCCAGGCGTTGGCAAGACGGCCGTCGTCGAGGGGCTCGCGCAGGCCATCGTGCGCGGCGAGGTGCCCGAGACGCTGAAGGACAAGCAGGTCTACATGCTTGACCTCGGCTCAATGATCGCCGGTAGCCGCTACCGCGGTGACTTTGAGGAACGCCTCAAGAAGGTCACCAAGGAGATCCGCAACCGCGGTGACATCATCATCTTCATCGATGAGATCCACACGCTCGTGGGTGCCGGTGCTGCCGAGGGCGCAATCGACGCCGCCAATATTCTGAAGCCCATGCTTGCGCGTGGCGAGCTGCAGACCATTGGTGCGACGACGCTCGACGAGTACCGCAAGCACTTCGAGAAGGATGCCGCGCTTGAACGCCGCTTCCAGCCGATCCAGGTTGCTGAGCCGTCGATTCCCCACTCGATCAACATCCTGAAGGGGCTGCGCGACCGCTACGAGGCGCACCATAAGGTGTCGATCACTGATGGCGCCATCGTCGCCGCGGTGAACCTTGCCGCTCGCTACGTGCAGGATCGCTTCCTGCCCGACAAGGCCATCGACCTGATCGATGAGGCCGGCGCTCGCCTGCGCCTGTCGATCCTGTCGAGCCCGCCCGAGCTGCGCGAATTCGACGAGAAGATCGCCGTCGTGCGCGCCGACAAGGAAAAGGCCATCGAAGGCCAGGACTTCGAACTTGCCGCCAACAAGCGCGACGAAGAGAAGAAGCTGATTGCGGAGCGCCTGCGCCTCGAGAAGCAGTGGCGCTCGGGTGACGTGGTTACTAAGGCCGAGGTCGACGAGGGGCTGATCGCGGAGGTGCTTGCGCAGGCCACGGGCATCCCCGTCTTCAAGCTCACGGAAGAGGAGACAAGCCGTCTCCGCTTCATGGAAGAGGCACTGCACCAGCGCGTGATCGGTCAGAACGAGGCCATTTCGGCCCTTGCCAAGACGATCCGGCGCCAGCGCGCAGGGCTCAAGGACCCGAAGCGTCCCTCGGGCTCGTTCATCTTCGCCGGCCCCACGGGTGTCGGCAAGACCGAGCTCGCGAAGGCCCTGGCTGAGTTCCTGTTCGATGACGAGGATGCGCTGATCTCGCTCGACATGTCGGAGTACGGCGAGAAGCACACCGTTTCGCGCCTCTTCGGTGCCCCTCCCGGGTTCGTCGGCTTCGAAGAGGGAGGCCAGCTCACCGAGCGCGTGCGCCGCAAGCCGTTCTCGGTCGTGCTCTTTGACGAGATCGAGAAGGCTCACCCCGACATCTTCAACTCGCTGCTGCAGGTGCTCGAAGAGGGCCGTCTCACCGACGGCCAGGGCCGCGTCATCGACTTTAAGAACACCGTCATCATCATGACCACGAACCTCGGTTCGTCGGCCATCGCCGGTGGTCCCGTGGGCTTCCAGATCGAGGGTGACTCCTCGATCGGCTACGAGTCGATGAAGGGCAAGGTCAACGAGGAGCTGAAGAAGCACTTCAAGCCCGAGTTCCTCAACCGCGTCGACGACACGATCGTGTTCCCGCAGCTGTCGAAGGCCGAGATTCTCCAGATCGTCGACCTGTTCGTGAAGCAGCTCAAGGACCGTCTGCTCGATCGCGACATGGGCATCGAGATGTCGCAGCCCGCTCGCGAGCGACTCGCCGATCTGGGCTACGATCCCGCACTGGGTGCACGGCCGCTGCGCCGCGCGATCCAGCGTGAGATCGAGGACATGCTGTCGGAGAAGATCCTGGGTGCCGAGCTGCTCGCGGGTGACCTGGTTAAGGTCGACTTCGTGGATGGCAAGTTCACGTTCGAGACCGATCGCGGCACCGAGAAGGCGCACGGCGAGACGTCGGCCACCTCGGCGGCAAGCATCGCCTCTGCAGCGGCTACCCCCGATACGGTCGAATAAAAGTTCCCCGTTGTACGACGCTCCGGGCCCTCAGCAATTGCTGGGGGCCCGGAGCGTTTGTCTATCCCTGTAATGCGGTGACGCGCCAACGCTGTGATACGCTGGTGTACCTGTCCGCGGCAGTAACGTGGAGCGGTTAGTGACACGGGTAAGCACCCAGCGCACTGGTCCGAGGCTTGAAACCTCCAGCATCAATTCACATTGAGTTCTGGAGAAATCATGACGATTACCCATGCCTCCCCGCCCGAAACCAGCCCGATCGAGGTTCCGCGTCAAGCCGCGCAGCCTCGCCGTTGGTGGGCTCTCGCAATCATTGCCCTCACTCAGCTGGTCGTAGTACTTGACGGCACGATCGTGAATATTGCACTCCCCACCGCGCAAGTTGAACTGACGCTCAGCAACACTGAGCGTCAGTGGGTGGTCACCTCCTATGTGCTTGTATTCGGTGCGCTTCTCTTGCTGGGCGGACGCATCGCCGACACGTGGGGCCGCAAGCGCACTTTCATGCTGGGCATGATCGGTTTTGGCGTCGCTTCGTTGTATGGTGGCCTCGCGCAGAGCGGTACTGACTTGATTCTGGCGCGCGGCCTGCAGGGGCTCTTCGCGGCGCTGCTGGCTCCCGCTGCCCTGGCAATGCTCACTGTAGCCTTTCCTTTCGGACGCGAACGGAACATCGCTTTTGCCGTATTCGGCGCAGTCGCTGGAAGCGGCGCGGCCGTGGGGCTCCTGCTGGGCGGCTTCCTTACCGAGTTCACAAGCTGGCGCTGGTGCTTGTTGGTCAACCTGATCTTCGTGATCATCTCGGTGGGAATCGGGGCTTTCGTGCTTGAGGAGAGCAAAGCTGAGGGGAAGGGGCGCCTCGATATCTTGGGCGCGATTGCCGTCGTGCTCGGGCTTGGCTCACTCGTCTACAGCTTTACTCTTGCCGAGGAAAGCTGGGTGAGCGTCGACACCATCGGATTCATGGCGGGGGGAGTCCTCTTGCTTGCGCTCTTTGTGTTCATTGAAACCCGTGCTCGGAATCCGCTGCTCCCCATGCGCGTCATCCTTCATCGCGTACGCGCGGGTGCGTACTTTGTGCAGGCTGTCGTCGGAGCTGTGCTCATCGGAACAACGATGTACCTGGCCTTCCACCTCCAAAATGTGCTGGGCATGTCTCCGCTGCTAGCCGGCCTCGCCAGCGTCGTAATGACCGCCATCACCATCCTTGTCGTGCCTATTATGACCAAGTTGATGCCGGTGTCCGGGCCCCGCCCGATGATGGTGTTCGGGCCGTTGATCGCCGCTGTGGGTATGTTCTGGATGGTTTCCATCACGGCTGATGGAAACTATGTCACGCAGGTCATGCCCGGTCTGATTTTGATCGGTCTGGGCGTGGGAGTTACGCTCGTGCCGCTGCAGAACGTCGCACTTGTCGGAGTTGAACCCTCGGATGCCGGAGCTGCTTCGGCAATGGTCAACGTAGCGATGCAGATCGGTGGTTCTATCGGGCTGTCCGTGTTCGCGCTGGCCGCGAGCTCTGCCACTGCATCGGCCACAGCACTCGGAGATTCAGAACTCGCGGCCCAGACGCAGGGGTATAGTGCGGTGTTTCTCTCCGCGGGTATCGCACTCGTGCTGGCCGGAGTCGTTGCTGCTATCTGTGTGCGAGGCAAGAAGGAAGACCTCCTGCCGACTCACAGTTAGCCGTCGTCACACAGGAATCTAGCCTACTGCTGGCGGTGCGACCGATCGCCCAGCCAGCAGTAGGCTAGAAGTATGACTGCTGCCGATGAGATGTTCATTCGCCCCGCGCGTACGGCAGATGTGCCGCGCATGGTTGAGCTGATGGAACCTCTGGTCAACCGACGAATCCTGCTCGGCAAAGACCTCGTCGAGCTGTATGGCGCGGTGCCCGAGTTTCTGGTGGCATGCGAGCCCGGTGGCGACGTGATCGGCTATGGTGCCGTGCACGTGATGTGGGATCAGCTCGGGGAGGTGCGCACGCTCGGCGTCGCCCAAGAGTGGCTCGGCCGCGGCGTCGGACACCGCCTGCTCACCGCGCTCGAGGCCCGCGCCCGCGACCTTGGCCTCACCCAGCTGTTCTGCCTCACGTTTGAGACGGACTTCTTCACGAGCCACGGGTTCGAGGACGTCGGTGAGAACCACGAGCTCGTGGCATCAGACGTGTATGCCGAGCTGCTGCGCTCAACGGACGAGGGCGTCGCCGAGTTTCTCGACCTCTCGCGAGTCAAGCCCAACACCCTGGGCAACACGCGCATGCTCAAGCGCCTAGCCAGCTGAACCGGGATACGCTGACGCTATGTCGACCTTTCGTGACCCCGTGGGGCCCAAATCAGCCAAGGTGTACCTGCGCCGTCGCCTGGTCGTACTCGCGGTCCTGCTCGCAGTTATCGCGGTCATCGTGCTCGCGATTCTGAAGCCGGGATCCGGTGCCGGAGCTCCAGAGGCGAATGAGGTCAAACTCCCCACGGACCTGGCGGCACAGACCGCGCAGTCGCCGGAGCCCAAGGAAGGCGACGTGCCTGCCTGCCAGTCAGGGCAGCTCAAGGTCACCCCCGGCACCGATAAGACGGATTACGCCGAGGGGGAGCTGCCGCAGCTGTTTCTGAGCGTCGTCAACGCCGGTACCGAACCGTGTAGCGCGGATCTGGGGACGGCCGGCATGGAATTCACCGTGTCGAGCGGGGACGATCAAGTGTGGCGATCGGTGGACTGCCAGTCCGAGCCCGAGGCACTCGCGGTGATTCTTGATCCGGATCAGGCCGTGCAGACGGAGCCGATTGCGTGGGATCGCACCCGATCGAGCGCCGAGACCTGCGACATTACACGGGACCCGGTGGCAGCTGGCGGAGCCTCTTACCACCTGCGGGCTGCGGCGGCTGGCGTCCAGGGCAGCGGCACGGCTCAGTTCTTGCTGTACTAGGCCCGTTCCGGGGACACGTCCTCGAGCCTGAGCGCAAACCACAGCTCAGCGCGATCGTCGGGGTCGCTGAGAGACCGCTGCGTGAGCCGCTCGATGCGTGCGACACGATCGCGCAGTGTGTTGCGGTGAATGCCGAGGGATGCGGCGGCAGGGCCGCGCTGTCCATCATGTTCGAACACCGCAGTGAGGGTGGCACGCAACTGATCGCGCTCGGCCGACGTGAGCGTTTCCGCGGGCCGCGCGACCTGCCCGGTCTCATCGGGCAGATCTGCCCGCTCAGCGTGCAATGACAAGGGGCCTAGCACCTGGCTGCCGAGCGTGTGCACCGCGCCAGACTCCGAGAGCCCGACGAGCGCATCGAACAAGGGAGCATCGCGGTCCGCCCACACCACCGTGGGTACGCGGGGTGCCCGGTAGAGGGGCTCGGTGGGGGAGAGCGCACGCAGCCTCCCGGCGGCGGATCGGCGGCTCACCGGCGTATGCGTCGCGGGTACGGGGCGACCCACCACAGCGTCGAGACCGTGGGCCGCCGCAGCGGAGAGCGCACCGGCGACCGCTTCCTCAGTATCGGGGCAAACCTGCCAGGCCAGTCCGAGTCCGGGCGCGCGCGGGGCCGAGGGATCCGGCGCAACAAGGCGATCCAGCCCGCTGCGGGGGCGTCGACGCCAGGCCCCCACGTCTTCCGCACCGCCCTGCACCGCGATCGCGCGTAGGCGAGTGGGGTGCTCGGCCTCGGGCAGAGCTGGAGCGAGGATCTCGAGTGCATCGGGGCCGTGCGTGCCCGTGAGTAACCCGGATGCGAGGCGTTCCCAGCGCTCGCGTTCGCGCAGCTCGTCGGCGCGGCCGCCGTGGAGCCCGAGACCGAGCACCATCGAGCCTGCGGCAATAATCGCGTTGCCCTCGGGGGTGAGCGGCGCGGTGCCGGTGACCCCGAGCCGCAGCGTGCCCTCCCGATCGAGATCGATGTACTCTATTGCACCCTGCTGGAAAGCAAAGCCCGCGGTGCTCGCGACGAGTGTGCCGTCGGTCGTGACGAGGGCGAGGTGGCGGCCCGTGGCCTGCGCGATGACCGCGAGTACCTCGGCCGGGTCCTGGTCGCCGCGCGCGCCGTCGAGCAGCCGTTGCTGCACCTGGAGTGCGCTGCGGGCCGCACGTAACTCGTCGGCGCGGAGCAGTCCGGCAGCCGCCTTGCTGATCGCCACGAACGGGGTAGGGAGGGGGATCTCGAACAGCGCGACACGGTACTGGGTAGCCGCTTGGATGAGGGTGGCGGGCACCGCGTCGTGATTTACGCCGATACCAAAGCCGATGGCCGCTATACGAGCGCGATTGAGACTTGCCACGAAGTCACGCCAGCGCGGGTCGTCATGGGAGAACGCGAGGCCCGTTGTGAGCAACACTTCGCCGCCGTCGAGATACTCACTCAGGTCGAGGAGCTCGGTGGTCGATACCCAGCTGATCTCGGGGTCGCCCGGGCCCGCCTTGATCAGGCGTAGCCCCAAATCGGGGAGCGCGATGAGCTGTGACAAGAAAGCCATACTGTCATTCTTGCACGATGCGAGTCGAGGTGAGTGTGCAATGCTGCGGGGTCTTGGGGTGCAGGCCACCGTAGACTGCTGAGCATACGGTGCACTACCGCGCACCAATTGTGACGTGTGACGAGGAGTGGTTGTGGCAGCTGGGGCATCGAACGGGCAGCAGGGCGGCGCGCTCTCGGGAATTCGGGTCGCCGACTTCTCACGGGTACTCGCGGGGCCGCACGCCACCATGATCCTCGCCGACCTGGGCGCAGATGTGATCAAGATCGAAAGCCCCGAGGGCGACGGGACCCGGCAATGGAACCCGCCGACCAACGCGATTGGTCAGAGCACCTACTTCGCGGGCGTCAACCGCGGCAAACGCTCGGTCGTGTGCGACCTGCGCGCCCCCGAGGGAATGCAGCGTGCGCGCGAGCTCGCCGCCACGGCCGACGTCGTCATCGAGAACTTTAAGCCCGGCACCATGGACCGCTTCGGGCTCGGCTACGAAACGGTTGCAGCCGCGAACCCGGGCGTCGTGTACTGCTCGATCTCGGGCTTCGGTGACGAGGCAGGCAAGGATCTGCCGGGCTACGACCTGCTTGTACAGGCCGTCGGCGGCCTCATGAGCATCACAGGCCAGTCCGATGCTGACGGTGGCGAGCCCAACAAGGTGGGCGTCGCGCTCGTCGACATCCTCACGGGCCTCAACTCGGTGATCGGTATCCAGGCCGCACTGCGCGCCCGCGACACTGAAGGCTCGGGGTCGTTTGGCGCGGGACAGCACGTCAAGGTGACGCTGCTCGGCTCGCTCCTGTCGGCCCTCGCCAACCAGGCGTCGTCAACTCTCGAGACCGGGGTCTCGCCCACACGCATGGGCAACGCACACCCGTCGATCGCGCCGTACGAGACGTTCCACGCCGCCGACCAGTCCCTCGCTCTCGCGGTCGGAACTGACGGCCAGTTCGCGCGCCTGTGCGAGGTGATCGGCGCCCCCGAGCTCGCCACTGATGAGCGGTTCGCAAACAACCCGGCCCGCGTCGCCAATCGTGTGGCGCTGCGGTCGGCCCTCGAAACCAAACTGAGTACCCGTCCCGCGCAGGAGTGGATCGATGCCTTCACCACCGCCAACATTCCGGCTGGTCGAGTCAACACGATCGGGCAGGCATTCGACCTGGCCGAGTCGCTCGGCCTCGGCACGATCGCCCGCACGGAGGCGACCGCGCCCGACGGTTCCAGCCAGACGCTGAGCTCGGTGGCGCTGCCCATTTCGCTGTCGCGCACCCCCGCCACCTACCACGCGCCGCCGCCCAACGTGGGCGAGCATCAAGACGCCAAGTGGCGTGATCGCTAGGCGATCCGGCCCCTGAAATTTAGTCACCCCAAGCTTCATTTTTTGCCCCGAACTTCTCAGAGTAAGGAACCCACATGACCACGATTGACCAGCTCTTCGACGTTGCAGACTATGTCACCGAGGAGGAGCGCGAGTGGCAGCTAAAGGCTCGCGAGTTCGCGCAGACCAAGATCCAGCCGATCATTGACGACGCCTTTGAAGAGCGACGCCTGCCCGTCGAGCTGTTGCCCGCCGTTGGAGAGTTCGGTGCGTTCGGCATGTACATGAACGGATACGGGCTGAAAGGTGCGTCCTCGGTGGCGTACGGCCTCGTTGCGATGGAGTTTGAAGCCGTTGACTCGGGTTTTCGTACCGCACTGTCGGTGCAGGGATCGCTCGCAATGGGCGCGATTTACAAGTTCGGTTCAGAAGAGCAGAAGCAGCGCTGGCTCCCCGCGATGGGGCGCGGCGAAGCAATCGGCTTCTTCGGGCTGACCGAGCCGCAGGGCGGCTCCGACCCCAACACGATGATCACCACCGCGCGCCGCGAGGGCGACCAGTGGGTGCTCAACGGCAAGAAGCGCTGGATCGGGCTCGCCACGATCGCGCAGGTCGGCGTGATCTGGGCCAAGGACGAGGAGGGAATCGTGCGCGGCTTCGTCGTGCCGACCGATACCCCGGGCTTCGAAGCGCGCGCGATCGAGAACAAGCTGTCGATGCGTGCATCGCTGCAGACCGAGATCGATCTGAATGATGTGCGGCTGCCCCTCGACGCGATCCTGCCCGGATCGAAGGGGCTTTCGTCGCCGTTCAAGTGCCTCAACGAGGCGCGCTACGGCATCGCCTGGGGCGTCATGGGTGCCGCGCGCTCGTGCCTCGAGGCCGCGGTCGAGCGCTCGCAGACCCGCCAGGTATTTGGTGCCCCGATCGGCGGCAAGCAGCTCATCCAGGGCCAGCTCGCCGACATGTTTCTCGAGTACCAGAAGGGCCTGCTGCTCGCGCTGCACCTCGGTCGACTCAAGGACGCGGGCACGCTTCCGCACGCGCAGATTTCGGTGGGCAAGCTCAACAACGTGCGCGAGGCCATCAAGATTGCCGGCACCTGCCGCGCGATCCTGGGTGGCGACGGCATCACCTCTGACTTCCCCGTGATGCGCCACATGGCGAACCTCGAATCCGTGCGCACCTACGAGGGCACCGACGAGGTGCACCAGCTCGTGATCGGTCGCGAGCTCACAGGTATCGCTGCGTTCTAATTCGCACTGTTCCGAACTGCCCCGCGTCGCTCCCTCGAGGAAGCGACGCGGGGCAGTTCGCGTTGCTTGGGTCGATGGCCCGTTTCGCGCGTCGGGAGTAGGGCGCGTTTGATAGGGTTTTATTAGAACTAAAGGAAGCGGTGTCCCGTGCTGATCCGGATCGACGAAGCTAGCGAGCGGCCTATCTATGCGCAGATCGCCGATTCCGTGCGCGGTGACATGCTCGCCGGGCGCATCGAGCAGGGCACGGTACTGCCGCCCGCGCGCGAGGTCGCGACCGGGCTGGGCGCGAACGTGCACACGGTGCTGCGCGCGTATCAGCTGCTGCGCGACGAGGGACTTGTCGACCTGAAGCGCCGCCGCGGCGCCGTGGTCACTGAGGCCGTGACCCACCTCACCGAGTTGAATGGCGACATTGATGCCCTCGTCGAGCGCGCGCGTGCGCGAGGCATTAGTGCTGAGGCCCTCGCCGCGATGGTGTCCGTGCGCGCGAGTGCCGCGCAGCGTCAACACCTGGCGTAGTTGATTGCAACCCAATACGAACATGACCAGCACGAGCCACGGAGGCTACGACGCATGAACGAACTGCACCGACACCCGCACCACCCGGGTGCCAGTGAAGCATCCCAGGGCCGGTCAAGCTCGACCAACCGACCGCTTCCTCCGGAGCATGTCGGCCTCAGTGATGAAGAGCTCGTCGCACTGCGCCGGGCGAAGGTGTCCGCGATCGTGGTGGGGCTCGTGCTGCCGATGGCCGCCGCAATCACCGCGACCATTCTGCTCATCACGTGGCTACCGTTCACTCCCAACCCGATTGCTACCCAGTGGTCGGGAGACGAGCCCACCAGCTTTATGAGTGCGGGCGTCAACATTGCCATGGTGGGCGGCTTGAGCGGCGGGCTGGGACTGCTCATCGGGTCGCTCGCGGTGTTTGGGTCGGGTAAGGGTTCGATTGCAGTGTGGTCAGCCCTCAATCGCCTCCTCGCTGCGATGTCACTCGGGCTCTCCGTCAGCATTTCACTCATGGGGGTGCTCAGTACTCACATGCAGCTGGGGCTCGCGGACGCGCGCGACGCGGGGAGTATTGGCGGGGCCCTGGGACTCGCATTCGGCATTGGGATCGGGCTGGGAGCAGTCGGGTACTTCGTGCAACCCAAGGTATACATCTCGGGCGGGGAAGGTGCCCCCGCCGACGCTGTGCCGCTCGCGACAACTGAACGCGCGGTGTGGGTGGGCACGGTGCGACCGTCTCGAAGCTTGATCATCGTGTTGGGCGTGGCTCTGGCTGCACTCGCGATGGGTACGGTCACGGCTTGGATTGCGCAGACGGAGCCCATCGCGACCTGGATCATGACGGGAGTGACCGCGCTCGTCTTGCTGCTCAGCACCTGCTCGCTGTGGTTTCGCGTGCGCATCGACGTTGCCGGACTCGAAGCCCGGTCGGTGGCGGGCTGGCCCGTGTTTCGCGTCCCCGCTGCTGACGTGGCACACGCCGCGAGCAGCCACATCTCGCCCCTCGGTGATTTCGGCGGGTGGGGAATGCGGTGGGCACCCGGTCGGTTCGGTCTCGTGATGCGCTCGGGGGAAGGGCTCATCATTTCGCGACGAGATGGCCGTATTTTCGCCTTGACGGTGGACGACTCCGAGACCGCGGCGGGGCTGCTCGAAACTTACGCGAGTCACAGTAATAACGCAGGGGAAGAATCATGACGCATCAGACCACCGACCCGAACGCTCCCGCCCAGACAACGCGCCTTCAGCGGGTGCCCTGGCTCGCGGTCGCGCTGTTCGTGGGACTCGCCTACGGGCTTGCCTGGCTCGTCACGATGCCCCTGTGGCAGGCTGACCCCGCAGCGGCGAGTACTCCATTGCTCGCAGGGCTGCTCGCTCCCGTGATGATGCTCACCCCCGGGATCGCGGCGCTGGTGGTCGTGTTTCTGGCTCGCACGCCCCGCACGGCTCGCGCGCGCTTTCTCGGCCTGTGGCCGCTGCGGCCAGCGAAGCGCGTGGTGTGGATGACGGTCGCGGCACTCTTTGGCACCCTGGCAATCGGGTTTGTGACCGTCGGGGTCGCTGCACTCGCGGGTTGGGTCACCCTAGATCTCGTGAACTTCTCGGGCTTCGCGGCCCTCAATGAGGCCGCCCTGCCAGACGGCATGGACCCGGGAATTCTGCCCCCACCCGCGCTGCTGATCGCGATTCAACTGGCGATGCTGCCGCTCGGCGCGGTGCTCAATTCATTGCTTGCCCTGGGCGAAGAACTCGGGTGGCGCGGCTGGTTATTGCCTGCCCTGCGCCCGCTCGGCACCTGGCCCGCGCTCGCACTGAGCGGCGCGATCTGGGGCGTCTGGCACGCGCCCCTCACTCTGCTCGGCCACAACTATGGCCTGTTCGACTGGCGGGGAGTGGCCCTGATGACGGTGAACTGTGTGCTCTGGGGCGTGCTGTTCGGGTGGCTTCGGCTGCGCACTGGATCAGTGTGGCCAGCGGTCTTTGCGCACGGCGCCCTCAACGCCGTGGGCAACGTGACACTGCTCTTTGTGGCGGCGGGAGGAGAGCTTCGCCCCGAACTCGCCAGCGTTGTGGGTGCGGCGGGTTGGATCGTCGTGGCGGTCGTCATTGCGGTGCTCGCCCTTACTCGGCAGTTTGCCAAGCAGCCGGAGCTTTCCTAGGCGCGCTCTCCCGGGCTGTCCCCGTACCCCGGATCAGTCTTTCTGGGGGAACCACCAGTCGGGAAGAATTCTGGTGACCGAGGCAACGAGTACCGTGGTGTCGGTTTCCCCGGACTGCAGCCAGGTGTACACCGCACCGACGAGACCTGCGCCAAAGAAGCCCGAGACGATATCGATGTCATAGTCGCCAGTGCAGTGAAGATCGGCGGCCCGCTTCTCAAGGAACATCTTGATGGTGGCGGCGAAATGTTCGCTGAGTGCCCAGGGCACCGCGCCGTCGTCCTTCGCCGAAACGCTGAGTTCGTACAGGCGATGGTGCCGCGACACGTGTTCGAGAATCAGATCGAGACCGTGCACGAGTGCGTCGGGGCTATTGCAGCTGCCCTCTTCCTGCCGAGCGAGAACTGCCTCGCGCGTAAGGTCTAGCTCGCTTTGCAAGGCCTCGCCCAGCGCCTCCGCCGGGCTCGCGTAGTGCTTGTAGAACGTGACACGATTGATGTCAGCAGCTGCTGCAAGCTCTGAAACGGTGATCTCAGTGACGGGCTTCTGGGAGGCGAGTTCGAGGATCGCTGAGCGCAACGATGCGCGGGTGCGAACAATTCTTGCGTCGGTCATGCACTAACCATAACGCCGCAACCTGATGTATCGAAGCTACAACTGTCATCGGCAACAGTTGTGGTGTTCACTCAGGGGATTCTGGTGAGTTCCGTGATCCGGTCGGCGGCGTGCGGGTACCGTAGCTGCAGCGCCTCACGGTCGCCCAACTCGAAGCCATTCCAGTCGAATGGAGGGGACATCGTGGTGCCGACGAGGCTCCACGAACCAGAGGAACTCGAACCCTGCATGACACCGGGCCCTACGACCAGCTGGGGGCGTTGCCCCGCCGCGAGGTCGGGTCCGAGGACGGGCTCCTCGACCCGTCCATCGGGGTGCAACAGCAGCAGCTGGAGCGGGGCGCCCGCGTACCAGTGGTACACCTCGACCGACCCAAGTGCGTGCAGCCCCGAGAAATCGGGGTCGGCGAGCAGGTAGTAAATCGCACTGGAGTGCTCGTCGAGATGCATCTGGCGAAACAGTCCGCCCTCATGCTCGAGTGGCTCGAGCCCCAAGAGCTCGACCAGGCGTGCTGCCTCGGCGGGTAGTGGCGCGCTACCGGATGATGTCACTGCCGAATCCTCGATCACGCGAGCGCCGCCTCACGGGGCTTGCGGAACCGACGGCTCGTGAAGATGAGCACCAGCAGCGTCACCACGTAGGGGGCTGCGTCGGTGAGCTGCGGCGGCAAGCCAAAGATCTGCAGCCTGAACCCGATGGCGTCAGCAAAGCCAAACAGCACGGCTGCTCCGAGCACGCCGACGGGGTGTGCCCGCGCGAGCATGACCGCGACGACGGCGATCCAGCCGCGGCCGGCCGACATGTTCTCGGTGAACAACACGACGTTGCCGAGCGCGAGCTGGGCGCCACCGAGGCCCGCGAGAGCGCCCGAGGCGATCACAGCGCCGAGCTGGTAACGCTCGGGCTTCACGCCGAGGGTGGCCGCGGCGAGCGGACGCTCGCCGACGCCACGCAGGCGCATGCCGATCGGCATGCGAAACAGCATGATCCAGAGCGCCGGCACGAGCAGCAGCGCGAGATAGCCGAGCGGGGTGAGCGAGAACAGCGCACCCAGCACCGGAATATCAGAGAGGAACGGAATCTCCCACTTGGGGATGCCCACGATGCCGGGATCCTGGAATACACCCTGCACGTCAAAGATCGCGACGAGCAGGAAGCTCGTCATGCCCACGGCCAGAATGTTCATGGCGATGGCGAGCACGATCGGGTCGCCCTTGCGGTACACCGCGCCGTAGCCCAGAATCACCGAGAACAGGGCACCCGCCAGCATTGCTGCAAGCACGCCCATCACCCAGTTGTGGGTAAAGAACGACGCCGCGACGCCGCAGAACGCGCCGATCAGGATCATGCCTTCGAGGCCGATGTTGAAGATACCCGCGCGCTCGGCAATCATGCCGCCCAGTGCGGCGAGCAGAATCGGGATCAGTGCGCTCAGGATCGTCGTAAAGAGATCCTCATTGAACATATCGAGGAAGCTCATCGTGCGGACTCCTTCGATGCGGGGGACTCGGGGCTTGCGGCCGCAGCCGGGCTCGCGGGCTCGGGGAGGGGCGGGGCTTCGCGATCCGGATCATTGCCCGCATCGCCACGCTTCTTGCGCATGTTGGGCAGGCCTACGCGGAAAGCGAGCAGAATGATGACGAGTGCCTGAATGACCGCGGAAATCTGGGGCGACAGGCCCAGCTCGCGGCCCATCGCGTCACTGCCCACCATGATCGCGGCGAAGAAGAGACCAGCAATCGCGGTTCCCACCGGGCGGTAGAGGGCGAGCAGCGTCACGAGCAGCGCGGTCCACGCGTAGTTCGTCTGCACGATGTAGCCCTCGAGCAGGCGCGTGGACGGTGCGCCGATGACGAGCATCATGCCGAACATGCCGGCGAGGCCGCCCGAGAACGCCATCGTGCGGGTGACGAGCGGGGCGGGCTTCACGCCGCTGTAGCGGGCGAACTCGGCGTTCTGGCCGCTGACGCCCGACTCAAAGCCGAAGCGGGTGCGCTGGTTCATGAAAATGACGCCGAGCAGCACAACGATGAGTACGACGAGCGACCAGTTGACGCTCGTGAGCACCGAGGTGATCGGGTTCGTGGGGCCAAACGTGTTGCGCAGGGTCTCGGCGAACGCCGAGTCGCGGGGCACCAGCATCGACAGCTGCACCTCGGGGCGCACCTGCTCGCTCGCGATGAGATCGGACGCGGGCTCATCGAGCTTGAATCTGATGAGCCACGACGAGAAGAAGCGTGCGGGGTAGTTCATGAGCAGTGAGGAGAGCAGGATCGGCACGCCCATGCGGTTCTCAAGCAGTGCGGCGATCATTCCCCAGGCGGCGCCAGCGGCGATCGCGGCGATGAACGCGAGCGGCAGGATGAGCAGCGCGGGGCCGGGCACGTAGATCGCGACGATGCCGCCCGCGAGCGCACCGAGGCCAGCCTGGCCCTCGGTGCCCAGGTTGAGTACGCCGGCGCGGAAGGCTATGGCGAGCGCGAGGCCGATGCCGATGATCGGGATCGCACGCGTGATGGTGGTGGCGATGCCGGGGCCCGTGCCGAACGAGCCCTGGAACATTGCCACGTAGCCGGTGAACGGGTCGACGCCGGCGATGAGCATGAAGCACGCGCCAATGACGAGGGCAAGCACCACCGAAATGGGGATGGGGCCAGCGAACCAACGGCCCACTGAGGTGAGCTGTTTCATCGTGCGTCTCCGTTCGCGAGGGCACCCGGACGGTGCTGGGGCTCGGGCTTGTGGCCCGCCATGTACAGACCGAGGAGCGCCTCGGTGGCCTCTTCCTTGGGCAGCTCGGCGGCGATGCGGCCTTCAAACATGACGAGGATGCGCGAGGAGAGCGACATGATCTCGCTCAGCTCGGCAGAGATCAGCAGCAGCGCGCCGCCGCCGTCACGGTACTCGCACAGCTCGCGGTGAATCGACTCGATCGCACCGACGTCGACGCCGCGCGTGGGCTGCTCAGCGATGAGCAGCGGGGAGCCGTAGTCGAGCTCGCGGGCGACGACGACCTTCTGCAGATTGCCACCCGACAACGTGCCCACGGGGGTCGCGGGGCTCGCGATCTTGACTCCGAAGCGCTTGATGAGGCGCTGGGCATGCTCGAGCATCGCACCCCGCGAGAGCAGACCGCGCTGCAGGATCGGGGCCGCGCGGTGATGGCCGAGAGCGAGGTTATCGACGGCCGTGGCTGTGCCGGCGCTGCCGACTCCGTGCCGGTCCTCGGGCACGTAGGCGATGCCGGCGTCGCGGCGCTGCGCGATCGAATTCTTCGACAGGTTGTTGCCCTTGAGAGTGACCGATCCGCTGGCGGTGGACCGCATGCCAATGATCGCCTCAGCGAGTTCGACCTGGCCGTTGCCTGCCACACCGGCGATGCCGACGACCTCGCCGGCCCGCACCTGCAGGGACGCATTGTCGACGTTGGGGCGGTCGCCGGGGGAATCCTGCACGGTGACGCGGTCGACGTCGAGGATGATCTCGCCCGGCGCAAGTGCGGGCGGCGGCGTCGACAGGTCGACGTCACGGCCGGTCATGTGGCGGGTGATCTCGGCAGGGGAGCTGTCGGCGGTGACGAGCTGGGCCACATTGCGGCCGTCGCGTAGCACGGTGACGCGGTCGGAGATCGCCATGACCTCGTTGAGCTTGTGCGTGATGAGAATGATCGTGCGGCCATCGGCCTTGAGGGCGCGCAGCACGTCGAACAGATTCTCGGTCTCCTGCGGGGTGAGCACGGCGGTGGGCTCATCGAGGATCAGCACGCGGGCATCGCGGTACAGAGCCTTGACGATCTCGACGCGCTGCAGCACACCAACGGGAACCGAGCTCACGCGCGCAGTGGGGTCGAGCGAGAGGCCGTAACGGTCCGCAATCTCGCGCACGCGCTCGTTGGCTGCCTTACGGTCGATTAGACCGTACTTCGTCGGCTCGTTGCGAAACACCACGTTTTCGGCGATCGTGAGCGACGGGAAAAGCTTGAAGGACTGGAACACCATGCCGATACCGGCATCGATGGCGCCCTGCGGCGAGCTGAAGTGGACCTTCTCGCCACGAATATAGATCTCGCCCTCGTCGGGCTGATACACGCCAGCGAGCTGCGACATCAGGATCGACTTGCCAGCGCCGTTCTCACCCATGAGGGCGTGAATCTCGCCGGTCTCGACCTCGAAGTCGACGTTGTCGTCGGCGAGTACGCCGGGGAAACGTTTAGTGATGCCGCGCATCGAAATTTCGGCGGTCATCCGCGCTCCTTCGGTGAGGTGTGAGTGTGGTGCAACTGTGGGGCGCGCTCAAGTGAGCGCGCCCCACAGTCAGCAGGTTATGCCAGCGGGTCGGTAACCGCTACCTTGCCAGCAACGATATCGTCGCGCATCTGGGTAACCTTCTCGACAACGTCGGGGCTGTCCATGACGGTGCACTGCGAGTCAGCTGCACCCTCGTCGAGGCTGACGATCGTCATGCCCTCTTCCTTGAGGCCGAACGAGGTGGTTGCGTCCTTCGAGGTCACTCCGTCCATGATCTCGCCGACAACGGTCTCAACGACACGGTTGACCGACTTGATGCTGCCGTCAACGACGAAACCGGGAGCCATGCCACACTGGTTCGTGTCAACGCCGTACGCCGAGAAACCCTTCTCGGCTGCAGCCTCCATGATGCCACCGTTTGCGGCAGCACCCACAGCGAAGACCTCGTCAACGCCGGTGCCCGAGTAGGCAATTGCCTGCTCCTTGGCGCGCGCGGTGTCAGCGAATGCGTTCTCGCCACCGATGACCTGCGGGGCAATGACCTCAACCTTGTCGTTGGAAGCCTTGGCACCCTCGGCGAAGCCAGCGGTGTACTTGCTGAGCAGCGGAATATCGAGCGAGATGATCGAGCCAACCTTGTTCGCCTCGGTCAGCAGCCCGGCCTCGTAGCCGAGGAGGTACGAGGGCTCCTGCTCGCGGAAGGTTGCCTGGTACAGGTTCTCGGGAGCACCCTCGACCTCGGTGTCGATCAGCAGGAACTTCTGCTGGGGGTTAGCTTCAGCGAGCTCGTTTGCCATGTCAGCAAACTGGAAACCGAGCATCACGATGACCTCGGGCGCCTGCGAGATCGCCGACTCGAGGTTGGTGCGACGCGTTGCGTCGTCCTTCGACTCGTACGTCTTGGACGTGCCCTCGAACTGCTCTGCAACCGAGTCGATACCGATCTTGCCCGACTTCAGAAACTCGTTCTGGCCGATCGGGTCGCTCGTGATGTAGATGAACTGGGGGCCCGCAGCGTTGCTCGCACCCTCGTCGCCAGCGCCTCCGCCGGAGCAAGACGTCAGGAGCAGGGCACCAGCTGCGGCACCTGCGACGAGCGCCGCACGCGTGCGGCTCTTGGTAAAGAACATGGATATTCCTTTCGGGAAATACAAAGGGGAATGAAGTGAAGCTTATGAGCGCAGCGCGCCGAGGGGAACCGTCGAGAGAGATTCGCCCTTGCCCGGCAGGATGATCCGGCGCTCGGTAACGATCGCCGTGATGAGTTCGTGCGGGGTGACATCGAACGCCGGGTTGACGGCCGTCGTGCCCTCGGGCGCGGTGGTGACGCCGCCGAAGCCGACGACCTCGGCCGAACCGCGGTCCTCGATCTCGATGTCCATGCCGGTCGCGGTCGACATGTCGACCGTCGACTCGGGTGCGACAACGATGAAGGGCACGCCCGCGTGCTTCGCCGCGAGGGCGAGCGAGAACGAGCCGATCTTGTTGGCGGAGTCGCCGTTGGCCGCGATGCGGTCGGCGCCGATGAAGACGGCGTCAGCGATCCCGCGCGAGAGCAGGAAGGGGCCAGCCGAGTCGATGAGGAGGCGGAAGGGAGCCTCCATGCGCGTCAGTTCCCAGGCGGTGAGGCGCGCGCCCTGCAGCAGCGGGCGCGTCTCGAGCGGGAAGGCCTCTTCGAGCGAGCCCTGCTCGAGCAGCGTCTGGATGACACCGAGCGCGGTGCCGCGCTCGACGGTCGCGAGGCTGCCCGTGTTGCAGATCGTCATGACGCGCACGCGATCCTTGCCGGTCAGCTCGCGCGTGAGATCGGCGCCATAGAGACCCATCGACACGCAGGCCGTAATATCTTCGTCCCGGATTGCGATGGCCTCGGCCAGCACAGCCTCGGGGCCGCCCTCAAGCTTGGTGAGCACGCGATCGACACCCCACGAGAGGTTTACCGCGGTGGGGCGTGCCTCACGCAGCAGTGCAGCCTGGCGGCGCACCTCGGCGGTGTCGAACTCCTCGTCGCCGTTTTCGGCGGCGACGCTCTGCGCGATGAGCGCAACGCCAAACGCGCCGGCAACGCCGAGTGCGGGGGCTCCACGCACCGCGAGGCGCTGAATGTCGTCAATGAGAGAGGGCAGCTCGGTGACCCGCAGCAGCTCAACAGTGTGGGGCAGTAGGGTCTGGTCGATCAGCTCGATGGCTCCGTCAACCCAGTCGATCGTGCGCAAGAGGGCTCCTTATGATGTCTTGCCGCGGCAAGGCGTGAGACGCCCCCCGGCACCGATGTCGCAACACTCAAGAGTACCCGACTGGAGCCCCGTGTTGAGCGCGGTGTTCTCAGGATGCCTGATGGTCGCGAAATGGGTGCCCTAAATGTGCGGCCATCAGGGGTTCACGCGCCAGCCCTCAACCGTTCAGGTAGGGCCGCGCGCGGCACTACCGCCCGAGCCGCATCAGGGCGTACGGTGAAGTTATCGGGCACCGCCCGATCGAGGAGGCCAAAAGCCTCGGCACTGCGGCAGCCTCGCCCCACGGGAATTCCTGTAGGAGATCACGATGATGGCACACAAACTCGGTGGCAGCAGTATCGACGGCGGCGGTATCGGCAGCGGCCCTGCCGCGGGGCACACACCCGACCTGTCGAGCGCACCAGACATTGAGAGCACCTGCGAGGCTCACACCACCGAACGCACATACGTCCTCGATACCTCGGTGCTGCTCAGCGATCCGCAGGCACTGTTTCGCTTCGCCGAACACTCAGTCGTGCTTCCCGTCGTAGTGCTTGTTGAGCTCGAGCAGAAGCGGCAGGACCTCGAACTTGGGTACTTCGCGCGGCGGGCGTTGCGCAGCCTCGACGAGCTGCGGGCGAAGCACCTACGGCTCGACTTCCCCGTGCCCGTGGGCGATGCTGGCGGCACGCTGCGCGTCGAGCTCAACCACTCGAGTCTCGAGACGCTGCCGAGCGGGATGCGGCTGGGCGACAACGACACCCGCATCCTCGCGGTCGCGCACAACCTTGCCGCCGAGGGAGCCAACGTGACGGTCGTGTCGAAGGACCTGCCGATGCGGTTGAAGGCGGCCGCCCTCGGGCTCGGGGCCGAGGAGTACCGGGCCGAACTCGCCCACGACGATGCGTACACGGGCACTGTGCAGCTCAACCTCGACGAGGAAGAGATGCGGCTGCTGTGGGAGGCAGAGCGGGTGGACGACGTCGACGCCGCCCGCGGCCTCCCCTTTGGTACGGGGCTTGTTTTGCACTCGCCCCGCGGCTCGGCGCTCGGCCGCGTCGACGGCGACGGGTCGCTGCACCTCGTTCGCGGCGATCTCGAGGTGTTCGGGGTGTCGGGGCGGAGCGCTGAGCAGCGGCTCGCGATCGATCTGCTGCTCGACACCGGGGTCGGGATAGTGTCACTCGGCGGCAACGCCGGCACCGGCAAGTCGGCGCTCGCGCTCGCCGCAGGGCTTGAAGCCGTACTTGAACGGCGCCAGCACAAGAAAGTGATGGTGTTTCGGCCGCTCTACGCGGTGGGCGGCCAAGACCTCGGCTACCTGCCGGGCGACCGCGACGAAAAGATGAACCCGTGGGCGCAGGCGGTGTTCGACACGCTGGGCTCGATCGTTTCCGAGAATGTGCTTGACGAGGTGATGGCGCGCGGGCTCGTGGAGGTGCTGCCGCTCACCCACATTCGTGGGCGTTCGCTGCACGATGCGTTCGTAATCGTGGATGAGGCGCAGTCGCTGGAACGGGGCGTGCTGCTGACGATGCTGTCGCGCATCGGCCAGAACTCCCGGGTGGTGTTGACCCACGATGTGGCGCAGCGCGACAACCTGCGGGTGGGTCGCTACGACGGTATCGCCGCGGTCATCGAGAAGTTGAAGGGGCATCGACTCTTCGGGCATGTGACGCTGACCCGATCGGAGCGCAGCGACATCGCGGCGCTGGTGACGCAGCTCCTCGACTAGCGCGGTGCGCGCACGTTTCCGCCAGTACGTAACCTCCCGGCCAGTACGAAAATTGCGAGATCTTCGTACTGTTTCGGGGGTTTCGTACTGGCGCAGGCTGCTCTGTGCTGCACTCAGCCTGAACAGGCACGCCATGCGTGAGTTATCCACAGAATGGGCGGAGCCGCCCAAATCATGTGCGGCGCGGGTCACACTCGAGGCATGTACATTCCGGATCACATCCAAGAAGTGGAGCGTGCGCTGCTGCGCGCGAGTGCGATCCTTGACGCGGGGTTGTCGCCCCGGGCCCTTGAGCGGGCGGTGGCGGCGGGCGAATACGTGCGCGTAGCCCACGGCTGGTATGCCGACGGGGTTGCTTGGCGCTCGTGGCTCCCCGAGCGGCGGCACTTGGCGGCCGTGCTTGCCGCTCACCACAATGCGGTTACTCCGCCCCTGTTCTCCCACTATTCTGCGGCGGCCTTGCTGGGGCTGCCGCTTTGGGGGTTTCGACTAGGGCGCGTGCATGTGGTCTCGGGGAGGGGTGGGAAATCAAACGCTGCAGTGCTGCGTCATGATCTCGAGATCCCCGCGCACCACACGGGATCAGTCGCCGGGTACTTCTGCACGAACCACGAGCGCACAGTGTTCGACATCGCCCGCATCGCCGACACCGAGACAGCGCTCGGGTGCGCCGATGCCGTGCTGGCGCGGAAGGCCCGCCGTGGCCGGATTGTGGACTCCAACGCGTCGCAGAATTGGGAACACGAGATGGCCGAGCTCCTGGGTGCCATGCCCCGGCACCTGCGCGGGCTCGACCGAGTGCGCCGCATTGTTGAGCTTGCCGACCCTCGGGCCGAGTCGGTACTTGAGAGTGTCAGCAGGTTGCAGTTGCTGAGGCTCGGGTTTGAGCTCGACCTGCAGGTGCCCGTGGCGTCGTCCTCTGGAAGCTACCTCTTCATGGACTTCGAACTGCTGGGCCTTCGGGTGTACGGGGAGAGCGATGGCGACCTCAAATATACGAACCCTGCGCTCAGGGGCGGGCGAAGCGCCGCTGAAATGGTCGTGCGCGAGAAAAAGCGCGACAACTGGGTGAGCGGAAGCACGAACTACCGTATGGTGCACTGGGGTACACGCGAAGCGGGGACGCCCGAAAGACTGCGACGGCTGCTGCAGAGCTTCCACGTGCCAGTGCCGAGGATTCGCTGACCCAGTACGAAACCTCCCGGCCATTACGAAAATTGCGAGATCTTCGTACCGTTTCGGGAGTTTCGTACTGGGGTAACGGTCGCCAATAGTCCCCGCGCTCGGGTCTACGAACCGCAAGCTCCCGAGCGGCTAGGTCATACTGGACTTTTGCCGATTACCTGGTCTCTGGGTCTGAGTTAGCCAATCGCCAGCGAGCGGCAACCGAGTGTGAGGACGTTGTGGGAACGAGAAGTAGTCGCCTGGCCGGTGGCACCGTGTATGTGTTGGTCGCGCTCATCCTCGTCGCGCTGAACCTGCGCATCGCGGTGACCACGGCCGCAGCGCTCCTCGTGCCGCTGCAAGAAATGGGCGCGCTCACCCCGGCTGCTGCAGTGCTCGTCCCGTCGATCCCGACTGCGATCTTCGCGGTCGCAGGTATCGGCACGCCCAGGCTCGCAGCGCGTCTGGGCATTGAGCGCACGATCCGGTGGGGCATGCTGGCGCTCACGACCGGCCTCGCACTGCGCGTGATCGCCGATCCGGTCGCCATTGTGGCGGGCACCGTCATCGCGACCGGGGGCCTCGCGATCGTCAACATTCTGCTGCCCGCGGTGGTCCGCTCGCGCTTCCCCGGCCGGATCGGGCCGGTCACCACGGCCTATTCGATGTCGATGTCGCTCGGCTCTGCGGCGGGGGCCGCAGTTGCCGTCCCAGTGGCCGACTGGTTGGGGTCACCCAACCTGGGGCTCGCGGTTTGGGCCCTGCCGGCCGCTGTCGGGCTGGTCGTGTGGACGTTCGTCTCGCCCACTGCGCCCGCCGCCCCCACGCAGCCCGCTGCGGCGGCGGGCAATGATCCGGATCAGCAGGCCCTCAGCCCACACGCACCCGCGGCACCGAAGCCCGCGGGGCCCAAGCCGCCGCTACCCGCAGGAACCTGGCTGCTCGCCGCGTACTTCGCGATGCAGTCGCTCGTGAGCTACGTCGTGATGGGCTACGTGCCAGCGATCGCGATCGACGCGGGCATCCCCGCAGCGCGCGCTGGGCTACTCCTTGGCATCGCGATGGCGGTGGGCATTCCCGGCACGATCGTGGTCGTGAGTTTCGTGCGCAGTGCGGCCTGGCTGCGGTTTGGGTTTGTGCTGGTCGCGGTCGCGAGCGGGTCGGGCATATTGGGATTCCTGCTCGCCCCCACGTTTGCGCCTGAACTTTGGGCTGCCCTGCTGGGACTGGGGATGTGCGTGTTTCCGCTGGTGCTCGCGCTCATCGCGGGCATGGGGGCCAGCGCGCGCGAGACCTCGCGCGTCTCAGGCCTCGCGCAGTCCGTCGGCTACACGGTCGCGACGCTAGGGCCACTGGGGGCCGGGGCGATGCGGCAGGTCTCCGGATCCTGGACCGAGGTGCTCATCGGCGTCACCGTGCTCATCGCCGTGCAGTGTACCGTCGGGCTGCTGCTGACGCGGGTGCTGGCGCGCACGAAGTACGCGTAGCAGGCGAGCGCCGGCCGCCCGGGCAAATTTCGGTGGGGCGACCGGTGCTCGTGATGCCAGAGTCCGCGTCAGCTTCAGGCTGCCTCAGGTCAGGCCGCGACGCCGCTTAGCACTTGGCGGCCTTTCGGCGGCGCGTGAACAAGATCAGTCCGGCGGCAATCAGGGTCAGCGCGGCCACCGCACCGAGCATCGGGGATTCCGCACCGGTCGCCGCCAAACCGGACTGTTTCGCCGAGGTGCTGGGCTTTGGAGTCTCAGGCTTCGTTGGCGGGGTGGGCGGCGCTGACGCCTCGGCGACCGTCAGCGTGTTGGTGCTGAGGGTGACGGGCGCATGCTGGGCATCGCCGCCGTAGCTTGCCGACACCGAATACTTGCCCGCGGGAAGCGGTGGCACCTGGATTGTCGCGGAGCCATCGACGAGCGGCTGGGTCTGCGTGATCGCGTCCGCCTTGACGGGAGAACCCGCCAAGAAATTGCCGGTAAATCGGTGCTGCGTGAGAAGGTCGGGATTGGACGAAACGTCAGCGAGCGAATCGCCCTCAACTTGGAACGAAATCGTGCCCGTCGGCGTGCCCGCGGTGGCCCGTGCGGTGATGGTGATGGGGTCGTCGGCGCGCGGAGCCTCTGGAGTTGTTGTGAGCGCAAACTCTGAGACGATCGGGGTTACCTCAACGGACTCAGCCTGCGAACTGGAATTCAGGTATCTACCGTCACCCGAATAGTTCGCAGTGATTGTCGAGGTACCCACGGGGAGCGAGGACACCTCAAGCGTCGCGACGCCGTTGGTGACCTTGCCTGTGCCGATCGAGCTGCCGGCGGCGGTGAAGTCGACGCTGCCGGTGACGTTGGTTGCGCCGTCGGCAGCGACCGTGGCTGTCAGCTCGAGGGGACTGCCCGCCGTGACTGACGACGCGGAGGTTTTGAGTGACAGCGCGGTCGGTAACTTGGCGACGGTGAGCACGGTCACTTGTGAAGTCGAATAGGTGTGGTCCGTTGATCCGCTGTAGCGAGCCGTGATGTCGTAGTCACCAAGTGCGAACCGTTGATTGGTGAGGGAAGCGGCACCTCCCACGAGGGGTGCGGAACCCAGAGAAGCACCATCGGCAAAGAACTCGACGGTGCCATGTACCTCAACGGGATCACCCGAACTATTGGTTGCGGTCACAGAAGCTGCAATGTCGATGGCATCCTCGGGCGTGGTCGTGGACTGTGAAACTCCGACCGATGTTTCTGTGGCTGCCTGGGCGACCACAAACGGCACGCCCATGGATGCCGAGCCAGCATAGTAGTCATCACCCGAATAGGTGGCGAAGACACCGTGGCTCCCCGCCGTGAACCGTTGACCACTGAGGATGGCGGTGCCGTCGGTGATGGGGGCGGTGCCGAGTGTGATGCCGCCTCGCGTAAACGTCACGTGCCCGATTGCATCGATTGGGGCGACCGTCGCTGTAATGTCGATTGAATCGCCAAACGTGGGGGTACTAGCGGGTGGGCTTATTGTCGTCGTCGTGCTCAGCGGGGCAAGAGAGTAAGAAGACGTGGGAGCACTTGAGGCCCGATGATTATCGTCGCCAGCGTACTCAGCGCTGAATAGATGCTTCCCCGCGGGAAGCCCTTTTGCGGTAAACGTTGCATAGCCGTTTGAGACATTGGCAGTACCAATAACGGATCCATGATTCTTGAAAGTTACGTGACCTGTCGCACCTAAGGGCAACACCTTGGCTTGCAGGTATGTGTTGCTGCTGTTGCCCTGGCCAGACATAAAGACGGAGAGACCGGTGGTGGACGCGGCCTTGGCCACCTGAACGGCTACGCCGGGCGACGTGGACAGTGCGTGTTGCGCGTCTCCCGTGTATTTGGCCGTTACAGAGTGGTTGCCTGCGGGCAGCTTTGCCGCGGGGAAAGTAGCCGTCCCGCTGCCGAGCGTGGCCGTGCCCAACACGTCGCTGCCTTGCATGAAGACGACGGAGCCGGTTGCCGACGTAGGACTGACGGTTGTGGTGAAAGTTGTTGAATCACCGAACGTGGAATTGGTCGAAGACGCAACGAGTGACGTCTGCGTTGTGATTGGATCGACCGTGAGAGTTCTAGCGCTTGACGTTGAGCTTTTATGGGTGCTGTCACCCGAGTAAGCTGCGGTCAGTAGGTGGCTGCCCACTGCGAACTTCTGCCCGCGAAGGACAGCGACCCCATCAGAAATGGCTACCGACCCAGTTCTTTGTCGGCATCGGCAAAGGTGACGGTGCCAGCCGCAGCGCTCGGCTCTACAGTCACGGTGAGGTCTGTGATGTCGCCAGCGGTGGAAGTCACAAGCGACGTCGTGGTTTGCGCTTGAACTGGCAGCTGGGTGATAGTAATTGGTTCGAATCCGACGGAGCTATCGGCGCTGTCGTTGTTTCCCGAATACCGTGCATAAATCTGGTAGGTCCCCTGCGGGAGGGTCACTGTCGTGATGTCTGCCGTTCCCTGCATGCTGACATTTGCGCTACCGAGCTGCACTTGGCTCCAGTCAGGGAGGCTATAGGAATAGTGGACGCGTCCGCTGAGGTCTTTACTCTGAGAGGCCACCTGGCAAGTCAAATCAATTGGAGTACCGACCGGTGCGGTGATCACAGAACTTGCGCACTTCAAAGTCGAATGATGCCTAATCCGAAACGTGACATCGAATTCAAACGGGGTGCCGGTTGGATCCACAGCTCGTATGCGAAAAGTATCAATGACGCCGAGAGTTTCGTGTGGCTCCGCAGGAGGCACAATGAAATTCAGCGTGCCCTGTGGGGTGAGGGATGCTGTGCCATGCAAAGGATCTGTGACGAGTTGGAAGGCAGAGGCGCTAGCGAGTTCAGGGAGCACCCAGAGGTACACCGTGTTTTCAGAGCTGAAGCCCACAGTGGCTGAGTACATTGGCGCGGCCTGAGCGGGGGCGGCGGTAACGATGCCACCGGTGACAAGTGCGAGCGCCACAATAACACTCGTAAGAAACTTACGCATGAGAAAATCTTAGACTACGTACGCGTAATGGCAGCAACGGAGAACCCAACTTTCTGCGCATGGAGTCCGTGACGGCAGCCATCCCAAAAACGCACGAGGCGGGCTAAACCTCCGGAGAGATCCAGCCCGCCTCGTGCGTGGAAACGCGAGTTACTTCGCGACGCCCGGGTGGGTCATCGAAAGCAGGTCGAGAGCCTTGTCGAGGTCAGCCTCGGTCAGCTCGCCGCGCTCGACGTAGCCGAGATCGATGGTCGCCTCGCGCACGGTGATGCCCTTGGCAACCGAGTGCTTGGCAATCTTCGACGCAGCCTCGTAGCCGATGAGGCGGTTGAGCGGGGTGACGGTCGAGGGGCTCATACCCGCCAGTGTCGCCATGCGCTCAATGTTGGCCTCGAGGCCCTTGATCGTCTTATCGGCGAAGACGCGCGACACGTTCGACAGCAGACGAATCGACTCGAGCAGCGCGGTGCCCATGACGGGAATCATCACGTTGAGCTCGAAGTTGCCGCGAGCGCCGCCCCAGGCGATGGTCGCGTCGTTGCCGATAATGCGCGCGCACACCATGAGGGTCGCCTCGGGAACCACGGGGTTCACCTTGCCGGGCATGATCGACGAGCCGGGCTGCAGGTCGGGGATGTGCAGTTCAGCGAAGCCCGTGTTGGGGCCCGAACCCATCCAGCGCACGTCCTCGGCGACTTTGGTCAGCGACACGGCGATGGTGCGCAGCGCGCCCGATGCCTCGACGAGACCGTCGCGGTTGGCCTGTGCCTCGAAGTGGTTGCGTGCCTCGGTGATGGGCAGGCCGCTCGATGCTGCGATCTCGGCGATGACCTTCTCGGGGAAGCCGAGGGGGGTGTTGATTCCGGTGCCCACGGCGGTGCCGCCCTGGGGAACCTCAGCCACTCGGGGAAGGGCAGCGTCGATGCGCTCGATGCCGTAGCGGATCTGAGCGGCGTAGCCACCGAAGACCTGGCCCATGGTGACGGGGGTGGCATCCATGAGGTGGGTGCGGCCCGACTTTACGGCGTCCTTCCACAGCTCTGCCTTCTCCTCGAGCGCCTCAGCGAGGTGCGCGAGCGAGGGCTTGAGCTGCTCGATGAGCGCGCCCGTGACAGCGATGTGCACCGAGGTGGGGAACACGTCGTTCGACGACTGCGAAGCATTGACGTGGTCGTTCGGGTGCACGGGAGCACCGCGGTGCTTGGTCGCGAGCGCGGCCAGCACCTCGTTCATGTTCATGTTCGACGACGTGCCCGAGCCGGTCTGGTACGTGTCAACGGGGAACATGTCGTGGTGGTTGCCAGCGATGATCTCGTCGGCGCCCGCGACGATCGCGTCAGCGATGTCCTGGTCAAGAATGTTCAGCTCAGCGTTGGCAATTGCTGCTGCGCGCTTGATACGTGCGAGTGCCACGATCTGGGCGGGCTCCAGGCCCGAGCCCGAGATCGGGAAGTTCTCAACGGCACGCTGCGTCTGTGCTGCGTACAGCGCGTTCTTGGGAACACGCACCTCGCCCATAGTGTCGTGCTCGATGCGGTACTCGATGTCGCTCATGTCTTCCTTTGTTTGAGGGGATAAAGCTTGTGCTGAGTGGATGAAGCGGTCTAGAAAATCTGAAGCGGCTAGTCGAATTCGGCGAGCGCGATGTCGAGCATGCCCACCGAGGTGACGGGAGCCACTCGACCATTATCGAGCTGATACTGGCAACCGACAATTCCGAGCTCGCCAGACGCCACGGCCTCGCTGAGCACTCGTGACGAGCGCAGCAGCTGATTGATCGTGGTCACGAGGTGACGGCGGCCCACTGCGTTGGCATCAATCTGATCCGGATCGACATAGGGGGACTCGCGGCGGGTCTTGAACCACACCTGCTGCACCGCGGGCTGAATCAGCGCGAGTTCATCGCGGATCGCCGGAGTGACCTCTGTTGGGTGCGCGCTCGTCTGGTCGATCGCCGCGGCGACGGCGCCGCAGGAGTCGTGCGCGAGCACAACGATGACGGCGGCACCCAGCACTGCGACGCCGTATTCGAGCGTCGCCACCATGTTCATGTTGGCGACCTGGCCGATGTTGCGGGCGACAAAGAGGTCGCCCAAGCCACAGTCAAACAGCATCTCTGCTGCGACGCGCGAGTCAGCACACCCGAGGAATGCCGCGTCGGGGGCCTGGCCTCCGGCGAGTTCGTGGCGGCGATCGGTGTCCTGATTACTGTGCCGGAGCGTGTCGTTCATGAAACGCTCGTTGCCAGCGGCCAGCGCATCCCATGCCTGCTGCGGGGTCAACCGGGTCTTGGTCACTTCGTGCCGTCCTCAGTGTTCAGTGAACGTGCAACCTCTGAGGCGAGCACGCGCAGATTGCCGGGGGAGTCGGTGCCGTACACGAGAATCGTGTCGCCGTTGATTTCTCCCTCGAGCCCAAAGCGCATGTTGCTCGAGTCGGGGCTGCGGTTCTGGTGGTCATAAACGGTCCAGGTTACCCCGCCGAGTTCTTCGGTTCCGGTGGCGTTCTGCTGTTCGAGATTGCGGGCGATCCACACCTCATCGACGGGTGCGCCGTCGGCGGTGAATCCCTGCGCCACTGCGGCAAAAGCTTCGTCGGCGGTCGTGTAGTTGATCTGCCACGAGGTGACATCACCGTTGCGCCGCAGCTCGGCCTGCTTCGCCTTCCACCCTTCGGGGACGACGGGGGCGGCCAACGTGCGGCCCGCGCTCGGGGCAGCGGCCTCGGCGAGCTGGGCGACGTCGACTGAGAGGTCTGAGTAGACGTCGGTGCCTCGCGGTACCGCGAGCGCCATCACCAAAACCAACCCGAGGCACACGATGAGTGAGAACACCAGGTTGTTGACGGTTTTGCGCTTCTTGTACAGATACGAGTCGGTGGCCTTGCGGTGCGCCGTCTCGGCGGCAGTTTCGGGCCGGCCAAGCTCGGCCACAATTACGGGCGCTTTGGTCTTCTTAGCCATAACTTAGGAGTCAAGCCCCGTCGTCGAATCGGCGGCATCTTGCTGTGCCCCGCGTCGTGCGGTCTCGAGGCGCTGGCGCGCACCGAGCAGCCACTCTTCGCAGCGTGCAGCAAGGGCCTCGCCGCGCTCCCACAAAGCGAGGGACTCCTCGAGCGAAATGCCACCCTGTTCGAGCCGCCCAACGACCTGGATAAGTTCGTCTCGGGCCGCTTCGTAGCTCAGGGACGCCTGATCCGGGGTCACAGTCTCTGCCATGTACCCCAGCATACCGCTCACCCCTGACAGCCTCCGGTAGGGGCTAACGTGCGACCGCGTCGACGTGGCCGTCCGCGACGGTGAGACGCAGCGGGGTCTGCGCCGGGGCGTCAGCGGGCCCACGCACGACGTCGCCCGGAACGCCCGACGCATCAACAACCTGCGCGATCGCGTAGCCGCGCTCGAGCGTGGCCTGCGGGGAGAGCGCCCTCAGGCGGGCCCGGATCTCGCCGAGCGTCTGCGCCCGCTCGGATACGGCGCGATCAGCCAGCTCGGCCCCGCGAGCCGCCCAGCGCACGAGCTCGTCGGCGCGCTCATCGATGCCGCGCTCGGGCTGGGCGAGCACGGGGCGGGCACGAAGCTGCATGATCCGGTCGGTCTCGTGCGCAATGAACTGCCCGAGCCGGGCGCTCATGCGGGCGCGAGCCTGATCGAGCCCCGCGAGCTCCTCGCCGACATCGGGCACGACGCGCTTCGCGGCGTCGGTGGGGGTGGACGCACGCAGGTCGGCCACCTCGTCGAGCAGCGGGCGGTCGGCCTCGTGGCCGATCGCGCTGACGATCGGGGTGGTCGCTGTCGCCGCGGCCCGCACGACGCGCTCATCGCTGAAGGGCAACAGATTTTGAAAGTCGCCGCCACCGCGGGCGACGATGATGACATCGACCTCGGGGTCGCGGTCCAGCGCCTCGATACCCGCGGTCACCTCGGCGGCGGCGCGGTCGCCTTGCACCGCGGCGTAGTGGATCTTGAACTGGACGCCGGGCCAGCGCAGTGTCGCATTGCGCACCACATCCTTTTCGGCGTCAGAGTCGCGGCCTGTGACGAGGCCAATGAGTCCCGGGAGAAACGGCAGGGGGCGCTTACGTTCCAGCGCGAATAGTCCCTCGGCCTGGAGCTGCTTGCGCAGCCGCTCGAGGCGCTCGAGGAGCTCGCCGAGCCCGACGTGCGACAGGTCAAACACCTGCACGGTGAGCGACCCGCCCTTGACCCAGAAGTTGGGTTTCACGAGGGCAATCACACGGTCGCCTTGCGAAAACTCGCTCGAGAGGCGCTGCGCGACCGAACGCCAGACGGTGAAGCTGACGGTGGCGTCCTGGCCGAGATCCTTGAGCTTGCCGTACACGTGGCCACCGCGCACCTGCCACTGGGTGATCTCGCCCTCCACCCACACCTGGCCCAAGCGATCGACCCACGCGGCGATCTTCTCGCTCATGAGGGCGACGGGCCACGGGGTGTCGCGGGTCGCGGGGGAGTTTGCTGCCTCAGCCATGTGCGTAAGCCTAGCTTTAGCCACCGACGTCGAGGCTCGCCAGCACCCACGTTCATCCCCGACGCTCTGACCCGATGCACAGACCCGACGCGTAGACTCGAGGCCATGACCGTGACTGCTCAGACCCCGAACCCGCGCACCCTTGGTGCGCCCGTTGTGAGCCTGGCGATGCCGCGTGTGCGCCGCCAGGAAGGTCGACTTAAGAATGTTCCGGTGTCAGGCGAGAAGCGCGTGCTGCTCGCCGCGCCGCGTGGCTACTGCGCCGGAGTCGACCGCGCCGTCGTCGCGGTAGAGAAGGCGCTCGAGCGCTACGGCGCGCCCGTGTACGTGCGTAAGCAGATCGTGCACAACGTGCATGTAGTGCGCACACTCGAAGAGATGGGCGCAATCTTTGTCGAGGAGGTCGACGAGGTGCCTGAGGGCGCCAACGTCGTGTTCTCGGCGCACGGTGTGTCGCCGGCCGTCGTGAGCGAGGCCGACGATCGCGGCCTGCACGCAATCGACGCGACGTGCCCGCTGGTCACCAAGGTGCACCGCGAGGCGGTGCGTTTCGCACGCCAGGACATGGAAATTCTGCTGATCGGCCACGAGGGGCATGAAGAGGTCGAGGGCACGGCTGGCGAGGCTCCGGATCACGTCACCATCGTCAACTCACCCGCCGACGTCGACACGCTTGAGGTGAAGGACCCCGACAACCTCGTGTGGCTCTCGCAGACCACGCTTTCGGTTGACGAGACGATGGAGACCGTGCGCCGGCTGCGCGCGAAGTTCCCGAACCTGCAGGATCCGCCGAGCGAGGACATTTGCTACGCGACGCAGAACCGCCAGGGCGTCATCAAGGAGATCGCGCCGAAGGCCGATCTCGTGCTTGTCATCGGTTCGCGTAACTCCTCAAACTCGGTGCGCCTCGTGGAGGTCGCGCTCGAGTATGGCGCCAAGGCGGCATACCTGGTCGACTACGCGAATGAGGTTAAGCAGGAGTGGCTCGACGGCGTAGAGACGATTGGCGTTTCGAGCGGTGCTTCGGCCCCCGAGGTGCTGGTGCAGGAGCTGCTCGACGATCTCGTTGACGCGGGCTACGAGAACATCCAGGCGGTCATGACCGCTGAGGAAGACCTCGTGTTCTCACTGCCCAAGGAGCTGCGCCAGGACGCGTCGGGCAACACCGACGCGCGAGCTCTCGGCGGCCGCGTCCGCTAACGCGCGTTCACTCACTCCGGAGAATCCAACAAGACAGGACGAATCGTCTTGGATTTCTCCGGAGTGAGTGATATTTCGGGAGCTGTTCCGGCGCCTCACTACGGTTCGCTGACGCGCGCGATCAACTCGGTGAGCAGCGCCTCGGCGACCGGCGCGGGAAGCAGCTCCACGAGCGCCATGAGCGGTGCCATGTTGCCCGGCAACGAGGAGCCTCCCGCGCCCGCGACCCGGAGGATGAGCCAGGCCACGCGGGGACCGGGGACCCGGGAACGCACGGCCGCGCTCCCGTAACCCAGAAGTTTGAGCGCCCCCAGCTCGAGCCACGGGTTCGCCGCTGGCTTGCCGCGCACCGCATCTGCCGCGGTGCGCATGGCTGTGATGAGGCCAGCCAGTGTGCCCTCGGTCACCGGGGTTATCGTGAGGTGCACACTGTGGGGCAGCCGCACTCCGTTCGCCTGGGTGAACCCGGGCTGGTGCTGCAACCGGTAGCCAAGGCGTGCCATTTCGTCGGCCAGGTGATGCGGGTCGACTTGCTCGCTCGGCGGCACCGACTCATCGGCGACGAGCGCTACGGCGGGCCCGGTCGGGGAGCCCCAAATGGCGAGGCCAGGAATTCCGGGCCGCGCTGACCAGGCCTCGCGTGAACCCTGCACTGCCGCGACGATGGCCGAAACGCTGCGCACACACGATTGCGTGAGATCAGCGAACCCGTCGTCGCCGAGCCTGCGAGTGATCGCCCACGCGGCCGCAAGCGGCGAGGCCGACCGCGACCCCAAGAGCGTGGGATTGACCACCGGATACCCCGGCCAACGCGTCGTTGCAAAGAACTGCGCGCGGTGTCGCACTCTGCCACGATGCAGCAGCACCGATACCCCCTTCGGGGCATACCCAAACTTGTGCAGATCGGCGGACATGCTCGTGACGCCGGGAACCCGAAAGTCCCACAGAGGGAGTCCGGGCCACCACGGCAGCACGAGCCCGCCAAAGCAGGCGTCAACGTGGCACGATATGCCCCGGGCCTTCGCCGCCGCCGCGACCTCGCCGACCGGGTCAAGGAAGCCGCTCGGATACGCGGGGGCTGAGACGACCACGAGCGCGACATCGCTTCCCAACCGGGAGACGATGTCGGCGGCCGCGACCGAGCCGTCCGGCTGGCACGGGACGCCATCGAACTCGAGGCCAAAGGCCAGGGCGGCCTTGCGAAATGCCGCGTGCACGGTTTCGGGGGCAACGATGCGAGGCATGGGTCGCCGCACAGGATCGTCAGTCTGCTGTCGCGCACGCCACAGGTCTCGGGCCGTCTTCACCGCCAGCAGACAGCTCTCGGTTCCACCGCTGGTGACGCTGCCGACAACGGGGCCGCCATCGAACGGGCGACGAAGGGCACCGCCGAGCGCTCGCCGCATGAACCGGACGAGGTCGCCCTCCATTGCCGCGATAGAGGGGAACGCGGTGGGATCTAGCCCGTTCACCGGGCGTGCGAGCTCGGCGGCAGCGCCCGCGAGCGCATCGAGCTCTGCGCGACCGGAGTCGTACACATACGACAGAAGGCGGCCACCGTGCGTAGGGGCGTCCCGCTCGCGAAGGCGCCAAAGCTCCGCGAGGATCTCTTCGCTGCGGGAGCCCAACGCGGTCGGGCCATTAGGCGTCACGAGAGCTCTCCCGCCGTAGGTGATGCCGCCGAGGTGATGTCGGACTCCCGCAGTCGGTACCGGGTGAGGGCCGCGAGACTCACCACCATGAGCAGCGCGGGGACGACACTGAACGAGAGCGCAATGCTCACAACGGCGCTCGCCGGCTGCGACACCGATGCGCCGGCGACAGACTCGATGTAGCCCGACGCCGCCAACATCACCGTGAGGATCGTCGCGCCCAGCGCCATTCCCGCGGTCTCACCCGCCGTCCACACTCCGCCGAACACCCCGGCCCGGCCTGCCTGACCGCTGCGACCGTCGCGGCCCTCGCGCGCGTCAGCATCGTGGCCGATGACGTCGGGCAGCATCGCCATCGGGAGGGACTGCATGCCTGCGTAGGCTGCGCCGGCGAGCGCTACCGGGGCGAGGATCCACCACCCGGGTACCCAGATCATGGCGGTCAACACGATGGCCGCCACGAGAAACAGCGTGCTGGCGAGGCGAAACGCGCGCTCCTTGCCGACGCGCTCGGCAAGCTTGCCCCAGAGTGGGGCGACAAACAGTGCAGGTGCAATGAGCGCCGCGAACAGCGGGGTGACGGCGCCCTCATCTCCGAGAATCCAGCGAGCGACGAACTGAGCGCTCGCCAGCATCATGCCGGTCGCGAGCCCCTGCAGCACAAACGTCAGTAGGAGCGCCCGAAAGGGCTGACTTTCGCGCAGTGCCGCAAGCCCGTCGCGGTAATGCGACAGCGTGAAGACTCTGCTTGCGTTGGTGGCACCAGGGACCGCCTCACCGAACCCGCCGCCCCGTGGAGCCACAGTGGACGCGATCGAGAGCCCCACCCCGAGTACGACCGCCGCAACAACGCCCATCGTGAGATAGCCGGCGAAGGCGTTGTCGGGGAACAGCCCGCGGAGCTCTGGCCCGCCCGCCCCAAATAGCAGGATCGCAAAGGTCAGCACGACGACGCGCCAGGTGAGCAGTCGAGTGCGTTCGTTGTAGCCATCGGTGAGCTCGGCGGGCAGCGCAATGTAGGGCACCTGAAACAGGCTGAAGCAGGTGGCCGCGGCGACAAATGCGACGAGCACCCAGCCCGCCGCCAGCGGGGGTGAGAGTCCGGGTGGCACCGCAAAGGTGAGGGCGAATGCGACGGGGAGGCCAATGGCGCCCACGAGCATGGGGCCGCGCCGTGATCCGGAGCGTGCAAGCGCGCGGTCGCTCAGCGCACCAATCACCGGGTCAATGAGCACGTCCCACACCTTGGCGAGCGTGATGATGCCGCCCGCCACGAGGGCGGCAATGCCGAGGGAGTCGGTCATGTAGTACACGAGCACGAGGCCGGGCAGCGTCGCAAACCCGCCCGTGCCGAGGGAGCCCGCGGCATAGCGCGCAATCACGCTACGCGGGAGGCGTGCTGGAGAGGAGTTCGTCGTTGAATCCATGGGCACAGGCTATCTTGAGCCACCGACATCGCAGCGGCGGCGCGCACGCACAGATGCGAGCACCCGCAAACCACAGCGGCCTGGGCTCCTCGAAATCGAGAAGCCCAGGCCGCCAACGAGCGCCGTGATTACGGCTGCATCGTGCGCATGTACTCAAGCATCTTGTCGAGCGACCCATTGGGATCGGTCTCAAACTGCTGCATGATCTCGGGTGCACCCGCGAGCATCGCGATCGCGGGAAGAATCGCCACGATCAGCACCGCAATGACGCCTGCGGTGAGCGGCACCCAGAACGCCAGCTTGCCCGCGCGCATGCGCTGGATCGAGAAGATCAGCGTCACCGCAAACAGCGCAAGCACCACGATCCCGCCGATCGTGCCGAGCGGCCCGACCCACGATGCGAGTGTGGCGTGATCGAGACCGATCATCGTCGCGGTCAATCGAATCTGCGATTCGAGCGCGAACAGCGACTGCACCATACTGAGCGTCGAGAGCCCACCCAGCACCAGCAGCCCGATCGTGAACACACGATCAACCATGCGGGGCCTCGGGGCGCCCGGCACCTGCGCGGCCGCGCGCGGCGCGGCGGCCGGCGCATCTGCGCGATAGGGGGAACCTGGCGTGCTGGGTTGCTGGGGGCCGGTGCCGGCTGCACCGGTGCCAGCTGCGCCAGCGGTTCCGGATCCGGAACTCTTGCCTGCGCGTGCGCCCGTAGCGGACTTCGCGCCGCCGCGCTTGGGCAGGCCAGCGCCGAGATTATGAGGCACACCGGGGAGCGTGGGGCTCGCCGCGGGGGCCGCTGCTGCGCCGGATCCGCCGTGGGCCGGGGAAGTTGAGCTGGTGCCCGAGGCTGCGTTGGCGACCTCAGGCTTCCACTCCCAGCCCTCGGGCGCGAGCTCCCCAAACGCGGGACGCGGGCGCTCTGCCGGGGCGGGTGTCGCGGGCTGCTCAGGAGTCGGCTGCGGTGACGCAGCAGGCTCCTGCGGGGTGGCCGGGCCGTCCGTCACTACGCGCTCACTGACTTGCCGGCCGAGCCGAGCTGCTCAGCGGCGAGGGCGATGCGAGCGGCCATACCGGACTCTGCGACCCTGCCGTAGGCGCGGGGGTCGTACTGCTTCTTGTTGCCGACCTCGCCGTCGATCTTGAGCATGCCGTCGTAGTGCTTCATGACAAAGTCGACGACGGGACGCGAGAACGCGTACTGGGTGTCAGTGTCGATGTTCATCTTGATGACACCGTTACGCACGGCCTCGGCGATCTCCTCTGCCGACGAGCCCGAGCCGCCGTGGAATACCAGGTCGAGGGGCTTCGCTGCGGTGCCGTACTTTGCGGCGAGGCCTGCCTGAATCTCTGCGAGCAGCTCGGGGCGCAGCTTCACTCCACCGGGCTTGTACACGCCGTGCACGTTGCCGAAGGTGAGGGCGGTAAGGTAGCGACCCTGCTCGCCGAGGCCGAGCGCCTCGACCGTGGCGATGCCGTCTTCGAGGGTCGTGTAGAGGCTGTCGTTGATCTCGTTCACGATGCCGTCTTCTTCACCACCGACGACGCCGATCTCGACCTCGAGGATGATGCCGGCCGCAGCCATGCGGGGCAGCAGTCCCTTCGCGATCTCCAGGTTCTCGGCGAGGGGCACAGCGGAGCCGTCCCACATGTGCGACTGGAAGTAGGGCAGGCCGTCGCCGTTCTTCACGCGATCCTCGCTGGCGGCGAGCAGCGGCAGAACAAAGCCGTCCAGGTGCTCCTTGGGGCAGTGATCGGTGTGCAGGGCGACGGTCACGTCGTAGGCCTTGGCGACCTCTTCGGCATACTTGGCGAACGCCAGTGCACCACCGATGCGGTTCTTGACAGTGTGACCAGCGAAGTAATCGGCGCCGCCGAAGCTCACCTGAATGATGCCGTCGGACCCGGCCTCAGCGAAACCCTGCAGGGCAGCGTTAAGGGTCTGCGAGCTGGACACGTTCACCGCGGGGAACGCGAAGGCTCCGGCTTTTGCGGTGTCGAGCATTGCTGCGTACTGTTCCGGGGTTGCAACGGCCATTGAAGGGCTCCTTGGGTTGTGAGGGTGTGTCGACTACGCCACAGATTCCATTTAGCACGGTTCGGCGCTGGACCGCGTTTGCACAACAGTCTACGCGGTAGACTTGAGCCCATGACTGAACCACGATCTCTTGGCGATTGGCAGCCCGACCGTAACCTCGCAATGGAATTGGTGCGAGCGACTGAGGCGGCAGCAATGCGGGCGACGCCTTGGATCGGACGCGGCGACAAGAATGCGGCCGACGGCGCGGCAGTCGACGCTATGCGTCGCTTCCTCTCCACCGTCAACATGAACGGCACCGTCGTGATCGGTGAGGGCGAGAAGGACGACGCTCCCTGGCTCTACAACGGCGAGCAGGTTGGCAACGGCGAGGGCGCGGAGTGCGACGTCGCGGTTGACCCGATCGACGGCACGCGCCTCGCTGCCGAGGGACGCCCCGGCGCGCTCTCGGTGATCGCAGTGGCCGATCGCGGCAGCATGTACGACCCCTCGGCCGTGTTCTACATGGACAAGCTCGTGTGTGGCCCCGAGGGCGTTGGCGTTGTCGACATCAACCGCCCCATCGGCGAGAACATTCGTGCGCTGGCTCGCGCCAAGAACGTTGACGTGTCTGACATTCGCGTTGCCGTACTCGACCGCCCCCGCCACGAGCAGCTCATCACTGACATTCGTGCGGCTGGCGCCGGTACTCGCCTCATCATGGACGGCGACGTCGCTGGTGGCGTCAACGCGGCTCGCTGGGATTCACGCATCGACATGTGCGTTGGCATCGGTGGCACGCCCGAGGGCATCATCACCGCGTGTGCTGTGAAGGCACTCGGCGGTGTGATCCAGGGACGCCTGTGGCCCAAGGACGACGAGGAGCGCGAGCGCGCCCTCGCCGCCGGCCACGACCTCGACCGCGTGCTCGAGGCCAACGACCTCGTTGCCAGCGACAACTGCTACTTCGTGGCCACTGGCATCACCTCGGCCGACTTCGTCGACGGCGTGCAGCGCCGCGGCCCGTTCGTGCGCGCCGAGAGCATCGTCATGCGTGCCCACTCGGGCACCATCCGCCACGTCATCAGCGACATGGATCCCACGCGCTGGAACTAATTTCGGCGTATGCCCCGCGGCACTAGCCGTACCAACACTTCACCCCCGGTGCTCGATCGAGCACCGGGGGTGAAGTGTTTCTGGGGGTCGAAGCGAATACCTCGGATGCGGCTATGCGTTCTTGGCCTCGAACAGCTCATCGAACCCGAGCGACGACTGGCCGAGTGACGGTTCCGACACCTCTACCTCGGAAGGCGCGTCCTCAAGTATCGCGACCTCGAGTGTCTCCACCTGGCGCAACGAACGCTCGACGGCGCGGGTGCGCACGCCCGCCTGCTGCACCGTGTTTTGGGCGGTGGCCAGCTGCTTCTCGAGCTTGTCCCAGACCTGACCATACTTCTGGAACTCGGCCTTGGCCGCGCCCAGCACCTTCCACACTTCAGAGCTTCGCTGCTCGATTGCGAGCGTGCGAAACCCGAGCTGGAGACTGTTGAGGAGCGACATGAGTACTGTGGGGCCGGCGATCGTGACCTGATAGTCGAGCTGGAGCTTGCTGGCGAGGCCGGGTCGACGGATGGCCTCGGCGAAGAGCCCCTCTGTCGGCAGGTACATGATGGCGAAGTCGGTGGAGAACGGCGGGTGGATGTACTTGTCGTGGATCAGCTTCGCCTGGGCCAGAATGACCTTCTCGACGGTGCGTCCCGCGGCCTCGATCGCTTCCTTATCGCCGGTCTCCTGCGAGTCCAAGAGTCGCTCGTAGTCCTCCTGCGGAAACTTCGAGTCGATCGGCAGCCACACGGGCACGTTGTTGTCGTCGCGGCCCGGCAGCTTGACCGCGAACTCGACGCGCTCGGCTGAGTCGGGGCGCACGGCCACGTTTTCCTGATACTGCTCTGGGGTAAGCATGTCTTCGAGCTGACGTGCAAGCTGCACCTCTCCCCAGCTGCCGCGGCTCTTCACGTTTGTGAGCACGCGCTTGAGCCCGCCCACGTCTGAGGCAAGCGTCTGCATCTCGCCGAGACCCTTCTGCACCTGCTCGAGCCGGTCGCTCACCAGCTTGAACGACTCGCCCAGGCGCTTCTCGAGCGTGCCCTGCAGCTTTTCGTCGACGGTCTCCCGCATTTTCTCGAGCTTGGCTTCGTTGCCCTGACGGAGCTTCTCGAGCTCCCCGCCCAGTGTGAGGCGCAGCTTGTCGAGTTCCTCGCGCTGGCCGAGCTGCATCTTCTCGAAGCGGGCCTCGATGGAGCGCATGAACTCCATCTGCGCCTGCATGGTCGCCTGTGACGATGCATGCATCCGGTCGTTTAGCCCGGCGAGTGAGCGCTCAATGAGTTCGCGTTGCTCGAAGCTCGCGTTGGCGCGGGCTTCACGGTCGCGCGCGAGCTCCTCGGCCTGTGACGTGGCGACGGCATGCAACCGGGCATCCAGCTGCTGCTGCCCGGTCGCCATGGCCTGGCCGAGTTCTCCTCGAAGCCCACCAAACTCCTGGCGTAGCTCGGGGCCAAGCGAACTGGGGCCCGCAAACGTGCCAGCTGCTCCATGTTTCGTGCGCACGATAACGATCACCAGCAGGGCAATCAGGAGCAGCGCGTTGACCGCGAGCAGGGTGATGACGAGGGCATTCATAGGAGTCCCGGCCTTTCGAATTGATGTCGCGTCAACGCTATCGGCGACCACCGACAACGGTCGGTGGCAGGGGCCGGTGGCAACGCTTCGAGACGATGGCCGCGAGTATGAAAACTCCCTGATCCGGCGCTTGAATGTACCGGATCTAGGCAGCGCAGCGAGGCTACAGCTTGAGCGGGATCGCCTTGAGCGCGTGGAGCTTGACGCCCGTGGCCTTCACGAGTTCAGCGATGTTCGCGGCACCGTGGCGTCTGGCCGCGTCGATCACGATTGCGGCGCAGGCCTCGGCGTCGGCGCTCGCATTGTGGTGTGCGAACTCGCCGTATCCGGCGGCCGCGGCGGCCAAAGGGAGGCGGTGCGACGGAATATCGTACGTCTTGCGCGAGACCTGCACGCTGCAGAGATAGCGCAGCTTGGGGATGGGCGTGATGGTCTCGGCACAGGCCGAACGGATCACACCCATGTCGAAGCTGGCATTGTGGGCCACTGCGACATCGTCGCCCAGGAAGTCGCGCAGGTCGTCCAATTGTTCAGCCCACTCGCGGGCGTGCTCGACCATCGCGGGGGTGATGCCGTGGATCTTGATGTTGAAGTGCTGAAACTCGGCGTGCGAGGCGGGCGGCTTGATGAGCCAGTCAGCGCGCTCGACCACCTGCCCGTCGCGCACCCGCACCAGCCCTACCGAGCACGCTGAAGAAGCGTGTCCATTGGCGGTCTCGAAATCGATGGCGGTGAAGTCTACGGGCACAGCTCCAGCGTGCCATACAGAACCGACACCCAGCTCCAAGGGATACCGAAATGTCCAGGAGATGAGATCTACCCACGTCGGTGGTTCGGTGTAACACTAACTACATCCGCATTTGTACCGGCGTTGGATCCAGACGCGAAGGAGCGTACTCATGATTCCCGAGATTAACTATTGGGCGGTCGCCGTGGCGACGCTATCAACAATGATTGTCGGCGCAATTTGGTATACGCCAAAGGTGTTCGGCAACGCATGGATGCGCCTCGCGAAAGTGTCACCGGGAAGCGGTGCGTCTGCCGTCGGCCCAATCCTCGTGACGCTCGTCGTGAGCTTCATCACATCGTGGGTGCTCGCTGGCGCGATTTGGATCGCCTACGCCTTCTACGGAGGTTCGTTTCTTGTCGCGGCGCTGCTCACCGGAGTGTTGCTCTGGGCAGGACTCACTGCCGCCCGGTTCATCACGCACGACGCGTTTGAAGGGCGCCCGCCTGCGCTCACCGTTATGAACTGTGCGCATGAACTCGTCACGATCGTGGTGCTCTGCTTCGTGATTGGGATCTGGCCACCAGCGGGATGATCCGGATCAGCGCGCCCGGGCTGCGATCTGACGGCTCAAACGGCCCAAATGCCTTCCGGCGCCCGCTCTCGGGCGTGGGAAGGTAGAATGATCCCTCGTGGCTCTAACTATCGGAATCGTGGGACTGCCCAACGTTGGCAAGTCGACCCTGTTCAATGCTCTTACGCACAACGACGCGCTCGCAGCGAACTATCCGTTCGCCACGATCGAGCCGAACGTTGGCGTCGTCAACCTACCTGACCCCCGGCTCAACAAGCTCGCTGAGATCTTCGGTTCGGAGCGCCTGCTGCCCGCACCCGTCAGCTTCGTCGACATCGCCGGCATCGTGCGCGGCGCGAGCGAGGGTGAGGGGCTCGGCAACCAGTTCCTCGCCAACATTCGCGAGGCCGACGCCATCGCTCAGGTCGTGCGCGGCTTCTCAGACCCCGACGTCATTCACGTCGACGGTGACGTGAACCCCGCGAGCGACATGGAGACGATCAACACCGAGCTGATCATCGCCGACATGCAGACCCTCGACAAGGCCCTCGTGCGCTTTGAGAAGGAGCTCAAGAACCGCAAGATCGATGCGTCGGTCGTCGCGACCGCGAAGGCTGCACGCGCCGCGCTCGATGAGGGCAAGCTGCTGTCGCAGACCGACATCGACCTCACGGAGATCAGCGAGCTCGGCCTGCTGACTGCTAAGCCGTTCCTCTACGTCTTCAACGTCGACGAGGATGTGCTCCAGGATTCCGCGCGCCTCGAGGAGCTTGCTGCCCTCGTAGCGCCCGCAAAGGCGATCTTCCTGGACGCCAAGATCGAAAGCGAGCTCATCGAGCTTGATGAGGAAGACGCCGCCGAGATGCTCGCATCGATCGGTCAGGAAGAGAGCGGCATCAGCCAGCTCGCGCGCGTGGGCTTCGACACGCTTGGCCTGCAGACGTACCTCACCGCAGGCCCCAAGGAGGCTCGCGCCTGGACGATCCCGAAGGGTGCAACCGCCCCGCAGGCCGCCGGCGCGATCCACACCGACTTCGAAAAGGGCTTCATTAAGGGCGAGATCATCTCGTTCGAAGACCTGGTCGAGACCGGATCGGTGGCTGAGGCTCGTGCCAAGGGCAAGGCCCGCATGGAAGGCAAGGAATACATCATGCAGGACGGCGACGTCTGCGAGTGGCGGTTTAACGTCTAGGACGTTGATCGATTGCAGCACCCCTTCACGATTTGGTGGAGGGGTGTTTTGCTTGTGGGTCTGGCTCTCCTGCAACGAGAAATAGGTGCTCGCTGAGACATTGTGACCCGAGTCGATACCGAGTTCAGCGGTGCCTAACGGGAACTTCCGATTTCACAGCTCCAACATGGCGTCCGCGACGTCGCCGGCAGCCGAGTCGGGAATTGCTGTTGAGGCGTCATCGAGTACAAGGAGCCGTGCGCCAGGGATCTGCCGGGCAAGTGCCTCACCGTTGCCGAGTGGAAAGAACGGGTCTCGACGACCATGTACGACCAGCGTGGGCATCGCGAGTGAGCTGAGGCGCTCCCGCCAGCGCGGCTCGCAATCGAGTCTGGAGAACATAGTCCCTAACTGATTAGCCATGTGGATAGCGGGCGATGCGCTTGGGGTGCGGTCCCAGGTGCGTGCGGTGACCGCTCTCGCCGCGCTGGGATCGTTGCCGAGAATGCTCGCACCGGCAGCCATGTACTCCGTGACGGCGTCACGATCGGCCCAGGCGGGGGCCGTCCGCGAGAACAGGCGGCCCATCGTCGCTTCATCGTGGTCGGGTAGGTCGTCGTCGTCGACCGGGCCCGGTGCGACGGGGCGCGTTCCGATCAGGGTGAGCGCCGAGAACACCTCAGGGTGATCAAGCGCGGCAACTTGAGCCACCATCCCTCCGACTCCAATTCCCTCTAGATGAACGCTGCGGCTGCTGAATTCTCGAGCAAGAGCTGCGGCATCGGATGCCAGGTCGCGCAGCGTGCACGTCGGCTTCATAGGGTCGCCGGTGGTCGACTCGCCGGAATCGCGCAGATCATAACGAACGACGTGCCGACCGCCGCGCGCGAGGTGCTCGCAGAGCGCGTCTGGCCAGGAGAGCATGGTCGTTCCTCCTACGCACATAACCGGCGGCGCGGTCTCGTCGCCGAAGTACTCGACCCCGAGTGTCACGCCGTTCGTCTCGTGAGATGCCATGCCGAGCCCCGTTCACTTAGTGGATCAACATCACGACAATGATTGTGACGACGAGCGAGATCGTTCTCGATCAGCACCCCGTGGCGCCCGGTAATGGTAGTGACCGGGTCGGTGTCACTCATAGCCCGATGATACGCCGGAGCCTCGTTCGCGCGCATTCAGCATCTTGGAGGTGCCCGGAACCCGGGCCGTACTGGTTTGATAGCTTTCGGGAAGGGCTGATCTTGCGCGACTACCGTGTGCGAGGTGGCTCCTGTTCAATTGACGCATGCGTAGCGCCGCTACGAAAATCAGGAGATGAAGACAATGAGTGAGAGCAACCATAGATGACTTTCTACTCATTCCATTTGGCTCACATGCCTCTGCGTATGGCAATAGGTGGGCTCCTGCGGTCTCCGAAGTATCCCGGGCTTCGCCACATTGAAGTGCTCGCCGGGATGGAGTTGGGAGCGGCGATCGTTTCCCCCTCACCGGATGCAATTGCGGCGGATTGCCGTCTTCGCAGAGTGGGAAGACGAATCAGCGCTTGTTGATTTTCTCGCCGAGCACCCGTTCGGTCGCAAATTGAGTGCAGGCTGGCATGTCAGGCTCGAGTTTCTGCGCCGCTGGGGAGAAGTGCGTGAATTCTCCCAATTGCCCAACGTGGGGGAGCGAATGCGACAGGAGGAACCTGTGGTCGCGGTGACATTGGCTCGAATGCGCCTGTTCGAACTGCCTCGATTCATACGGTGGGGTCGCCCAGTCGAATGCCAGATTCGTGACCATCCGGAGGCAACGCTGGCCATGGCGGCCATCCGTTTGCCAAGGACGGTGTCGACGTTTTCGATCTGGACCAGTACTCGAGCGATGACAGGCATGGTCTTTGGCAATGACGATGGAGCATCTGCTCGTCGTCATACTGAAGCGATGACCGAGCGCGAACGTCGAGATTTTCACCACGAGTTTACGACGTTGCGATTCAGGCCACTGTCAGAGCACGGCTCGTGGAACGGTCATTCTCACTACATTCCGTGGCCTTAGTTATGTCTGCGGTCGTGTCCTTGAGCGCAACAAAGGTCGCAGGCGTTCGCGTTGAACAATCTCGGCCCTCGCCTGGGAGCGTGCGTTCCGCCTGCTAGTCCTCTTTGACCGGCGGCGCCGACGATAACCCCTCGTCGAGCCCGCGACGACGCAGCTCGGCTCGGGCCCGGTCAAGACCCCCATGTTCGAGGGCAGCGAGCGAGGTGTGACCGGTCCACACGTGCCGCCCGAACCGATGCACGCGCACGGTGAGGTCACCGGCGAGATGCTCCAGATCGCCGGCCACATTGCGGTGTTCGCTCGGTAACGGCACGGGCAACACAAACGCCTGATCCATGGGTGCCGACGCCTCGACCTCGATGCGCCACCCATAGCCGCGCCCCGACAGCGACCAGCGTTCGTCCGAAGTATGAGTCCGCACGGGGCTCACCACCGGATTTCCCAATCGCACGACCTTGCCATCGGGCAATTGCACGACGAGCGCCGTGACCTCCAGCCGCATTGGCCCAGCGGTGACGATTCCGCCAGCGAAGGCCACACACGCGCCGGGCTCCTCAAATCCCTGCGCTTGCCCCCACCACCAGGACTCGGGAAATCCCTCGCGGCCCCAATTCTTTTCGGCATACACGTCGGCGTCACGAAATTCCCAAACCGTGTCGCCCAGCACGGCCGATCCGGAAGCCTTGCCACCCAGCAGCCACGGATGCCAATACTGATTCAGGCCCGGCACCATGTGGAAGACGCTCGAACTGCCCAGCATGCGGTGCGGCCAGGGGCGTAAGCCGTGGAACTCGGCTTCGAGGCGGGCGTCGTCGCCCAGGTTGACGCGAAGACGCTGCGCATCTGCTGCGAACGCGGCTGTGTGTGTGCCAGCGCCGGTGCCGCCTCGCACGCCAAGCCGATCCGGATCAGTCCAAGCTCCGTCTCGCGCTTCAGCGCGCAGGAACCCAGCGGGCCATGCGGCCAGCCCGATCGTGGCCCAGGGGCCCTGGGGCCCCACGTTTGCACCGCAGAGTGCAATGATGACGCGTCCCGTGTCGGGGTCAGTGATGCGCCAGAAATAGCCCTCCATCGCGACGCCGTGATGTGCTCGCGTGGGGCGGCCGAACAGGGGGTCGGCCCCCGTTGCGCGGTACTGCTTGAGCCATGCCATGATTCAGTACAGCACAGGGCATGGCCTTCGTCGAGCCGTGGATCGCCATAGGCTGGTGCGATGACGACGCACCAGGCAGTTCAGGAGTCCGCAGCAATCCGCCGGGCCCGGCACGACGACCTCGCCAGCGCCGCGGACACCCTGGCCGAGGCGTTTGCCGATTACGCCTGGACGCGCTGGGTGATCCCTGAGCACGACTACTCAGCTCGCCTGCGCGAGCTGCAGGAGCTCTATCTGCGCCACGCACACGCGCACGGCGTCGTCCTGGTGACCGAGGATCTTGCGGGCGTCATCGCCTTGCTGCCGCCAAACGCGCCGGATCCCGATGCGGCGGTGATGCAGCGCATCATCGCGCTGCACGGCGACCGCCTCCCGCGGCTCGCTCAGGGCGAGACGAACGAACCCGACGACGCGAGCGGTGACGCGTGGCGTCTCGAAACCATTGGCGTTTGTCGGGTACATCGCGGCCGCGGGGTGGGCGCGGCTCTGATCGCGCGGGGTCTCCAGCTGGCTGGTGAGGCCGGGGCCACTGCGGTGACCCTCGAGACCTCGGACGCGCGCAACGTGGCGCTGTATGAGCGGATGCAATTTCAGGTCGTGCATCACTCCACGCCCGCCGAGGGCCCGCCACACTGGTCCATGCGCGCGGAGTGCTGAGTCCCAGGGACCTGGAGCCCCCCGGTGCATACGAGCGGGGCTCGATCCGGCGATGTCGGTGGCTCGTGTGACCATACCGGCATGAACACAACATCTATCGCCGACGTCGCCGAACAGATTGTTCAAGATACTGTTTCGGCAATGGTCCAGCCCAATGCAGGTGAATGCCTCGCTTGCTACGTCTTACGTCAACTGAACACGTTTGGTTGTGACGGGAGTCACCGCTTCTCGCGAGCATTTCGTGACCTCACCGCACCCCGTGCGACCTCCCTCGAAGTCCGACTGGCCTCAATGGGGGCCTGCTGCTGTGATTGTGAAATCTACATGAACGCCTACGAGTCAGCCCAGCGAGATTGGGAGTCTCGGCCGCAGCCGCCGTGCTGCGGGGTGCGCCTCGGATCGACTCAACCCTGCGGAAATTGGGTACGGATCAGGAGGTACTACTAGTCCGGCTGGCGCTCGTGCGCTCACGATCATCGGTATGGTGAATGAAGCAATGCCTGCCTTCGGGCAGCCCCCACCGAATCAAGGACCGTGAGTGTTGTGACCGAATCAGTCGAAGCGGAATTTCCTCCCTGCCCCGAGTGCCAGGCTGAGTACACCTACGAATCGGGTGCGCTGCTGACCTGCCCCATGTGCGGCCACGAGTGGGCTGCGGCCTCCTCGGATGACACCGATGCCGACGCAGCTCAAGACGACGTCATCCGTGACGCCGTGGGCAACCCACTCGCTGACGGTGATGACGTCACCGTCGTTAAGACGGTCAAGATCTCGGGCGGCGGTGGGGGAGCCGTGAAGGCCGGCACGAAGGTGCGCGGCATTCGTCTGACGGCCGACCGCGGCGACGGGCACGACATCGACGCCAAGATTCCCGGAGTCGGCAAGATTCAGCTGAAGTCGAGCATCGTCAAGAAGCTGTAGCGATGCGACAGAATTCACATCGGCTTCTCGACAACCGCCGATACTTTAGATCAGACACCTGTAACTGACCCACGAGAGAGAACCCCGTGAGCCACAAAAGCCCCTGCTCTGACCAGGAGGGTCGATCTTCGCACCCCCTCATTGTTCGAGGGGGTGAACATACTTGCTAGTCGCAGTACTCACACTGCTTCTTGGCATTCTCGTAACGCTCGCGATCATCGCGGCCTGTGGCTTCTTTGTCGCGCAGGAGTTTGCGTACATGTCGGTCGACCGCACGAAGATGGCGGTACAGGCAGAGCGCGGTGACGCGCAGGCTCAGCGCGTGCTCGACATCACGAAGCGCACGTCGTTCATGTTGTCGGGCGCGCAGCTGGGCATCACCGTGACGGGTCTGCTCATCGGATACGTGGCGGAGCCACTCATCGGTGAATCCATCGGCACGCTACTGGGTGGCGCCGGGCTGAGCACGACCGCCTCTGTGCTGATCGGCACGACGGGCGCGCTGCTGCTCGCCACGATCGTCACGATGATTTTCGGTGAACTGTATCCGAAGAACCTAGCGATCGCGAGCCCCGAGCCGCTTGCCCGCGCACTCGCGACGCCCACGCGCATCTACCTCGCGATCTTTGGCTGGCTGATCCGGATCTTTGATCTAGCCGCCAACGCACTATTGAAGCTGCTGCGCATCGAGCCACTCGATGACGTCGACGCCAGTGCGACCGCGCACGATCTCGGCGCGATCGTCGAGGCGTCGCGTGAGAGCGGTGACCTGCCGGCAGATCTGTCGATCATTATCGACCGCATCCTCGACTTCCCCGACCGGGACGTCGAGCACGCGATGGTTCCGAGATCACGAGTTGACTATGTCAACCCCGAGACCACGGTGGGTGAGGCGCTGGCTCTCATGTCGACCGGTCACACCCGATACCCGGTCGTCGATGACCGCGACACCCCGGTGGGCGTGGTCGAACTGATCGACCTGCTGCGAGGCGAGTATGCGGATGATGCGCCGGTATCCGGCGCCATGCGCGCGGCCGTCGTGCTTCCCACAACGATGCAGCTCCCAGTTGCGTTCGAACGCATGCGGCAGACCCGCAATGAGCTGGCCTGCGTCGTCGACGAGTACGGCAGCTTTGATGGCATCCTGACCGTTGAGGACCTCACCGAGGAGATCATCGGCGAGCTCTCGGACGAACACGACGCCGAGATTGCAGAGGCCGCCGACCTGGGGGACGCGGGGTGGCGCCTTCCCGGCGATATGCACCTTGACGAGATCGAACGCCTCCTGGGGCATGACCTGCCCAGGGAAGACTCCGAGACGATCGCCGGGCTCATGATCAGCAGGTACGGCGACCTCGTACCAGTGGGTGCCACGGTACGAGTGAACCTGCCCGAACGCGCCGCAGAGGCGCTGCAGGGCCTGCACCTGGAGCGCTGGCTCGACATTGAGGCAACCGCGGTCGCGCGCCAAGTGCCCTCAGAAATCATCGTACGGCTGCACGAAATCGACCTCGACGCTCCCGAACCCGAGGCCGATCCAGGCACAAGTACAGACACGGACGCCGAAACCGCACTTACCAAGGAGACGAACCGATGAGCTGGTGGATGGTCGCCATCATCACGACCGCGCTGATCCTAGCGAGCGCGTTCTTCGTCATCGTGGAGTTCGCGCTGCTCGCGGCCCGTCGCCACCGCCTCGAAGCCGAAGCCGAGCACAGCGCCTCGGCGCGCTCCGCGCTGCGCAGCATGAACGAGCTCACAGTCATGCTCGCGTTCGCCCAGCTTGGCATCACCGCGTGTACGTTTCTACTCGGCGCGATTACGAAGCCCGCGATCGACTACGCCTTGTCGCCGGTGTTTGAACAGTGGGGTCTGCCCTACGTGCTCGCCGACATCATCGCGTTCATGCTTGCCCTCATCATCGTCACGTTCTTGCACCTCGTGATCGGTGAAATGGCGCCGAAGTCGTGGGCCATCGCGCACCCCGAGACCGCGGCGAAGGCGACGAGCGCGGCCGCACGCGCCATGACGTGGCCGCTGCGCCCGTTTCTGCTGTGGATCAACCGCATCGCGAACCGCCTCGTGATGGCCTCCGGCGTTGAACCGGTCGAGAAGGCTGCGGCCGGTGGCCAAGATGCCGATACGATCGGTCAGCTCGTGGCGCACTCACGCGCAGCGGGCACGCTCGACGAGCAGTACTCGGAGCCGATCTCGCAAGTGATTAGCCTGAGCTCGCTCACTGTCGGCGACATCGTGCGCACGGACCGTCAACTCACCACGGTGGCAACGACGGCCAGCGTCGCCGAGGTGCGGGATGTTGCCGCGAAGTCCGGTCACTTGCGCATCTTGGTCGGAGACGACGTCACATGCCGTGTCGTGCACGTGCGCGACACGCTCGCGGTTGCCCCCGACACGGCGGCCCTCGAAATTTCTCGACCGGCGCTCTCGGTGGGTCCTGAAACCTCGGCCTATGACGCGCTTGCACGCATGCGTCGGGGCCGCGTGCAAATCGCAATCGTGGTGGAACAGAACCGCCTGCTGGGCGTCGTTACCCTCGATGACCTGCTGCGCGAGATCATCCCCGGGCCCGGGTCGCTCGAGGCTACGGCGATTTCCTAAAAGCTCCGAGCAGTCATGTCTTGAGCCCGGGCCACACGCTCTAGGCTTGAGGCATGACTGCAACGCTCGTGGCCGAGGGGATTTCGGGCGGCTACGCCCATCGCACCCTCTTTGAAAACGTCAACCTCACCGTTGCTTCCGGCGACGTGATCGGGGTCGTCGGTGTCAACGGCGCAGGCAAATCCACGCTGCTGCGCATTCTGGCCGGCGACCTCGCGCCGCAGGCCGGCAAGATCCACCGTGCCCCCACCGACGCGTTCGTGGGCTGGCTGCCGCAGGAGCACGAACGCGTCGAAGGCGAGACCGTTGCCGCATACATCGCCCGCCGCACGGGCTGCGCAAAGGCGACGATGGACATGGACGCGGCCGCGATCGCCCTGGGCGACACGGGCGCGCAGAAGCCGGGGGATCCGGATCCGGCAGACGTGTACACCGAGGCCCTCGATCGGTGGCTCGCGAGTGGGGCCGCCGATCTTGAGGAGCGAGTGCCCGCGGCGCTCGACGAGCTGGGGCTCACGGAGGTTGGCGCGGACTCGCTGATGACGGGGCTCTCGGGCGGGCAGGCGGCCCGCGTGGGGCTCGCGGCGCTCAAGCTCTCGCGATTTGACATCGTGCTGCTCGACGAGCCGACGAACGACCTTGACTTCGCGGGTCTCGAGCAGCTCGAGGCGTTCGTGAGTGGTCTGCGCGGCGGCGTCGTGCTCGTGAGCCATGACCGCGAGTTTCTGGCGCGCTGCGTCACGAGCGTCTTCGAGCTCGATATGGCGCAGGGGTGCAGCACGTTGTTTGGGGGCGGCTACGACGCCTACCTGCACGAGCGCGAGGTGGCCCGCCAGCACCGCCGGGACGACTACGAGCAGTTCGCGGCGACCAAGGCCGACCTGGTGTCGCGCGCCCGCACCCAGCGCGAGTGGTCGAGTCAGGGCGTGCGCAACGCGATGAAGAAGGCCCCCGACAGCGACAAGATGAAGCGCCGCGCGATGACAGAGTCGAGCGAGAAGCAGGCTCAGAAGGTGCGCCAGATGGAGAGTCGCATCAAGCGCCTGGACGAGGTCGAGGAGCCCCGCAAGGAGTGGAAGCTCGAGTTCACGATCGGGGCGGCCCCGCGCTCGAGCAGCGTCGTTGCGACACTCAATGAGGCCGTCATCGAGCAGGGCGACTTCACGTTCGGCCCTGTCTCGCTGCAGCTGAATGCGGGCGAACGCGTCGGCATTACCGGCCCCAATGGTGCCGGCAAATCGACGCTGCTGCGAGCACTCCTGGGGCGGCAGGATCTGAGCTCCGGATCCGCGGCCCTGGGAGCCTCCATCGCGATCGGCGAGATCGACCAGGCTCGCGCCAGCTTCACAGGGACGAGCCCGCTCGCGGACGTCTTTGAGGCGGAGGTGCCCGAGTATTCGAGTGGCGAGGTGCGCACGCTGCTCGCCAAGTTCGGGCTCAAGGCCGACCACGTGAATCGTGCGGCCGGTGAGCTGTCGCCGGGGGAGCGCACGCGGGCGGGCCTCGCGCTGCTGCAGGCGCGCGGGGTCAACGTGCTCGTGCTGGACGAGCCCACGAACCACCTCGACCTGCCAGCGATCGAGCAACTCGAACAGGCGCTTGAGGGCTACGAGGGCGCGCTGCTGCTCGTCACCCACGACCGCCGCATGCTCGACTCGGTGAGCCTCACCCGTCGCTGGCACGTCGAGGCGGGCAAAGTCTCAGAGCTGTAGCCGACCAGGCTCCGCGCCGTCATGCTCCAACCCGCAGTGCTCCGCTCGTGTTAGCGTGAAACGAACACGAGCTGCACGAACAAAGGAGTGTGCGATGGCTGACGAAGCGACCGGCCCGGTGACGGGGCCCAAGTCGTACTTCCCGTCGATCGAGGCGAAGTACGGCAAGAGCATCGACGAGTGGATCGCGATCCTTCGCCCGTACGCGGGTGAGAAACACATGGCCCAGGTCGCGGGCTCAAGGATCTCGGCATGGGCCACGGGCATGCGAACGCGCTCGTGCACGTGTTTCGTGCCGAGCACGATGGCGCCTGAAACTACTACATTGGAGGGGTGACCGTCGAACTGAGCAGCCCCCTCCACGCCGTCGAAACTGGCCCCGCCGATGCGCCGCACCGGGTCGTGTTCTTGCACGGCCTGTTTGGGCGCGGCAAGAACTTCACACGCGTGGCGGCAGGGCTCGAACCCGAGGCGCTGAGCCTGCTCATCGACCTGCCCAATCACGGCCAATCCGGGTGGACCGAACATTTCTCATACCCCGAACTCGCAGACCTCGTGGCTGCACACCTGCGGGACGACTTTGCGGCGGCCGGGCCAGTCGACGTAGTGGGCCACTCCATGGGCGGAAAAGTCGCCATGCTGCTGGCACTGCGGCACCCCGAACTTGTGCGCCGGCTCGCCGTCATCGACATCGCTCCAGCCGCGGCCGACGGCGGTCGCGGCGAGTTTCAGCACCTGCTCGGATCGCTCGCAAGCGTTGACCTGAACGTGATTGAGCGGCGTGCCGACGCCGGGGCAGCGCTCAAAGAACTCATCCCGAACGATGGCGTGCGCGGGTTCCTGCTGCAGAATCTCAGGCGAGACGGCGACGCTTTCGCGTGGGAGCCGAATCTCGCGATGCTGCGTGCCGAGCTGGAAACAGTCATGGGGTTTCCTGACACCGCGGGCGCGAGCTTTACTGGCCCCGTGCTGTGGCTTGGGGGAGAGCTTTCTGGCTATGTCACTGACGCCGATGAACCGACTATGCGTGCGCTGTTTCCCAAGACCCGGCGCATGACGATGAAGGGCGCGGGGCACTGGGTGCACTCTGAAAAGCCCGCCGAAACCATCGGCGTGCTGCGCGCCTTTTTGCTGTCATCCGAGCGGTAGATGTGACCGACACACAGCCAAGATCCGGATCTTGCCCAGGCAGCTCGCGCCGTTGCGGGCTACGCTCAAGATATGAGCACTACGGATGCAACTGCGCCAGCTCCCTTGTTTGATGGCGAAGCCGGAGACGAGATTACGATCTCGGCGAGCGCGCTGAAAGCACTCGGTGACCGCATGCAGCGGTTTCTCCTCGAGTACCGGTTTGCCATGCAAGAGGTCGAGACGAAGCTGTCGATTCTGCGCGAGGAGTTCGTGCACACGCACGAGTACAACCCGATCGAGCACGTGTCGAGCCGGGTGAAGTCGGTGGACAGCCTCGTGATGAAGCTCGACCGGCGCGGCATCGGGTCTGACTTTGAAGACATCCGAGCCAACATTCACGACATCGCTGGCGTGCGAGTGACGTGTGCGTTTCGACGTGACGTGTACCGCCTGTTCGACCTGCTCACCCAGCAAGACGACATCACCGTCCTCGAGGTGGAAGACTTCATCGCCGAGCCCAAGTCGAACGGCTACCAGAGCCTGCACGCGATCATCTCGGTGCCCGTGTTTCTCTCAACTGGGCGGGTGGACGTGCCCGTCGAAGTGCAGTTTCGTACGATCGCCATGGATTTTTGGGCCAGCCTCGAGCACAAGATTTACTACAAGTACGCGCGCCAGGTGCCCGACTCGCTCACGAGCGACCTGAAGGACGCCGCCGACCTGGCGGCGGAACTCGATGCCCACATGGAGCGCCTGCACGTCGAAGTCCACGGTTTACCCGAGGTTGAGGTCCCGCGGGGGCCGCGCGTCTTCCCCTCCTAGCGTGCACGGCCACGCGCACTGCCTCGCATCCTCTACAGTCAGTATGTGGAAAGCGAACATCTTGCAGGGGGATCCGGCGGCGTTTGGCGAGTGCGCACGGGCGATGTAACCCGCGTGCACCGGCCCACTGGGCCGTGGACGCCAGCCGTGCACAGTCTGTTGGCGCACCTGCACGCGCGCGGCCTCGATGGAATTCCGTGCGTGCACGGCCTCGACGACGAAGGCCGTGAGGTGCTCGACTACCTTCCGGGCGACACCCTTGACCCCGAGACGACCGCCCCGAGCGATGCGGCGCTCGCCGCCGCTGCGGGGTGGCTGCGCAGGTTCCACGACGCCGTCGCCGACTTTCGCCCGGGAGCTGTCGCCTGGCGGCAGGGTGTGCAGGCCCTCGGTGAAGGCGAGATCATCTGCCACAACGACCCCGGGCTGTATAACTGGGTGGTGCAGGGCGGCGAGTTCGCGGGCATGATCGACTGGGACCGCGCTGGCCCCGGCCGCCCCCTCGATGACCTGGCATTTCTCGTGTGGTCAGGGGTGCCACTGTTGCGCCCCACTCCAGTTGCGGATTCGGTGCGGCGGCTGCAGATCGCGGCGGAGGGATACGGCGGGGTGAGCGCGCTCGACGTCGTAGACGCGGTCGACGCACGCATGGACCTGATTGCCGGCCGGTGGCGTGCCGGGATCGAACGCAACGACCCGGGAACGCTCGCGCTGCGGGACTCCGGCGCGATGGACCGACACCTGTCACGCGTGCGTGAATTTGGCGACCGCGAGGTCGCGATCCGGAGCGAACTTGCCCGGAGCTGAAGCGGGCTGAGCCGGTCCGAGGCCTAAATGCACCTGATCAAGAGCTGAAATTGACCGATTTCTGGCTGTCTGCTGACCGTTGAAGATGTTTGCGGGCAGATCGAACAGTTAGGGTGGATGGGTGAGTAGAGATCCGTTCGAGGAACTGTTTGGGCCGCTGTCCGATGACGCCGGCAACGGCGACACCGGTGCAGAAAGCGCGCGCGGGAGCGAGACACCGACGGCGCCACTGCCGACGCCCCGTGCCGACGCCCCTGTCCCCGGCGTGCGTCGCCGGCAGAGCGGGCAGGAGCCCAACCTTGTTCCCGCAGTGACTGCAGCGACGGCTCCCGTGCCCGCGCGCAAGCGTCTGGCGCACGAGCAGGCCGAGCGCGTGCACACCGCCCAGCAGCCCGCATCGAGCCGGGGCAACGTGACGAGTTCGCGACTGCCGTGGATCATCGTCGGCGCGGTCGCGGTCATCGCGATTGTTGTCTCGATTGTGGTCGTAAACATCGCCCGCGGCACGGAAAGCGCGCCCGAGGCCAACACGAACACGACGACTGAGCCCACGACACCACAGCCTGAGCCCGAGTCCGATACGCCGAGCCCGACGACCCCTGAGACACCGAAGCCCGAGGAGAAGCCCAAGGACGAGGCGCCCTCGGTCGAGGTCGGTCCCACCGATGTCATGCTGATTGGCCCGTGGAATGCGACCTCGCAGCTCTCGCAGCGGTTTGGTCCAGCGCGATTTGAGATTCCGGACAACGTGAACTTGCAGCTTTCGTCAGGACTGTTGGACTCGTTCCCGGAGAGCTGTGCTGCGATGCGCACGGCTTGGGGGGCGACTCGCCTCGACGATGGATCGTTCCAGGTGCGCAAGCCAGCGGAGAGCTGTGCTGAGGCCCCCGAACTCTACGACACCGTGTGGGGGCTTGTCACGGCCTGGGTCGAGACGATCAAGCCGGTGTAAGCGGGTGCGGGTCTTCTGGCCTGCTGGCTAGCTTGCCACACCAAACAGTGCCGGCCAGAGGGCCAGTGCGAGCGGGTATCCCGCAAAGCTGACGATGTCGAGTACCCAGTGCGCGACGATGAGCGGCAGGGCGCGGCCGTAGCGCTGGTAGAACCAGCCGAACACCAGGCCCATGATCACGTTGCCGAGAAAGCCGCCGAAGCCCTGGTACAGGTGGTAGCTGCCGCGCAGCAGCGCGCTTGAAATCACCGTGGTGACGGGGCCGACCCCCAGCTTGCGCATGCGGTCGAAGAAGTAGGCAACCACGATGAGCTCTTCCCCCAAGGCGGCCTTGAGGGCCTGCAACACGAGGATGGGGATCGTCCACCAGTAAGTGTCGAGCACGGTGGGCACCACGGTCGCGTTAATGCCGATGCCCTTTGACACGAGGTAGAACCCGATTCCCGGGATGCCGATGAGTGCGGCGAGCCCGACACCCAACCAGATCTCGCGTGGCCACCAGCGACGCTTGGGGTTGCGGTAGCCGCCCAGCGGGGTGCCCAGGCCCAGCGCGCCAAGGTGCGGTGAGGTGCCACGCCACACGAGGAAAATTACCAGCGCGACCGGGGCGAGTCCGAACGTGAAGCTCAGCAGCTGATAGACGAGATCGAGGACGGCCTGCTCGGACAGTGGGCGGTTGATTGTGGCGGTCTGTTGTGAGAGCGGCTGGTCGCGGGTGAGTCGCTCGATGATTGAGACGATCGCGTATACGCCAGAAGCGCCGAACGAGAGCGCGAGCACAATGACGAGCTCCCAGCGCAGGCGCGTACGTGATATTGTGATCGGTTGCACGGCACCAGAGTACCGCTGTAGCGCTTCAGTCAATGGAGGAAGGCCACAGTTTTTGGCGCGACACGCCCAGAGGACTCGAGGAGAGCGACAGGATCGAGTTACGAAGCAGTTACGGCGGTCGATTTTAAGGTTTGCGTTCATCGAGGTCGATAGGGTGACACGGGTAAAGTGAAGTTTTCCGGACACCGGCATCGCTCAAGGAAACGAGCAGAGGCACGGACCCGGGGATAAGTTCAAGGAGGAAACACTAGTGAAGCGATCACGGATCGGGTTTGGATTCATCGCCCTGGCCGCGGCAAGCGCACTGACGCTGACGGCCTGTTCATCAGGCGGCGGCGCAGATGCCGGCGGCGACAGCAGCGGTACCGGCATTATCAGTGTGAATAACACAGAACCCCAGAAGGGGCTGATTCCCGCTGACACCACCGAGGTCGGTGGCGGCAAGGTTGTTGACGTGCTGTGGGAAGGCCTCGTGTACTACGATGCCGACGGCGTCACCCAGATGGGTGTTGCCGAGTCGATCGAGTCTGACAACGGAACACTCTGGACGGTCAAGCTTCGCGACGACGCAGTCTTCTCTGACGGCACTCCGGTGACGGCGAAGGACTTCGTCGATACGTGGAACTACAACGCCAACGTCGAAAACGCGATGGGCAACCAGTACTTCTTCAGTAGCATCAAGGGTTTCAGCGAGACTGACCCGGTTGCAGAGATGGAGGGCCTGAAGGTCGTTGACGATCACACGTTTACCGTGGATGCGTCACCCGACTTCCCGGATCGCCTGGGCTACTCGGCGTTCTACCCGCTCCCTCCCGTCGCATTTGAAGACATGGAGGCCTACGGCCAGAACCCCATCGGTAACGGTCTCTACAAGCTTGATGGCGAAGGCGCGTGGAAGCATGACGTGTCGATCAAGGTCGTCAAGAACGATGCCTACGTAGGCCCCCGTGAAGCAGCGAACGACGGTATCGACTTTAAGGTGTATGCCTCGCTTGACGCGGCATATACAGACCTGCTCGCGAACAACCTCGATGTGCTTGATCAGATTCCTGACACCTCTTTTGCGGTGTTCCAGGACGAGCTGGGTGAACGCGCGATCAACCAGGCCGGAGCGCTCACCACGACGCTGACGATCTCGGAGAACCTGGATCACTTCACGGGTGAAGAAGGCAAGCTGCGCCGCGCAGCGCTGTCGATGGCCGTGGATCGCGAAGAGATCATCGACGTGATTTTCGAAGGCACCAACATCCCCGCAGAGGACTTCACCTCGCCCGTGGTTGACGGCTACGCCGAGGGCCTCGAAGGTTCCGAGAAGCTCGACTTCAACCTCGAAGAGGCGAAGAAGCTGTGGGCTGAGGCCGAAGCGATGAGCCCCTTCGAAGGCACCCTCGAGGTAGCCACGAACTCTGACGGCCCGCACCAGGTCTGGATCGAGGCGGTGGCTAACCAGTGGCAGAACAACCTCGGCGTCACTGCGGCTCCCAAGCTCTACCCGACCTTCGCCGCGTTCCTCGATGACCGCGAGAACGATGTTGTCGGCGGCCCGTTCCGCTCGGGTTGGCAGGGCGATTACCCCGGTGCGTACAACTACATGCAGCCGCTCTACTACTCGGGTGCAAGCTCGAACCACGGCTTCTACGCGAACCCCAAGTTCGATCAGCTGCTCGATGAGGCAGTAGCAGAGAGCGACCGCGAGGCTCGCAACGCGAAGCTTGATCAGGCGCAGGAGATCCTGCTCGCCGATCTCCCGTCGATCCCGCTCTGGTACCAGGGCACCACGGGTGGCTTCAGCGAGGGCATCGACAACGTTGCCTTTGGCTGGAACTCCGTGCCGATCTTCAACGAGATCACCAAGAAGTAGCGTTACTTCGCAGGGGCCCCGAGCTCGCCTCGGGGCCTTTGCCTCGCCCTCACGCCATCGATGTGAGCGGCGAGCCAACAAACTTTTGCCCCGCGACACCGTCGTCGCTGGTGGCGATTCGCGTAACTCATGCGAGAGAAGCTTTCAATGCAACAAGCAATTCATAGGTGGAGGTACAGCAAATGCTGAGATACATCCTCTTCCGCATCCTTCAGGTCATCCCAGTCCTCCTGGGGACCACCTTCCTCATCTATTTCATGGTGTTTGCCATGCCGGGTGACCCGGTCGCCGCCATGTTTGGTGACAAGGTTCCGAGCGACGCGGTGCTCGAGCGCGTGCGCGCGCAGTATCATCTTGATCAGCCGTTCTTCATCCAGTATTTGCTCTATCTGAAGGGCATCTTTGTTGGCGACTTTGGCGTGAGCTTCTCGGGGGAGCCGGTCAGCGAAATTCTTGCTCGTACGTTCCCCGTCACGATCAAACTCGCGGCAATGGCGATCGTAATCGAGTTGGTACTCGCCATTGTGATCGGCCTCTTCTCGGGCCTGCGCAAGGGCAAACTGTTCGACAACGTCAACCTGATCATCGGTCTGCTGTTCATGAGCGTGCCGATCTTCGTAGTCGCGTTTATTGCACAGTATGGTCTCGGCCTAAAACTCGGGTGGTTTAGCCCGACCGTCGGGGCCGGCGCGCCGATTCAAGATCTGCTCTTGCCGGCCATCGTGCTGGGTGTCAGCTTGTATGCGACGAGCATGCGTCTCACCCGCAGCTCGGTGATCGACACGTTGAATCAGGACTTTGTGCGCACCGCTTATGCCAAGGGCTTGAGCCGGGGGCGTGTGGTACCCGTGCACGTGCTGCGTAACTCGTTGATACCCACGATTACGAACACGGCCACGAACTTCGGCACGCTTATGGTCGGTGCGACAGTCACCGAGGGCATCTTTAACGTACCCGGCGTGGGTAACGTGCTCTTTCAAGCCATCCTGAAGGGTGAGAACTCCACTGTGGTGTCGTTCGTTACGGTGATGGTGCTCATCTACCTCGCAGTCAACCTGGTGGTTGACATGCTGTATGCCCTTCTTGATCCGAGGATCCGCTATGTCTGAGTCAAAGTACCCCGTTCAGGGCGCCAAGCGCCCGCCGATTCCGCACATTGTTGCTCCGATCGATGAGACACCGGTCAAAGCCGTCGACGCGGTACAGATCAAGGCGAAGAAGTCGAACCTGTGGCTCGACGCATGGCGCGATATGCGTGTACGGCCCATGTTCTGGGTCTCCGCGATCATCATTTTGCTCGTGGCGCTTGTTTCACTGTTCCCAACGCTCTTCACCCAAATCGACCCGCGCGCATGCGCACTCACAAACTCGAACGGCGCGTCAAGCGCTGATCACCCGCTGGGCTTTAACAAGCAGGGCTGCGACGTGTACTCACGCATCATCTATGGTGCACCAACCTCGGTTACCGTCGGGCTCATCGTGGTCGCGATCACGTTTGTGTTCGGCACAGTAGTGGGAGCCATTTCGGGTTTCTTCGGCGGTATGGTCGACACGGTGCTGTCGCGCGTGGGCGACATCTTCTTCTCCATTCCCTACATTCTCGCTGCCGTTGTCGTAATGAGCGTGATGAGCGACTACCGCAATCCGCTCGTGATCGCGTTCGCGATCGGTGGGTTCTCGTGGCCGATCACCGCGCGCATTGTGCGCAGTGAGATATTGCGAGTGAGAAACGCCGACTTCGTGATGGCGGCCGAGTCGCTGGGTCTATCACGGGTATCGACGCTCGTACGCCACGTGCTGCCAAACGCGCTGGCGCCAGCCATCGTGGTAACGACGCTGTCGCTGTCATCTGCGATCGTGGCAGAGGCCACGCTCTCGTTCCTGGGCGTCGGATTGCCCCCGGGCAGCTTCATCAGTTGGGGTAACGACATCAGTGCCGCGCAGCTGTCGCTGCGCACAGATCCCATGCCACTAATTTACCCGTCGCTCGCGCTAACGGTCACCGTGCTGGGATTCATCCTGCTCGGCGAGGTTGTACGCGACGCTCTAGATCCGAAGGCGAGGGCACGTCGATGAGCACGACAGAGAACGGTGAATTTATGCAGCCTATTTTGAGTGTGCGTGACCTGCACGTCGCATTCGGCTCAAAGAAAGAGCCCAAAGAAGTTCTGCACGGAATCTCTTTCGACGTGTATCCGGGCGAGACCGTCGCGATCGTGGGTGAGTCCGGATCGGGCAAATCAACGACCATGCACGCGGTCATTAACCTACTCCCCGGCACGGGGCGCACGACCGAGGGCTCCGTGCAGTGGAACGGCCAGGAACTGGTTGGCATCGGACGGCGCAAGATGGAGTCGATTCGAGGCCGGGAGATCGGGTTCGTCCCGCAGGACCCGATGTCGAACCTTAACCCCGTATGGTCGGTCGGGTTTCAGGTCGAGGAGGCCGTGCGAGCCAACGGCGTCGCCAAGGGACGCAAAGCCGTGCGCGAGCGCGCAGTCGAGGTGCTCGAGCAGGCCGGGCTACAAAACGCTGAGCAGCGCATGAAGCAGTACCCGCACCAGTTTTCTGGGGGAATGAAGCAGCGCGCGTTGATCGGCATTGGGCTGGCGGCCGAACCGCAATTGCTCATTGCCGACGAGCCAACGAGCGCGCTTGACGTCACCGTACAACGCGTCGTGCTCGATCACTTGGAAGAACTCACGAACAAGCTTGGCACCGCGGTTGTGTTCATTACCCACGACTTGGGGCTTGCCGCAGAGCGAGCCGAGAAGCTCATCGTGATGTACCAGGGCAACATTGTGGAGTCGGGGCCCAGCCGCGAGATTCTCGAGCGGCCGCAGCACCCGTACACCAAGCGACTGGTCTCGGCGGCGCCCAGCCTGGCATCTCGCCGTATCGGCGACGACGCCAGCATGCCGACAGCACCGACGTCCACATTCGATATTGCAGCGTTGGCGCAGGAGCCCGGCAAGCAGGTTGCACACGGCGAACCCATGATCGAGGTGGAAGGGCTGGGCAAGACCTACAAGCTGCGCAAGGGCAACTTTGGCACGGAGGACTTCCACGCTGTTCAGGACGCAACGTTTACCGTGAACCGGGGCGAGACGCTTGCGCTCGTGGGCGAATCCGGTTCGGGCAAGTCTACGATCGCGAAGATGATTCTGCAGCTTGAAAAGCCGAGCGCGGGTACGATCCGGATCGCGGGAGAAGACATTGGGACGTTCTCGGGCCGCAGGCTCTTTGACCTGCGTCGCACTCTGCAGCCGGTGTTCCAAGATCCGTATGGATCGCTCGATCCCTTGCACAACATTGGCAACACGATCATGGAGCCGCTCAAGATCCACGGCGTGGGAGACGCGGCAAGCCGGCGTGCAAGGATGCTTGAGCTGCTCGATCAAGTCGCGCTGCCACGAGAGCTTGCAACACGCTACCCCAATGAGCTCTCAGGCGGTCAGCGGCAGCGCGTGGCTGTTGCGCGCGGACTGGCCCTGAAACCTGATGTGCTGGTCCTCGACGAGGCAGTATCGGCCCTCGACGTGCTTGTTCAGGCACAGATCCTCGATCTGCTCGCCGAGCTGCAGCGCGAGCTTGGGCTCACCTACTTGTTTATTACACATGATCTCGCGGTTGTTCGACTCATCGCAGATCGAGTGTGTGTGATGCAGCAAGGGCGCATTGTGGAGCAGGCGAGTACCGAGGATGTGTTCGAGCGGCCCAGCGAAGAATACACGCGCAAGCTCCTCGAAGCGATCCCGGGCGGGCGGATCGAACTCGGCATCGGTTAGCACGGTCGAGGGGCTGCAGACACGCCATAGACCCCTCAAGTGATTGCTGAAACCCCACAAAGACCTGTGCCATTTCTTCCCATTTTCGGAGGAAGTGGCACAGGTCTTTGTCACAAGAATGTCACGGCGCTGCGAATCGTCCAGAACCACCCTGCGCGATCAGTAGGCTCGAGTTGTTTCGAAGTACTTATGTGAGCTTCCTGGCTCAAGCATCTTGCAATGAAGGAAGAGTCGAGAATGAAGAAAACTCTGATGACGACCGCGGTTATCGCCGCGGGTGCACTGTTGTTCACTGGCTGCGCGACTAGCAGCACGAGTGGCGGGGACGCGGGCGGCGATGCCGGTTCGAATCTGGTTGTGGGCACGACCGACAAGATCACCGCGCTTGACCCGGCGGGATCGTACGACAACGGCTCATTCGTCGTAATGAACCAGGTTTACCCGTTCTTGCTCAACAGCAAGTACGGCACCGCAGACGTGACGCCTGACATTGCAGAGTCGGCCGAGTTTACCTCGCCCACCGAGTACACGGTGAAGCTCAAGGAAGGGCTCACGTTTGCCAACGGCAACGAACTCACCTCGAGTGACGTCAAGTTCTCGTTTGACCGCATGGTCGCGATCAATGACCCCAACGGTCCCGCTTCACTGCTGGGCAACCTTGACAGCGTCGAGGCCCCTGACGACCTGACCGTCGTGTTCAAGCTGAAGAACGGTGACGACCAGATTTGGCCTCAGATCCTGTCGAGCCCCGCAGGCCCCATCATCGATGAGGACGTATTCGCGGCAGACGCGATCACGAGCGACGACGATATCGTTGCAGGCGAAGCCTTTGCTGGCCAGTACACGATCGACACATACAAGCTCAACGAGCTGATTTCGTACAAGCCGTTCGCCGGCTACAACGGCAACCTCGGAGCCGCCGAGAACGCTGGCGTGAGCGCTAAGTACTACGCCGATGCGTCGAACCTCAAGCTTGCAATCGGGAACGGAGATATCGACGTGGCCTTCCGTAGCCTGTCGGCCACCGACACGGAGGACCTGTCGAAGAACGACAAGGTCAAGATCGTTGACGGCCCTGGCGGCGAGATTCGCTACATCGTCTTCAACTTCGACACGATGCCCTATGGCTCCACCACCGCCGACGCTGACCCCGCTAAGGCACTGGCTGTGCGCCAGGCCGCAGCGAACCTGATCGACCGCACGGCACTTGCGAAGGACGTTTACAAGGACACCTTCTCGCCCCTGTTCTCGCCCGTGGCCGATGGTATGACCGGTGCGATCTCGCCGTTCAAGGATCTCTACGGTGATGGCAACGGTGGCCCCGACGCCGCCAAGGCTGCGGAAACGCTGAAGGCTGCCGGGGTCGCCACCCCGATCGACCTGAAGCTGCAGTACAACGGCGACCACTACGGCCCGTCGTCGGGTGACGAGTACGCCATGATCAAGACGCAGCTCGAGACCGACGGCCTGTTCAAGGTTGACCTGCAGCAGACCGAGTGGGTGCAGTACAACAAGGACCGCGTTGAGGACGTCTACCCGGCGTACCAGCTGGGCTGGTTCCCCGACTACTCTGACGCAGACAACTACCTGTCGCCCTTCTTCGCGAAGGACAACTTCCTGGTAAACCACTACGACAACCCCAAGGTGACCGAACTGATCACGGCTGAGCAGACCGAGACCGACGCCGCAAAGCGCACCGGCATCATCGAGCAGATTCAGCAGATCGAGTCCGAGGACATCTCGACCCTGCCGCTGCTGCAGGGCAAGCAGGTTGCCGTTGTAGGTGCAAACGTCGACGGCACCACGCTCGACGCCTCGTTCAAGTTCCGTTACGCGCCACTCACCAAGTAGCACGAACTGGCGTCGGGCCGGGGCAGCTCCTGCCCCGGCCCGACGTCGTATCGATAGAGGTTATTCTTCATGGTTGCAGAAGCACCAGCACCTGTCGCGATTGCGCGGCCAAAGGCGAGTGGGGGAGGGCTCTGGCGATACATTCTCATTCGCCTCGTGCTCATCATCCCGACCGTCTTCATTCTGGTCACCGTCGTATTCTTCTTGATGCGGCTCACGGGTGACCCCATCACTGCCGCGCTCGGCGGCCGACTCCCACCGGAACAGCTGGCTGAGCGCGTTCACGAGGCCGGGTTTGACCGCCCGCTCTTCGTCCAATACTTCGACTATCTCGCCGGAATTCTGCGAGGGGACTTCGGCACAACGATTACTGATCGTCGCCCGGTCACCGAAATTCTGCTGCAGTACGGCTCCGCCACGCTTGAACTGGCGTTCTATGCACTCATCGTTGCATTCGTCGTCAGTATCCCGCTCGGCCTGATCGCTGCCTACCGCCGCGACAAGTGGCAGGACGCGGTGCTGCGCATCATGGCGATTCTCGCCTATGCCACCCCCATCTTCTTTGTCGGGCTGCTGTTGAAACTCGTATTTTCAGTGTGGCTGGGCTGGCTTCCGGTCTCGGGGCGCGGCAGTACTCAAACCGAACTCACCATGAGCGGGCTTGATACCCCCACAGGCATCTACTTGCTCGACGCGATCCGACTGGGCGATAGTGCCGCCATAACCGACGTGTTGTGGCATGCCATTCTCCCCGCGGTCGCGCTGGGGCTGCTCACCGCGGGCGTCTTCCTGCGATTGATTCGTACGAATGTGATCGGCACACTCGGCCAGCAGTTCGTGACAAGCGGCCGGTCACGTGGAGTGAGCGAGTATCGACTCATCACGAAGCACGCATTCCGGCCCGCGCTGATCCCGATCATCACGGTCATGGGAATGCAGATCGCGCTGCTATTGGCGGGCGCGGTGCTGACCGAGACCACCTTTGAATGGAAGGGGCTCGGCTTCATGCTGGCCGAGTACCTGAAGGCGCGTGACTTCGTGGCGGTGCAGGGCATCGTCGTGATGATCGCCGTGGTTGTCGCGGTCACAAACTTCATTGTTGACCTTGTCGCTGCCGCGATCGACCCGAGAGTGAGGTACTGATCATGAGTCATCAAGATCTACCGACTCCTTCGACCCAGACCCTCGCGCTTTCGGTGCCGCGAAAGAAGGACTGGCGCGACACCGTGCCGGTGATTTCTCACCTGCGCCAGAGCGTGGGGCTGCAGCGGGGCATGTTGATCACGGGCCTCGTGATCACGATCGGATTCGTGCTTCTCGCCATCCTGGCGCCGTGGATTGCGCCATACAGCTGGGCACAACAGGCCGTCGACGGAGTGAGCTTTGGCGCACAGCAGCCGCCGAACTCCGTCAACCTGCTCGGCACGACCGTCTCGGGCTTCGACGTGTTATCTCGCGTCATTTGGGGCGCGCAAACGGCGCTGTTTGTGATCGTCGCCGCCATCGCTTTCTCGATCTTCCTCGGCATCGCGCTGGGGCTCATCTCGGGCTACTTCGGTGGGCTGCTTGACCGCGTTCTGGTTGTGCTGTGCGACGCGATCTACGCGTTCCCGTCGTTGCTGCTCGCGATCGTGATGTCGATTGTGATCAGCAAGGGCCAGTCAACCCTCATGGGTGGCATTCTCGCGACGTCACTGTCGATCACGGTCGTGTTCGTACCGCAGTACTTCCGCGTGATTCGTTCTGAAGTTGTGCGCGTGCGTGCTGAACCGTTCGTGGAGGCGGCCCGCGTCATCGGCGTGCCGACCCCGCGCATCCTGGTCAAGCACGTGCTGCGCAACTCGACGCGCTCGCTGCCAGTTATCGTCACGCTCAACGCCTCTGAGGCGCTGCTCACCCTCGCTGGCCTGGGCTTTCTGGGCTTCGGTATCGAGGCGACGGCTGCTGCCGAATGGGGGTACGACCTCAACCGCGCGGTGGCAGACGTGACCAGCGGGATCTGGTGGACCAGCGTGTTCCCGGGCCTCGCGATCGTGCTCGTCGTGCTCGGCGTCACCCTCGTCGGCGAGAGCCTCAACGACCTATCTGACCCGCGTCTGCGCACGCGCAAGCGATTGAAGGTGAAGAAATGACTCACGTCGCCAATATTTCAGATCTGCGCGTCACCTTCGCGACGGATGCTGCCCCGGTCGAGGCCGTGAAGGGCATCTCGATCGAGGTGGCCGCGGGCGAGGTGCTCGCGATCGTCGGCGAATCCGGATCGGGTAAGTCGGTCACGGCGAATGCGCTGCTGGGGCTGCTCCCCGAAACCGCCACGATGTCGGGGGCGATCGTCATTCGTTCGCGTACGGGCGACGAGACCGATGTGGTGCATGCGAGCGGCCCAAAGCTGCGCGCGATGCGTGGCCGCGACGCCGCAATGGTGTTCCAGGAGCCCTCGACTGCGCTCAACCCGGTGTACACCGTCGGTTGGCAGATCATTGAGGGGCTGCGAGCCCACGGCAAGATCGACAAGAAGCAGGCCCGCGCACAGGCGATCGACATGATGCGCAAGGTGGGCATTCCCGATCCCGAGACCCGCATCGACGACTTCCCGCATCAGTTCTCTGGCGGGCAGAAGCAGCGCATCGTGATCGCCATGGCGCTCGTGATGGACGCGGGCCTCATCATTGCCGACGAACCGACCACCGCGCTCGACGTCACTGTGCAGGCCGAGATCCTCGATTTGCTGCGCGTATGTCGTGACGAGTTCGGTGCGACGATCGTGCTCATTACTCACAACATGGGGGTGGTGGCCGACCTCGCAGATCGCGTCGTGGTGATGTATCGCGGCGGCATCGTTGAGCAGGCGCCCGTGCGCGAGCTGTTTGCGCATCCCAGCCAGCAGTACACCCGGGACCTGCTCGCGGCTGTGCCGCACGTGGGACGTGGCAAATCGCGCACCCAAGCCCGCGACCTCGCGGGGGTACCTGCGAACACTGCTCGGGACACCACGGGCCACCTGATCGTCGCTGAGAACGCGCAGATCGGATACCCCGGGCGCTTCGGCAAGGGCGCCACAGTGGTGGTGCACGGCGTTGATTTCTCGGTTGCCCCGGGCGAGGTCGTTGGCCTCGTGGGGGAATCCGGATCGGGCAAGACGACGATCGGACGTGCGGCCGTCGGCCTCACCAAGGTCGTCGAAGGCTCCTTTACGGTGCTCGGGCACGAGATGCGCGGTGCGAAGAATCGCGATCTTGCGCCCCTGCGCCCCGATATCGGCTTCGTCTTTCAAGACCCCGCGACAAGCTTCAACCCGCTGCTCTCGATTGCCGAGTGCATCGCTGAGCCGCTGATTGTGCACGGCCGTGCCTCGTCGCAGCTGGATGCGCGCACGCGGGTCAACGAACTGCTCGATGCAGTGCAGCTGCCAACGAGTTTCGGAGATCGATACCCGCACGAGCTCTCGGGCGGACAGCGTCAGCGCGCCTCGCTCGCGCGGGCGCTCGCGCTCGATCCGAAGTTGCTGATTGCTGACGAGCCGACGAGTGCGCTCGATGTTTCGGTGCAGGCGACCGTGCTTGCCCTGTTTGTCGAGCTGCAGGCCGAACTCGGCTTCGCGTCGCTGTTCATTAGTCATGACCTTGCGGTCATCGACGCGGTTTCTGACCGCATTATCGTGCTGCAACAGGGGCGCATCCAGGAGCAGGGCACAACCGCCCAGGTCTTGGGGTCGCCCTCGAACGCGTACACTCGTGAACTGCTGACGGCGCTTCCTGTTCCGGATCCAGTCGAGCAGGCCGAGCGCCGAGCGTTGTGGCAAAAGGTGCGAAAGGGTATGTGATTCACATGGTCGAGAGCTCAACGGGGCGCGGCGGCGCCGTCATCGTGTCGGCAGTGCGCACCCCGGTCGGGGTGGGCAAACCGGACAAGGGTGCCCTGTCCGGAGTGCACCCCGTTGACCTCTCGGCCATCGCACTGAACGCCGCGATCGCGCGCGCGGGCATCGACCCCGCGCTGATCGACGACGTAATGTGGGGCTGCGTCACGCAGGTCGGGGAGCAGTCGACCAACATCGGCCGCAACGCCGTACTGGCCGCGGGGCTCCCCGAACACGTGCCGGCCGCCACGATCGATCGGCAGTGCGGCTCCTCGCAACAGGCGATTCACTCCGCCGCGGCCATGCTGATCGCGGGGCAGGCCGACGTTGTCATCGCGGGCGGCGTCGAGGTTATGAGCCGCACGCCCATGTTCTCGAACACCACGGGCGGGGACGGGCCGTACGGCCCCGCCATACGCGCACGGTACCCGCACCTGGTGCCGCAGGGTGAAAGCGCCGAGTTGATCGCCGACAGGTGGAAATTGAGCCGCATGATGCTCGACGAGATCGCCGCCACCTCGCATGACCGCGCGGCTGCTGCAGCGACGGCTGGCTGGTTCGACCGCGAGATCGTGTCGGTGCCCACAAATGACGGTGAGGTGGTGGCGGATCAGGGGATCCGCCCCGGCAGCAGCGTCGAGACCCTCGCGGGCTTAAGGACGCCATTTCGTGAGCATGGCGTGGTGACCGCGGGCAACGCCTCGCAGATCTCAGACGGCGCGGCGGCGCTCGTCATGATGACGGGGGAGCGGGCGAAGGCCCTCGGTCTCACCCCGGTGGCACGCGTGCACACCGCGACCGCGGTTGGCTCGGACCCGATCCTGATGCTCACCGGCCCCATCGCGGCGACCGCGCGCGTGCTGCAGCGCGCGGGGCTCAGCCTCGACGATATCGGTGCCTTCGAAGTGAACGAGGCGTTCGCCTCCGTTGTCGGCGCATGGCTCCTCGAAACCGGGGCTGACCCTGGACTGGTCAATCCCCGTGGCGGCGCAATCGCGCTGGGCCACCCGCTCGGTGCTTCGGGCGCCCGGCTCGCGACCACGCTCGTGCACCACCTGCGCGACACGGGGGCCCGCTACGGGCTTCAGACCATGTGCGAGGGCGGCGGCATGGCGAACGCTACGATCTTCGAACGGCTCTAACGTGCCAGCCCGCAGCTCGTACGCCTAGTCGTTTGCGCGACGCCGCAGCAGCATGGCCACCGTGAGCGCGCTGGCACCCGAGGCGACGGAGCCGACGATGATCAAGAGCCCCATCGGAAGCGCGGTCTGATCGCCCCACGCCCCCACAATGGGGGGCGCGATGGCGCCGCAGAAGAACTGGAAGGCCCCGAGAAGGGCGGATCCGGAGCCGCGGGCGTGGTCGGCTCGCCCCAGGGCGAGCGCGGTGCCGTTCGCACTCGTGAGTGCGACGCCGCCGCTCAACAGAAACGCGCTCGCGATGTAAGCGGGCACGGTGAGCGTGCCGGTGACCGCCAGCGTTGCGAATGCGAGGCCGGCGAGGGCGGCCGAGCAGCTGCCGATGAAGAGCATCAGCGTTGCTGGCACTCGGCCAGCGAGGCGCGCATTGAGGAAGTTCATGAGCACCATCGCAACCGCGCCCGAGGCAAAGGCGAGCGAGAATTCTGTCGGCGACATGCCGAGCATCACCTGCCCGACAAAGGGGGCGCCGCCGATGTAAGCCATCAGACCGGCGAAATTGCAGGCAACCGCGAGCGCGAGTAGCACGAACAGCCTGTCGCGCCCGAGCTTGGCGAAGTTCGCCAGGGCGCGCCGCGCGCCGCCGAGCTGCCGGTGCTCGGGAGCCAGCGACTCTGGCACAAACAGCAGCGCGAGCACAAACATGGCCACCGATAGGCCCGCAAGCGTCGCGAGCACCCCGCGCCAGCCAAAGTGTTCGGCAAGGAGACCGCCGCTGAGGGGAGCCACAAGCGGCGCCATCGCGACAATCATCGCGAGCAGGCTGAAGGCGCGAATCGCGTTGGCGCCCTTCGCGAGGTCGGCAATGATCGCTCGCGACAGCACGATTCCCGAGGCGCCCGCGACCCCCTGAATAAGGCGCAGCACCGTGAAAACTTCGACCGTCGGTGAGAACACCATCGTGCAGCTCGCGGCGGTAAACGCGCCAAGTGCCACGAGCAACACGCCGCGACGGCCCATTCGGTCCGAGAGCGGGCCCAGATAGAGCTGGCCGATGCCGAGGCCCAGCATGAAGGCGGTGAGGGTGAATTGCACCCCCGTGGGGCTGGCTCCCAGGTCGCGCGCGATATCGGTGAACGCGGGCAGATACAGATCGGTAGCGAACGGGCCAACAGCGGAAAGGAATCCGAGTACCGTCAGGAGGCCAGTGGTCAGACCTCGAGAGGCTGATTTCATGCGGTTCTGTGCTCGCTTCCAGCCGGGCACGCCCGACATCCGTTAGAATTGCTCGTCGGCATCTACTCGTGCCTGCGCGAGCCACTTTGGTGTGGTTCCCGCGACGCACATGGCATCCCGCCGTGTCGACGTTCCGTTCGTCTCGTTAGGACACTACCTCTATGGCTCTCGCCACTCGCGAAGACCTCCGCAATGTCGCTATTGTCGCACACGTTGATCATGGCAAGACCACGCTCGTCAACGCGATGCTGACTCAGACCAACTCGTTCGACGCGCACGAAGAAGTTGGCGATCGCGTCATGGACTCGAACGATCTTGAGCGCGAAAAGGGAATCACCATTCTCGCCAAGAACACCGCCATCAGCTACGAGGGTGAGCACGCCAAGAACGGCCCGATCACCATCAACGTGATCGATACCCCGGGTCACGCTGACTTCGGTGGCGAGGTCGAGCGTGCGCTGTCGATGGTTGACGGCGTCGTACTGCTCGTTGATTCGTCTGAGGGCCCCATGCCCCAGACCCGTTTCGTGCTGCGTAAGGCTCTTGAAGCCAAGCACCCCGTGATCCTCGCGGTCAACAAGACCGACCGCCCCGATGCGCGCATCGAAGCCGTCGAGAGCGATGCACAGGACCTGCTGCTGGGTCTCGCTTCGGACCTGTCCGAAGAGGTGCCCGACCTCGACGTCGACGCCGTGCTCAACGTGCCCGTCGTGTACCTCTCGGGTCGTGACGGTGCTGCATCGCACAACCGTCCCGCCGACGGCGAGCTGCCCGACAACCTGACGCTCGAGCCGCTGTTCCAGACCATTCTGGAGCGCGTGCCCGCACCCACGTTCGACGACGAGGCGCCGCTGCAGGCTCACGTCACCAACCTGGACTCGTCACCCTTCCTGGGTCGTATCGCGCTGCTGCGTATTCACAACGGCTGGATCAAGAAGGGCGAGACCGTTGCCTGGGTCAAGGCAGACGGCACCGTGGCCAACGTGCGTATCTCGGAGCTCATGCTCACGAAGGCACTCACGCGCTACCCCGCCGAGAAGGCTGGCCCCGGTGACATTGTTGCCATCGCCGGTATCGAAGACATCACCATTGGTGAGACCATCTGTGACGCGAACGATGTTCGCCCGCTGCCGATGATCCACATCGATGATCCCGCCATCTCGATGACGATCGGTGCGAACACCTCGCCGCTCGTCGGCAAGGTGAAGGGTCACAAGCTGACCGCTCGCATGATCAAGGAGCGCCTGGACCGCGAGCTGGTCGGTAACGTCTCGCTCAAGGTTGTCGACACCGGTCGTCCCGACGCGTGGGAGGTGCAGGGCCGAGGCGAACTTGCTCTCGCGATCCTCGTCGAGAACATGCGCCGCGAAGGCTTCGAGCTCACCGTGGGCAAGCCCCAGGTAGTGGTGAAGATGGTCGACGGCAAGAAGCAGGAGCCGTTCGAGCACCTCACCATCGATACCCCCGAAGAGCACCTCGGTGCGATCACCCAGCTCCTCGCTGCCCGTAAGGGACGCATGGAGAACATGGTGAACAACGGCACCGGCTGGGTACGCATGGAGTTCACCATTCCGTCGCGTGGTCTCATCGGCTTCCGCTCGGAGTTCATGACCGAAACCCGCGGCACCGGCATCGCTAACGCGATCGCTCAGGGCTACGGCGAGTGGGCCGGCGTCATCAACACCCGCAACAACGGCTCGATCGTGGCCGACCGTTCGGGCGTTGCCACGCCGTTCTCGATCATCAACCTGCAGGAGCGCATGTCGTTCTTCGTGCAGCCCACCGAGGAGGTGTACGAGGGCATGGTCATCGGTGAGAACTCGCGTTCCGAGGACATGGATGTGAACATCACCAAGGAAAAGAAGCTCACGAACATGCGCTCGGCAAACGCCGACAACTTCGAGTCGATGACGCCGCCCCGCAAGCTCACGCTTGAGGAGTGCCTCGAGTTCGCTCGCGAGGACGAGTGCGTTGAGGTCACCCCCGAGGTCGTGCGTATTCGTAAGGTAGAGCTCGACGCAAACTCGCGTGCACGCGCCACCTCGCGCATCAAGAACGCTAAGTAAGGTTCACCCCTTTTCGCTACGCAGTGTGTAGCATCGCGACCCCCGCTCGGCTTTGGCCGGTGGGGGTTTCGCGTTTCAGGGTGCCTGCGTAGGATCGGGTCATGTCGATCATTTTTGATACCACGCTGTCGCCGGACAAGTACGATCTGCTGGCTGCCTGGCTGTCTGGCCAGGGCTGGTTCAGCGGTGATGCGTCGCAGCTGGAGCCCGTGGGGGCGTACCGGTTCGACGACCCCGAGGGTGAGGTCGGGTTCGAGGGACACCTCTTCACCGCTGGCGATGAGGTGATCTATCACGTTCCGCTCAGCTATCGCGGGGCACCGCTCGAACAAGGCGAGGAGTTTCTGGTCGGCACGATGGAACACGGGGTGCTCGGCACGCGCTGGGCGAGCGACGCAATCGGAGACCCGGTCTTTCGGGCGGTGCTCGCCTCCGTGATGGTGCAGGGCGGCACGGGAAGCCGAGAGTACCTGGTCAATGACGAGGGAACTGAACTGGAGTACGAACCGAGTATGCGGGTGGCGGGCACCGGATCGCCCGGCCTGGCCGTCCCCGAGCTGTGGGCGGCGCAGGTCGAACTGCGTGGCACCACGAGCGTGGCCCACACCGAGTTCGCATCCCTCGAGGTACATCGCATCATCGTGCCCACGCTTGATGGTTCTGCTGAGGCTGACCGGGCGTGGAGCCTCCGCGGCGCGTGGGGTGGAGACCGCGTAGGGGCCCTGCTCGCGACTCTAAGCGCATAGCGAGACACGCTTTGCGAAGTGTCGATTTCGGTTTTGGTGGGTGACTTCGCTAAAGTAGAGCTTGCGTGAAAGCGCGATCGGGATGTGGCGCAGTTTGGTAGCGTACGTCGTTCGGGACGACGGGGTCGCAGGTTCAAATCCTGTCATCCCGACGAAAAGGCCTGATCAGAAGCTAATTCTGATCAGGCCGATTTTCGTTTTAGGGCGTTGGGTACAGATTGGGTACAGATGGCGACGCACGCCCCCTGTTTTTACGCCGCTGCGCCCGACCCGTCTTGTTGCTCGTTCAAAGCCACTGCGGGGCGACGTTCGACGATCTCCGCAACTTCCTGCACCTTGTCAGGCCAGAGCGCAGCGTAAGTGTTCAGCGTCTCGGTCGCATCTTTGTGGCCGAGCATGCGCTGCACGAGCTTCACGTCGGCACCGGCGCTGATCGCGAACGTCGCGGCGACGTGCCGGAGGTCGTGCACGGAGTAGCCGGTAGCTAGCCCGGTCTTGCTACGCATCTTCACCCAGACGCGGTTGTACCAGTTGCTGACCTGACCTACAGTTTGGTTTCCACTCGGGGTAGCTAGCCGATGGCCTTCATGAAAGGCTCACAACATGCCACGCCCCTACCCACCAGAGTTCCGTGAACGTGCGATCGCGCTCGTCCGCGAGGGCCGACAGGCCAAGCAAACCGCTGCGGATCTCGGCATCCACGAGGTCACTCTTCATTCCTGGCTCCGTCAAGACGATATCGATAATGGTCGCAGGCCCGGTAGATCTACCAGCGAAGACGCGCAGCTGCGAGCAGCACGAGGCCGGATCAGGCAGCTCGAGCAAGAGCTTAAGATCGTGAAACTGGCGTCGAAATGGCTCGCCGAGGAGGAGCGCGTTGACCCAAAAGGGCGCACCCGGTGATCGACCGTCTCGTCGATGCCGGGGCACCCGTAGAGACCTGCTGCCGACTTATGGGGGTCTCTCGGCAGGGCTATTACAGATACCGGAAGCGTCCCACGAGCGCCACGCAATTGCGGAGGCAGTGGCTCACAGGTCTGATTCGTGAAATTCACACGGCTTCGCGTGGTACCTATGGCTACCGGCGTATCCACGCTGAGCTCACCATCGGGATGGAGATACCGTGTTCGAGTCGGCTGATCTCAGTACTGATGACAAAGAGCGCGATGTGCGGGCTTCCGGGCCCGACTCGGGTGAAACGGCTGAAAGGCGTGGCTACTGCTGATGATCTCGTGCATCGCAAGTTCCACCGGCTGTCGCCGGACGAGCTCTGGGTGACGGATATCACGGAGCATCCGACGCGGGAAGGAAAGGTTTTCTGCGCGGCGGTGCTTGACGCGTGTAGCCGGAAGATCGTGGGATGGGCGATCGATTCCAAACAAGACTCAACCCTTGTGGTGAATGCCCTCGACATGGCGCTTCGCGCGCGAAAACCTGCCGCAGGGGGCATCGTCCACGCTGATCATGGAGTCCAGTTCACCTCGTGGGCGTTCACCCAGAAGATCCGTTCTG
>NZ_AOCN01000006.1 GCF_000350525.1 Leucobacter salsicius M1-8 | reverse complement strand
TCAGTGTGCGCGTGTGCGCGTGTGCGCGTGTGTATGAGATGAGCAATGCATACACGCATACATCGCATACATTTAGAGAGACTCTGTTGATTTATCAACAGAAAACACCCGAAAAACTGTATGCGTTGATGTATGCGTTCGGCTGAAAATGTATGCGTTTGCCTGGGCTGACCCCGTTTTCTAGGTCCATTCGTTATGTGAGTCCAACACCCCGCGATCATGGGGAGAATGGATCACACGATGAGCAAGCAACGAAAACGTCACACCCCGGAGCAGATCGTCCGCAAACTCGGGCAAGCCGACCGGCTCCTCGGCGAGGGCAACACCATCGCCAATGCCTGCCGCGAGCTCGGCGTCACGGAGCAAACCTACTATCGGTGGCGCAACCAGTACGGCGGGATGAAAGCCGACGACGCGAAACGGTTGAAAGAACTCGAGAAGCAGAATGCGACCTTGAAACGGTTGCTCGCTGAGGCTGAGCTCGAGAAGGCCGCGCTCAAGGAGTTGGCTGAGGGAAACTTTTAGGCCCGGGTAGACGACGTGCCGCGATTGCCCACCTGATTCGCACCCTGCAGATCAGTGAGCGTATGGCGTGCCGTCTGGCCGGGCTTTCCCGCTCCGCCTGGCGGCGGCCACTCAAAGGTGACACTCCAGCAGATCCCGACCGGGCGCTTCGCGACTGGCTGCGGGTGTTTGCGAAGAATTACCCGAGGTGGGGGTACTGTCGCGCGTATCACGATGCCCGCGCCGAGGGCTGGGACGTGAACCACAAGAAGGTGCAGCGTTTATGGCGTGAAGAAGGGCTCCGCGTGCCACAGAAGCGCAGGCGCAAGCGCATCGGGGCTTCAACTATCGAAGCGCCTGCCGCGACTGCGCCGGGCGTTGTCTGGGCGGTCGATTTCCAGTTCGATGTCGATGAGCGCGGCACAGCGATCAAGATCTGCTCGATCGTAGACGAACACACCCGCGAATGTTTGGGCGGTCTTGTGGAGCGGTCGATCACCGCCGAGCGATTCATCCGGCATCTCGAGGAACTCGTCGCCGTACACGGGGCACCAATGGTGCTGCGCAGTGACAACGGGCCGGAGTTCATCTCCGACGCCGTGGCAGAGTGGGCAGGCACAAGAACCGGAATATCGTACATTCCACCGGGCCAGCCCTGGCGCAACGGATATGTAGAGTCGTTCAACTCGAGGCTCCGTGACGAGTGCTTGAACATCAACAGTTTCTACTCGCTGCTTCATGCTCGGGTCGTGATCAGCGACTGGAAACACGAGTACAACCATGAGCGCCGGCATTCCTCGCTCGGATACCGGTCCCCGGTCGAGTACGCTCGATCATGCACCCACCAGTTAGAAGAAACCGACTCGCATACTGAGCGGACCTAACAACGGGGGCGGCCCAGGGTGAATTTAGCGAATAAAAGGGTGAACTTCGAGAGGGTGCGCAGCGGTACCCGTATTCAACTCGACATTGTAGATAGTTAACGAGATGTTGTGCGGCGGGGGACCACTTTCGGCCAGTGAAGGCATAGGCTGTGAATTCTGAGTGTGTACTTTAGGCCAGAACGAGCCAGGTTTAACTATTCAAAGCCAACGCGCCAGAGGGAGTGGAATTGCCGAAGAGAGTCACTGACCAGGACTCAAGGTCAGCGCTTCATAAGATGACGCAAAGATTCGAAGAACTCTATCGAAGCGGAGACCTCTCGGCCCTCATCAAAGCCATAGAACGCAGCCCACTCCCAGCGTATTTCGGGCTACAAACTGATCTCTTTCAAGAGATGCTTGAGAGCGTTGCTGAAGCTGGGCTAGACACACGTGGTACCGCTCGCAGCTTTCTAGATCTCTTGTTCCCAGGTCGAAACTCAGATCAACGCAAACTTGCATTACCCGCCTGGAGGGAAGTCTCGACGTCTGCGGCCTTGGAACCGCTGCATCTGATCGGGCGAATGGCTGCCTTGCGACTCAGTGGCCGTGCACATGAAACGCATCACTGGCTCAGCAAGGTTGACAGCCGCATCGATGTGGTTGATCCGTTATTTGGTGATCGCAGTGGTTGGCCGATAATGATCCCGTTACAGGCGGGCATCACCTCAATGCTTGCTGGTGATTTTAAACGTGCACTCGAATACTTTGTGCGCGCACAGGTGCAGCCCACGGTGCCTGCGCTGTCATTCCTGACCCGTGATGCATTTGCGAAGGCCGCATTGGTGCATGTGTTATTCGGGAGGCTCGTAGACGCGCGTTCGAACCTTGAGAAGGCTGCAGCCATTGCCCCCAGCGGTAGCTGGGCTGAACCACTGATCGACGCAACCGCACAGCTCGCCGAGGCGCTTGCCAACATATCGGATGCCCAAGAAGCAATCGAGCTCATCGATTCAATTCAGTTGCAGTCAATCGGGGAGATGTGGCCGTTCTATATCATCGGCTTGGGCCGTCTTCTCGAGTGTGGCGGCAACCACCGAGAATTGCTGCCGCGGCTCAAGATGCTTGAAGGGCTACCATTCCCTCGTGTCGACGGAGAAGGCGTCAGCGGCAGTGTGTTTGCGATATCGCGCGCAACCGTGCACCTGCTCTCAGGCGATGTGTTTGTTGCGCAAAGCCTCTTGTTGGAGGCAGACCCGGATTATGTCGCCACTCAAGCTGCCCTGATCCAGCTCAACTTGGCGATGAAACAGCCGCAACAGGCAATCAAAGTCGCACAGTTACTAGCCGCGGATAAATGGAGGGGCTTGCGCCAGGGCGAACTCTGGCGGTTTGCTGGCCTCAGCGCAGCTTACCTCCAGCTCGGACGCGAGAATGAGGCTCGAGAAGCGCTGTATGCGGCGCTCCAAGGTGGGGTTACGAGCGAGAATTTGGCATTGTTCGCCCAAGAAGTTCTCCAATTCGCTGAGAATCAGGTCGAAGGGTGGCCCCTTCGACCACCCACGGACACACCTGCAACACTCACCCAAACAGAATCACAGATGAAGCTCACTGGCAGGGAGTTTCAGGTGCTGCGGCTTCTTGTAGAAGAAAAGACACAGTCGCAGATTGCGGATGAACTGTTCGTCTCGTTGAACACCCTCAAAAGCCACTTGAAAGTTATCTATCGAAAACTTGGGGTCACCAGCCGCGAAGCCGCTGTGTTGCGAGCGGAGGCAGTCGGCTGGTGGTAGTTCACGGAACGGCTCCGATGCGGGTGGTTTTTTGTCGTCTACGGGTGAGAGAAGAACTCAAACTGGCTGTTCGCGCCTGCTCGTAGGACACCATTTATGTCGACCATTGGGTTCTGTGAATGGGTACGAAGGTGAATTTTGGGATACTCGAAAGCTCGTGCTTGCGTACGGCTTAGCGGAGGTCGTAGGCGGTCGGTAGCTTCGCTCGCACTCGGCCTCGCGGTGATCGTTGGTGGACTTACACCTGGTCTTGACATAGCCCCGGCTTTCGCGAAGCAATGGGTATCTCAATCTCCAACGCATGAGGATGGAGAACCCGCTGACGCTGCACATGTTTAGTCGACGTTTCGGAAAGCGCGTGTGTAACGATCGGAAAGCGTGGGTGCAACGACCGTAAAGTGCTCGCTGCACCCACGCATGACCCTTGAGCTATACCTCAAGCCCGCTATCGATGCCAGTGACCGTGTGCCTACGCATGTTCGGGCCGGCCAACTGCACGATCTCTGCGTTCGACACGATCCGATTCAATATTGACTCCGCGACCACTGCATCATGAAGTGATTTGTACCAGTCCTCGGGATCGAACTGACTCGTCACCACGGTCGCGCCCCGGCCCTCCCTCGCGGCGAGAATATTGAGGACCTCGGCAGCGGTCTCACTACTGATCGGCGTCGTGAGAAAGTCATCCAGGACTAACGCGTCGCAGGCATGGAGGTCTTGTAAGAACTTCAACCTGGCTGGATCGGTGTGGTGATAGACCGCGAGCTGGTTCGCGAGGTCATCCAACCGGTAATACCTTGCCGTGTAATCACGGCGGCAGGCTGCATTCACCATTGCTTGCGCGAGGTATGATTTTCCCACGCTCGATGACCCGAGAATGACAAGGTTTGTGCAGTGATCTACCCATCTACATGCAGCAAGTCTGGCAATTACTTCACGGTGTAACGAGCGGCCGTCGAGGTAGTGGATGTCCTCGACACAGGCGGCAGGGTTCGGGGTGCGCGACGCTTTCAACAGTTTCAACATACGACGCTCACCCCGAGCCTCGGTCTCTTGATTCAGCGCGTGCCTGATCTTCTGCGAGAACGACCACTCATCAAACGAGGGATCGTTCGCGATGTTAATGACGGTTTCACCAAATGCTGTCAATCGCAGTTTGGTGAACAGGGGCATGTCGTCCTCAGTGAGGTGCTGCTCAAACATCGGCCCCCTCCGCTCCTGGCTGGATGCCGGTGAGTGCTTCGAGGCTGAACGCCCCGGGCCCTGCCAGATGCGCGCCGCTCGTGTCGCGGCCAGCGATTCGACGCGAGTGAGGAGATTCGGTCCCCGTTGTCCTCGCACCTGATCGTATGATTTGGGGGCGCTCGTCTTGCTCAGCTCTGACAACTGCCAGCGCGTGTTTCACGGCGGTATAACTGATCTGCCTGTGTGCGTCGTTATCGGTGAGCTGTTTGCAGGCGCGTTCGAGCTGCTGCCGGCTGCCCCGCTTCCCGAGATCGAGGATGTTCATGCATGACCGGAACCCTTGTGCCTCGATCTTCTTCCCATCGAGCAGCCTCGTGAGCGCGGCGACCGTTCCGGGCCCTACTTTCGCGGCCTGTCTGAGAAAATAGGCGCGCGTCCAGAGCCCCGCCGTTTCTTCCAGATAGGCGGGCGCATGTTCAGCATCGGTGACATACCCGTTCCGATGGCTGCCGCGCTGATGCGTCGCAATCACTGCGCCATCAGCAAGCACATCGAGTTGTTCGCCGACGATACGCACGTCGACGTTCAGGCCAGCGAACTCGTACGGAACTGAGTACTTGATGGTGTCGATCTGGACATGCCAGTCGCGATGTACTTTTGCTTTGCGCCACACCACCGGCTCCCATCTCTGAGCTGGCAACTCGAGGAGACCCGTCCTCTCGGCCTCCTCAAACCAGTCCATCCGGCTGCGCTGTTCACCCCGGAACGGGATCCTGCGGTTGATCCATTCCACACGCTCTGCGACTGCTCCGTTGAGATCATCGAGTGACGCGAACACTTGATCATTGAGGTAGTGAATGACCCAATTCGTGACGACTTTCACCCCAGCTTCGACGTTCCCTTTATCTCTTGGAGCAGCTGACCTCGTGGGAACAGCAGCGGTCCGGTAATGCTCGAGAAACTCCGCATAGGAGCCGTTCACGTCACGAGCACGCGAGGCCTTGCTGATCTGGTTCGATGCCGTCGAAGCGTTGTCGGGCACGACCAGCAGGGTGACACCGTTCACGTACTCGAATGCGCGTCGGTGAGCGTCATGCCAGGCAGGTTGTTTCTCATCGAGGTAGCCATACGCGAACACGAGTCCGGAGTACGGCAGTGACGCGACGAACACCGACACCGGGGTGGTTGCTCGACTGATCGGGTCGATGATCTGCATGCGGGTGCCCGCCCAATCGACTTGCATCGTATGCCCGGGCACATGCTTGATCGGGGCGGTGAGGTCTCTCACGCGTACATACTCAGCAATAATCTGGCAGAACCGCTCGTACCCGTAATGGCGTACCCCAGCAGGAGCATCTGTTTGCAGGTATTTGGCCCAGAGTACTTTCAACGGCGGTTTCTTCCGCCCTAACCTCGACTGGACCACCTTGTCGATGTCCACTGGCACAAACCCGTCCGCTGCGCTCTTGCGTCCGTCGGAGAAGAGCCCGTCGATTTCTTCCAGCGCCAACGCCGCAACCTGTTCACTGCCGACGAGTTGCTGCTCGTCGAGCACGCGGCGTACCTTAGCGATCGTGCGCTGCGAGCAGCCCAGCCGCGTAGCAATCTCCCGGTAAGAGCGTTTTTCTATCAAAAGCAGCATCAGCTGCCGATAATCCGTCATTAGAATTCCTCTCGCCCCAGCGAACACTCGTCGCCAGGGTAAGAGCCATCCTCAGCCAGAAGCCATCGAGAGCGCTACCCGATGCTTACATCAATGCTTTCCGATCGTTGCACACGCGCTTTCCGAAGCGCCTTCTAAACAGCACAGCCACCGATCAACGACGTCACAGAATTGAATAACACCAGCAGCGATGCAGGAAGCGACAATGATGCAGCTGCCGATGCACGTAGCGAAAGCGAGTCAGCAGCAGCTCCCGAGCAGGGTAAAGACCACGCGCTCCTGGGTGCTGAGGACGAGGCAAGCCTTGGGGCCGACTTTGGTATCTCACCGTTGTCAGTTCCTGATTTCACTGCGAACCCGAACGTGTACTACGCGCTCGATCGAAGTACAAGCAACAGTCCGCCGGTCATTCGTATTCGGCAGTTGACGTTCGACCCTTCCGCCACGACTCCAGTGGCACAAGGCAACATCGTTATGGGTGGCGCTCGCACACTTTCGGGTGTGAACGGACGCAACGCCAACGCGCTCGGGGTCACAGCTGACGGAGTCTTCTACTATACAACGCAGTCGGGCACTGATTCTCGGGCGGGCACAGTTGATGTCTGGCGCTATGAAATGATGGCGATGCCGGGCGCCAGCAACCCCGGAGGCCTCTGCTGGAATAGCAGCGCGCCTACCGGCTCAACGGCTGAGGGATGGGCATGCGCACCCCGGCGCGTGGTTACGGACCTGTCACTGAACTCAGCTGGTGGCGGCACCATTGTGGGCGGTGCAGTTGGGCTGACCCCTTTTTCTAGGTCCATTCGTTATGTGAATCCAGCACCCCGCTTTTGTGGGGAGAATGGATCACACGATGAGCAATCAAAGAAAGCGTCACACCCCTGAGCAGAACGTACGGAAACTCGGTCAAGCCGACCGCCTGCTCGGGGAGGGCAATACCGTCGCCGATGCGTGCCGTGAGCTCGGGGTTACTGAGCAAACCTATTACCGGTGGCGGAACCAGTACGGTGGCATGAAAGCCGACGACGCGAAGCGCCTCAAACAGCTCGAGAAGCAGAACGCGACTCTGAAGCGTCTCCTCGCCGAGGCTGAACTTGAGAAGGCTGCGCTGAAGGAGCTTGCGGAGGGAAACTTCTAGGCCCGGGCAGACGTCGCGCCGCAATCACGCACCTGATTCGCACATTGCAGATCAGTGAGCGCATGGCGTGCCGCCTGTCCGGGCTCTCTCGCTCCGCCTGGCGCAGACCCTTGAAAGGTGACACCCTGGCAGATCCCGACCAGGCGTTGCGCGACTGGCTCCGAGTATTTGCGAAGAAGCACCCGAGGTGGGGATACCGCCGCGCGTATCACGAGGCCCGTGCTGAGGGCTGGAACGTGAACCACAAGAAGGTGCAACGGTTGTGGCGAGAAGAAGGGCTGCGGGTGCCACAGAAACGACGGCGGAAGCGTGTGGGGTCATCAACTGTTGACACGCCCACAGCGACCGCTCCGGGCGTGGTGTGGGCGGTCGATTTTCAGTTCGATGCCTGCGAGCGTGGCAAAGCTATCAAGATCTGCTCCATCGTGGACGAGTACACTCGTGAATGCTTGGGCGGTCTTGTAGAGCGATCGATCACCGCTGAACGTTTCATCGCGCATCTTGAGGAGCTCGTTGCCGAGCGTGGAGCGCCGATGGTGCTGCGTAGTGACAACGGGCCCGAATTCATTTCCGCCGCTGTCACAGAGTGGGCTGGCACGAGAACCGGGCTCTCGTACATTCCGCCCGGTCAGCCTTGGCGAAACGGGTATGTTGAGTCCTTCAATTCAAGGCTCCGTGACGAGTGTTTGAATATCAACAGCTTCTACTCGCTGCTGCATGCCAGGGTCGTGATCAGCGATTGGAAGCACGAGTACAACCATGATCGTCGGCATTCCTCGCTCGGCTACCGCACTCCGGTCGAGTACGCTCGATCTTGCACCCACCAGTTAGAAGAGATCGACTCGCATACCGAGCGGACCTAACAACGGGGGCGGCCCAGGTCAACCGGCGGCCGGTGAAGTTGCGCACTTCGATATACGCTCACCACAAGGCTTCGGCACCAGCCGCAATGGCGACATTGCCTTCGACGCGGTCGGCAACTTGCTGCTTACTGTGAGCAACCACGGCACTGCCAACACTCAGGGACGAGCGATGCTCGCGACGCTGACCTTCGATCAATTCGGCGATTTGCCGACGATTCAATACACAAATCCAAGCACACCGAGTGTGCGGACGGTGTTGCCGACGTCAACTGTCGGTGCCTGGGGCCAGACCGCGCGCTACAACCCGCGCAATGGAAACGGTGTGAACGGACTCGCCTACACCGCTACCGGACATTTGATGATGGAGCAGAGCGATGCGCAAATTATGACAAACCCCGCGACGTTTGCGTCGATTGGCAATGCGCGCACGAACACGACCGTCACGGGTAGCCTCGTCGACGAGCCCACCGGTGCTGACTGTGCAGAAGATCGTAGAGGGCGAGCGATTCGCCGCGGGCGACCAGTTCACGTTGACCGGAAACCAGCTCATTTCTGGCGTCATCCACACATTCGACTCGATCACTACTCAGGGCAACAGCGCCGGTCTGCAGTCGCAACAGATTGGGCCATTGCCGCTTCTCGCCGGAGGCGTGATTACCGTTGGCGAGACCATCACAGCCAACGCAACGAGTTACCGTTCGACCTACGAATGCTTTGTCGAGAACCCCGATGGTTCACGGGGCACGGTATTTGCGAGTGGCAACGGGCGTGAAGTGAGTTTTGATTATCTCACTGAGGTTCCTGGGGCTTCTTCGGGCGCACAACAGATGAAGTGCGTCTTCACGAATGGTCCGCTTCGTCCAAACTTAGAAACCACCAAGACGGGAAACCCGGTGAGCACCACCAACGTTACCGCCGGCCAAACCGTGCAGTACAAGCTCGAGTTCGACAACAGCACCGGGCTCGCGGCGGCAGATGTCGACCACATCGACTACCTCGCCGACGTGCTTGACGATGCAGACTTCGTTGCGGGCAGCATTCGCTACGGAGACGGCACCGAGACTGGCTACCCAGCTGCCGCCGCCTCGCCTCTTAGTCCAGGCGTCGAGGCGACAGCTCCCAGCGCCCAGCAAATGGTGATCACTGGTGTCGTGCCTGCAGAGTCGACCCGCACCGTGTGGTTTGAGGTCGTAGTGAAAGACAACAGTGCCGAACGGCCGAACTCCAACACTGGCACTGACTACGTCTTGAACAATTACCTTCGCCCCACAGGTGAGCAACCGCCCGCCGAGTGCACAGCAGAAGACCCCAACTGTACGACGCACCCGATTGAGGCGTGGACGGTGTCGAAGCAGTCGCAGCCGCCCAACGGAGCATGGCTGCACGAGGGCGGCAACATCTACTACATGGTCAACGTGACCAAGGTCGGTGCGCAAGACACCGTAATCGCAGGCATCGAAGTCGTAGACGACATGTCAGAGGTGATGGGGGTCGCGCGCATGGATCCGAACGCACCAGATTATGGGCCACAGTATCGCTTTGACCTCAAGACCTACGATGCTGACGGCAACGTAGTGCGTAGCTTCAGCGAGACCCCGAATAACGCGTGGGACGCTGGTGCGTTCACCCAGTCGCAGCTCTACCCTGTGCACTCCGGCAGTGCAGACCCGTCTAACCCGACTTGGACATGGACGACGACGCTGCCCGGGTTTACCCTCGAGGCAGATGAGGTGCGCGCGCAGATTGTGTACATCGTGAAGGTTGGCGGCGCGGCGGATCCGAGCGACCCGACCGAGTTTCAAATGGACGGCGACACAGTGAAGTAGCCGCCCGCCGTGCTCGCACCATTCATCAACAGCGTGGGGGCGACCTCGACGTCGCTTCCGCCTAACGAATGTGTGCTCGGCGAGACGCCAATCGACGCACAGTGCCAGGTGACCCATACCGTGGGCGACAACTACTTTCACATTCAAAAGAACTCCACCGAACGCGACGCCGCAGGCAACACCGTGTGGAACCTGACGGGGGCCGAGTTCGAGATTCGCGATGCGACACTCGCCGCTGGTTGGCCTGCCGGGTCTGCTTCAGCGAACCTCTGCTGGAGTAATTACGCGGCAACATATGACGCAGGCAACGATACGTGGAGCCCAGGTGACGCGATTGGCACCTATTCAAGTGCGGCCACAACCGACTGGGGCGAAGCGTCGAGCACCTACCAGTCGCTCATTGACTACAATAACTACCTCCAATTGCACGATGAGCCGATGGTTGAGATGTGTGCGCTCTTCTACCCACTGGTCGACGACAGTTATGGGCAGGCTGCGGGGTCATGGCACGGCCGCAACCTCGCTGAGGGGTCGTACGAGCTCATCGAGACCCGGGCGCCGACCGGCCACCAGCTCTTCGCAGAGCCAGTGCCATTCGTTGTGGGTGGCGTCGCCGCAGGCAACCAGCTCGACCTCAACGACCGCGCGAACCCCGAGTTTTTCTTGGACCGCTGCACCAACCCGAGCCAACTGCCCAGCAACGGCACCGAAGCTTGCGTAATGCAGACCGGCTGGCTGATGCAGGTGTATGACACGAAGTTGCAGGCGCTGCCGCTCTCAGGTGGGGTGTCGACAGCGTGGTTCACGGTCGGCGGTGCGCTCGTGCTGCTCCTCGGTGGGCTCGGCGCAGCCTGGGTGCTGAACCGCCGTGGGCGGGAGCGTGCACGTCACGCACATTGATTTACCGCCTTATACATGTTTCACGATTCACCCATTCTTAACGAGAGGAACACCATGACCATCAAGAAACGCGCGTGAACCGCGTTAGCCGCGGTAGCGGCAGCAGCCGCAGCGCTACTGCTCGCCGTCGGCGGCGCCGGCGTCGCCAACGCAGAAGGCCCGGGGCTCGCAAACAGCCCGCTCATTCTGCCCGGCACGGGTGGGGAGCCAATTCAGGGCACCGTTACTGTGCACAAGCATGAGCAGGGCGCCACTTCGGGCGGCCCAGCCAACGGCCTGGAACAGACTGTTACGGCACCCACCATTGCGGGGGTGACGTTCACTGCTGAGCAGATCGAGAGCGTCACGGTCGGTGGCATCATCCACGACCTTGACCTCACCACGAACGAGGGGTGGCTGAATGCCGCTCAGCTCGTGCGTGCCGCGGACGGCACCTGGACCTTCGGTGGTGTCGCGGCTACTGTCGACCTGGGGGATGTAGCGACCGAAAATACCGGGCCTGAAGGCGGCCCCTACCAGCCAGCGGTCTTCGCAAACCTGCCAGTGGGTCTCTACCTCTTCACCGAGACCGCCGCCCCAGCAAACGTCACCAAGGCTGCCCCGTGGGTGATGGCTGTTCCGCTCACTGACCCGGTGGGCGATGCGGCTGAGGGCATCGGCCCGAACGAACGGTGGAACTACGACCTGCACGTCTACCCGAAGAACTCGATCACGGGTGTGAACAAGGCCGTGCAAGACGCTGGCGCAACCCGCGTCGGTGACGCGATCAGCTGGACGATCACCGGCGACATTCCCCTTGTCGCGAACCCCGAGTTCGATGCAGATGAGGCAGTGGCCGCAGACAACCTGAAGTTCTTTGCACCGACCGCGTACGTGATCAAGGACGACCTTGACGTGCGCCTGACCCCGGCAGCCAGCAACGCGGTGGCCGTGACCATGGTCAACGGTGACGCATTGACAGCTGTCGACGATTACACCATTGCGTGGGATCCGAACGCAACCACTGCTGGCGCTGACCTCACCCTGACCTTCACCCCCGCGGGTCTCGCCAAGCTCGGCCTCGCGGTCTCCCAAGCTACGGCACCGGCAGATGTGAAGGTGCAGGTCGTGTTGACCACCGTTATCACCAGCCTCACCACGCCGCCCGAAGACGCGGGCACCATCGGTGACGGCATCATCTCGAACCAGGCACAGCTGTTTCCGAACCAGAGCGCTGTCGACAGCGACACCCCGGTGCTCTCGCCAGAGCCCGAGAGCCGCTGGGGCGACATCCTCATCGAGAAGGTTGACGCACGCGACAACGACACCACGATCGAAGGCGTCGAGTTCCAGGTGTTCACCACCGAAGCAAACGCGCTCGCTGGCAGTGACCCCGTCACGATCAACGGTGAGAGCGTCTTCGTGACCGACCACGACGGAGTCGTGCGCATTTCGGGTGTGCGCCACTCAGATTACGCAAACGGTGCGACGATCGCTGACGATGTTGACTGGCAGTACTACTGGATCGTAGAGACCAAAGCGCACCCCGACTACGAACTGCTCGCAGAGCCGATTCGTGTGACCGTCACTCAAGCGCAGCAGACGGTGGAGCTTGCAACCGTGATCGAGAACGTGCCGTCTAACGGCGGCTTCCAGCTGCCACTCACGGGTGGCACGGGTAACCTGATGTTCACCATCGTGGGTCTCGCGCTGATCGGTGGTGGTCTGGCATTCGCGCTTCGCAAGAAGAAGCCAGCCGTTCAGTAACGACGATGCAGTTCAGTAACGACAATTGAACGCACCTTTTCACCAACGGGTTCTGCCCGCGGCGCACGACACGCCGCGGGCAGAGCCCGTTGGTCGTGACCGGCGGCGATCCGCCCTCGTCATGGCAGTGATCATCATGGGGCTCGGCATTTTGCTCTACCCTTCAACCGCCGACTGGTTTTCGCGCCTGACGCACAACAACGAGATTTCCCAGTACCGCGAAGCGACCGCGGGCATCACGCCCACCGAGCGCAGCGAAGCGTTGCGGCTCGCCGACGCATATAACAGTGGCATGCCGCAAGGGCCGTTGCGTGACCCGTTCGCCTACGAGTCGGCGGGCGTCGACACCGATGCAGGCTACGCCGCTTATGAGCAACTGCTACGGGTCAGCGACTCTGGCGTGATCAGCCGTATCAAGTTTGTCGACGCAGGCATCGACCTGCCGGTCCACCATGGCACCGATGATGAGGTCATCTCTAAGGGTGCCGGTCACCTCTATGGCTCATCACTGCCCGTTGGTGGGCCTTCGACTCACGCGGTGTTGACCGCCCACTCTGGGCTGCCCTCAGCCTCACTGTTCACCCCGCTGCACAATGTCGAACTGGGAAATGAGTTCTGGGTAGAGGTGCTCGGTGAGCGGCATTGGTACCGCGTTGAAAACATTGAGATCGTCGAGCCGAACGACCTGCGACAGATGCAGATTATCGAGGGCCGCGACTTCGTGACGCTGTTTACCTGCACGCCGGTCGGCGTGAACAGCCACAGACTGCTGGTGCGGGGGGAGCGAATCGAAGCCCCACCCGACTCTATAGGTGAAATGCAAAGCGACGTCACCGCCGGCTTCCCCTGGTGGGCAGTCGTATTCATTGGCGGGACCACCGCGACCTGGTGGCTGCTCTTTCGAAAGCCGCGAGTGGCCAATCAGGTGTGAGAAAGCGGGCTGCTGGGGTGATCTATTGCAGCAGCCGGCAAACACAGCGCCGAAGCCACCTAGCTTGGCTTGGGGATCCTATGCGATTCGTGGGGCCACCCTCCGTTCGAAGGAAAGGAAGAGGATTGAGAGACAACGTTAGAGAGGTAGAGCCGTTGGGTTCTGCCGACCGCACACCGAGTGGGGTGAAACGCGGAATGAAACGTCTTCTAGGTGGCATTGCAACCTCGGCAGTCGTCGCCTCTTCGCTCGTGTTCGGCGGCGCTACTGCAGCAAGCGCGACACCGCCGGATCCGTTTAGTAACAACGCTGAATCAATCTATGGTGTGCGCGGCCCTGCAAACACCGCAGACAACGGTGGAATCTTCGCGATCAACACCGACACCAGTACCGTGATAAGCCCCGCAGAAGCGACCGGTCAGCGCAATCAGAACAGGTCATCAAACTCCCTCGGTATCTCTCCGGACGGACGTTACGCCTATACCGTTGACAACACCACCACGGGGGACACCGGGCCCATCCAGCTACGCCAATACGACAGCCTGACCGGCGACACGCGCAGTTTTGATGTGCCTTCTGGCTACGGCAACGGTTCACTGCGCGGGGCGGTTTCACCGATCAATGGAATCTTTTACTTCTCCGGCAGTGCGAACGTCTACGCTTTCAACCCTGCGAATGACCAGGTGTTTCAAGTAGGCACGCTCCAGCATCAAGGCTCTAGCGCAAACGGCGACTTCACCTTTGGGCGCAACGGAACCCTCTACACCTTCGTCGCAGCCAACCTCTACGAAACTCCGGCTTCAGCATTGCCGACGAGCGCGAGCAGCAGTGTCGTGCCCATGCGACTCATTGCAAATGTGCCTGCATTCACGGATCTCTCGAGCCAAGGAGCGAACGGTATTGCGTTCGGCGGCAACGGAAACGTGTTTGGGACGACGACAAGTGGTAACGACACCTATCTTGTCGAGTACAACATGGCGCGTCTCGAGCATGTCGCGACAAAAACCATCAGCACCGGTGGGAACAATTTTGTTGACCTCGCGAGTAGGCACTTCCCGAACACTCTGACCCTCAAGATTGATGTGCAGGGCCGTGATGACGATGCTGACCAGTTCCAGCTCGACATCATTGGCGAAGGCACCCTAGACGACGATGACGCCACCACCTCGGGTAGCACCACGGGTATTCAGGATGAGTATGCTGGCCCCGTTATTACTGAGCCCGGCGGCAACTACGAAGTATCCACCACCGGGGTCAGTGACACCGATCTGTCGAATTACGATCTCTCGGTCGTCTGTGTTGATGCTGCCGGTGAAAACGTTGAGGTCACCGGTGACGCTCCTGCATGGGATCTTGTATTCCCTGCGGTTACCGGAGGCACTGACGTTGAATGTGTGATCACCGCAGCGCCCAAGGCTGAACTCGTGCCCAGCATTGCGCTGACGAAGACCGCTGACCCGTTGACCTACGCGGCTGTCGGTGACCTCATCACCTACACCTTCCTGGTCGAGAACGACGGTGAAGTCGCACTGACGAACGTTGACGTGAATGATGCGCTCGCTGGGCTCACCGACGTCACGTTTGAGGTTTGGCCGGGTGCGCCTAACGTGTTGCTTCCAACTGAAACTGCTACAGGCACAGCAACTCTCACGATCACGCAGGCACACCTTGATGCCGGCAAGATCGACAACACGGCAACCGCCACCGGAACCCCTCCCACCCTGCCCGGTGGTGAGACGCCTGACCCGGTGACCGACACTGACGACGCGACCGTTACGGGTCCGACGCTCAACCCTGCTCTGACGCTCGAGAAGGAAGCTAACGTCGACAGCTATGAGCTCGGTGACAAAATCATTTACACCTTCACGATCGAGAACACCGGCAACACGACGCTCAGCGGTGTCACGGTGACCGACCCGCTCGTGGGACTGTCAGCACTGACCTACACCTGGCCTGCCGGCAACGCTGATGGTGTGCTTGCGCCGGGGCAGATCGCGACTGCGACCGCGACCTACACGGCTACCCAGGCTGATGTTGATCGCGGGTTCGTGCACAACGCGGCCACCGCGACCGGTACGCCGCCTGTTGGTCCTGACCCGGAGAACCCCCCAGCACCGCCGGTGACACCCCCAGCCGAGGTGACGATCGAGGGACCCGAGAGTGATCCTGAGATCGAACTGGTGAAAACCGGTGCGCTGTCTGTTGATGAGAACACCGTGACCTACACCTTCGTTGCGACGAACACTGGCAACGTCACCTTGACTGGTGTTTCGATCAATGACCCGATGACCGGGCTTTCGGTGATCAGCTACGACTGGGACGACGCGGCCGCTGAGGGCGTGCTCGAACCGGGCGACTTCGTGACCGGCACGGCGACGTACACGGTGACTTCGGCAGACCGGAATGCTGGTTCGATTGTGAACCTTGCAGACACCGTTGGCACACCACCGAATCTGATGGATCCTGAAAACCCGAACGGTCCTGGTATTCCGCAGACACCGGTCACTGATGAGGATCCGGCCCAGGTCGACCTTGCTCAGACCGCCGCGATCTCGCTGATCAAGGACGGTACGCTCGACATCACCGATACCTCTGAGATCGGTGACCTTGTGGATTACACGTTCACGGTCACCAACACCGGGAATGTCACCCTCACCAAGGTGCAGGTGACCGATGAGATGCTGGCTGACGCTGGCGTGACGATGACGATCGCTGACTCGGCATGGCCGGGTGAGGTCGGCGTGCTGACTGCTGGTCAGAGTGTTGCAGGCAGCGCAAGCTACCCGCTCACGCAGGCCGACATCGACGCTGGCCAGGTGGATAACGTGGCGATCGCTACCGGTGTCTCCCCGATTGAGGACCCGCAGAATCCCGGTGAGTTCATCACCCCGCAGGACGAAGACGACGTCACGGTTCCGGTGCACACGGATCCTGCCCTCTCCCTCGTGAAAACCGGCGAGTTTGACGGTGATGCCGTCGCAGGTGACAACATCACGTACGGTTTCACCGTGACGAACACGGGCAACCAGACCCTCACCGGCGTTACTGTGAACGATGAGATGCTGGCTCATGTTGGCGTGTCAATCGTGTTCGCTGACGATGCTTGGCCCGGTGCCGTAGGTGTGCTTGCTCCGACCGAGTCAGTGCAGGCGTCTGCCGTGTACACGCTGACGCAGGCCGACATCGACGCGGGGCACGTCTACAACTCCGCATCGGCGACCGGTACGCCTCCCACCCCGCCGGGTGGCGAGACACCTGACCCGCTTCCTCCAGTAGAGGACGATGTGGATCTGCCGACCCCTGCCGAACCGTCGATCACACTGGTGAAGACCAGCGAACTCGCCGGTGACGCAAAAGCTGGCGATCTGGTGGAGTTCACCTTCGTCGCGACCAACGACGGCGACCTGACACTCACGGGCGTGACCATCAACGATCCGCTGCCGAACCTCACTGATCTGGTCTTTGACTGGACCGAGGCGACCGCTGCCGGTGTGCTGGCTCCGGGTGACTCGGTGACGGCGACGGCGAGCTACACGCTCACCCAGGCCGACGTCGATAACGGTCACCTCGACAACACCGCGACCACGGTGGGCACTCCGCCGAACGCGTACGACCCCGAGAACCCTGAGGGCCCCGGAACACCGCGCGAACCAGTGGAAGACGAGGACACGGTGGTGACACCGCTCGATCCGCGTGCAGCGATTACGCTCGTGAAGGATGGCGTGCTCGACGGGGCTTCGGCAGCCGGCGAAACTATCACCTACACGTTCGTAGCAACGAACACCGGTGACGCGACGCTGAGCGCTGTGACGATCAGCGACCCGCTGCCGGGCCTCACTCCTCTGGTCTTTGACTGGGACGGAGCGACGGCTGAGGGTGTGCTGGCTCCGGGCGAGTCAGTGACTGCCACTGCGACGTACACGCTCACCCAGGCTGATGTTGATGCCGGTGGTGTGGTGAACCTCGCCGACACGGTGGGTACTCCGCCGAACGCGTACGATCCCGAAGACCCTGAGGGTCCCGGTATCCCGCGTGAGCCGGTCACCGATGAGGATCCCGCGTTCGTTCCGACACCGCAGGAGCCTGCGATCCAGCTCGTGAAGACCGGTGCACTCCAGCAGGAAGATCCACAGCACGTGGGCGATCTGGTCGAGTACACGTTCGTCGCCACGAACATCGGCAACGTCACGCTGAGCGACGTAGAGATCACTGACCCCTTGGTCGGGCTCTCGGCGGTCAGCTACGACTGGTCTGGTGCAACTGCTGCTGGCACGCTCGCCCCGGGTGAGTTCGTCACAGGTACGGCCACGTATCGGCTCACACAGGCCGACATCGACGCAGGTCACGTGGACAATGTCGCTACCGCGACGGGTCTGCCACCTGTGGACCCGGCGAACCCCGATGATCCGCGCGATCCAGTCGAAGGTCAGGATGATGTCACGGTTCCGGTCACTCCGGCTCCGGCGATCACACTGGTGAAAACCAGCGTGCTCGCCGGTGACGCGAAGGCCGGCGATCAGGTGCTGTACACCTTCACGGGTACCAACACCGGGAACGTGACGCTCACCGATGTGGTGATTTCTGATCCGCTGCCGGGTCTGGGTGAGGTGAGCTACACGTGGCCTGGTGCTGCGGGTGTGCTCGCCCCGGGTGAGCAGGTCACCGCGGAAGCACTGTACGTGCTGACCCAGGGTGATGTCGACAACGGTGAGGTGCACAACACCGCAACCATCATCGGCACGCCGCCGGCAACCTACGACCCGGAGAACCCGGACGTGCCGCAGCCGCAGACCCCTGTCACCGATGACGACACCGCTGTGACCCCGCTGCCCGCGAGCCCCGCGATCGAACTGGTGAAAACCGGGAAGACCACGGGCAAGGCGCTGGCCGGCGACAAGGTGGAGTACACCTTCGTCGCAACCAACACAGGCAATGTCACCCTGAGTGACGTGGTGATCACCGACCCGCTCACGGGCCTGTCGTCGCTCACCTACCAGTGGCCGGGCGCCACCGGCGTGCTGGCTCCGGGTGAGTCCGTAACCGCGACCGCAAGCTACACGCTCACCGATGCCGACGTGCGTGCCGGCAAGGTGGACAACACGGCCACGGTCATCGGGTTCGCTCCGAACGGCGGCGATCCGGTTGGTGGCGAATCAGTCACCGATTCGGACTCGGCAACCGTCGCGACCGGGGCGCTTGCTATCACCGGTGGTGTCAGCCCGATCATGCCCGTCGCTGCGGGGCTCGGTCTGCTCCTGCTCGGTGCGGGGCTCGTGCTCGCCGCGCGCAAGAGAAAGCTGCTTGCGTGAGCCTGAAACACGGCAAATGGTTGGCCGTCCCGCTGGTCGCGCTCTCCCTCGCTGCATGCGCGGGAGAGGCGGCCGGCGGTGACGCCGACACCAGCGCTAAGAACAGCTATGTCGAGATATCCGATCAGCAAGGTTCGGTCGAGGGTTTCGTGGGTGCGCTCGAGGATTCCGACATCGTTCGTTGTGAACGGGTAGGAGAGGGGTGGGTCAGCGAGGGCACGGTGACTAACCCTACCGATGCAGAGCAAAGCTACCGCCTCTATGTGGCCTTCAACGAGAACCGTGACACCCACGGCCTCGTGCAGGTCGACCTTGATTCGGTTCCTGCCGGATCGAGTGAAAGCTGGGAGGTTGAAGCTCCCGTTCAGGGAGACAACCTCTCATGCGTGCTGCGTGTTGAACGTTTCGTCCCCCTGAAATAGTCCACGCAGGCACGAAGGAATGCCCCGAACTTCGTTCCCCGTTTCGTTCGATTCGGGGCATTCCACATCTTTGTCGCGCCTGAATCTGAAAAGCAGCATGAGTAATGAGATGGAGACTTGGATACCGTGTCACACGAGACGACATGTTCAGGAGTGCCAATCCAAGAGCACTTCGACAGCGTGAACTGGAATGGTGCGGTAGAAGACTTATCTGTCCACGCATCTTTGTTTGAAGCGGCCTGGGACGGTCCTATAGA
>NZ_AOCN01000005.1 GCF_000350525.1 Leucobacter salsicius M1-8 | reverse complement strand
TTCTCTAGGAGGTCGTTATGGCAGTTTCATGGGATCAACGCCGCATCGCGTATTCAATGCTGCTCTCAGGCTCGTCAGCACAAACAACAGCGAAACACTTCAACGTGAATACCGGTGCGGTCGTCGAGTGGGCCAGGCTTGCAGGCATGATCATTCGAATGGGCGCTCGGGGCGGTATCGAACCAGTGAAAAACTCTGATAGCCAAAGAACTCAGCCTTCTCGGGCGTATCGACGACTCACACGTGACGACAGGACCTTCATCGAGATGGCGATCAATAGCTCGCCCGCATGGTCTTTACGTGCGATTGCAGTACATTTGGCTGTCGCTGTGTCGACGGTGTCTCGGGAAATACGACGGCACCTGGTCGAGACGGGGCGCGGATACGGCCCTACCCGTGAGTTCAAGTATCACTCAGGGGTCGCCCATCATCGTACGATGCAAGCCAGACGCAAAGGTCGTGCTGGCAAGCTTGACCATGGTGATCTCCGCGGTCTTGTTATTGCGGCACTCAATGAGAAATACTCCCCGCAGCAAGTTGCGGGAAGATTGCGTATGCAGTTTCCTGACAGACCAGATCGGCATATATCTCACGAGACGATCTACCAAGCACTCTATGTGCAGGGCAAGGGCGCGCTTCGGCATGAGTTGACAGTGGTGAAAGCCCTACGGTCGGGTCGAAATCGAAGAATAACTGCGTCGCGGTTACCTGCGCGTGGGGAACGTCCCTGGCTCGAGGGAGCACGGATATCTGACCGTCCTGCCATTGTCTCTGATCGTGCTGTGCCTGGGCATTGGGAAGGGGACTTGGTAGTTGGGCCTGGGAACTCAGGGCTTGTGACTCTTGTGGAACGGACAACGAGATTCGCCTTAATCGGTCGTCTGCCCGGCACGCGGGTCTCGAAGACTGTGATCGATGTGCTCCGCCAACAAATCGAGCAGTTACCGGCACGGCTCCGGCAAACACTGACCTGGGATCAAGGTCAAGAGATGTCTAGGCATCGCGAGTTCACTGTAGCGACGGGCTGTCCGGTGTTCTTTTGTGATCCGCATTCCCCGTGGCAGCGGGGGTCAAACGAAAACCTCAATGGTCTCATTCGTGATTACTATCCCAAGGGAACTGATTTCAATACGGTCAGTGATGCAGAGATTCAGGCAGTCGTGGTCCAGCTCAATAATCGGCCGCGTAAGACTCTCGGTTTCTACACGCCGCGTGAGAAGATGGACGAACTTATTCAC
>NZ_AOCN01000004.1 GCF_000350525.1 Leucobacter salsicius M1-8 | reverse complement strand
CAAACAGTGAAGATAGAGGTAGTGGCGCTGGGAACGGCTGACCGGCAATCAAACTGACTCATCTTCGATGGTGTCCCGTGAAGGACGCGTCGCCGCCCCAACGCCACTACTCCCGCAAGGGAGAGGCCAGACCAGGCGGGGATGTGACTTCATAGGACCCTGCTCAGAGTGCCCCGTCACTGTTGTGTCCGCCCGGCCCGGTTTGGTCATCCAACACAACGAAGTGAATGGAGACACCACCATCATGACCACCAGCTCCCTCGCGCGTCAACCAGAAGTCATCATCGGGGTTGATGCGCACAAGAACACCCACCACGCGGTGATCATCACCGACACTGGAAACCGAATTGCAGACCAAGAATTCCCTGCAAATACTCACGGCTATGCCGACATGCTCTCCTGGGCTCACGACCACGGCACTATTCAGGCGTTTGGGGTGGAATCCACCGGCTCCTACGCTGCTGGCCTCGCAAGATTCCTCATCGATCACCAGGTCGAGGTGCGAGAAGTGAACACCCCGCACGCACACACAAAAGCCAGAGTGGGAAAGGACGACGCTATCGACGCTGAGGCTGCCGCTCGAAAAGTGCTTGCTGGTGTCGCGAGCGCTATACCGAAACGAACCGATAGCGTCATCGAGTCGATTCGGTTCCTCACGCTCACGCGTGATTCCGCGGTGAAAGCTCGTACCGCAGCGATCGTGCAACTACAGGACATCCTCGTTACCGCGCCAGCGAACCTTCGAGAAAACGTGCCCTCTGGCGGCCTGGCTGCAGCACGTCACTGCCGAAAGTTCCGTATCGACCGCGCACGCCTCAACGATCCCGTTCAAGCTGTGAAGCTCGCGTTGCGCACCCTCGCGGCGCGTATCGCTGATCTTGACGCAGAGATCACCGAACTCGAACGCTCACTCACCACACTGGTGCACGCTACTGCACCAACGCTCGTATCCCGAGTCGGGATTGGGGCCATTCATGCGGCCCAGCTGCTTATCACCGTGGGCGAGAACGTTGAACGGTTCCGCAGCGAAGCAGCATTTGCGAGGCTGTGCGGGACCGCCCCAGTGCCAGTGTCTTCTGGCAAGAGCCATCGGATGCGGCTCCACCGAGGCGGGGACCGGAAAGCAAACCGTGCGCTGCATATGATCGCAGTGGTAAGGCTCCGATATGACGCCCGAACGGTCGACTATATGCAGCGCAGGCTCGCTGAGGGACTCTCCAAGAAAGACGTACTGAGGTGTTTGAAGCGGTTCATCGCACGTGAGGTGTTCAACGATCTCAGGAACGACCTAATCGCGGCTTGACATCTATAGGACCGTCCTTCAGCAGACCCTGACATCGGGCTCGGGAAGCGCGAGGCGCACCGAGAAATAGACCTGACCGGTGTAGTTGGCCGATCCCCATCCCGCAGCAGACTCCTGCATCACAAAGTACGAACTCTGATCTTGTCCGGTGAACATGATGGGAAACGACGCCGAGGTCCAAGTGCTGGGGGTGGCGCTTTCGACGCGAGGGTCAATGACCACCGCGTAGTACGTGCCAACTCTGAGTTCCGGTCGCTGCGGAAACGACGCCGTCGCGTTGACCGCCGCTGGGACGGTGCCGTGCGGCGCAAATGTCAGCTCGCCGACCCCACCAACGACTGGGGCCGGATCGATGACACCGGCGCTTGACATCTCATGGACTTGGGCGCTCACGAATTCATGGGGACTGGTGCTGTTGGTCACGATCGTGATACTCGCCAGCGCCCCATCTTGTTTGGGGGTGAACGGCTGTGCCCAGCGTTGGCCTTGCGAGTTGAGAAAGACAAATCCATTGCCCGAATACTCAAAATTGTCATCAACAACAATGGTCTCGGCCGCATGAGCCGAGCTGGGGACTGCGAGCCCACCAGACACCAAAGCCAGCCCAAAGGCCGCTGCAATAACCGACCATGCGCGTGACGCAAGTGTGCGCCGCGTGCACTGTCCCATGAAACCAAGCCCCCTCATTCAAGTGACGGCGAGGGCCAGCCCTCTGCGCCCCCGCTCCCCACAGCATAGGGAGCGCCCCTAGCTTTGCAACGAACGTAGTCGAAACCGGCAGGAGTAGCCCAACTGCGCTAGAGTTCCACGCCAGACCACACCACATGTCTGAGGCCCTCGCTAGACTGCACTCAGGGCCACATGGAGGTGCATCTACTGCAATGAACGCAACGACTGCAGCAACCGAAATGAACGACACCGCGACCGACATGACGCAGATGACCGGCGGGCGCGAGCTCGTCATGGTCTCCAACCGACTCCCCGTCGACCGAGTCACACTTGAAGACGGTACGACCGAATGGCGTGCCTCTCCGGGGGGCCTCGTCACCGCAGTGCAGCCCATCGTCGAACAGCTCGGCTGCGTCTGGGTCGGTTGGGCCGGCGACGCGGGCGAAGAGCTCGCGCCGTTTGATGTCGGCCGCATGCGGCTCGCCCCCGTGGCGCTCAGCGCAGAGGAAGTCGCCGAGTACTACGAGGGATTTTCGAACGGCACGATCTGGCCGCTGTACCACGACGTCATCGCGCAGCCCGCTTACCACCGCGAATGGTGGGATCGATACCAGACCGTCAACAGAAAGTTTGCCGACCGCGTCGCCCAGGAGGCCAGCATAGGGGCCATCGTCTGGGTGCACGACTACCAGCTGCAACTCGTGCCCGCGATGCTGCGCGAAGCCCGCCCCGACCTCACGATCGCCTTCTTTCTGCACATCCCCTTCCCGCCCCGCCGCATCTTTGCGCAGCTGCCCTGGCGCCGGCAGATCGTCGAGGGCCTGCTCGGGTCAGATGTGATCGGGTTTCAGCGGGTCGCCGACGCCATCAGCTTTCGAGCGGTCGCCGAGCGCTACGCGACAGCCCCCGCGATCGGCAACACCGTCGTCGCGCCGGCGCGCGGCGAGCAGCCCGGTCACACAGCCCTCGCCCAAGAGTTCCCGATCTCCATCGACGCAGCGGCATTCGCGCGAATCGCGGCACGGCCCGAGATTCAAGAGCGAGCCGCGCAGATCCGGCGCGACCTGGGCAGCCCCCAGACGATCATGCTGGGCGTCGATCGCCTCGATTACACGAAGGGAATCAGGCACCGGCTCAAAGCGTTCGACGAGCTGATGGCCGACGGTGAGCTCGACCCCTCGGAGGCCGTGCTGGTGCAGGTCGCAAGCCCCAGTCGAGAGCGGGTCGACGCCTATCGACGGCTGCGCGATGAGGTCGAGGTGACCGTCGGCCGCATCAACGGGGAGCGTGGCACCATCGGCCGCTCGCCCGTGATCTACTTGCACCAGAGCTTCACGAAAGACGAAATGGTGGCGTTGTACCTCGCCGCCGACGTGCTCCTCGTGACCCCTCTGCGCGATGGCATGAACCTTGTTGCGAAGGAGTACGTAGCGTGCCGCAGCAACGAGCGCGGCGCGCTCGTGCTGAGCGAGTTCGCGGGCGCAGCCGATGAACTGCGCGACGCATTGCTGGTGAATCCGCACGACGTGGAGGGCATGAAAGCCGCGATCCTGCGGGCGGTTCATATGCCCGAGCGCGAACAGGCTCGCCGAATGCGGGGCCTGCGCCGCGCGGTGAACGACAACGATGTGGCCCACTGGGCGCAAAACTATTTGGGCGCGGTGACCGCTGCGGCCGACGCACGGGACGCCGCCCGCAGCGGGGGCCGCACCGAACCAATTCAGGTCTCGGCAGCCTACGTGCCGAGAAAGGTCGATGACCGGATCCGGAGACTTGCCGCATCATCGGCGCTCACCGTCGCGATTGACTTCGACGGCACAGTGGCCCCCATCGTCTCGCGACCGCAAGACGCGCGCATTCTGCCGCGCGCGCAGCAGGCGCTCGACGTGCTGCGTGAAGCGCCCGGGGTGCAGGTCGTGCTGCTGACTGGGCGGTCGCTCGCGGGGCTGGCCGAGACGCGAGTGGCGAGCGACGGCTGGATCATCTCGGGCTCGCACGGCGCCGAGCTGGTTGGCGTCCCCGGTCTCACAGGGGAAGGCGAACAGATCCTCAGCGAAGAGGAACGCACCCAGCTGCATCGGGCGAAACGTCGTGTGCAGCGTGCGCTCGGCCTGGTGCCGGGCGTGCGTTTGGAAGACAAACCGTTCGGGTTTGCGGTGCACACGCGCGAGGTCTCAGACCCGGTGGAAGCCGACGAACTGCTCACCGCGGCGGTCGAGATCGGCCGGGCGGCTGGCCTGCATATCCGTGCCGGAAAATGTGTGCGCGAGATCGCGGTGCGCGAGAGCAACAAGGGCGACGTCCTGGGTCGGATTCGCGCGGCCCTGCCCACCGCCCCCGTGCTGTTTCTCGGTGACGACGTCACCGACGAGGACGTGTTTGCAGTGCTCGGCACCGACGATCTTGGCATCAAGGTGGGCGAGGGTGAGACAGCGGCGAGCGAACGCATTCCCGGCCCCGAAAGCGCAGCTGCGGTGCTCGCGATGCTGGCCGAGCTGCGCACCGGCACGGTGATCGGCTCATAGCGTGACCGGCCGCGGGCTGCCCGGCATGATCCGGATCAGCCCGCGGCCGGGCCGCTAGAGGCTCAGTGTGCCGTAGCTGCTCGCGGCAACCAGGGAACGGGTGAACGGCTCGGTGGTGCTCGCGATCACCGCCTCGGTATCGCCCTCCTCGACGATGCGGCCGTCGCGCATGACGATGAGTCGATCTGACACCGTGCGCACGACGGCGAGATCGTGTGAGATGAACACGATCGCGACGCCGCGACGCTCCTGGAGCTCGCGCAGCAGATCGAGCACGCCCTGCTGCGTCGTCACATCAAGCGCCGAGACGGCCTCGTCGCACACGAGCACATCGGGCTGCGCAGCCAGCGCCCGAGCAATCGCGACGCGCTGACGCTGCCCGCCCGACAGCTGCGCCGGGTAGCGCCCCAGCACCGCCGCGTCGAGCCCCACGAGCGCCAGCAGCTCGGCGGGGCTTTCGGTACCGGACAGGGCCGCTGTGCCGGTTGTCGTTGCTGCGCCTCGAGCCCTGTGCCGTTCGCGCCGGATCGACGCGCGCAGGATCCGCTCGACCCGCCAACGCGGGTCGAAGCTCGCGAGTGGATCCTGGGGGATGAGCCGCACCCGGCATCCCGGTGCCACGAGCTCGCGGCTGCCGTGCTGCGGGGGCTCCGCACCGATAACGACGCGGCCGAGCGTGGTCTTGCCGGCCCCCGACTCACCCACGACGCCCAGCGTCTCGCCCCGGTGGAGCACGAGGTCGATGTCAAACATGCCCGCCTCGCCGCCGTTGGGGGCCGCGTACCTACGGCTCGCACCGTGGAGCCGCAGGAGTTCGGTTGCCCCCGCTGCCCCCGCGAGCGCTGCTGCCCGGGCGGGCTTTGGCCCAGCCGGAATTGCCGCGACGAGTGCCTGGGTCGCGGAGTGTTCGGGGGCACCGAGCACCCGGTCGGTGGGGCCGACCTCGACGATGCGGCCGCGCTCGAGCACGGCGATGCGGTCGGCGACCCGGGCGACGCTCGCGAGGTCATGGCTGATGAGCACGAGCCCGGTGCCGCCGGTTACCAGGTCTCTAAACTGCTGCTGTACACGCAACGAGGTCGCCGGGTCGAGGGCCGTGGTCGGCTCGTCGGCAATGAGCAGCGCCGGGTCGCCGATGAGCGCCGACGCAATGAGTGCACGCTGCCGCATGCCGCCCGACAGCTGGTGCGGTCGCTGCTTCAAGCGAGCTGCTGCGCCGGGCAATCCGGCCGCCTCGAGCGCGCGCACGACGCGGCCGCGCAGTTCAGCCCCGCGCACTCCGCGAATCGCGAGCGTCTCGCCAACCTCGGCCTCGATGGTGCGGAGCGGGTCGAGGGACTGCAACGCATCCTGCAACACGAGCGCGACCCCGGCGCCGCGGGCCCGGCGCCACGCGCGCGGGGAGGCACCGGTGAGGTCGGCGCCGTCGACACTGATTCGGCTGGCCGCAACCCGCCACTCGGGGCTCTCCTGGGTGAGCCCCAACAGGGTGCGCGCGAGCACTGACTTTCCGGCCCCCGATTCGCCGACAATCGCGAGGCATTCGCCCGGGGCCACGGTCAGCGAGATGCCATCGAGTATGGGGGTACCCGCGGCGGACGCCACGTAGAGATCGTTGATCGCGAGTGCCGGGGGCGTGGCAGACACGGCCAGCGAGGTCGTCGACGCAAGGGCGGGTTGTGTCTCTGCCTGCGATGCTTGCTGCACCTGCGGCATGTGCCGCACCTGCCCAGCGGCGAGACGGGCCGCCCGGCGGCGTCGCGCGCGGGGCCGCGATCCGGCGCTGGAACGAGACCTGCGAGGGGCCCCGGCCGCGCGCCCCAGCACGGTGAGGGCGCTCGCGATCGCGACGATCGCGAGACCGGGAAACAGGGTCATCCACCAGGCAGTGGTGAGGTACACGCGGCCGGCATTGAGCATCGCGCCCCACTCGGGAGCGGGCGGGGCGGTGCCGAGGCCGAGAAATCCGAGCGAGGAGACCCAGATGATGGCCTGGCCGATGCCGAGCGTCGCGGCTCCGGCGAGCGGCCACAGCGAGTTCGGTGCGATGTGCCGTGCAAACACGCGAGCGCGGCCCACCCCGTCGAGCCGGGCCCACTCGACATAGTCGCTGCCCGCGATGCCGCGCACCCGCGAGCGCAGCATACGTGCGTACCCCGGGATCGTCGCGATGCCGATCGCGAGCACCGATGAGGCGGTGCCGCCGCCGAGCACCGAGATGAACAGCAGCGCGAGCACGAGGGTGGGTAGCGCAAAGAGCACCTCGAAGAGTCGCGCGAGTGCACGGTCGGCGATGCGGGGGCCAAGGCCCGCCGCAAAGCCCGCGATCGCGCCGATGCCCGCGCCGATGAGGGTTGCGGCGAGCCCGATGCCCACCGATGCGCGTGCGCCATGCACGACGCGGGTGAGCACGTCGCGCCCCGACTCATCGGTGCCAAACGGGTGGGCAAGCGAGGGCGGTGCAAAAGCGTCGGCTGGGCTGATGGCGAGTGGGTCGCCCGGAGCGATAAATCCCGGGGCGACGACGGCCGCGAGCGTCACCGCCACGACCGCGAGGCTCGCGAGCACTGGCCACCGCGGCAGCCGCACCGCCCGCGGCGGTGTGGTGCTCACGGTGTTCTCCCTGCGACGAGTGGTGCTCACGGGGTGACCTCCTGGGCAGTGCTGGCGGTGCGCGCGTTGCTGGGGGATCCGGATCGCAGCCGCGGGTCCACCACGATTTCGATCGCGTCAGACACGAGCATGATGACGACGTACGACAGCGCGATGACCGAGACCCCTCCGATCACGACGGGAACGTCGCGGCCGATCGATGCCTCGAGCAGCAGTCGCCCGAGCCCCGGGCGCGCGAACAGCGCCTCGACGACGACCGCGCCGCTGAGGAGGGAGCCGTAGGCCCACCCCGAGAGCGCGAGCGCCGGGAGCGCCGCGTGACGAATGGTGTGGCGCAGTGCAACCCGCGTCTCGGAGGCGCCGCGGGCGCGTGCGGTGAGCGCGAAGGGGGCCGCGTCGGCCTGAGCCAGCGAACCGTGCATGACGTGGGCGAGATAGCCCGCGACGGGAACGGCGAGGGTGATCACCGGCAGCACAAGGCCTGCGGCGCCAGTGCCGGTGACGGGAAATAGACCGAGCCCAGTCGCGAACACGAGAATGAGGATCGCCCCGAGAAAGAACTGGGGCGTGACCGAGGCGATCGTTTCGAGGCCGTGCAACGCTCCGCGCACAAGCCGCCCCGCACGGCCGCGAGACGTTTGCGCGATGAGCACGCCCCAGAGCGCGAGCACCCATGCAAGCAGCAGCGCGAGCGTGGCAAGCAGGGCGGTGGGGGGAAAATTCGCGGCGAGCAGGTCGGCCACGGGCAGCTTGCGCGAGTAAGAGTCGCCGAGCTGGAGCGTCACGACCTGCCACAGCTGCCGCAGGTACTGCACGATCACGGGCTGATCGAACCCGTAGGCCGCCTGCGCCGCCGCCTGCGCCTCGGGGCCCGCCTGCGAGCCGGGTCCTCCCATGACCGCCTCGAGGGGGTCGCCCGTGGCGCGCAGGGCGACGAACACGATCGTGGCCGTCGCCCACACCACGAGGGCGGCCGAACCTATTCTGCCCAGCACCGCGCGGGTCACCTGCCTGCAGCGCACCTACTAACCCGCCGTGAGCTGCGCGTTGATGAACGTGGGCGTGCCCACGGTGCCGAGCGTGACGACGCCCTCGACGTTGTTCGTGAGGAAGTGGTTTTGCTGGTCGTAGAGTGGCAACAGTACGTAGCTTGCGAGGATGCGCTGTTGCGCGTCGGCATAGAGTGCGTCGCGCTGCTCACCCGGGTTCGTCGAAGAGGCCTCGGTAAGGATCCGGTCAATCTCGGGGTCCTGCAGCATCGCGTGGTTCGCGAAGTATCCCGACGGCGCCGGGGTGATGCCGCTCGAATGGTAAAGGATACGCAGCACGTCGGGGCCCACCTTTGAATAGGGAGCGCTGACCGCCTCGTAGGACTTGCTGCCGAGGCGCTCGTGCCAGGTCGGCAGGTCGACGGGCTCAAGCTGCACGTCGAACCCGACCTGGGCCGTGTTGGCCTGGATCTGCTCGAACAGCGACTGCTCGGCGGCAGTCGACTGGTTAGTGCTGACGGGGAATCGCACGGTGAGTCGCTTGCCGTCCTTCGTGCGCACGCCGTCGGAGCCGGGCTTCCATCCCGCTTCGTCGAGCAGCTGTGCGGCGGCCTTGGCGTCAGTCTGGAATAGTGATTCGTCGCCCACTGCGGTGGGCTCGGTGCTCGCGAGTGGGGAGAAGCTCTGCTCGGCCGCGCCCTGGAACAGGGCCGCAATGCCGGGACCCGGATCGGCCGACTTCACGAACGCCTCGCGCACGCGCTGGTCGTCAAACGGGGCCTGGCCGCTGTTGAGCTCGATGCGGTTGACCGAACCGGGGCGGGGCGCATTGATGTGCCCGATGCCTGCCGTTTCGGCGGCCGCAATGTCGCTCGGCAGCGGGTTGTCGATGACGTTCACCTCACCGGAGGCCAGAGCGGCCTGGCGGGTGGCGGCGTCGGGAATGAAACGCCACTCGATGCGATCGATGAAGGCCGGACCTTCGTGGGAGGCTTCTGGGCCGGGGGTCGCGTAGTCGTTGTTGCGCACGAGGGTGACGCGCTGCTGCGGCTCCCAGCTCTCGACAATGAACGGGCCGGTGCCAATGGGGGCCTGGCAGTTAGCCTCCATGCCGCGCGCGATTCCGGCGGGGGACTGCATCGCCGTCCACGGCTGGCTGAGCGACTCGACCAGCGCCGAATCGGGAGCCGAGAGATGGAAGCGGGCGTGGGTGGCGTCGACGACCTCGACGCGCTCTACTTTCGTGGTGGCGATGAATCCGGTCGACGACTGCGTCTCGGGATCCTGCAGGTGCTCGATGTTGGCTTTGACCGCGGCCGCGTCAAAGGGGGTGCCGTCGGTAAACGTGACGTCGCCCTTGAGGGTGAAGTCCCAAGTGAGCCCGTCGTCGCTGACCTCCCACGCCTCGGCGAGCCACGGCTGCATCGCACCGCTCGCGTCGCGGCCCACCAGGGGCTCGAGGTACTGGGTCGCGACGAGGGCCTGCGGATAGTTGCCGCCCACGTGCGGGTCGAGGCAAGCTGGTTCGGCGTCGCCGGTGGCGTAGACCAGGGTGCCCCCGTTGCGTGCTGCCGTGTCTGCGGATGGGGCGGGTGTCGCGCATGAGGTGAGCGCGAGCGCGGCGAGCGCGCACACCGAGGTGACGGTTGCGGCGAGTGCCGGGGTGGGGCGGGACTTCATGGGGAAACGGCCCTCTCTGGGAAACGAAAATGAGTTCTTAGCTCGGGTATAACAAATCAGAGTGTAGCGGATACGCCGATACAGTTGGTGCATGCGCACTCCCTCTCGCGGCCGCCCACCCGCGTCCTCTCGCGAGGTCCTTGCCGACGCCGCCCTCGAACTGTTTCTCGAGCGCGGCTACGAGGCCACCTCGGTGACCGAAATCACGCGGCGCGCCGGCGTGAGCCGGGCGAGCTTCTTCAACTACTTCACGAGCAAGCCAGAGACATTGTGGTTTGTGCTTGATCACCGCATCGCGGAGCTCGAGACAGCGCTGGCGGATCAAACGGCGCGCTTCGACGACGCGCTCGCCGCCGTCGCCACGGGCGCACGCCCCGACACCCTTGCGCTCGCGATCGTCGATGCCCGCACCATGGGGGTGGAAGAGGAGCTTGGCCGGGGGCGGGCCGACCGGCAGCTGCGGGTCGCCTCGGCGGTGGCGGCCAGGCTCGGACGCGAGGGGAAAACCTTGATCGACGCCGAGATCTTGGGCGGTGGCTACGCGGCCGCGCTCTTCGCAGCGGTGTGGTCGTGGGCGGCCCGCGGCGCGGGCCGACACTCGCTTGACGACGAAATCAGAGACGCCCTCGCGGCAGCCCGCGCGGTGCTCGGCGGTCGATAAGCGGCACGTGCCCTGCTGCACCAGCGGCTAGTTACGACTCGACCGGCCGCCGATCCTGAAACGCGTCCTTCGGTACGACGAACAGCAGCGCCCCGGCGGCGGCCACCGCCGACAACCCGCACACGAGCCACACGGTGACGTACCCGGCAAATGATCCGGCGGTCGCTTCTGCTCCCGCCGCAGCTCCGGTCGCCCCGTGCATCAGCGCGATGCCAAAGATCGCCGAGGCGACGGCCCCGCCCACGGTCTTCGTGGAGTTAGTGAGTCCCGTCGCGACCGCGGTCTGCGAATCGGGGGCGCCAGCTGCGGCCGCGGCCGGCAGCGCCGCCACGAGCGCGCCCGACCCGATGCCCGCGATGAACATGTTCGTGACGACCTGGCTGAACGAACCGTGGAACGGCAAGAACATGAGATATCCGGCACCGACGAGCAGCGCGGCACAGGTGAGTGCGAGCCGCGGGGTGATGGCCCGGGCGACCAGGGGAAACAGCAGCGCGCCCCCGATCATGCCGATAAGGTAAATGCCGATCGCAAGCGAGGTCGTGAAGCCGCCGGCACCGATGCCGTAGCCGTAGACAGTGGGGTCGGTGCGCATGAACGTCGACAGCGGGGCCTGCGCGCCGAGCACGCTCATGCCAAACAGCGCGGCCGTGAGAAACACGGGCGCGAGGGCGGGGGAGCGGAACATACGCACGTCGATGACAGGATCGGGGTGCCTGAGCTCCCACACCGCGAACGGCCACACGAGCATCAGGCCGAGCACGGTCACGCCCCAGGCGAGCGGACTGTCAACGCCGTTCAGGCGCATTAGGCTGAGCCCGCCCGTGAACGCGAGGATCGCGAGCGATACGAGCGTGATGCCGACCGTGTCGAGCTTGCCGCCGGTCTGGTGCTCCGACTCCTGCACGCCAAACATGATCACCACGAAGCACACCGTGACGAGCAGCCCCGGGATCAGCAGCACGGGCACGAGCGGCAGCGTGTCAATGAGCTGTCCACCAATGAGCGCGCCGCTGATGGCGCCAGCCTCAAGGGCCGCGACGAGAATGCCCGCGGCCTTCGCGGTGAGCGCGCTGCGCCCCTCGCGGCCTCGGCTGCGCGACCAGATCAGCGCGATCTCGAGCGGCAGCCACACGACGTAGAACCCCTGCACCGTCCAGCACGCGAGAAACACGGCGAAGTTCGGGGCAAACGGCAGTGCGAGCGACGCGAGGCCCGTGATCGCGGTCGACCACAGCAGAATGCGCCGATGCCCCACCATATCGCCGAGCTTTGCGAGCGCGGGCACCACGAGCGCCGACAGCATCAGCTGTGACCCCTCGAGCCAGTTCACATCGGCGTCGGGCACCCCGAGATGCCGGGCGATATCGGTGAGCATGGGCGTGTAGTACCCCTGCAAGAACCCGCTCGTGTATTCCACGAACGCGAGAAATCCGACGACACCGGCGAGCGCGCCCAGGCGGGCCCGGGGTGCTCGCGGCCCGCGAGCTTTCGAGCCGGATCCGGATCCTGCGGTCACGATGCACCCCCGGGAATCGACTGGATGAGGGCGCGGTGGAAGACCTCGCCGCGCTCGAGCTCCGCGATCTCGACCCGCTCGTCGACGCCGTGAATTGTCGCGCGCAGTTCGCCCGGCATCGCGAGCGGGGCGAACCGGTAGCAGGCGGGAGAAAACCGGTGAAAGTGGCGTGAGTCGGTTGCCGCCATCATGACGTAGGGCACAGGCATCGCGGTGGGATGGGACACCGCCACTGCGGTCGAGATAAGCGCGAACTGTTCGTTCTCGGAGCTGGACTCGGGGGAGGGCTCACCGGCCTCGAGCACCTCGATCTGTACCCGGCGGTCGCCGATGCGGCGGCGCAGGCGACGGGCCGTGCCCGCGACGGTCTCGCCGAGCGCGATGCGCAGGTTGACGGTGGCCTCGGCGCGCGATGGCAATACGTTTTGTGCGGTGCCGCCCGAGAGCATGGTCGGCGCAACCGTGGTGCGTACGAGGGCGGCGGGCTCGCCGCCCAGCAGTGTGAAGACCCGCGCCGTGAGCCACGGTGAGGCGGCGAGGGCGCGGTAGAGGTAGTGTGCTGGCCCTCGGGCGCGCGTTGCAAATCTTGAGAGCATCGCCGACACCGCCACGGGGGTACGCGCCGCAAACGTGGCGGGGGTCAGCTTGGACACGGCCCGGGCCACCCGGCCCACCGCCGTGAGCGCGGGCGGTGCCGACGCGTGCCCGCCGGCCCCCTGTGCCGACAGTCGCACGGTCGTGGCGCCCTTCTCGCCGACACCGATCATGGCGGCCTCGCCCCGTACCAACGGCAGTGGTGACGCGACCACGGCCCCGCCCTCGTCGAGCACGAGCCACGGGGTGAGGCCGCGATCCTGAAACGCCTGCGCGATCGCCCGCGCGGCATCGCCAAACGATTCCTCGTTGCCGCCGAGCGATAGGTACACGTCTCGCTCGGGGACGAACCCCGCCGCGAGCAGGTTCTCGACCGCCTCAAACATCACGAGCAGTGGCCCCTTGTCGTCGAGCGCCCCACGCCCGTGCACGAACCCGTCCCTGACGACTCCGCCAAACGGCGGCTCCCGCCAGCCGTCGCTCGCCTCCGCTGGTACCACGTCGAAGTGCGCCATCAGCACGACCGGGTCGGCCGTCGCATCCCTGCCCGGCCACCGAAACAGCAGCCCGAGATCGGTGATGCGCTCGCGCGAGAGCCGCTCATGCGCGAGCGGATAGAGCTCCCCGAGCAGGGTGACGAAGCGCTCGAACGGCGCGAGCCCACTGGTGGGCGGCTCTGCCGACACCGTCGGCACCTGAATCATGCGCGAGAGTCGCTCGGCGGAGCCTGGGCGCGGGACAACACTGTCTGCCATGCCTATAGGGTATCGATAACTTCAGTCGTTCCCCAGGCTGTTATGACATCGAGTTTTCGGTCTTCTCGTACGGTCACTGACCGGACCAAAGTTCGCAGGAGTGATTGCCTGTCTGGTGTTTCGAGGATGTCCCAGGACTCTACGAGATCTTCGCTGCCAGATAGAAACATGGCGGGCGAGAACGATTGCCGTGACTTTGCTGCTTCGAGCTCGAGGCGGAGCCCGGTGGCTTTTCCGGTGAGTAGTTCTTTCGTGTCGCGGTATGTGGGTTCGGGGACAAGTCCGGAGAGGAGGTGTTCGGTGAGTTTGACGAGCTGTTTTTCGATGCCGGTGATTTCGCGCGCGAGTGCTTCGATGTCGATGGAATGGCCTGTGGTGTCACCGGCGTCGACCGTTATGTGTGGGAGCTGTTTTACCCAATTGGTGATGGCTTGATCTACGTGATGTGCGGCAATGCTCTTGCGTGGGTGGCCGGTCGTTGAAGGGCATTGGTAGTAGCGCCTTTCAACGTCACCGGCGGCAGTCTTGATGACTTCCCGTTTGCCGTGCCGCTTTCGACCGCAGTGGCACACGATGATGGAGGCGAGTAGGTACGGAGAGGTGCGTGGTCTCACTGCGATGTGCCGGTCTTTTCTGAGAGCTTGATACTGCTGCCATTCGGTGTCGGTGATGATTCCATCGTGGGCGCCGTCGCGGATCTGGCCGAGGTACTCGACTTTGCCGGCATGGATGGGGGAGTCGAGGAGTCTCCGAATGGTGGCGTGGAGCCAGTCGCGGCCATTGGTGGTCTTAGCGGGCGTTCGGTTGAGCCAAGAGGCGATGGCGGTGTAGCCGCTGCCGGAGAGGTACATGCGGTACATTTCGCGAAGGTAGGGGGCCTTGTCGGGGTCGGCGGTGATGTACGTTTTGTGGCTGGTCCATCCCCAGGGCACGGACCCGGTGGGTGGCAGGCCGAGGTTGAATCTGCGTGCGCGGACTTCGGCCCATTGCTCGCCGATCTGCTCGGATTGGAAGGCTGCGTACTCGGTCATGACGCCGCGAGCAAAACGACCTGAAGCGGTGGCGGTGTCGATGGGTTCGGTGGCTGATTCGATGCGGCCGCCTGCGACGTCGACGCGGTCGGCGGCGAGGGCCCAGTCTTTGCGGTTGCGGGAGAGGCGCGACCATTTCCAGAGCACGATGATGTCAGCGTCTCGCGCTTCGATGGAGGCCATGGCGCGCTGCACTGCGGGGCGCTTGGACCAGTTGCGACCGGAGAGTCCTTCGTCTACCTCGACGGATACGACTTCGTAGCCTTGGGTGACGCAGTAGTCGCGCCCCGCGATCTCCTGCAGCTCGAGGCTGATGGAATCGTCCCGAGCGACAGACTGACGAAGGTAGAGCACCGCGCGCGGGGCGATGGCAGGGACGGGACGGAGTGCGCGCATTTGATTAGAAGTCCCAGTTTTCTTCGCGCTCGCGCGCTGTCAACTGACTTGGACTGGGACGATCTGATTCTGTCGAGGCGGTATCTGCGGCGGCTGGTAGTGCGTGGAGCGACGGGATCACGACTGGAATCTCGGCGAGCCATGATTCTGGGATTTCGTGGGCCTTTGACGCTTGGATGGTGACTTCGACAGCGAGTGCCGAACCCTTCACTCTGGCCCAGGCAGCGGCCTCGTGTTCCAGATCATTGAGGTGTCGGATCATGGGGAGTAGCTTTTCGCTAGTTACCGGTGTGAGCTCGCCGATTTCGTCGCCATCAATGTGCACGGTTACGTACTCACGGATGTTTCCATTCTTGAGCGTTTTGGTTGCGGGCCTGAGCGTTGCGATCGCGTAGCTATCGGGGCCGTTCAGGTGCTCCGTGAGCTCCGGAAGGTGGTCAGCTTCCTTGGTTACTTGAATGGCATTACCCCATGGGAGCATCGAGTAGCTGCTTCGAGGTGGGTCATTGGTAGGGATGAGTTTTTCAGGCTCATTCAATGCGACTCGGGCGTAGAGATGGTGTTTTAGCTTGTTGTCCCAGCTATAACGAGAGACTCCCCAGAGGCGTCCTGTGGTTATTGGTAAGTAGCCGGCGTCGATGATTTGGGCTAGTACTGGGCGGTAACGTTTTGCGTCTTCATTGGCGAGGTAGCCAACGTGGTGGCCGTTCATCCAAACCATGATGGCGTTCCCATGTCCGTGAGGGTTCTCGGGCTCGGGGATAAGGAAAGCCAATACTTCGTCAAGTGTCTTTTCGACGTCAGGCGAAAGCCCACCAAGTGCTGCGATTACGGAAGTTTCTCGGTACGCTTCCCCGACTACTTCGACGTTTGCGTAACCGGAGCTGAGGAGGTTGTACCTCGGGTAGTGGAGTTCCGGTCGGGGCGGGGAAACCCAGGGCTTGGTTGACTGGGCACGCGGAGCTCGTGTGTTTACAACTGTGCGAGTACGTGGTGATGATTCTGCGTGTGCCATTGCGGCCAGTGCTGTGCCGGCAGTGCCGCGTGCCTGCTCTGCTTGTTGCTGTTTGAATTCCTTGTCGGTTGGCAGGGTGTTGTAGAACGCTCGCCACTGTTCTTTGGTGGAACAACCGGCGGCTTCCATGACGGCGCGCTTGTGTTTCCCGGTCTTGACCCACACCATCGGAACTAAGACTGCGCCGATGCCGAGCCAAACGTACGGCACCGTCGGCAGCAGTACAATCGCGGAAAGTATGCCGCCGAGGATGACGAAAGTTCGAGCGTTGGTGATCGCGTTGACCTCGCCTTGTGAGCGGGGCACGGGGACATGATTAACAGGGGGCATCGTTGATCCTTTGAGCTATACAGCGATGGGAATGCGGGCGGCGTATTGACCGGCGCCCATGCGGGGGTTTATGTAGACACAGTCACCGAAGCGGTGGAGGGATCGCTCGAACGCTGTGACGAGACGCTCGAGCACTCCGAGTTCTTGGGCGATCCAGTCAGTTCGGAGGCCGTACTTGGATTCGGCAAGGCCGTACTCGTCGAGGTCTATGAGGAAAGCGGCGGCCCACTCGTCGGCAGCTCGTTCTTGGCGGTCGTTGATCCAGTCGAAAAGCGAGTTCCGGTGGGCGAGGGTGGCGTGCCCAAGTTCGTGCGCGAATGCGCAGACGGTTTTTGTATCGGTCATGCCATCGAGGATCTTGATGTGCCGGCGGGAGTCGCTGTAGCTGCCGGGGTGGTGGGGGCTGAGATCATCGCTGAGCTCGTATGTTACGCCGATGGTCGCGGCGTACTCGATGAGTCGTTTCATCGGGGGTTCCTATTCGTCCATGAGTTCGCCGGTCTCGTCGGTGTAGGGGTGGGCAACGAGGTCGTAGTCCGACTGTGCGGGGTGGACTGCTGCTTCGGCGCGCTCGACGATGTCTGAAGCGCTGAAGCCCAGAGCTTGGGCAAGTAAGCCCAACTCACCCACTGTTGCGGGCGGTGGCTCCTGGCGCAGGATGATGCCCAGCCGATTGACGGACATTCCAGTCTCGCCAGCAAGGGTGCGTCGTGTCATGCCAGATTCCACAACGAGCTCAGAAAGAATCTCGGCGATCTTCGCGTCGATCGGTTGTAGGTCCTTCTTGGTTCTAGCCACACCCAAGAGTGTACCCATTTGGGTTCACGTGGCGCAAGCAGTTTGACATTGAACCCAAATGGGTTCAACATGTTGACATGACCGTGAACCGAAATGGGCTCAGTGAGCTTGATGCTCTTGTTGCAGCTGAAGTGAGAGCCGAGATTGCTCGCGTTCCAGGCGCATCAGTGAAAGCAATTTCCGAACGTATTGGGATGAGGCGAGCAACTCTGTCAGCACGTGTGAATGGACATGTTCCGTTCAGTACTTCGATGCTCGCGGCCGTGGCCAATGAGATTGGCTCATCAGCCTCAATCATCGTCGCAAAGGCAGAGGTCGCAGCGCTCGCCGCCGAGCAGCACCCGCCGTCAGGTGTGAGGGCCGAGTAATGGCGACCAGAACGCAAGCCGAATGCCTCGCCGCGGCAGGCGTGATCCTCTCTCGTGCGCTTCGGAAGGTTCTGGTGTCAGATCCGCGAGAAGCAGCCGAGAGGGCATTCACTCCGGGCGGCCCATCGGTCGATGAACTCGAGGAAAAGGTCCGGATGATGCAGGCGCGAGCGAGGTCGCTCGGAGAGCAGGCCGCAGCATGAGCGAGACGCCGGTCCAAAAGAAAATGCCCGGTGTTGGAGCACCGGGCGAGACAACTGAGTTAGGAAAACCAATGTCTGAGCACAAGACTACAACACCAGTCGTCAAGGTAGAAGACGGTCGCGCCACCATCGAGTGGGACGTGACCATTGGCGGATGGACTGGGTGGGAGTCGATCCTGATCAGTGTTGTCGATGGTCACATGGAAATCAGTGGCCGTGGTGACGGGCCAGTTGCCATTCCGCTTGAGAACCTCGGTGTCGTGATGGCGGCAATGGCTGAACTGAACGTGCAGGCTGCGAAGTGAGCGCGCCGTACCAGACCATGCCGCCGCTCACGAAAGACGAGCTCCGGCAGCTCGAGGACTCGATCCTCGCGCACGGCATCCAGGTGCCTGTGCTCGTCGATGAACACGGCGCCACGATCGACGGTCACAACCGACTCGAAATCGCAGAACGTCACGGGCTCGACTGCCCGACGGTAATGCGTGGCGGGCTGACGGAGGCTGACAAGATCGCGCTCTCGATCAGTCTGAACATCGACCGCCGCCAGCTCACCCGCGAGCAGCGCCGCGAGATCATCGCGCAGAGCATCACCGCACACCCGGAACTCACCGACCGAGAGCATGCGCGCCGCACCGGCACGAGCCCGACCACGGTCGGCACGTTGCGCGCGAAGCTCGAGGACGAGGGCGAAGTGTCCAAGTTGGACACTCGCACCGATCCGCGCGGATACGAGCAGCCCGCGGCGAAGCCGGCGGTGCAGCGCATCACCGAGACACAGACCATCCAGCACGTCACCGAGACACCGGTGCCGGAACCGACGCAAGCCCCGGTCGCCGAGGGCGTGACCGCGACCGAGCAGAACGCACGGAACACCGTGCGCGAGATCGCGCGCAGCCTCGAAACGCTCCTTGGCTTCACCTATCAGGCCTACCGGGCGCGAATCATCACCGAATGGTGGGATCTCGGATCCGCCGACGTCCCACCGTCACAGGCTGACCTCTTCACCCCTGACCGACTCCGCGCGCTCGCGCAGGGCCTCACCGACACCGCGACCGCTTTGGAGGCACACCGTGGCTAACGAACTCGTAGCAAAGATCTACCGCGACACCGTCGCATCGTACGGCCGCGAAGGCGTGGACCGATCGGTCGCGCTCGACGCCGCCACCGCGAAGGTGCTCGAGGAGATCCGGGCGGGCCGCTACAAGGTTGACGAGACGGCTGCGATCCGAGCGAGCCTGGTCCGCGTCGACGAGTCCGAGGGCCGCACCGCTGACCAGATCATTCGCCGCGCGGCCGGCACCGATGGCGCTGTACTCGAAGCCGACGACCTCAAGGTGATCGTGACACTCGGGGCGGGCCGCCGGAAGCCGTGGGGCGAGGTCACGAACGAGGATCTCAAGTCGATGAACGAGATCCGGTTCAAGAACTACCGCCAGGCCGAGCAGGCCTACAGCGAGTTCAACGACGCCTACCTGCGTTTGCGTGAAGCGGTCTTCATGTATGGCACCATCGGCGCCGCATTCGCCGCGTCTGGGTTGCCGGTTCCGGAGCTCGTAGAGGTGGTGGCGTGATGAGTCTTGACGTGAAGTTCCATGACCGGGAACCGGAAGAAGTCGCGAGAAGCATCGCCAAGCAGATCGACGAGGCACAAGTGAGAAGGATCAGGCCGAGTTGGGTCCTGATAGTTAGTGCCCTAGCGCTCCTGACGCTGAATTGGTTTCTGCTTCCCGAATTTCTGCGCCAAGTATTTCCATTCGTGCTCTCCGTTTCTTCGTTGCTGCTACTTTGCGCCACGGCTGGTGATCGGGGCCCACTCGCCTCAGTAGCACGTGCTCTGGCAGTCGCACTTTCTGCCACCAGCGTTGTTTGGGTTCTTCTTGAATCTGTTTCCACCGTTTGTCACTCAGTGGGCCTGTGTTCATGAGGGGGATCCACTCGGTAAGCACCTTTGAGGTGTCGTCAAGCGAAATCCATGTGATGCGCAGCCAGGCCTTCTCGGGGTCGGCGCATTCGAATTCCAAGTTGACAGTGTCGCCGGTTCGAAACACGAAGCTCTTGATCCGGAGCTCTTTGCTGAGCAAGGGTTTGCACTCATATGTCAGGCAGCCGAGTAGTCGAATGGTTTCTGAGCCGTGTTGGGACAGAGACACGAAGAGGTTTGGCGAGGCAACATCTGGCTCGCCGACCGTTCCAATGACCGATGACTCCCATACGGCTGGTTGCGCGCGGCGGCGATGCCTGCGCTCTTGGATCAGCACCACAACGAGGGTGGCTGCTGCGATGGACACGCTCAGGATCGCTGTGAGGTCGAGGTCCGGATCAGTGGCCCAAATAGTCATGCCAGCACTCTAGCCAATCCACTGTTCACGCCATGCTGCGGCCTGGCTCAGCTACTGCACACCAACTTTCAGGACGGACACCCAATGTATGACTCACATCAAGATCACCCGGCGGCGAGCCACGGCGATCACCGCCGCATGGCGGATCCTGTGCATGCTCGCGACCATGCCGCCACTAGCGGCGTTCACCGGCCTGCTGGCGGCGCTCCCGCCGCTGTGGCTGGGCGTCTCGCTTCTGCCGGGGGTGCTCGTCATGCTGCTGACCGCCGTGGCGGCATACGCCGAGCGCTCGCAGCGTTCGGTCGCGGCCTCGTCGCTTACGTCACTTTCAGTGGAGGTGCGCGATGAATCCGCTTGAGCGTTTGAGGGATGACTTCCCCCACGGCACCGTCGAGGGCGGCCGCGAAGGGTGCACCACGAAGGACTGCCCCGCAGAGCACATGCAGTGCTGGGAAGTGCTGCGGAACTACCGCATCGACATGCGTTTCCAGCGCGCGTACAAAGCCGGTGCTCGTGGCGCCGAGCTGCTCGCACTCGACTCCACGAGCGCGGCACCTGCAGCGCAGGCACCTGCCGCGGAGGTAGCTCCCGTGGCCGAGGCTGCTGCAGTCGAGGATGCTCCGGCCATGACGGAGTGGCAGGACATGAGCATCGCGGAGCAGGATGCGGAACTGCTCGCTCGCGTTTACGCTGGCGCGACGAACGCGCAGCTCGCGGACCGGATCGGCTGCAACGGCGCCGCGGCCGCGGGCCGTCGCGTGACGGCAGCCCGCAAGCGCGCGACCGCCGTCGCACAGGCCGGCGCCGCGGGCACCACCGCAGAGACCGCGCTGCAGCACGGCTCGGCACCGGTCACGGTGGCTCAGGCATCGACGCCAAGCGCGCATGGTGTGGTGGTGGTCGCCAGCGAGATCGAGGACATTTCGGGCCCGCAGATCCGCACGATGTTCGTCGTGGTCGACCAGCACAAGCGGGTGGTCGCGGCCTCGACTCAGGTGGAGGCCGCGGTCGCAGCTCTCGGTGATGCGTGGAAGCTGCAGCTGGGTGCGGAGGCCCGCGCATGAGCACCATCAACCCGATCGCCATGACGTACATGGTCTGGTGGCCTGAGCACGGGATCGTGAAGTACGGCCGCGCCTGGAAGATGTCTCGACTGCGCCGGTTCGTGGAGCAGGGCGCGCGCATCGTGTGGCTGCGCCGCGGCACGCTCGCGATCGAGGAACGCTCGATTCTCGCGATCGCTCGCGCTGAGCTCGCGCCCGCGTTCGCGTCGTGGGAGGACGCCCGCGACGTGCTACCGGGCGGCCGCGGCTGGACCGAGACCTTCCGCACGCCGACTGCGGATCTCGTCAACCGTGCTATCGACATTTTCATTGAAGGGATTGCCCCGTATGTACATCAATCGGCAGAGGCAGCTGCCGCACGAGGACTGGAAGGATCCGCGCCTGGTGGTGCAGCCTCCGGCGGTGCGGCATCTCGCGACGGCGCTGCGGATGATGGCGGACCCCGAGGGGCGCGGGCCAGTGAATCTGCATCTGATCCGATCGAACGCGTTCCCGAGCCCGGACACGACGGGCTGGTGGCCGAGCCTGGACGACATCGAGAACTACATGTTGATGCTCGACGACGCGAAGTGGCTGACGATCTACCCGAACCCGGACCAGTCGGGCCCGGAGCCGGAGCTGTTCCAGGTGATTGCCCGCTGGCCACACGTCTCACGGGAGGGCGAATCGCGCCTCCCGGCACCACCGAAACCGGCGCCCGTATCGCCTTCCGGAAGATTTCCGGGCAGTGGGGAGAGAGCGGGAGCGGGCGAGTGGGCGAGCGGGGGCGAGCGTGCGGGCGTGAGCGAGAGCGAGCGGGCGAGGCTCTCCGGAACCTACCCATCTACATCTCAAGCTTCGATACCTCCTGGCCCGGTGAGGCTTCCCCCGTCTTCGTTCTGTTCGGTGCATCTGGGTGGACCTCCGGAGCAACTGAACTGCAGGGACTGCGGCACGGCACGGCTACGCCATCAACGCTATGCGGAGCTGCGGGCGGCACGTCAGCAGGCGGCGGCTCAGGGCGGAGTACTCGGATCGATGGCTGTACAGGCGATCGATACCGAGATGAACGCGCTCGAGGCGGCGGCCGCGGCAGCGCTGATGGGCGCGGGGCCGGCGGAAGACCCGGTGGAGTTCATCGACGCGGAAGGCCGGGTCGATCACACATGACGAACACAACTTTTGAAAGGGCAGGACTATGGCGATGACCACGATGACGGTGACGCTCGATATGGGCGCGGAGCATATCACCGCACTCGAGGCTGAGGCGGCACAGCATGCCCAGACGCTCGAGGTGTATCTGGCGGGTGTACTGCGTCGCCGGGTTGAACGCCCGGGCTGGCCTGAGCGCGCCGAGGCCGCAGCGCTCGCAGACCAGGTGGAGTGCTTGACGGGCCAGCTAGATCGGGCACGGGACACCGCGGTGCGACACGAAGGCGAAGCGGAGCACCTGCAGGAACTGCTTGACGGGACGACTGCGACGGTGATGGTGCAGGTGACGGGGCTGCCGGCAGATGCCGCGGCTCGTGCGGTGCGTCGTCTCGTGACTTCATTGGACGAGGCATCGTGAGTACCGCGGTTGCGACCAAGGGCGGTCACGTTCGCATGCCTGGTGAGACGGTCATCTCGGAGACGGAGTGGCTGCTGACGTTTGGCACTCATCCGCTCACGATTGCTGTCCAGCTGGGCATGAAGCTTGAGAGCTTGCAGCGTGTGATGGAGCGGCACGGCCGTCATGATCTGCGCGAAGCGCTGCGGGTGTCAAAGGATGAGCTGCTGTGACCGCGACGATGTGGGCTCAGGCGGACGGCTACGCGGAGTGCGCGGGTCGCGACATGGATCGATCGGCCTGGTCGAGTGTCCCGGTGCAGTCGGGCCCGATGGGGTCGTCTACGCATCACCGGCAGCTGCGTTCACGCGGCGGCAAGCATGCCCCCTCGAACCTGGTCACGTTGACGGGGTCGGGCACGACGGGCGAGCACGGCTGGGTGCATGCTAACCCAGCGATCGCGACGGTCCTCGGCTACATGGTGAACTCCTGGGACGAGCCCGCCGAGATCCCCATCTTCCGGGTCGCACCGTACGGGCCGGGCTACGGCTGGTACCTGCAGGACGACGAAGCACAACTCACCCCCTGCCCACCACCCACCGACCGGCACACCCCGGACGAGATCGTGGACGCCCTGATCGCATTCGACGAGATCTACCTCACCAGCCGCCGCGACGCGAACCCCTTCCGGCTATGAGCACACCGAAACCACGACCCCACAACGGATGCACCGCAGCACTACCAGGCAGATGCACCCACAACGGCAAACGAACGATGGTGCACCTCTGCACCGACTTCCCAGGCCACACAAAGTACTGGCACCGCTGCAACTGCGGCAAAGCCTGGCCCACCACACCACCAGACGACGAATAACGGCCCCACCAGGAGACGACACCATGACCAACACCATCGACCTCACCACCATCACCACCCTCACAACCGCCGCGCTCGCCGCCGGGGTTGCGTTGCTGTGGCTTGAGCATGTGGTGCGCAGCCGTCTTGTAAAGGCGCGTGCGCAGTGAGTGAGACATGGGCCACAGCCCAAGAGATTCGGTGCGAGCACGGACTAGGGGAGTCAGGGTTCGTGGCTACTGATGCGAGCGTGACGAGCATCAACAGACGCGAACAGGAGTTCCTGGAAACGCATGGTGCTGTGTACATCGGTGAACGGTGTGAACAAGCTGCGTGGAAGACGGCGCAGCTCGAGGACGGGCGGATCGTGGGCACGTCTGCGATGACGGTGCTGGGAGCTCAGCTGTCGATCGAGGTGTGGTGGGGGTCTCCGGTGGTGTGGATCGTCCCTGATGGGAATGCGAGCGTGCACACCCGCTATCTGGGTGAAGTGTCATCCGCGCAGACGCGTTCTAGGGAGGCTCGCACCTTCCCGGTGACGTCGGGCCCGGTGGAGTATCCAACGCGCGACGGTGCACCCGTCGAAGTGCAGGGAACTTTCGATTTCGGGCTGCTCTAGGGCTACCCGGTCTATCAACGAAGGAGGACGAAGTGAATGACAAGAAGCCGAGTGAGTTCGACGGGATCTTGATCGCAACGGGAGGAAGCCGCCCGTTGATGTCGAAGCCGCCCGAGTTCAAAGCAGCTCGTGTGTTCGTAGATCGGGTGATGGCCGAGCTCGACGTACCAGACCGAGAGCGTGCCGAGTTCATGGCCGATTGGATCGTGAACTTTGCTGAGCGATTCGGTGCGAGTGCTGCCCAGCCGATGTTCGACATGGAAGGCAACGGGCCGCAGTGCTCGTGGTGCGGGCAGATCTGGCCGCTGTGTGGGCATCACCACATGAGTGAAGAGATAAGCGATGACGAAGCGAAGGAGCATGACGATGACTGAAACAGCAAAGACCGCCGAACAGATCGTGCAGGGGAGCCAACACCTAAAGGAAGCAGTGCTTGCCGCTGTTCAGAAGGGAGCAACGAACGACCGAGAAGCTGTGAGCTTCTACCGGGATGCGCGAGACACCATTGTCGCGGCACTTCCGGAGCTGCGACAGCACTTTGAGGCGGAGCTGCGCACACCAGGAGCCCAGAGCGACGATCAGGCTGGAAAGTATGCGGCGTTCGCTGCGCGGCAGGAGCATCTACGTGATCCGTGGCGCGGTATCGGCGCTAAGTGCGTGTGCGGTCGAGTGTTTGATTGTGACACAGACCATGCGATGCATCAGGTGGAGGAGATCCTTGTCGCTGTACAGGGAGACAGCGGGGATGATTCCCCGGCGTCAGGAAACCATGCGGTCATTGACGAAACGGCGCTCGCAGAGGTGAACGCCCGTGTGTATGACGAAGCCGCAGTGGATTCACCCGAGGACTATCCGCTGCAATACACCGAGGCGATGCAGTACGGGCGAGACACTGCCCGCGCTGCCGTAGAGAACCGCGCTGCCTGGCTTAATGACGGTGCACTCGAGTACGCGCTTCGCACTGAGGGCGAGGAAGGGCCGTGGACCAGTTGTTACCCGTCGCCTGAGTCGCTCATGGTGCGGCTTGGCCCCCTTGCTGCGCGTGATGACGAGGAGATCGTGTGTCGGCGAGTGGCGGGCGGCTGGGAGCGGTTCGAGCCGAGTGTGGTGTCGGAGTTGTTCCCGGGTGTTCAGGCTGCTTTGGCTCGGCTCACAATCCGGGGTGAAACGTCTTGATTCGAGAAGCGCTACATGAACAGCGACAAGATGCTTGCGAGCGCGCCAAATGCGAGACCGCCGCCAATCAGCCAGAGGTCCCTTCCGGAGGAATCTCCACCTTCTTTAATCCCAGGAACGAGCACGCTCATCGCAGCCTGAACTTCGTCGTAGGAGACACCTTCACCGTTGGCAGTGCCTTTGGCCTCTCGAATAACTCTGGAGTCACGGCTGGCTTGCTTCCAGAGGCTTCGTGCTCCGAGGTAGGGAAACACGGCGGCCACGACGTACATGAGGGCAATCAGGATCTTCATGCTCTCACCATCCCACATGCCGAAGTTCGGGTGCACTCGAACTCCTCGGTGATCGCCGCAGAAAGGCAGAACTAACTATGCAGGAACTTAATGCTGGACCGATCGCTTGGATCGATATTGAGACGACGGGGTTGGATCGTGATCAGGATCTGATCCTCGAGGTAGCGGCCGTCATCACTGATGCGGAGCTGAACGAGGTCGCGCACTTCTCGGAGGTGGTGCATCAGGATCGTGCGCTTGCGGTGTCGATGATGGACAAGGCGGTGCTCCAGATGCACACCAGGTCGGGGTTGATCGCGGATCTCGCGGTCACGTCGTCGGCGTCGAGCATCGTGGAGATCGAACAGCGCTTGCTCGAGTTCGTCGCCGAGCACCGCGCACTGGACGCACCGGTGGCTGGCAGCAACGTGAGCTTCGATCGTGGCTTCCTCGAGCTGTGGATGCCGACGCTCAACGATCAGGCGCTCCACTACCGGTCGATCGATGTCTCCACGGTGAAGGAGCTCGCACGACGCTGGGCGCCGCACGTACTTGAGACCGCACCGCCGAAAGACATGAAGCATCGTGCGCTCGCAGACATTCGCGAATCGATCGCCGAGCTACGCCACTACCGCGCAGCCGGCCTACTCACACCCACTACCAACGACACAGCGGCGCTCGCCGCCGGGGAAGGAATGACTCGATGACCAAGATCCCGAATCCCGGTGAGGTGGCGGCGCAGCGTAAAGCGGCTGCAGAGCACGAGCAGGAGCGTGCGGTGGAGCGTGCGCGGGTGAAGACGGTGCGGCAGCGGCGCAGGTTGCGTAACGGCTCGAGGTTGACCTCTCACGTATCGGATGAGACCGCGATCGCGTTGGCGAAGATGGTTCACCCTGACGTGGAGGGGGCTCCTCGTGAGTAGCGGTCAGAGGCCGCGCACGCGGGAGCACTTCCCTCGCATGAAGGTCCGCGGCAGGCGGCGTCGAACTCGTGCGCAGGTGCAGGCGTTGCAGGGGATTAACTGGGACGAGGTGCAGGTAGGCATTGGCAGGGCGATCAACCATTTCGGCGTGATGGCAGCTACCGTACTGGACGCGATCACCGCTGCAGCGGAGAGTGTGGCTCGCGTCGGTGAAGCATGGGTGGCGCAGTGGCATGAGTACCTGGGTAGCGAGCGGTACCAGCTGGATCTCATCGCAGTTAAGTACAAGGGCGACCCGATGGGGCACAGCGCCGCGGTGGGAGAGTTCTTCACTGCGCGCGCACACCGGGAGCTGGACGACCTCGCGGAGCGAATCCAGTTTGACCGGGTGGGTATTCACCCCTGGCAGCGGGACTTCCTAAAGCAGTTATTCAGGAAGGAATTCGCGCACCAGGAACCAGGCGAACTAATGTCACGCTTCGCAGGGATGGGGTTGGGGCAGCTCACGTGGTCGCAGCGGCGCGCTCGCGTTCTCTCGAGAATCTCACCGCCGCGAACATGACGCAGCTCCACCTCCTCGGCTCACCGTCGTCGTTCCCACCGCTACCAACGCGGTGGGACGGCGACGTCGTCAGCTGGGACAACTGGCAGGAGCACATCCGCACCAGCGCGGACTTCCACGGAGACCAACCAACATGCGAAGGATGCGGCACCGACCAACGCCCACATTGGGCCACCGGCAGCCGCCACCCATCACAAGGTGAAGTCATCGAAACCACCACACGACATCCATACAAAGCACCCTGGGGCACCACCTACCAAACACCACACACCAGATACACCCCAGCAACAGCCACCATCCAATTCCACGCCACCAGATGCGGATGGTGCGGCCACACCGAAGTCTTCGACAACGACTCCCAAGAACTCTGGACCCTCGATGACACCGACTACAACACCACCGGCAGCCAACGACCAACCACCACCAAACACCCAGCAGCGCTCGCCGCCGAGGAGGACACATGAGCTTCGATACCTTCGACCGCATTGACTGGCTGAAGCGCGCACTCGGTGATGTGCCAACACTGATCCTGGCGATACGTGAAGAGGTCGTGCCATCGCTACAACCAAGCAGCGAGCCGCGGGTATCGGGCTCGACGGAGAAAACCATCGCGCCGCTGAACGTCGAACCGATCGATGCCGCAGACGCACTCTGGGGAATGGTCTGCGCGCTCGCGATCGACTATGCGCAGCGGTCTCAGAACTGGCGGGAGCTGCCTGATGCGATCGACCGGCAGTGGCTCATTCCAGGTTCGGCAGAGTTCGCCGTAGTCGGATTCAAAAGCATCGACGAGGACCGGATCTACTCGGACGTAGTCGAGGTGACGCGGTACCTGATCGAGCACGCATTCCCGCTCGCGATCAACAAGGAGTACTCGGTGCCGGTCGACGAGCTCGTGGCCGCCATCGTTGCGGCGAGTGCGCGTCAGGAACGGGGGCCGGCGGCAGTGCCGCAGCGTCAGCACCGGCATAAGTGTCCAAGGTGTTTGAAGCATGGGGTGGTGCCGGTGTACAGCGCGACGGGCGAGATCCAGTCGTTGAAGTGTGAGCGATGCGGCGCCGAGCGGAAGTTCTGAGGGGGATGGATGGCTGAGATGGCTACGGCCGCGACCTGGTACACCTACCGGGGCGCGGCCGCGCGGGCCGAGAGGTCAGTGCGGTCGATTAAGCGGTGGGTGCGAGAAGGTATGGCTGCCGGGTGGGATGACGAGGGGCGTCGGATTATCCGGGAGGATTTGCTGCTCGCGGAGCTGCGGCGTCGTCTTGATGCGAACCCGGCGCATCAGTATCGAATCCGCAGAGAGTTGGGCGACACGCCGGTTGAGGGTTGGTCTTGACCAGTGAGTGTTGTCACCCCCTAATGTTTCAAATGCAGGAATAGGCCAGACACCCGGCAGGGGAGTCTGGCCTTACTGCTTTCCGGGGAGAGCCCCCGGCAGCGCCTAGAGCGAGCCGGGGGACACCCATCTCAGATTTCCCGCACCGCATCGTCAACATCGGCACGAGGCGGTTACGCCACACATGGTCATTGGGTGCGAGTGCGGGAACCTTATTACGCGGACAAGTTCCGGTAGCGTGGCTGGCATGAACGTACCTACTGGGGCTGTGCGCCCGAGCAATAAGAACCTCGCGAAGATCTTCGATCAGTCACTGCAGGGTGGCATGGAGATCCGGTACGCAGACGAGACTCAGGTCGTCGTTTACCGCAAGAACCAGTGGGGCTGCGGCGGGTTGATCTTCCTCATCGTGATCGGGCTGCTGACAGCGTTCATCGTGCCGCTAATCCTATTGATTCTCGGAGCCTTTGCCCCTGGCGGCCAGGTGATCACCTACACGCTCAAGCCCAACGGCAAGGTCAAGAAGAAACAGCGCGCAGCGCGCAACTAGATCGAACAGTCCTGAAGCCCCGTAGCCTTTCGGCCGCGGGGCTTCGTCGTTCTCACTTGAGCGCGTGCGGAGGTGTCTAGATGTCGAGTAGGCAGATCAGGAACGGCAAAGGCCATCGGGTGTACCGGCGCAAGCAAGCGGCGTTGAAGCGTCGCACCGCGGACGAGAACCTTCCCTGTGGGTGGAGGAGTCACTACGGGTGCGGTCAGCCGATCGATACCACGCTGCCGTACACCGACAAGATGAGCTTCACCGCCGACCACCCGGTGGCGATCACCAACGGTGGAGATCTCGTGCGTCAAGAACTCCATCCGTTCCATCGAAAGTGCAACCGAGACAAAGGCGATGCTGCCACTGTCGAGATATGGGAGGCAACATGAAGACCATCCTGATGGCCACCGACAAAGCTGACGGCCGCGACTACCTCATGGCCTACCCGTGCTTGAAGCCAGCGATCATCGTGACGCCGCGCTCGAGCAGCGCGGCACGCGGTTGGATCGGCCCGGTGTACGCAACGCCTTCAATGCGCAAGCACGCACGGTTTGAAGAGCTCTCCGCTGTCACCGTGCTCTGCGCTCTGACACTGCCGGAAGAGGACCGGATCGCCTGATCCGGCGTCCGCATGGGGGCCTCAATAAAATACAGAGGCACCCCGGTCATGCCAACCTCCCGCGCGAAACTGGCATCGATCCCCCCGTGCGAATTGCTGGGGGTGCGAATTGGGGGGAATTGGGGGTGCGATATGGCGCGTCCGAAGTCTCCGTGTGGGACATACGCGGCGTATCGACGGCACCTTCGGGAGAAAACGCAGGTGTGCAATGCATGCCGTGACGCTAAGCGGGAGGACTCGCGAGAGCGTTCCAACTCGGCTGAGGTGAGACGCGAGAAGCAGATCCAGCGCGAGGCCCCGAAGAGTGCCTCAGCGGATCCTGTGGAGCCTCCATCGGGTGAAGATCTGTCACAGATCGAGCTGCTCGAGGAGATGCTGCAGCAGTCGCGCACGCTCGTGAAGGGCTTGCTCTCATCGGATCCAGCGCGGGCGTACCTGCAGCTGCGCGAGCAGCGGGAGATCATCCGCGAGATCGCGGCGCTCAAGGAAGCTTCATCTCCGACGAAGGGGGTCACGCTTGCAGACCAGCTTGCTGCTGCCCGGGCAGAGCGCGAAAAACGAGAAGCTGTTCGGGCGGCAGGAGCCTAGTCTCCTCACCATCCCAGAGCGCACGGGCTCGCTAGCCGGTGATGCGATCGATCTGGCCACGATCGCGGGGCTGCACGGTGACCCGTGGCAGGACCTAACCCTCGATGCGATCTTCTCGATCGACCTGGCCGGCCGTTGGGTGTGCACGGAGTTCGGGGTGCTGGTGTCCCGCCAGAACGGCAAGGGCAACATCCTGCTGCCGTTCGAGCTCGCGCACCTGTTCTTGTGGCCCAAGGCGGACGGCGAACCGAAGACGATCCTCCACTCGGCCCACGAAGTGAAGACCGCAGTCGAGGCGTTCCGGCGCATCAAGCGGGTCATCACATCATCGCCGTTGTTGATGGCGGAGATGCTCGACGGCGAGCGGGGCATCAAGGACAATAACCAGCTGCGCGGCTTCGAGCTCGCGAACGGAAACCGTCTGCTGTTCATGGCACGCTCGCGCAATGCCGGCGTCGGGTTCACCGTCGACGTGCTCGTTGTTGATGAGGCTCAGGAGACGCCTCAGGCAGCGATGGACGCGCTCCTTCCGACCATGTCGTCGGTAGACAACACGCAGTCGCTGTACACCGGGACAGTGCCGGACGAGCTCAACAACTCGGAGTACTTCGAGGGGCTGCGCGATCGCGGACGTAAGGGAACGGATCCGCGCACCGGGTGGGCGGAGTTCAACCCTGACGGTTCACAAGACCCCGACGTGGCCGACAAAATAAATGTCAACGATCCGCAGGTCTGGCGTCAAGGAAACCCGGGGCTCGGGTACCGGCCAGGCCTGAACCGGGAAACCATCGAAGACGAGATCTCGCGGCTGGGCCCCGAGGCGGTCAAGCGGCTCAGGTTCTCGATCTGGCCGAACCGGCGCGAGGAAGAGGCCGTGAAGCTCTCCGAGATGGACCTCGAGATCTGGGACCGGCACAAGGGTGACTTCCCGGTGGTCGGTGACGGCGGCGTGATCGCGATCGCGCTGGGGCGTGGTGGTGGATTCGCCACGATCTCGAAAGCCATCCGAATCGATTCAGACCACATCGCGGTCGAGCACCACAAGACAGACCGGAAGGTGCGTTGGGTCGCCGATGATGTGAAGGCGTTGAAAGCCGAGCTGGGTGACGCGCTCGTGGTCGTTGACCCGAAGAACGCGGCGACGATCCTCACCGATCTGGATCGTGTTGGCGTCAAGTACATGTCGATGAATCTTGACGAGATCGCGTCGGCGCACGCGATCTTCATCGAGCTGTCGAACGACGGGCTGGTGAAGCACCGCGACCAGCCGGAGGTCAGCAGGTCGTTTGAGTTCGCGACGACGAGAGCGATCGGCCGCGCGGGTTTCACCTGGGAACCGTCAGATCCATCGAAGCCCATCACGCATGCCCAGTCAGTGACGTGGGCGGTGTGGGGCGTGATCAAGTCCGAAGCTTCCCGCGCGGAGCCCAAGCCGCCGCCACCTAAGGCGGCGGTCATTACACGCGACGCTGTCGCTCGAGACGAACTGGACCTCAACGCAGCGAGGTTCTGAGAAGGAGGCTCGCTTTGGCTGAGATTGGCTACCAGGCGGACAACGGTCTCCTGGGGTGGGGGAAGCTCACCGCGGCAACACACGAAACGAACCCTGACCTGCAGTGGCCGATGTCGCTCGACGTGTTCGATCGGATGCGTCGCGAAGATCCGCAGGTGAAGTCAGTCTTGCGGGCGGTGACACTGCCGATCATTCGCACCGACTGGATGATCGACGGGACCGGATGCAGGCCGGAGGTCATTGCGCACGTGGCCGATGATCTCGGGCTGCAGGTGAAAGGCGAGCCGTTCACGGCTCCGCTGCGGAGCAAGGGGCGGTTCTCGTTCAAGGAGTTTCTGCGGCTTGCGCTGCTCGAGCTCGTGTACGGTCACAGCTTCTTCGAGCAGGTCTATGACCAGTCCTCGGGGCGCACGCATCTGAGCAAGCTGTCGTGGCGGCCGCCGCGCACGATCTCGGACATCGAGGTCGCGCCGGACGGTGGCCTGGTCGCGTTGAAGCAGCATGGCCGGTCAGGCAAACCAGAGGTGAAGATCCCGGTGGATCGCCTCGTAGCGTTTGTGAACGAGCGCGAGGGCGCGAACTGGGTCGGTGAATCTCTGCTCCGGTCGGCGTACAAGATGTGGCTCCTGAAAGATCGGGTGCTCCGCATTCAGGCGCTTACCGCTGAGCGAAACGGTCTGGGCATCCCTGTTGTGACTGCCGCCCCACCTCCTGAAACGGGAACCTACGAGGAGATCGTGGAGTGGCAAGAAACTCAGATCGCGGAGAACTTGAAGATCGCGAAGGCCGCTCGTGCGGGTGAGGCCGCGGGCGCTTCGCTCGCGCACGGTTCGACACTGGCATTCGTGGGCGTATCAGGGAAGCTGCCGGATACGGACAAGCCGATTCGGTATTACGACGAGCAGATCGCTCGCGCGGTGCTCGCTCACTTCCTCAACCTAGGTACCGAGACAGGGTCGTGGGCGCTCGGTTCTACGTTCGCGAACTTCTTCACGGACTCGCTGAATGCGGTGGCTCAGCATATTGCTGAGGTCACCAACCAGCACATCATCGAAGATCTCGTTGATCTGAACTGGGGCGAGAACGAACCGGCCCCACGCATCGTGCCGGCCGCCATAGGCGAGCAGCAGCAGATTACGGCCGAGGCGATTCGATCGCTCATCGACTGCGGTGCGCTGTCAAAGGATCCGCAGCTCGAGGAGTTCCTGCGGGCGAAGTATGGCCTGCCAGTACTCGGGACAGAACCAGCGGTAGGCGGTACACCGGTCGACGACAAATCGGACGATGCCGCGGCTGCGAGGTTCGCCGCTGAAACCGAGCAGAAGGTATATCTCGCGACCGACCAGAAGCCGCTCACTCAGAAGGAAGCGCGCGAGCTGATTCGCCGGTCCGGTGCAGACCTTACTGGTGACGGGCCGGACGTGGACAGCACATCGATATCAGAGCCTGAGGAGGCCGCATGAATCCTTTCCGAGTAGCTGGGCGCGCAGGCGCCGAGCGCACCCCCATCCGTGCCGAGCTGCCGAGCGTGAAGACGAACGGAACCACGGCGACGCTGCGCTTGTATGACCCGATCGATAGCTACGGCGAGTGGTGGGGGATCTCCGCGAAGGAGTTCACCCGCGTGCTCGACGAGCTACCGGAAGAGACAAACGAGATCCGGCTCCTGATCAACTCGCCTGGCGGCGAAGTGTGGGAGGGCATCGCGATCATGAACGCGCTACGTGCTCATCCAGCACGGATCGTGGCGGTCGTGGAAGGCGTCGCTGCATCGGCGGCATCGTTCATCGCGACCTCAGCTGACGAGCTGGTGATGATGCAGAACAGTGAGCTCTACATTCACAACGCGTGGTCGTTCGTGGTCGGTGATGCTGCCGACATGCGCGCAGTAGCCGATGAACTCGAGCAGCATTACGACCGCAACATTGCAGCCATCTACGCCCAGAAATCTGGCGACTCCGTCGAGCACTGGCTGTCCGAGATGGACAAGGACCGATTCCTCACAGCCGACGAGGCAGTCGCCGAGAAGCTCGCCGACCGTGTCGAGGGCGTCGGTGATGCTGCGGCCGCGAAGGCCAAGTTTGACCTCTCCGTTTTCGCTCGAGCGTCTGGCCGTCGTGCCGGTGCGCGCGCGGAGATCAGTAAGACCCCGAGCTCAACCGGGCCGGACCAACACAACCAAAAGGAGAACGTCGTGAAGTTCGACGAATTCAAGGCTGGCATCCGTGAGCGGCTCGGTGTGACCGATGCCGACGCTAACGAGGAAACGGTCCTGGCCGCCCTCGATGAGGCACTCGCGGAACAGCTCGAACCAGTGGCGGCGCCCGCCGCGGCCATCCCCGCCGGAACGGTCCTCGTGGACCAGGCCGCATACGACGAGCTCCGCAGCAACGCGGCTGCTGGCCGTACTGCGCTGGACTCGCTCGACAGCACACGCCGCGCTGGCATCATCAGCGCCGCGCTGCAGGACGGTCGTATCGCAGCGAAGAGTGCTGACGCTTGGCGGGCAATGCTCGACAAGGACGAAGCCGGTACCTCTGCACTGCTGGATCAGTTCCCCAAGAACGCTGTCCCGGTGGTTGAGGTCGGCCACGCGGACACGCTCACCAGCGCCGATGACGCACTGTATGACGCAGTGTACGGCTCAACTACGAAGGAGGCCTAACCATGGCTGACTACCTGCCCAAGTTCAAGCCCGGCCAGGCGGTGACGTTCACCGCTTCGGTTGACGTGGCCGGAGGTCGACTCGTCGCCGTCACCGGTGATCGCACCGTGGGGCCCGCCGCTGCGGACTCAGCAGCCGTCGTAGGCGTCGCGGGTTTCAACGCGAAGGCCGGCGAGCGCGTGACCGTGTTCACGCGGGCCGGTGGCGTGCACCAGCTCACCGCAGCTGGCGCGATCGCAGCCGGCGCCCAGGTATCGGCCGCGGCCGCGGGCAAGGCCCAGACCATCGGTGCTACCGAAAACCCAATCGGTCTCGCTCTCGAAGCTGCGGCCGCCGACAACGACGTCATCGACGTCCTGTTCATCTAGGAGGAAATGACGTGTCTCTTACTTACCCAGTGAGCCATCCCACAGGAAAGCTCACCCAGGAGCAGCTCCACCTGTTCATCTCAAGTGCCCCACTCATCGCGAAGCGCGTGGCCGACATCACCCAGATGCGGTTCATCTCGGACTACCTACTGCAGGGCCGCTTCGACGCGACCGGCGGCGGCATCTTCTACGAGAACGGTGACCCGGTCTTTGCAGACGGTGACCCGGAAGCGATCTCGCCGCTGGGCGAGTTCCCGCTCGTGGTCCTCGAGGACGGAGAAATCACCTCGGCCCGCACTGACAAGTGGGGCCTGGACACGATCATCTCTGACGAGAAGATCGCACGCCAGGGCCGCACCCCGATCGACCGCGGCATCCTCCGCATCAGCAACTCGATCGTGCGCTACGTGGACTCCGTCTCCATGGCCGTGATCGCATCACGCGTCTCGTCAACGTTCAACTCGAACGCCTGGAACAGCGCCGGCGCCGCCGTCGAGAGCATCATCACCATCCAGAACGAGCGTGCGGAGCTCGGCCTCGGTTTCGAACTCGAGACCGTCGTGCTGCGCCCCGCGCAGTACGCGAAGGTCATCGGCATGCTCATCGACGACAAGGCACTCCCGCGAGAGTCCGGCGAGACCGCAATCCAGGGCAACGCTCCCGTCAACGCGCTCGGCCTGACATGGGCGACCACGCCGCACTTCAAGGGCTCAAACCCGCTGCTGCTCGATCGCAACAACCTCGGCGGAATGGCCGACGAGAAGCTGAACAGCCCGGGATACGCATCAGCCGGCACGTTCGGCGTCGAGGTGAAGTCAATCCGTGACGAAGACACAGAGGGCTACAAGCTCCGAGGTCGCCGCGTCACGGTACCCGTCGTCACCGAGGCACTCGCTGGTGTCCAGCTCGTCGGGACTGGCCTCTAATGGCTGCCAAGAAACCTGCCGCCAAGAAAGCGGCAGCCGCGGGCACGGTAGAGGACAACTCCACCGCGCCCGCCGTGGCGGACACAGCACCCGCGACAGCGCCAGAAACACCCAGCGCCGTACCGGCAGCAGACCAGGCTTCGGCTGCTGAGGCGCCCGCGACAGCGCCGGACACGGACACCACCGCCGCGCAGCCCGCGCTCGACGCCGCGCCCGCCGTAGCGGACAAAGAAGTGTTCACGGTGATCGGGCCGGTAGCGGTACTCCCGCTGGTATTTGGTGGCGAGCGGTACGCGTACCGGGGTGCGGTGGTGGGCGATGAGTTCACCCCCGAAGGGATCGCGCATGCCCAGTCGGTTGGGCTCGTCAGCAGTTCAGCAAAGTAACGAGAGGCGGGGGCGATGACTCAGATCACGCATGATCAGGTCGGCACTAATGAGGATCTCGCACGCGAAGTGCTCATCATTGCTCGGGACATCGCCCCCTGCATCTCGTCACTCGACGCTGAATCAGAAGAGGGCAAGAACGCGCTCGCCGTACTCCGACGCGTCTACAAAGACACATTGGCCCGCGGGTCAACGCTCATCAAAGCGCAGCGCATTGGGCCAGCATCAGTGGACTACTCCACCGTGAGCTCAGCATTCGAAGGCAACCCAACCCGCGCGCTGCGGGCGATCTGCCAGGCCCGCAGAAAACCAACACATTCGCTGGGGAGCTTCCCAACGGATCGACCGATCAGCAGACTGTGGCCGGAGGGACACTGATGGAGTTTCAATTTGGTGTGACCGTGTACCGGCTCCGGCCGAAACCGGTATGGGACAAGTACTCGAACAGCTTCATCCCCGGCGACTGGGATGACCCGGACGAGCTCGAACTCCCCGGCGCTTTCATCGCCCAGTCGTCGACCGCGATCGTCACGTCCGAGGCGCGGACACAAGCGCTCGAAGAGAAGTCGCTGTACCTCACCGACACGGACGCAGACGTGCAAGTGGGCGACCGGATCCGCCAGGGCAAAACCGGCCCAGCAACGTTCATGGTGGACGGCGTACCAGCCGCCGACATCAACCCATTCACCGGCTGGCAACCAGCGCGCGAGATCCCACTCCGCGCCGCCACCGGATAACGAGAGGGAAGCGATCCCAGATGGCACGCAAAGGACAGACCATTGTCGACTTCGACAACTCATACTTCGACGAGATCATGAAGAGCGAGGGCATCGCGAAGCTCACCGACAGCAAAGCAAACGAAGCACTCCAAGAAGCCAAGAGAACCGCCCCCGTAGATGAGGGCGACTATCGAGACGGGCTCATGGTCCTGAAGCGGGACACACGCTACCGCCACACCGCCCGCGTCATCGGAGTAGACGCAAAAACCCTCCTCATCGAAGCCAAAACGGGCAACCTCGCACGAGCCCTGAAGAACACGAAACGATGAGAGTCTCACCACCCACCGTCGACCTCTGGCTCATCAACCACATCCGCGCGCTCGCCGCCGCGGAAGGCGTCGATGTGGACGTGAGTAACAAGGAGCCGGTGAAGCTGCGTGCTCCGCTCGCGCGACCGCTGATCATCGTCAGAGGTGACGGGGCGACTCGGGCTGACTGGACGACATTCGGGTGTCCCATCGGGGCGTCGGTGCTTGCAGGTACTCGCATGTTCGACACCCCGGCGATCGAGCTGGCGACCTGGCTGGCTGGGATCTTGTTCGATGATGCGCTCCCGCAAGTGGAGGGGAGCCCGATCGCGAGCGTTGTTTGGGACGGCTGCAACGGGCCGTATCCCGTCGACGATGAGCACGACGTGTCTCGGCAATACATCACTGCCCAGTACGTCGCCACCGGCTCTTGGTGAGCCATCACACAACCAACATTCGAAGCCCCGCAAGTTGCGGGGCTTCCGTCTTTTCAAAGGAGCATCCAAATGTCTGCTGATGAGCATGGCAATAACCTCGAGGCCGTAGCCGTACCGATCACCGGATTGGCTGCGTTTGCGCCACTGGCCGCGGAGAATGTGATCGCGACTGCAGCTTTGGGAGCATCACCGCTTGAGCTGCCGCCCGCGTTCAAGAAGCTGGGTCTGTACAAGCAGGACGGCGGGCCAGCGCCGACTCGTGAGGACGGCGAGGCGATTGAGTTCTTCCAGATCGGTTACAAGCTGGCTGGTGATGGCACTCGTGGCCTGACGGTTGGGCTTGCTCAGAATGACAAGACCGTGATGTCGCTGATTGAGGGTGTCGAACCTGATGAGCACGGCGTCTACAAGGTGAAGTCGACGCTGCCGGACAACCGGTTCATTCTGTTCTCGTCGATCCGTTACCGCGGTGGGCTCGAGGAGCGGCAGATCGGTGTGGCATCGATCACGGCCGTCGAGCCGGACCAGGCTGAGCGCGGGTCGGTGAAGGGTGCCGCGGTGACGTTCACCTGGCAAGAGCACGACCTCTTTGAAGGGTCGCCGTTCTGGCAGTGGGGGCCGGCCATCCCTGGCGCTGCGGTGCAGCCGACGGGCGTGACCGCGGGCACACCGGGGGCGTTCGTACCCGCCAGCGCAGCGGTGCCTTCCACCATCGTGGCGCTGCGCGCACTCGGAAACCTGGGCCAGACGGCCGCATGGACGACCGGCCAGTACGTCGCTTACGGCACCTCAATGAAGGCGCACTGGGACGGATCTGACTGGGCTACCGGCGAGGCCGTGTAGCTCACTTGACTGCTGGCCGGGGTGTTATCGGGTCACCCCGGCCAGCTTCACACCCGAACCCGAGACGCAAGAAAGGGGCCCATCATGGCCACAACCAGCACCACCAAGACCAAGAAGGCGACTGCAGCGAAGGAGCCGGCAGATACGGCAGCCACCACTGAAGTGAGCGAGTACGACTTCGACGGCTGGACGCAGGAAGCCGAAGACGCTGCTCTGATCCAGATGAGTGACGTCAAGTACATCATCGTGGAGGGCAACTTCATTGGCCGCTTCGGTGACGGCACGATCGTGAAGATCCCGCTCTCGATCAAGCTCAGCATGATCGACGAGCTGCAAGCAGATTTCGACACTCCTATTGACCAGTTCCGGCATTTGCTCCGGACGTTTGCTGGCGAAGAGGTAGCGGACGATCTGAGCGATCGCAGCATCGTGCCGGTCGCGGTCATGTCGGAAAAGTTCTTCCGGGCGCTCTCGCGCGCGCAGGAGCTCGCGTTCCCGGAATCCAAAGCGTCGTCCAACTAATCCGAGAGCGCCGCGGGACGGTCGCGCGCACGCTGCGTGAGACGTTCTCTGTCGGCCTGTCGGACTTGGGCGGCGCAGTCACCTGGGGTGAAGCGCGGCTTCTGATCATGGAAGCCGCGCAAGACCCATCGACGGTGCTGGGCGCCGAGCTCGCCGGGTGGGCCTATCCGGCGACTACTCCTGAACTGATCGGGATCGTCGCTCAGATCGCCAACAAGTCTGCGTCGCAACGGGTCATGCCGTGGGCGCTGGAAAACCCGCGTCGTAAAAAGTCGGATGCCACCGCTGAAGAGGTCGCCGTCGCAACAGCAGCGCTCGAGGACGGCATCGTGTTCGCTTCGTAAACCCAAGGAGGTGCCATGTCTTCACAGGTAGGCTCTGGCCACATCAGCATCTTTCCCGTGATGACGGGCTTCAAGGGCGCTGTGATGAAAGGCACGCAGGCGGCCGGGGCGGCTGGCGCGAAGACGTTCGACGGCGGCTTCAAGGGTGCGGGCCGAAAGGTTGGCCGCACCCTTGGCACCGATGTGAAGGCTGCTTTTGGTGCCTCGGCTGGCGATCTCGGTTCCGTCGGGATGCGCAAACTGAATCGCGAAGTTGCGACCGCAGCGGCCGGGTTGTCGCGTTCCCGTTTGAAGCAGCAGGACGAGGCCGGCAAGGTTCGTGTTGCCGAGGTCAAACTACAAGAAGCCATCGCGAAGTCCGGCGAGGGGTCTTCTGCGGCTGTAGCCGCCGAGGAGCGTCTGGCCTCTGCTCGTCGGTCGCATAAGGCTGCGACTGACACCGTCACTGCAGCCACTACGCGGCTGAAGGGCGCGCAGGAAGCTGTGCGCACCGCTACGTCGGCAGCGGCTACGTCCGCGACCAGCAGTGGCAGCTTGTGGTCTCGGTTTACCGGTAACGTTCGCGATAATTTTCAGCAGCTGTCGACCTCGCAGGCGGGGTTTGCGCGAGCATCGACCACTGGGTTTGGTTCAGCGGCATCAGCGCTGACGCTCTTCAAATCGAGCGCGGCGTCTGCCGGGGCTGGCGTCGGTGCGGTAGCTAAGGCTGCGGGGGCGACGTTTGCTTCTCTGGGCCCGGGTATTGCGAGCTCGATGAAGGCAGGGCTGCAGGCCCTCCCGGGCGCTGCCGCTAGTGGTCTGTCGTCGCTGGTCTCAGGCATGCGTGATCTGGGCTCACGCGCGGGCAAGGCCCTGGGTGGGGCTCTGCAGGGAGCTGCGACTGTCGCGGTTGCAGGTCTGGGTGCATCGTTCGCGATCATTGGCGCGAACGCAATCTCCACGATCAAGTCTGCTGTCGCCGAGTATGCGACCTGGGAGCAGGCTGTTGGCGGCGTGGAGACCCTGTTCAAGAGCGCTGCAGGGAGCGTCCAAAATTACGCTTCGGAGGCGTACCGGACCGCTGGCGTATCTGCGAATGAGTACATGTCGCAGGTCACCAGCTTCAGTGCTTCGCTGATCGGGTCGCTGGGTGGGGACACCAAGGCTGCGGCGGAGCTCGCGAACCGTGCCGTTATCGACATGTCCGATAACGCGAACAAGATGGGCACCGATCTCGCGTCCATCCAGCAGACGTACCAGTCGATCGCGCGCGGTAACTACGGCATGCTCGACAACCTCAAGCTCGGTTACGGCGGCACCAAAACCGAGATGGAGCGTCTGCTCGCAGACGCTGAAAAGCTGTCTGGTCAGAAGTACTCGATCGGTAACTTCTCCGAGGTCGTCAGTGCCATCCACGTAGTTCAGACTGAGCTTGGGATTACGGGAACGACGGCCCTCGAAGCTGCCACCACCATCGAGGGCGCGACCGCCGCGATGAAGTCGTCGTGGAAGAACTGGCTCGCGGAGCTCGGCAAGGAAGACGCCGACATTTCGGGAGTCACGGATCAGCTCGCCTCGAGCGTCGGGGTCGCGATGGGCAACCTCCTCCCGCGCATCCAGCAGATCATCAAGGGACTGGTCGCTGCCATCCCGCAGATGGTGTCGGGGCTCGTGCAGACACTGCCGCAGCCGTTCCAGGATGTGGTCGGGAAGATCTCGGGAACGTTCTCGGGTTTGAAGGAACTCATCGCGCCGCTGGGGGCGGCATTCTTGGCGTTGGGGTCTGGCGGTCTTGCCGCGGTACTGGCCAAGGTGCCGATCCTCGGCGGCATGCTGGGTGGGCTGACCGGCCCGCTTGCGGCGCTGGGTGGGCCGCTCGGTATCGTCACGGCAGCATTCGCGGCATTCGCTCTTACGGGCGGTGACGCGGGAGCACTCGTCGAGGGTCTCACGGGGGTCATCGACCAGGTCGTCGCCGCACTCCCGGGACTGATCGCAAAGGTCACGGAGTTCGTGCCGAAGATCGTGGCCGGCATTTACGCGCAGATCCCAGCGTTCCTTGCTGCAGCGACCGGTGTCGTTGAAGCTCTGGTGTCGGGGCTGGTGCAGGCAGTGCCACTCCTGGTAGACGGTGCAGTCGCTCTGGTGTCGGGGCTTATGGCCGCGATCATGGAGAACCTGCCAGCCATCATCGAGGGCGCAATCGCCCTGGTAACGGCGCTTGTCAGTGGCATCGTGACCGCGCTTCCCCTCCTGGTAGAGGGTGCGGTGGCGCTCGTCGCGGGCATGCTGACGGCCATCGTGACCGCGCTCCCGATGATCATTGAAGGCGGCGTTCAACTCCTGACCGCCATCATCACCGGTCTCATTGCCGCCCTGCCGATGCTGCTCGAGGCCGCGCTCACGCTGGTGACTGGTCTCCTCGAAGCCATCATCAGCAATCTGCCGATGATCATCCAGGCAGGCATCCAGCTGCTGCTGTCCCTTATCACGGGCATCATCAACATGCTGCCGCAGCTCATCACCGCAGCGATCACGCTCGTGCTCAAGCTCGTAGCTGGGCTGCTGCAGATGCTGCCGCAGCTCATCGCGGCCGGCATCCAGCTCGTCCTCTCCCTGATCGTGGGTCTCGTGAAAGCGATCCCACAGATCATCGCCATGCTGCCCCAGATCGTGAAAGCAATCTGGGACGGCCTGGCGAGCGTGGACTGGCTGAGCCTCGGCGTCGACATCGTAATGGGAATCATCAAGGGCCTCTCATCCATGGGGCAAGCAGTCCTCGACGCCATCGTCGACCTCGCATCCAGCGCGTTCGACGGCTTCAAGGACTTCTTCGGAATCAAATCTCCCGCCCGCAAGATGATCCAACCCGGCCGCGACATCGTGCGCGGCGCAGTGGCCGGCGTCGACGCCCAAGCGGACAGCCTCGGCGACTCACTCGTCGACATGGCACAGCACGCCGCCAAGCGGGCAGAGGACGCGATGACATCCGTCACCGCCACCATGTCCGCCACTATGAACGGCGAACCGGGGCAAGACGCACGGAACACCGGACAAGGATCAGCCACCAAACAGGTCAACATCAACAACGAAATCAAAATGTACGACCGAGACCCACGCATCGTGGGCAAACAAATCGGACGAAGCATCGAGGAGGCCCTGGTGTGAACGAACAACCACTCTGGATAGAACTCCTCGGCACAACACTGTCCGGCGCACAAACACCAGACACCGGACTCATCTGGACCAACCTCGAAGGATGGACCGGCCTACCAGAAGCACGCGGCGACACCGACCCAATACCCGGCGCCCACGGCAGCTTCAAACGAAAAACCATCCTCCGACAATCACGCATCATCACCATCACAGGCCACATCTACGCCACCAACACCACCGAACTACACACCATCAGAGACAACCTCGAAACAGCGCTCGCCGCCGGGGCTGGAACGATGCGGGTGTCGTCTCGAGAGAGTGGCGTGTGGGAGCGGTATGTAGAGATTGACACGCTCGATGTGGACCCTGATCGGGGGCGCAGATGGACGAAGTTTGTAGTTGACATGGTGGCGCCGGATCCGCGTAGGTATGGACCGTTGCAGCGTGTAGGTCCGGTCGGGATGCCGGTTGCTGCTGGAGGTGTCAGGCTGCCTCAGAGGATGCCCTGGAACTTCGGCACGGTGTCTGAAGCAAGTCGGTTGATTGTGCCGAACGCTGGCGCGATCTCGATGGCTCCAACGCTCGAGGTCGTGGGCGGGTTCTCTCAGGTCACGATCTACGAGATCGCGACTGGGCGGCGGCTTCGGTTTGAGTGGGCTGTCGACGACGGCGATGTGGTCGTGTTCGATTGCGGCGCGCGGCGCGTAACGGTTGGCGGGGCTGACATGACGCGTTGGTTGCGTGTTCGTGAGTGGTTCGATATTCCGGCTGGCCAGGTGGGCGAGTTTCGGTTCGAGGTGGTGGGTCGCGTGGGTGATCCGCTGCTGTCTGCGTTTTTTAGGATTGGGGCTTGGTGATGGAGTTTCCGGGTTTTCCGTCGAACGATTTCGACTGGCATTTTGAGGAGACGGGTGCTGCGTTTGCGGGGCTCGTGTTGCGCGACCGTACCGGTATTCCGCGCTCGGGGGTGCTTCCGTCGTCGGCGAATCTGCTGACGAAGGGAGCGGGCTGGACGGTTCAGGTGGCACCGCATGTAGCGGTACGTGCGAAGGGTCGCCTGGTGCTGATCGGTGGGGCGACTGAGCCGGTCACGGTTGATGTTGGAGCTGCTCCTGCTGCGAACGCGCGCATAGATGTTATTTACACAAGGCCGGCTGATGTCGGCGCTGGCGAGGAAGCTGTTTCTGTAGGTGTCGTTATCGGTATTCCTGGCGCTGTTCCGGCGAAGCCCGCGATCCCTGGTGGGGCGGTTGAGCTCGGCACCGTTAGGTCTGCCTCTGGGAACACGGGAATCGTGCAGGCGACGCTGACGAACACGAGCCCGTTTACCGCCGCGGCTGGCGGCGTGCTCGTCGTGCGCGCGGTTGCTGATTTGAACTCTGCAGACCTAGTTGATGGCGCGCGTGCGTTCGTGCTGGCGACTGGGCGCGAGTATCTTCGGCGCGGTGGCGCGTGGGAGCGTGTGCCGATCGTCTGGGCGACCACTGGGGCGATTCCTGGTACGGCGCAGGCTCAGGGATCGGTTACCGTATCGTTCCCGGCTGGACTGTTTCCGAGCGCGCCAGCGGTCACTGTGACGCCACAGACGACGGTGCCTGGGTCTGCTGACGTGAAGATGGGTGCCGCGAGCATCACCGCTTCTGCATGTGCCGTATACCTGGGGCGGTTGAGTAACCAGCTCACCTCGTTTTCGCTGATCGCCGTGCTGGCGTAGCCGATCGGGAGGGAGCAACGTGCGCGTTTTGCTTCACGAGACGATGACGGGCGAGCCCGTCTCAGAGCTCGAGTACTCTGCCGCGTCATGGTCAGTGGGGGTGTGCCGCGCGGACGAAGTCACGGTAGAGATTCCGGGCTATACGGGCCGGTCTTGGTACCAGTTCATGGTGCCTCGTAAGTTCGTGATGTCGGTGATCGACGAAGAGCGACGGGTGCTCGCTGCTGGCGTACTGGGGATACCCGAGGGGAAAAGCGATACCGACGGGGCACACAAGATCTCCTTCCCCGGCACCGGGGTTGAGTCGTTGTACGAGCGCAGGCACGTGCTCCCGGTCGGGTACTGGCCGCTCGTGGACGCGACTGGGTTCCCGATCAAAGCACGCAACACAACGATCACCGGTGTTGACTACGGGACGATCATGAAACGGCTGTACATGCAGGCCATGAATCACGAGGGCGGGCATATCCCTGCGGTGTTCATGCCTGACCGGATAGGCACTCGTGAGCGCACATATCTTGCCGTCGACGGGAAACCAGTACAAGACGCGGTACAGGAAATTGCTGAAGTCGTGGGCGGGGTCGAGTGGGACTGGGTGCCGGTGATCGACGAGAGCGACCGGCTCACGTTCCATCTGATCACCGGAACCGACGCGGAACCTGAGATCACCTCTTCATTTTGGCGGGCCTGGCAGTCGGGCGGGGACGACCCCGATATTCGCGGACTGGATTTCAAGATCTCGCCCGAGTTCCTCGCGCAGACCGCAATCTTCATGGGCGGAAAAGATGACGACCGGGTGATGGCCTCCCGGCGTACCGGCTCCGCCCTGGTTGCAGCCGGGATCCCGCTCTGCGAGGTGTGGGACACCTCACATACTTCGGTGTCTCGACAATCGACACTCGACGGGTGGGCTCAAGCCCGCTACGAGGAAGGCCAGGCCCCGATCCACTACTGGACTTTCGATGTGCGCGCTGAGAGCTCGAACGGGCTGCGGTCGGGCGATTGGTGCACGATCGATGTCTTCGACCACTGGGGCATCCCAGATGGCACGTATGAGCGACGCATCGTCGAGGTATCTGGCAGCGCCGATTCTGACTGGCTAGGTGTTGTGGTAGCGGGGGAGGCGTCATGGTAAGGCCGATGTATACGCCGCCTGAACGTAGGTTGGCGAGCACGCTCAAGAAGATCTCGACATCGGTGTCTGATGTGCAGCGGCCCACGGGTACCGAGAAGGAGCAATCACTGAAGAGGCTGGAGGAAGCTCTGGCTCAACTCGCCAACGTGGTTGCTGCGATTCCCGTAGCGGTGGCCGCAGAGTCAGTTGGTGGCGGGTTTACCCCGACCACGCAATGGGAGACCGTAGCAACGGTAACCGTGTCGCGTCCTGTAGGAAAGTCTGCGGCGGCGGTGATGGCGTTGGCGTCCGTAGTGGTGAACTGGTCCGTAGCCGGTGCCGCCGCATGGCCTGTCGTGTCAGCACGCGTGCTAGTTAACGGCACTGCAGGCCCCGCTGTCCCGCTCGGACAAGGCGTGAGTGCTGCGAGCACGACGGTCTCAGGCCGGGCGAGTGGCGCCGCGATGCGGGCCTCAAACGCGGCTGGGGACGGACCAGTCGTGGTAGCGGTACAAGTGGCGATCACGGGATGGATCGGCGATGGCGCGCAAGGCACCGCGTCATGGTCAGGCGGCGCTCCGCAGGTCGCCGCAAATGTAGTTTTTTCTAGCTAACGAGGGGATCCACATGCAGGTACAAATCACAGGTGTGGTCGCTGATTCGGCGGGGCTGCGTGAGAGCGGCCGTATCGAGTTCGCGCAGGCGCAACGCATCGATACAGGCGAGATGCTCATCACGCAGTCGCTTGCTGTGGCTCAGGTGGTTAATGGGGCGCTTCGTCAGCTTGACGGAACAGCATTTTCACTCCCATCAAACCCGGACGGCACGGCGGTTCGGGTGCGCGAGATCCTGGGTGGTCGGACGTTTGAGTGGTGGACAGCGATCCCTGTCACCGATCAGGTCGAGTACAGGTCCCTCCCCGTGGTTGAGTCGACTTCGGTCCCATCGTCGGTATTTGGGCCGCCTCCGTGGCTGGCCGATGTCAACCAGATGCGTGATGAGACGGTGCAGGCTATTGAAGCAGGCTTGGAAGCTGCTGATGCTTTGGGCGGGATCACTGGGATCAATGCCGCGGTTGATCGCGCAGAATCCGCTTCATCGGCCGCAGCTGACAGCTCGGCAACTGCTACTGCTGAAGCTGAGCGTGCGAAAGCGGCTGCGGAGTCGATTGATGTTGACGCGATTGATGCCAGCATTGATGAAGTACGAGAGATCGCTGCGGGAGCGATTCAGGCCCCAGAACCCAGCCCTAATGATGAAACACTGTTGATGTACTCGGGTGCGTTTGGTGAGTACCAGCCAGTGTCGCTAGGCGATGGGTTGGAAGCCGTGAGTGGCGAGATCCGTGTGATAAATAACCTGCTCCCGAACATTGACTGGACTGAGCTTGTTTACGCTCCAGGTTACATCGGGGGGACTGGCGGAACGGCTCGGGTTTGCCGGTTCGATGGCGTGATCTACTTCGAGGGCGGCGTGCAAGCGCCAGCGGGCGAAACTATCCCCGCAGGGCAGACGATCGTTGTCCCGTGGGCAAACATTCCGACGTGGGCGCGTCCTGCTCGAACGGTGATGTTTGGCGCTCGCGCTACGGGCAACCGGATAGCGTCTATGTCATTGAGCGTTGGCGGTGCCAGCCCAGGGCTGACTGTTCTCCCTAACCGGAATGACAATACTTCGTTACCGCAGTGGATGGGTGGATCCGCTTCGTGGGTTGCTCCCGGCCAGCCTGAAGGCGGCCCGAAGCTTGGCGCAAATGGCCATAGCGTCGCGTTTGATTTACGCCAGGCCCGGGTGTCATTCGGTGCAGCATTCGGCTCTGATGACCGATACGTGATGCAGGGCGCGTTCTTGTGCGAAGCCGAAAACAATCGTTGGTTCACTTCACGCAACACTCCTGGAAGTGAGTCTGGGCGTGAGTCTGCCGTGGTTTCGATGCTCGAGCACTCGGGATCTACGCTGCTGAATGATACGGGCATCCCGGTTAACTCGATGGTGCTTATTGACGCTGGGCACGGCGACGGCGCGTTCATTGAGCGCACTTCGAGCGGGCAGATGTTCTTGTGGTCTGACTGGCGCGACTGGCGTTATCCGAGCTCTGACACTGCGCGTCACCGGAATATCGTTCGGATGCCGTGGGCCCCTGGTGTCTACACGTTCGCGCAGATGGAGCAGTACCGCGTCAGCTCCCTTAGCGGTGTGGCTCGGCGGCTGAACTATGACGAACGTAACGGGGTTATCGTTTCGCGGGAAGGTGGCGGCGCTACTCGAACGATGAACGCTTTTCTGATCGGCGACGTGAAAAGCAGTCAGACGGCACCTGCCCCGATTGCTTCCGCTGTGGTTGAAATGAGTACCGTTCATGGGTCTGTGCAGAACCATGCGTATATGCACGAAACCGGAAAATGGTTTTTCCTGTTCGGGTCTCCGTCTGGGCCGGCTGCTGTTGTGTCATACAACGCTGACGGATCAACCGACTTCGTTAAGGAACTCGGGGACGCCATCTCATATGACGCATGGGGCGTGGAGCTGTCGGTGCACGAGCCGGAGGGCATCGTGGTTCATCATTCGCCGTCTGGCGACGCTTCGCTGATTGTCGGGGTGGCTACCGGTCCGACGCACGCCCGTAAGTCGATGCTGTATTCAATCGACATGGGCGCTAAGAGCGCCGCGTTTGACATGCTTTCAAACCAGCTCGCACCAGATATGAGCACCTGGAACGATTACACGACGACTTCCATATCGCTCGGGGCAGGGTTCACGTCGCCTTCGGCGCGGCCGTTCCGGGTGTCGATCGAGAACCGCAAGGTTCGGCTTCGTGGACGCGTTGAGGGCCCGTTCGCTGGTCCCAGTGTGGAGTTCGGGAAGCTCAACGGAACGTTTGCTCCGGTCCGGCATCAGCAGGCTCTTTGTGTTGCTCAGCTTTCAAACCCTAACGCGATTAGCGTGCTTCGGCTTGAGGTGAGCGTTACGGGTGACATGAAGGTGTATATCCCTGATGACAACGTGCCTGGGTGGATTGATTTTGATGTTTCCGAGTTTTATCTAAATGACTGATTAGGGCGGGTGGCTTAATGAGTACGTTGGTTGTTTATCCGGCAGCTAACCCGGTCATAACTGAAGAAGCGGGCACGCGCGGAGGCACGCACTCCGGGATGGATCTTGCGGCTGAACGCGGCGACCCGGTACTCGCTGCGTTTGACGGAGAGGTTATTTTCGTCGGCGGCGATGGCTCTTCGGGGTCACTCCCACTCGGAAACGGCAAATTTGTGAAGGCCAACGGCGAAGGCCGCACGGTCGAGATCCGCCGCCCTGATGGGCTGATCTCCCGCGTCGGCCACCTCGAGGGGTACGCGGTCAAGGTCGGCGACAAAGTAAAGGCCGGCCAGGTCGTCGGCTTCGCTGGCGACTCCGGCTTCTCCCTCGGGGTTCATATCCACTGGGAGACCCGCTGGGACCGTGCATGGAGCGGCGGACGCTGGATCAATCCGCGATCGCTTAACCCGGTCGTGTTCAAGGCCATTCAGGCCAGCAACGAGGGCGGCGCGATCGCCCGAAACCGTAAGGAAGATGACATGATTTTCATTTACCTCGCTAACGTGTTCGGCAAGTACAAGCACAACTACGCGGTCTATGTACTTGGGCAGCCGGGGACATGGATGGAGTTCTCTGGGCAGGACTCCGCGAACCAAATGGCAACGCAGCGCGGGAGCGCTATGTCCGTCAATAAAGCGATGTGGGAACGACTCAAAAAGCAGCACTCGTAATGCGAGCTGTAATCCACTGGGCCCGAACCTGGTGGCTAACAGTCCCAGAACCAAGACCATTCTCAATCGGCTGGGGACTCGCATACCTCATGCTCGGCGCGTCAGGCTTCTCAGTACTCACCACCGCCGCCTGCTACACAACCGGCATGAGCTACGCACTCGCCGCAGCCATCGCGGTGGGAGTGCTCAACGTTGTGGGCATGGTCGTTGCGATGATCTCGGGGTATCGGGACTTCTGGTGGGGCGAGCGTCTTGGGATTGCGTTGATGTTGTGCGCGGCAGCGATCTATGTGGTGCTCTTGCCCGGCTCTGATTCGGTGACGCCCTGGTATATCGGGTTTGCACTCGTGGTGCTCGGCCTCCGTTGGCTCATGATTCGCAGGTTCACTTACCGGCCCAGGGGGTGAATACATGGACGGTCCTATCTGGGCTTTGCTCGCGGTCGCGTTCGTCTCCGGAGGCGGTCTGACGAAAGCGATGGACATGGTCCGTGAAGGGCACACTGGGCGCACGCAGCGTCGGCGTTCAGAGGTCGACCACATGGCGCGGCTACTTGCGGAAGCGGAAGCCCGCGTCCGTGTGGCTGAGCGGCGGGAACGGATCGCGACCGAATGGGGGCACCGTAACGCTGTTGCCGCGATTCGGGCTGGTGTTACAGAGACAGAGATGCCATCTCTGGACTTTCGTGATGATTAGGAAGAAGGAACAGATGTTAGAGGAACCGCTTAAAGATGCCGGTCAGCTGACGCGAGCCGAGGTGCATGCCGATGCTCGTCGTCGTGCATCGCGCACCATCCTGCAGAACTCAGCTGCAGTAATCGTGGTCGCCGTGCTTGGCGTGATCGCGGCCGCATTGATTGGCATCACGCCGGAACAGTTGCTGTCGGGCCCGTTCTGGATCAGCGTGGGAACTGCTGCGGTCGTTGCCGGGCTCGGTGCGCTGGGTTCGTACATCCAGCGGCTTACTGAGGCAGCTCGGGGGAAAGCGCCGCGCTAAGAGTGTGTTTCAAACGATGTCATATTTTGACAACATTTCTTGATCTGTCAGATTATGACAAGCAATGTAACACCGCCCCTCACTCCTTCGGGAGTGAGGGGCGGCTTTTTGCGTTACGCGAGTGCATGTTGTTCGACGGGCTTGTGTCGTTGGTTCCAAGACCGCCAGGTGACCGCTGCGGCCATCTGGATCGACGGAAAGTATCCGACGAGGTGGCGGTCGTCCGGGGCCTGATCGCCCGTGACAGAGCGCCACAGGAGCGCGGAGGGGCGTCCAATACGAACTTGACGCAAGATAGCTACACGGACGTTGCCGTCATAGAGGTGTCCCTCATCATCACTTACTCGCTGCACGGCCATCATCGGGTTCCAAGGCATTCCTCCCATACGGGCGAGGGTACGGGGCGCCTACGACAATGATTCGAGAATCTGATCGCGTTCGTTGGCGCGCACGATCTCGCCTACTCGTGATGCGGAGAGGCCTACCTCGGTAGCGATCTGTGAATATGAAATGCCTCCAGCGCGTAGCTCGAGGATTAGTTCAGCGACTTTGGCTTCCGGTGTGGTCTGGGTGAAGCGGTCTGTTGTGGCCATCTTCGGAGCGTACCGCGAGTGTTACTGAAGTTAGCGTTATGTGATGCCCATAGGCTATAGGCTCGCACCCAACTTTGTCCCCTGTTCAATCGCACGTTTGGCGTCCAGCTCGCCCGCAATGAAAGCGCCTCCGATCAGGAGCGCCTCGCGGCCCGCGGCGGCGAGCTCGTCAAACAGCGTGCGATCCGGATCCTGTCCCGTGCACAGGACGATCGTGTCGACCTCGAGCGTGCGCACCTGTTCGCCCGCGCGTACGGTGAGGCCCGCGTCGTCGATGCTGAGGTACTCGGCACCCGGGATCATGAGCACGTCGCGGCGGGCAAGCTCGGCGCGGTGAATCCACCCGGTTGTCTTGCCGAGCCCCACGCCCAGCTTGGTGTCCTTGCGCTGCAGCATGATCACCGAGCGGCGAGGCACATCAGGAGACGGGCCCGTGGCCGCGAACCCATCGGGCTGCTCCGGATCAACGCCCCAGTGCGCGAGGAACGCCCCGATATCGGAGGGCGCGGCGGGGTGCTCGTCCGTGAGATAGTCGGCGACGTCGAAGCCGATGCCCCCCGCGCCCAGGATCGCGACCCGCTCGCCGACGGCGGCACCGTGCCGCAGCACGTCCACGTAGCTGACGACGCTTGGATGGTCGAGGCCGGGAATCTCGGGGGAGCGGGGCGTGACCCCCGTCGCAATCACGACCTCGTCAAAGTCCGCGAGATCCTCGGGCGTCGCACGGTGACCGAGGCGCAGCTCAGTTTCGGTCTCGTGAATGCGGTTCGTGAAGTAGCGCAGCGTCTCGCGAAACTCGCTCTTACCGGGTACTTTGAGTGCCAGGTTCAGCTGGCCTCCGAGGTCGGCTGCCGCCTCGAAAAGTGTGACGCGGTGGCCACGGCTTGCGGCGGTGGTGGCGCACGCGAGCCCCGCGGGTCCCGAGCCCACGACCGCGATGCGCCGGGGTGTAAGCGCCGGATCGATGGCGAGCTCTGTCTCGCGACCAGCCCGCGGATTCACGAGGCACGAAGCGGGTTTGCCCGCGAAGGCATGGTCGAGGCATGCCTGGTTGCACGCGATGCAGGTGTTGATGCGCCAGGGTGTGCCGGCCCGCGCCTTGGCGACGAACTCGGGGTCGGCGAGAAACGGGCGGGCGAGTGAGACGAGGTGGGCGGCCCCCTCCTCGAGTACCTGCTCGGCTTCGGCCGGCATGTTGATGCGATTGGCGGCGATGAGGGGAACAGATATCGCGCCCATGAGGCGCTTCGTGACCCACGCAAAGGCCGCCCGCGGAACGGTGGCCGCAATTGTCGGCACCCGGGCCTCGTGCCAGCCGATCCCGGTGTTAATGAGGTTGGTGCCGGCCGACTCGACGCGCCTGGCGAGTTCGATCACCTCGTCCACGGTGGAGCCGCCCTGCACGAGGTCGAGCATCGAGACGCGGGTGACAATGATGAAGCCTTCGCCGCAGGCTTCGCGCACGCGCCGCACGATTTCGGTCGGAAACCGGAGTCGGTTGTCGAGACTGCCACCCCAGCGGTCCGTGCGCCGATTGGTGACGGGGGCCGTGAACTGGTTGATGAGGTAGCCCTCGGAGCCCATGATCTCGACTCCGTCGTATCCCGCCTGTAGCGCCAGGCGCGCGGCGTGCGCGTAGTCGTCGATCGTGCGTTCGATGTCGGCGTCGGTGAGTTCCCTCGGGGTAAGGGGAGAGATTGGAGCCTGAATGGGGCTCGGGGCGACGAGCCCGGGGTGGGCGGCGTACCGCCCGGCGTGCAGGAGCTGCAGGGCAATGCGGCCGCCCGCCTGATGCACGGCCTCGGTAATCGGGCGGTGGCGCGCGAGATCCTGTTCACTGGTGAGTGGCCGCTCCTTGGCGGTGAGTCGGCCCGCCTCGTTGGGGGAGACGCCGCCGGTGATGATGAGGGCTGGTCCGGATGCGGCTCGTTCGCGATAGAAAGCGGCGAGCCGGGCGGGGCCGTCATCGAATTCTTCGAGCCCAAGGTGCATGGAGCCCATGATGATGCGGTTGGGCAGCGTGACGCGTCCCAACTCGAGGGGTTCGAAGAGTCGAGGGAAATGCTGGGCCGTGGAGGAGCCCGTGGGGCGGAGCGGAATTGAGGAACCGAGGGGCGTCTGCGCTGACATGTATGGCACCGTTCGTAGGGAATCTCCTCGAACGTATCGCTTGGCGCGGTGACGCGTCGAGTGACCTGTGGTGAAGATACAAAAAACCCGAGGGGTGGAGCCGAAGCTCCACCCCTCGGGTGTAAATCTTTAACCTTGCGGTTGAAGAATTAACTTACATCGCGCGGATGTTGCTCGCCTGCAGGCCCTTGGGGCCCTGCTCGATGTCAAACTCAACGCGCTGCTCTTCGAACAGATCGCGGCGGCCGTTGCCTGCGATGGCGCTGAAGTGTGCGAACACGTCAGACGAGCCCTCGTCGGGGGTGATGAAGCCGAAGCCCTTTTCGGAGTTGAACCATTTTACGGTGCCGGTGGCCATGCTGTATTTCCTTTGTTATTGCTGGGCATTTAAGCCCTTGGTGCCACGGCGACGGTGCCGACGTGGAGACTGGTGAAGCAGTGCCGCGCGAGCGCGGCATAAAACGTGCTGGAAGTTTCCTACGTTCGGCATTACTGGTCTTGCGCTCGAGTTTAGCCTACGTACCTGGTTTGACACCAGGATTGTGATCTGTTTGTGTCTTTTCGTCTCAGGTTGGGTGTGCTTGATGGGTGTGGCTGAGGCTGTGCAAGAGACTCTGCGCCGCACATGGCCGTATGTGAGCGACTGCTGGCCAGCTGTCGAGTTTCGTCGCAGAGGCTCGCTTTTGGCGTGTCGCGCTTGAAATTGGGTGGTCCCGTCACGCGGTTGTGCACCAGATTAATTTGGTCGTCTCGTGGTTCGGGCGTAGTCTTGAGGGCGCAAGTCACTTATGGTCACATTGACTTTAAGTAAGGTTGGAGCTGAACGAGAGCTCCTGAACGTTGAGTGGAGCCGTGGTGGACTACGCAGCTTTGAGCGCAAGCGAGCGCCGGTTTCTGCCGCCCGCTGTTGCGGTTTCGACAATCGCGTTCGCACTCACGCCTCCAACCGATAGTGGCGACGCTGAGCATGACCTCGCACTGTGGATTCCGCTCGTGCGCCGCACGCGTGCCCCGTTTCGCGGCCTGTGGGCGCTGCCCGGTGGGTCCACCAGGTGGGACGAACCCCTCTCCGGCACCGCCAACCGCACGCTGTCAGACGCGGTGGGCAGCCAGCCCGGGTACCTTGAACAGCTCTACTCTTTCGGCGGCGTCGAGCGTTCCGCCGAGGCACAGCGGCTTGTCACAATCGCCTACTGGGCGCTGTACGGCGGAGAGTGGCTTCCCGAGGCGCGGCGCGACAGCAATGCCTTGAACGAATCGATCGAGGTACCAGTGGGAGCAACCGGCATCGGTTCGCAAGGTCTCGACGAAGGCAGTGGCACCGCCGCCCAGGCCCCGCGTGCGCGGCGGTGGGACGATCCGGAACCGATTGAACCTGCGCCCCAAGAACATGAACCGCAGCATGCCCCCGAGGACTTTGCCGATGCGCTGCGCTTGAGCGCTGGCGCAGATGAGGCCGCGCGCAACGTGGCTTGGTTCCCGGTCGACGCGTTGCCCGAGCTCGCGTTCGACCACGCCGAGATCGTCGCGCACGCCCTCGATCGGCTGCGCAGCAAGACGGAGTATGCGCAGGTTGCGCACAGATTCTTGGGCGAATCATTCACGCTCGCCCAGCTGCGCCGCGTGCACGAGGCCGTGCAAGGCCGCACGGTTGATCCCGCGAACTTCCGCCGCCAGGCGCTTGCCCAGGGCTCGCTCGTCGAAACCGGCGGCGTCGAATCCGGGACGCGTCACCGGCCCGCGAAGCTCTACCGCTTCGTCGCCCCGCCCGCGTAATCAAAGTGCCCAGGCGCTGGGCCCGACCAATCTTCCACCCCAGCCACCACACCAACTTCACCGAGGAGTACCCCCAATGACGAGCGTGCACGACCTGATTGCTGGCGCGGTTCAGCGTGAGAGCCAGCGCGACAGCCAGCGCGAGATTGATTCGCGCCCGGCGGGCAAGCCGCGGCAGCCTGCGCTGCGTAAGCCCATCAAGCTGACGTCGAAGAACGACTCTGGCAACGCCTCGACCTGTGGCACAGAACTCGCCGACGCACCGTGGAGTATCGACCGCGCGCCGGGCTACGGCCCGGGCGCCTCGGTAGCCGACGGCATCCCCGGCGACGCCCCCCGCCAGGGTCCGCTGCCGACGCGTTACACCGATGCGAGTGACGATCAACTACACGAGTGGATCGTCGCGGCCAGGGCAACGCTGGGCGAACGCGTGCGCATTTTGGGTCACTTCTACCAGCGTGACGAAGTGGTGCAGTACGCAGATTTCGTGGGCGACTCGTTCATGCTCGCGCAGGCCGCGAAGAGTAGCCCGGAGGCTGAGGCGTTCGTGTTCTGTGGGGTGCACTTCATGGCCGAGACGGCCGATATTCTCTCGCGCGATGATCAGGCGGTGATCCTGCCCAACCTTGCGGCCGGCTGCTCGATGGCCGACATGGCGACGATCGATCAGGTCGAGGACTGCTGGAGTGAGCTCGCCGAGGCGCTGGGCTTCGATGCGAATGCGCCGCAAGTCGAGGGCGAGCTGCAGCCCGTCATTCCCGTCACCTACATGAACTCGTCGGCCGCGATCAAGGCGTTCTGCGGGCGCAACGGCGGCATCGTGTGCACCTCCTCGAATGCGCACACCGTGCTCGAGTGGGCGTTCGCGCGCGGTCAGCGCGTCGTGTTCTTCCCCGACCAGCACCTCGGCCGCAACACGGCCAGGGCCATGGGTGTCACCGAGGCCGAGATGCCCCTGTGGCGGCCGCACCTGGCACGGGGCGGTAACACGGTCGAGCAGCTGCGTGACTCCAAAGTGATCCTGTGGAACGGCTTCTGCTCGGTACACAAGCGCTTCACCGTGGACCAGATCGCGAAGGCGCGCGAGGAGTACCCCGGCGTGCGCGTGATCGTGCACCCCGAGTGCCCGGCCCCCGTCGTCGACGCGGCAGATGGTGCGGGCTCAACCGAGTACATTCGTCTGGCGGTCGAGGCGGCGCAGCCCGGGGATGTGCTCGCGATCGGCACCGAGATCAACCTCGTGAACCGGCTCCAACAGCAGCGCCCGGATCTCACGATCTTCTGTCTCGACCCCGTAATCTGCCCCTGTTCGACCATGTATCGCATCCACCCGGCCTATCTCGCGTGGACCCTGGAATCGCTCGTTGCGGGGAACACCCCCAACCGCATCACGGTCGCACCTGAGGTGTCGCAGGACGCGAGCGTCGCTCTCGAGCGGATGCTCGCGGCAAAGCCATGATTCTCGTCATCGGTGCCGGGGTCGCGGGGCTGACCGCGGCACGCGTGGCGCACGCCGCGGGCGCCGCGGTAACCGTCGTTACGGCGGGCACGCTCGCGTTCGGTGACGCGTGCAGCACCGCGATGGCACAAGGCGGGATCGCCGCGGCGCTTGCGCCCGGTGACTCTGCGCGCGCCCACCTGGACGACACGATGGCCGCGGGTGCCGGGCTTGTCGATGTCGAGGCCGCCCGGGCGCTCGTGACCGACGGTGCCGCCGACGTGCGGCACCTGATTGCTGAGGGTTTTGCGCCGGATCGCGGCCCCGCGGGTGAGGTCGCCCTCGGGCTCGAGGGCGCCCACGGGGCGCACCGGATCGTGCACGCGGGCGGCGACCGCACGGGGGCCGTGATGCACGCGCACCTGGTGGCGCACCTCCCTGTCGGGGTTCGCGTGATCGAGCACGCGGTGCTTGACCGGTTGATCGTGGACCAGGGCGTCGTGGTGGGAGCGGAACTGCGCCGTGAGGACGGCGAGGGTCTCGAGGGCGCCCCGGGGGAGCGGATCCACGCGGACGCGGTCGTGTTGGCCACGGGCGGATACTCGGCGCTCTACGACCGCACCTCGAATCACGCGGGCGCCCGCGGCGACGGCATCGGTGCCGCGGCCGAGGTCGGCGCCGTGGTGGCCGACCTGGAGTTCGTGCAGTTTCACCCCACCGTGCTCGCGGGCACGGGAGCGCTGATTTCCGAGGCGGTGCGGGGAGCCGGGGCAGTGCTGCTCGACGGCGCGGGGTCGAGGTTTATGCAGGGACGTCACCCCGCAGCGGATCTGGCGTCGCGCGACATCGTGTCGCGCGAGATTCATCGCGTGCTGCGTGACACTGGCTCCGATCGCGTCTGGCTCGACGCCCGCAGCATCGAGACCGAGCACGGCCAGGGAAGCCTTGCCCGACTATTTCCTGGGATTGATGCGGCACTGCGGAGGCACGGCTACGAGTGGGCCGCGGAGCCCGTGCCGGTGGCGCCCGCCGCGCACTACACAATGGGCGGCGTCGCCACCGACCTCGAGGGGCGTTCCAGCGTGCCGGGGCTGTTCGTCGCGGGCGAGGCCGCGGGCACCGGGGTGCACGGCGCGAACCGGCTGGCCTCAAACTCGCTGCTTGAGGGGCTCGTCTTTGGCCGTCGCGCGGCCGAAGCGGCCGTGCGATTCGTCGCCGATCGGTCCTGGGAACTGTCGGGTGCGGCGCTGCCACGGTTGCTGGCGAGGGTGGAGATCGTGGGGCAGAAAGGCGCACGGGCCGGTTCTGCGTGTGCCGGATCCGTGCGATCGACGGGTGGGACGCCGCAGTCGGTGGGTCGAATGTTGAGCCAGGAGCTCGGGATCGAGCGCGAGGCGGCCGGTATGACCTCTGCGCTCGACGCCTTCGGGGCGGTGCCCGGCCGCGATGCCCGGCTCGCCGAGCTCATCGCGTACGCGGCGCTTGCCCGCACCGAGTCCCGCGGTGCACACCAGCGCGCCGACACCCCCGCAACGGACCCCGCGCAGGCGCTCCGGCGAGCCTGGCGTCTTGCGACGGTCTCCCCTGGGGTCGCTGCACCCACAGGCGCAGCTGCACGAAACCATTCTTCTCACACCACTCCCGCTCGAAGGAGCTTTGCACCGTGCTAACTCGAACCAAGATTGAACAGGTCATCGCCAATGCCCTCGAGGAGGACGCCCCCTGGGGCGACCTCACCGTTGAACTCACGATCCCCGAGGGCCTGGGCATGACGGCACAGCTCGTGGCCCGGGAGCCCGGGGTGTTTGCAGGCGGAGCGCTTGTGCGCGAGACCTTTCGGCACACGGACCCGCGCATCGAGGTGCGTGAGTTGGCGGCCGACGGCACCCGGTTTGCCGCTGGCGACACCCTCGGCGTGATCGAAGGGCCGGCCCGCGGCATTCTCACCGGCGAGCGGGTGGCGCTCAACCTGGCGCAGCGCATGAGCGGCATCGCAACACTGACCGCGCAGTTTGTGGCCGAGGTCGCGCACACCCCGGCCCGCATTGCCGACACCCGCAAGACGACGCCGGGGCTGCGCGCGCTCGAGAAGTACGCGGTGCACGTGGGCGGCGGCTCAAACCATCGCTTTGGCCTGTCCGACGCGATCATGGTGAAGGACAATCACCTCGCGGCCCTCGGCGCCGTCGACGAAGCAAGCACGACCCGTGCGCTGCAGGGACTGCGTGACCGCGCCGGCCACACGACCTCGATCATCGTTGAGGTCGACCGGCTCGACCAGGTGGCCGCCGTGCTTGAGGCGGGAGTCACCGGGATCCTGCTCGATAATTTTGCCAACGCCGATCTCGTGCGCGCGGTCGCCCAGATCGGTGACCGAGCGATCGCTGAAGCGAGCGGCGGCGTCTCGCTGGAAACAGTGCGGGGCATCGCCGAGACCGGGGTGGACGTCATCTCGGTGGGGCTGTTGACCCACGGGGCGCGCGCCCTCGACCTAGGATTGGACGCATCATGAATGAGCGCTACCTCGACGCAGCCGCGACCGCACCGCTGCGCCCCGAAGCCCGTGCGGCAATGATCGCCGTCTTCGATGAATCCGCCGGTAACCCGTCGAGCGTCCACACGGCCGGGCACCGCGCCGCGCGCACCGTCGAGCTCGCCAGACAAACCATCGCAACGACCTTTGGCGTACGTGCCTCAGACGTCATTTTCACCTCCGGGGGCACCGAGGCAAACAACCTCGCCATCATCGGGCTTGCCCTCGCGCACCCACGGGGAAGACATCTGGTCACCACCCCCATCGAACACCCGTCGGTGCTTGAGAGCTGCCGATACCTGGAGCGAGTGTTCGGGTACGAGCTGACCATGCTGCCGGTGGATGAACTGGGCCGCGTCGACCCCGACGACGTGACACGCGCGGTGCGAGCCGACACCACCCTCGTCTCGATTGGGCTCGCGAACGCCGAGGTCGGCACCGTACAGCCCATGCCCGCGCTCGCCGCAGCGGCGAAGCAGGTTGGCGCGATCGTTCACACTGACGCGGTGCAGGCGGCGCCGTCACTACCCGTGACCCTGCAATCGCAGGGCTGGCCCGGCGACAATGTCGATGCCCTGTCGATGGCCTCGCATAAGTTTGGCGGGCCGCAGGGCGTGGGGGCCCTGATCGTGCGCGACGGGCTTCGACTGGAACCGCTGATGCATGGCGGCGGGCAAGAGCTGGGGCGCAGGGCCGGCACCGAGAACGTCGCGGGCCTCGCCGGTTTTGCCGCCGCGGTGGCTGCAACGGCACATGACTATGGCGGGCGCGCCCTCGCCCTCATAGACAGCCGCAACGCACTCGTCGAACGCGTGACCCGCGAGGTTTCGGGGGCTCGGGTCACGGGACACCCGACCGAGCGGCTCCCGGGGCACGCCTCGTTTACGTTCGAGGGCGTCAGCGGTGAGTCATTGCTGGTCGCGCTCGACGCCTCGGGGATCGCGGTGTCAGCGGGATCTGCCTGCGCCGCGGGAAAGAGCGAGCCGTCGCCCGCCCTGCTGGCGCTGGGGCTCGACCCCGAGACAGCCCAGACCGCGTTGCGGATCACGCTGGCCGAACCCATCGCCGAGGAATTACAGCACCGGGTCGTCACGACGCTGCAGCGCGAGGTGGGCTGAGGGGGCTGCTCGAGCCGGGAGCTGTCGGCACCAGCAGCTGCCGCGCGATGACGGGCACAGCAATTAGGCCGCGCACCATCAGCGATACCTCGTGCTCGGGGCGGATCTCGAGGGCGGCATCCACGTGAGCGTTCGCCGTCGTCTGGCTGCCGCACAACCACCACACGAGTGCGCTGAGCGCAAACACCCCAGGGCGGGCCACGGTCGGGAGATCGGCGAGCGTGCGCGCGAGGCGGCCCCGCACCGGGGAGAGCCGCTCACGCTCGGTGAACTCGGGGCAGATTGCGGCGAGGATCCCGGCCATAGATATCGAGGGACCGCCTGCGGCACCCGGCGCCGCCCCGAACAGGTCACCCCGCGCAGCCAGGTTTGCGTTGGTGACCGGCAACTCGCTCAGTACCCGCTCACCCAGATCTCGCTCCAGTTCACCGGGAAATTCGGGCCTGGTGATCATTCCCATTGCGAGGTGCCACCACCCCTGCACATCGGAGGCAACGTGTGCGATGCGCCCTGCAGCTTCGGGGGAGAGGTCGGACCGGACGTCCTGTAGCTCGCGGGCGGCTACCGGGGCGAGCGCGACGCGGCTCCGGGCCGAGAGGACGGGTTCGAGCTCTGGAGCCTGCCCTGCATCCTGCCCCTCACGTTGGCCGGCTCGTTGCGACGCGACGAGTGCCGATCGATCGAGCGTCGCAAGCTCCGATGTCGCGCGGGCCACACGATCCGGATCAATAGGCGGCAGCGCACCGAGCTCCGCGAGCGTGGGTACAAGCTGCCGAGCCATTCTGGCGGCCACGGCGATCGGGCTCCGCTCGATCTCGTCGAGACTGCGGCCGCTGCGAGGCGCTGCCTGGTCGAGGTAGCTCACCCAGCCGTCGGGGGCGCGCACGCAGAGCTCACGCGGGTAGATGCGGTCACGCCGCAGCCGCCGCTCGATGCGGCGGGCGAGCCTGAGCCAGGGTGGCCCATCGCAGTCTGCGAAAGTCTGCTCAGACATGATGGCGATCGCGGGGGCCGCGGTGCGCCCGCTGTTGACGCTGAAGCTGCGAATCGTGTGGCTCAGAAACTCGAGCAGGTCGGCGGCCTCGCGCGGATCGTCATCGGGCGGCAGATCGACGCGCATCGCCTCTCGGGTGCGTGATCCTTCGAAGAACAGCACGAAGATGCTGTGGGTGGCGGTGAAGCCCGCAAGTTGGGGCAGCGCCGCGAGAAAGTCGGCGGTTCCCGAGCATTTGAGTACCCGGGTTGAATCTGGGTTGGCGTCTGAACTGTGGTCGGTCATGCCACGATTTTGCGCCGAACGAACGGCCCGTGCGGGTTATGCACAGAAAATCTCGAATCCCGCCGAGATCCGGGATTTTGTGCGCCTGTGGACGAAGATGGTGCCCCCACAAACGTCACGGGCCGCACACCGATGAGATGGTGTGCGGCCCGTGACGTTCTGATCACGCGAGAAGCTAGGCGCTGGCCTGAGCCTCCACCTGAGCGATGTCGGCCTCGAGGGCGACCCAGCCGAGCATTGCGCACTTGACGCGCATCACGTACTTCGCGACACCCTGCAGAGCGACGGCGTCGCCGAGAACGTCCTCATCGGGCTCCTGCTCGCCGCGCGTCTGAATCATCTCGCGGAAGGCCGCGATCTTCACGCGGGCCTCGTCCATCGTCATCTCCTCGTCGCGAACCAGCTGCGACAGAATCGATGCGGACGCCATCGAGATCGAACATCCCTGACCCTGCCAAGCGAGCTGCGAGATGCGACCCGTGGCGGGGTCGACCGCGATCGACAGCTCGATCTCGTCACCGCAGCTCGGGTTGAACTCGTGATGCGATGCCGTGCGTGCGCCGGGATGGTCGCTCAGATCACCCTTGCCGATGGGGCGCTTTGAATGGTCGAGAATTAGTTCTTGGTACAGACCGTCGAGCGCGCTCACGCCGACACCTCCACTCCGAAGTACCGCTGGGCGCCGCGGAGCGCGTCGAGGAACCGATCGACCTCGTCTTCTGTGGTGGTCAAGTGCACGCTTGCGCGCGTGCTTGAAGCGATGCCAAACGCGCGGTGCAGCGGTTGTGCGCAGTGGTGGCCCACGCGAACGAGCACGCCCTGCTCGTCGAGATACTGGCCCACGTCGTGGGCGTGCAGGTTCTCGACAGAGACGGCCGCGAGGGCGACGCGCTGCGTGGTGCCCTGGGGGCCGAGGAGCCGCAGCCCGGGGGTTTCGAGGATGCCCGCCACCAGCCGCTCAACGAGCTCGTGCTCGCGTGCGGCGGCGCGCTCCATTCCCACCGTCTCGAGAAACTCGACGGCAGCGCCGAGGCCCACGACCTGAGACACCGGCTGCGTGCCGGGCTCGAACCGCATCGGGGCCGGCATGAACTCGGCGTTCTGCATCGTGACGCGGGTGATGGCGGAGCCACCGGTGCGCGACGGCGGCAGCGCCGCGAGCATATCGGCCCGGCCGTACAGCACGCCGATACCGTTGGGGCCGAGCATCTTGTGGCCCGAGAAGGCCGCGAAGTCAACGCCGAGGGTCGCGAAGTCCACCGGAATGTGCGGTACGGACTGGCACGCGTCGAGCACGGTCACTGCGCCGACGGCTCGGGCGAGTGCCACGAGTTCGGCCACCGGGGCGACAAACCCCGTGACGTTGGAGACGTGACCGAACGCGAAGATACGCGTGCGATCGTTGATGGCCGCGCGAGCGTCGTCGAGGCTCCATGTGCCGTGCTCGTTCACGGGAATGAAGGTGAGCGTCGCCCCGGTCTTCGCGGCGAGCCGCTGCCAAGGAATCAGGTTCGCGTGATGTTCGGCCTCGGTGACGAGAATCTCGTCGCCCGCACCCAGCGTGAATCGCTCAGAACCGGTCACTCCGAGACCCGCGTTCGCCTCGCCGATGCCGAGGGCAACAATGTTGATCGCGTCGGTGGCGTTCTCGGCCCACACGATCTGCTCGGGGGTCGCGGCACCGACGAACCGGGCCACTGCTGCCCGAGCGCCCTCGAACGCAAGTGTGGCCTCGCCGACTGCGCCACTGGTGCCGCGGTGCACGGCGGCGTTGTGGTGTTCGAGGAACTGGCGTTCGGCGTCGAGTACCGCGGTCGGGCGCTGCGAGGTCGCGGCCGAATCAAGGTAGGCCGGGGCCAGCGTTCCGGGTTGGGGCTGCGAAGCGAAGTACGGGAATGCGGCGCGAAGGTCTGCGACCTCAGCGGCGGTAAGGGCTGACATGTATTCCATTCTCCCACTGACGGCTGACATGGAATGTAACGAGAAGAAACTTCAGGCTATTCCTAGGTCGGCCCACCCGCGTTGCGTCGGTACAATCAACACCGTGTGGGGTGAAATCCTTTATCAAGCGCTGCAGCTGGCAGGAATTTGCGCCTTCGCGATCTCAGGGGCACTCGTCGGTGTGCGCCGCGGGCTCGACCTGCTCGGCATCCTGGTCGTCGGCTCGGCGACCGGAATCGGCGGTGGCATCATCCGCGATCTCCTATTGGGCGTGCATCCGCCCGTCGCATTCACCCACTGGCCCTACCTCGTAGCGGCCATCGGCGCATCGCTCATCGTCTTCTTCGTCCATCCCGGTCTCGCCCGCATCCGCCATTTCGAGGTCGTGTTTGACGCCTTTGGGCTGGGGCTTTTCTCGGCGGGCGGGGCCGTGGCCGCCCTCGCTTCCGGTTATCACCCGATCGTCGCGATCAGCATCGGCACGATCACGGCGGTGGGAGGCGGAGTGGTGCGCGACGTGCTCGTCAACACGGTGCCCGGCGTGCTCACCCGCGAGCTCTATGCGGTCTCGGCAATCCTCGGCGCCGCGGCGGCTGCCGGCGCGATCGCGCTGGGAGCGACCCCGAGCATCGCGACGATCGCGGGCGGCGGCTGTGCCATCGCGCTCAGGCTCATCTCGTACGCGCGCGGCTGGCACCTGCCTAGCCCCAAGCTGCGCGAGGACACGGTGGGCTGATCCGGCGCGCGCACTCAGTGCCGGATCCGGGCTTCGCCCGCTTGCAGATGGGCTAGGGCTTTGCCCTAGCTCGCGAGCTGTGGCTCAGGGCCTGCGGGGGTAAGGAACCAGTTGACGAGGCCCGCCGCGACCGCCACGGCCGCTGCAATGAGCGGCAGCGTGAGGGCAGCCTGGGTGTTGATCTGCTCGGCTACGATGCCCGTGGCGGCGGCCGTGAAGGACTGCCCCACCATGATCGATGTGCCGAGCATTGCCATGACGGTCGCGCCGCGGCCGGCCGGTGTGCGGTGCGCGCCGAAGCTGTAGAGCGTGACGAGCAGCGGGCCGATGCCGATGCCCATGACTGCGAGGGCGGCGATCATGCGCGGCAGATCGTGGGCAGTCTGCAGAAACACGGCACCGCCGAGGATCAGCGAAGCGAACACGAGCCAGCGGGCGCGCAGCGTGAACTTGGGTGACAGCCACACGATTCCGATCGCGAAGAGCGCCGACCCCACACCCATCACGCCGTAGATCAGGCCGGCCTGTTCGGGCTCGCCACGATCCTGCATGAACGCCGTCAGCGAGGTGAACATCGAGCCGAAGAACATGCCCACCCCGAAGATTCCCACGACGGTAACGATCAGCGACGGGCGCCAGAGCTCGCTTACGGGCGAGGTTGGGACAACCTCGCCCGTGGCGGCCTGGGGCTTCGTACCCGAGGGATGCAGCGCGAAGGCCGTCACAAACGCGAGCGTGAGGACGGCGGCGCCCACGACGGGAGCCCACGCGCCGAGGGTCGTGGCGAGCAGGCCCACCGCGACCGGGCCGAACACGAAGATGACCTCGTCTGCGGCCGACTCATAGGCAAACGTGGACGACAGCGTGCGCGACCGACGCGCGACTGGAATGTCGTTTTGAATGATGCTCACGAGACGGGCACGTGACATCGGGGAGATCTGCGGCACGGTCGCGCCCACGAGGAGTGACGACAGGAACATCGCCCATACAGGGAAGTCACCGAATGCGACCCAGGCGAGCACGCCCAGAAACACCGAGTTGACCGCGCCCGAGATGAGCAGGGTGGGGCGCTGACCGAAGCGGTCAGCGGCCGCACCGATGAGCGGACCGCAGACGGCGACGCCGAGACCCACCACGGCCGAGTTGAGCCCGCCGAGTTCGACGGAGCCGCGGGCCGACACGATGAGGGTGAGCACCCCGATGACGACCATGGCAAACGGCAGGCGCGCCACCAGCGCGAGGGGAAAGTATGCGAATCCCGTGCGCGACATGACGGTCACGGGGGCCTGCTCGTTCGATTTGTCCATAGCCGAGCGAGTCTAACAGTCTGCCGCCGTGCAGCTACTCAGCGAGTTTTCCCGCGAGCAGCTGGTCGGCGCCCAGCTACTGGGCGAGCGGCACCCGCTGCTGCCCGAGGAACTGGGTGAAGGCACCGGAATCTGAAATGTCGCCGGCGAACGCGACCCCGTTGACGAGCACGAGAGGTGTGCCCTCCACCCGCAGATCGGGAATCTCGGACCGCGGCACGGGGTTCGTGCTGATCCAGTTGCTGAGGGCCTGCGCAAAGATAACGTTCTCTTCATCAGCAATGCAAGATCGGGCGTCGGTGTTCAGCTTTCCCGCCGCGCCCTCGATGCGGTCGATGACCGCGGCGTTATCGGGGCCTTCCGTGCCGCCCTCGGGCTGGAACTCGGGGCTGAGCAGGGCGACGTGCGCGCTCCAAGCGGCCGTGGGCTGGTGCTCAGCAAGGCACGCCATTGCGCCCGAGACGCGTGACGAGTAATAGGTGCCGGCCGATGCGCCGTCGAGGAATGTCAGGGGCTGCAGTTCGACGACCGCGCCCGCCTGGGCGGCCCGCTCCAGAGTCTCGCCGTTGGCCGTCTCAAAGGTGAGGCAGGCGGGGCAGCGGTAGTCGAGGTAGACCTGGATGCGGTCGGGGGAGGTGCCGTCGGACGCGGCAGGCAGCTCAGACACATCGGGGAACGCGTTGTCGGGCAGGCGGCCGCTCTCGATCACACGCATCGAACCCGCTGCGCTGCTGTCATCTCCGGTAAACATGATGCCGCCCGTTGAGAGGTTCGCGGGCCACTCGATGGTCATTGGCGCTTCGGGACTGCCACCGGAGCCGGGCCCTTCCGTACCGCCTGCAGCGGTGCCACCGTGGGTCGCGAACCCCATAATCGCCTGGGCTCCCAACGCGCCCATCCCCACGGCCACCATTCCGGCTGTGAGCAGGATCGCGACGCCGCCCGATACCAGCCCGGCGATGCCGGGGCCGCGCGGGCCGCGCCGCACGAGGGCCACGCCGCCGAGCACGATCGCGGTGACCGCGAGCAGGACGCCCAAGATAACGGCGATCGGCAGGTAGAACATAGCCACGAGCACCGTGACAAGTGCGGCAAGACCGAGTGACATCGCCATGATCGAGATGCCGCGTGCCGGGGCGGGATGTGAGGCCATCGCCGCGTACGCGTAGGGGTGAGGCGGCGCCTGCATTGCCGGGGGTGCCGGATGCTCGGGTGTTGGATGCTCGACTGAATCGGGAGTGGGGTCACCCTGACCGGGCACTACGGGATCGCTCATGCCTCCCATTCTCGCAGTGGGCGCCTGCGGCAATGCCTACACGGCGGCGGCAACGCCCATCAAGCAGCGCCTACGATGGAGGCATGATCTTGCTCGCAGCCACCCCGATCGGCAACCTCGGCGACGCCTCCACCCGACTGCGCGAAACCTTCGAAGCAGCGACGGTGATCGCGGCGGAGGACACGAGGCACACCATCCAGCTGCTGCGCCTGCTCGGCATTGAAAATCGGCCTGAGCTCATCGCGCTTCACGACCACAACGAGCACGACCGCGCGGCTTCCCTCGTCGAGCGCGCCCGGGACGAGGACGTCGTGCTCGTAAGCGATGCGGGCATGCCCACCGTCTCAGACCCGGGCTTTCGGGTCGTGCAGCTCGCCGCCGAACAGGGCGTCGAGGTCACCTGCATCCCCGGGCCGAGCGCTGTCGTTACCGCGCTCGCCGTGTCGGGACTGCCCACCGACCGGTTTGCCTTTGAAGGTTTCGTGCCGCGTAAGGCGGGCGAGCGAGCTCGGGCGTTTACCGAGCTCGCCGGCGAGCGGCGCACGCTCGTCTTCTTCGAGGCTCCCTCGCGGCTCGCGGCGACGCTTGCCGACTTCGCCACGCATTTTGGGCCGGATCGCCCCGCCGCCGTCTGCCGCGAGCTGACGAAGCTCCACGAGGAAGTGAAGCGCGGCGGACTCGCCGAGCTCGCCGAGTGGGCCGAAGGTGGGGTGCGCGGTGAGATCGTCATCGTGATCGCCGCCGGGGAGGCGCCAGTGGCATCGCCGGAGGACGCGCTCGCCGACGTGCAGCGTCGCGTAGCCGCAGGCACACGCTTGAAGGACGCGACCCGCGAGGTCGCTGAGGCCACCGGGCTGTCTGCCCGCGACCTTTACGCCGCTGCGCTCGCCGCTAAGTAACAGCGCCCGGCCACCCACGCGTCTACCAGCACCCCGCCAAAGGAGTTACCCGTGTCGAAGTCCAAGTCTCGCAAGTCACGCTCACCGCAGCAGCGCTCGGCCCAGCAGCGCTCGCCGCAGCCGCCCACGCAGCCACGCTTGGCGCGCGGCTACGTGCGACTCGAACTGTGGCGGATGGCGCTTCCGATCTTGTGGCTCGGCATGGTCGCGGCGATCTCGTTCATCGAGGCGCCGCTGAAGTTCCAAGCTGAGGGCATCACCATTCCTCTGGGGCTCGGAATTGGACGACTCGTGTTCGCGGCGCTTAATGTCGCCGAGGGTATCCTCCTATTTGCGCTGACGATCGTGTCGTTCTGGCCGGTTGCGCACCGTATCGAAGGGCGCAGGCTCGCCGCATGGGCGGCCGTTGCGGCCGTGTTCGTCTTGAAGGTGGTGTTTGTGCGGCCCCCACTTAACGCCCGCACCGACCTTGTACTGCAGGGTGCTGACCCTGGCGAATCCGTCTGGCACTACGTCTACATCGCCTGCGACGTTGCCTCGATGGCGCTGCTCATTGTGGTGGCGGTCATGGCGGCACGCGCGCTACTCGCATCGGTACTAGAGAAGTAACTGGCCTAAAAGCGATGGCTAGAGGGGGAATAGTCATCGCTCTTAGGTTGGGGAAATCGTACTAAAAAACGGGACTGCATACGGGCGCCAGATGTCGCATAAAACAAACACTGTTCCGGCAGCGAGCTGTGAGATTGTGCTGACGCTGGTTGACCGCGGAGCCCCCTCACAGGTCGGCGGCAGCAGGATACGAAATACTCGAATCACTGCGCCGGCGCGGCCGGCGGCACTCCACCCAGTTAGGAACACTCTCACGTGAAACTCTCCCGCGCACTTCTGCCCGCGGCGCTCGCCGGGGCGCTGCTGATCACCGGATGTTCGGCTGGGGGTGGCGCAGTGTCGAAGGACGCCGCTGGCAAAGAATGCCTGGCCCCGGGTGACGCAAGCAAGGCGCTGAAGGTTGAGGGTGAGGTCGGTGTCGACGCCAAGATCACCTCGAAGACGCCCGTAGCGGCCAAGGCGCTCGAGCGTTCGGTTCTCAAGGAGGGCGAGGGCAAGATTGCCGAGAAGGGCCAGACCATGAACGTTGCGATGACAATGTTCAACGGCGCTGACGGCTCGGCTATTCAGCAGGCCCCCGCAAGTGACGTGCCGCTCGACGGCGAGCTGCTTGCGCCCTGGGCGTACGAGGGACTGCGCTGCGCGCTGCCCGGTGAAGAAGTGACCGTAGTAGCACCCTTCGAGGAGTTCTTTGGTGCAGACACCGACCCGGCCGCAACCGGTGTCGAGGGCATCACGAAGAAGGACTCGATCGTCGTCGTGATGCAGGTCGGCAAGATTTCTGACGCCACGGCACCCGCTGGTGAGCCGGGAACGCTCGAGCTCGACAAGCTGCTGGATAAGGCTGAGGGCAAGGCGAAGGCCGCCCCCGAGGGCTTCCCGACCGTGAAGCTCGCCAAGAACGGTGAGCCCACGATCACGATGCCCAAGGGAGCGAAGGCACCCGACAAGCTCGAGGTCGCGACCATCATTGAGGGTGAAGGCGAAGAGGTCAAGCCCGGCGATCGCGTGTACGTCAACTACCGTGGCGTGATCTGGCGCACGGGCGAGGAATTCGACTCGAGCTGGAGCCGTGGCGAGCCCGCGAACTTCCTCACCACCCAGGTGATCGGCGGATTCCAGAAGGCACTGGAGGGCCAGAAGGTCGGCTCACAGATCATCTCAGTCGTGCCCGCTGAAGACGGCGGCTACGGCGCGGCCGGTCTGGAGCAGCAGGGTCACAAGCCCGACGACGTGATGGTGTTCGTGCTTGATATTCTCGGCACGGTCCACGCCGAGTAATCAGTCGCATCCTGTCCGCCCCGTGCCCGGCTTCACTGAACTGCCCAGCCCGGGGCGGTTTGCGTATGCGCGAGTGAGCGCACGGCCCGATCCGGCACAATGGAGGCATGAAGCGCGTCATCATCTTGGGATCCACCGGTTCAATCGGCGAGCAGGCGCTCGACGTCATTCGTGCGAACCCCGAAAAGTTTCAGGTCGCCGGACTCATCGCTGGCAGCAACGCGGCCCGCGTTGCTGAGCAGGCCGAGGAGTTTAACGTCGAGCACACGGGCCTCGGCGCACAGGAAGCCGTCACGCTCATCGAAGACGTCGAGGCCGATGTGGTACTCAACGGCATTACCGGATCGGTGGGCCTCGCCCCCACTATCGCCGCGCTCAAGTCGGGTCGCACGCTGGCCCTCGCGAACAAGGAATCCCTGATCGTGGGAGGCGACCTCGTGCGCGATCTCGCGCAGCCGGGACAGATTGTGCCCGTCGACTCCGAACACTCGGCCATTGCGCAGGCGCTGCGATCGGGCAGCGCGGGCGAGGTGCGCAGGCTCGTGCTCACCGCGTCGGGCGGGCCATTCCGCGGCCGCAGCCGCGCCGAGCTCGCGAGTGTCACACCCGCGCAGGCGCTTGCGCACCCCACCTGGGACATGGGCCGCGTCGTCACCACGAACTCCGCCACGCTCGTCAATAAAGGCCTCGAGGTCATCGAAGCGCACCTGCTGTTCAACGTTTCCTACGGCGACATCGACGTTGTGGTGCACCCGCAGTCGATCGTGCACTCCATGGTCGAGTTCATCGACGGGTCGACGATCGCGCAGGCCTCGCCGCCCGACATGCGGCTGCCCATCGCCCTCGGCCTCACCTGGCCCGAGCGCCTCGGCGGCGTCGGCAGGCCTCTCGACTGGACCCGTGCAACCTCTTGGGAATTTGAGCCGCTCGATTCAGCAGCCTTTCCCGCGGTCGACGTGGCGAAGCAGGTGGGGCGCGCCCGCAAAACGTTCCCGGCCGTGTTTAACGCCGCGAACGAGGAGGCCGTCGACGCCTTCCATGAGGGGCGCATCCCGTTCACCGGCATCGTGGACACCGTGCGCGAGGTGCTCGAAGCACACGAGGCGCCGGCCGACCTGACACTCGACACGCTCGCGGAGGCGGAACGCTGGGCTCGTGAGCGGGCCGAGAAGGTGATCGCGGGCCACGCCCGCTAAGCTGCGCGGGCATCCCCCCGCTAGGGTGCGTGGGCCACACCCCAGGTAATTCTGCGCGAGCTTGCGAGTCGCAGAATCCAGCCGTCTCCCCGAGACTCCACAGCGCGGGCCAGTAATCTAAACCCGTGATAAACGTGCTGCTCTACGTGCTGGGGATCCTGATCGTTCTCGTCGGTCTCGGTGTATCCATCGGGCTGCACGAGATCGGGCACCTCGTGCCCGCCAAGCTGTTCGGCGTCAAGGTGACGCAGTACATGGTGGGCTTCGGCAAGACCCTGTGGTCGCGTAAGAAGGGCGAGACCGAGTACGGGGTCAAAATGATTCCGCTCGGCGGCTACGTCGCCATGACGGGGATGTACCCGCCCAACAAGCCGGGGGAGGCGCCGCGTGCCTCGACCACGGGGTTCTTGAACTCGGTCGTCGAGGAGAGCGCTCACGCCACACGCGGTGAAGCCGTGGCCGCAGACGAACAGCGCAAGCAGGAGTCCCGTCGAGGTATCGCGGGCCTTGTTGACGAGGCCCGGCTCGCGAGCGCAGAAACCATCGCCGAGGGCGAAGACCACCGCACCTTCTACCGGCTTCCGGTATGGAAAAAGGTCATCATCATGCTCGGTGGCCCGTTCATGAACCTCGTGCTCGCGTTTGTGTTCTTTGCGATCGTGTTTGTGGGTTTTGGGGTGCCGCAGTTCTCGACGACACTGGGACAGGTGAGCGAGTGCCTCATTCCCGCCTCGAGCAGCGCGACGTCCTGTTCCGCTGAGGACCCCGCGGCACCCGCCGCTGCGGCGGGGCTGCAGCCCGGCGACAAAATGATTGCCGTGGACGGCACCGAGATCACGAGCTGGGATCAGTTTCGTGACACGGTGAGTGCCGCTCCGGGAACCCCGCTCGCCGTAGTCATCGAGCGTGACGGCGTGCAGGAGATCGTGGAGCTCACCCCCGAACCTAACGAGCGCGCCGTGGCCAACGAAAACGGTCAAGCGGTGAAGGGCGCAGACGGCACCTATCTCACCGAGACCGTCGGCATGATCGGGGCGACGCCCGCGAGCGAGCAAGTGCGCCAGCCCATCACCGAGGTGCCCGCCTACGTCGGGCAAAACATCGAGCAGGTGGTTGGCATCGTCGTGCGCCTGCCCGAGCGCATGGTGGACGTGTGGAACGCCGCGTTTGGTACCGAAGCGCGCGATCCGAACGGACCCATCAGCGTGGTCGGAGTGGGCCGCATCGCGGGCGAGGTCGCAAGCGCCAGCGAGATCGACGTGGCAGCGCGCGCGCAGACGCTGTTTGGGCTGCTCGGCTCGCTCAATGTCGCACTGTTCGTGTTCAACCTCGTGCCGCTCATGCCGCTCGACGGCGGCCACGTCGTGGGCGCGCTGCACGAGGGGGCGAAGCGCCGCCTCGCCAAGCTGTTTGGCAAGCCCGACCCGGGCCCCGTTGACACCGCGAAAATGGTGCCCGTGACGTTTGCGGTCGTCGTGGTGCTCGGGGCGATGAGCATTCTGCTCGTCTACGCGGATCTCGTGAAACCGGTCTCACTGTTCGGCTAGCGGGATCCGGCGCGATCCGGCGCGGAGCACACCCGAGCCAGCCGGCTGCGCGCGCCACTGGGCGCGCACGCAGCTGGCGTGGCTAGAATCTTCTTCGTGGCTGCAATTAATCTCGGAATGCCGAAGGTCCCTGAAGTTCTCGCACCTCGGAGGAAGACCCGCAAGATCAAGGTGGGCTCCGTCATGGTCGGCGGTGACGCTCCCGTGTCGGTGCAGTCGATGACTACGACTCCCACGACCGACATCAACTCGACCCTGCAGCAGATCGCTGAGCTGACGGCATCAGGCTGCGACATTGTGCGCGTTGCCTGCCCCAGCCGCGACGATGCAGAGGCGCTGCCGATCATCGCGATGAAGAGCCAGATTCCGGTCATCGCTGACATTCACTTCCAGCCGAACTACGTGTACGCCGCGATCGATGCTGGCTGCGCCGCGGTGCGTGTGAACCCCGGCAATATTCGCAAGTTCGACGACCAGGTGGGCGAGATCGCCAGGCGCGCGAAGGCCGCTGGCACCTCAATTCGTATTGGCGTGAATGCCGGATCGCTTGACCCGCGCCTGCTGCAGAAGTACGGCAAGGCGACCCCCGAAGCGCTCGTGGAGAGCGCGATCTGGGAGGCTTCGCTGTTCGAAGAACACGACTTCCACGACTTCAAGATTTCGGTGAAGCACAACGACCCCATCGTGATGGTGAAGGCGTACCGCATGCTCTCCGAGCGTGGCGACTGGCCGCTGCACCTCGGCGTGACCGAGGCAGGCCCGGCGTTCCAGGGCACGATCAAGAGCGCGACCGCGTTCGGCATCCTGCTCTCGGAGGGCATCGGCGACACGATTCGCGTCTCGCTGTCGGCGCCCCCGGTGGAAGAGGTCAAGGTCGGCCTGCAGATTCTGCAGTCGCTCAACCTGCGGGAGCGCAAGCTCGAGATCGTGTCGTGCCCCTCGTGCGGCCGTGCCCAGGTCGACGTATACACGCTTGCCGAAGAGGTCACGAAGGGCCTCGAAGGCATGAGCGTGCCGCTGCGCGTCGCCGTCATGGGGTGCGTTGTGAACGGCCCCGGCGAGGCGCGCGAAGCCGACCTCGGTGTTGCCTCAGGTAACGGCAAGGGCCAGATCTTCGTCAAGGGAGAGGTCATCAAGACCGTGCCCGAGTCAGAGATCGTTGCCACGCTCATCGAGGAGGCCAACCGGATCGCCGCCGAGATCGGTCACAAGACCGAGTCGGGCGCCCCCGAGGTGTTCACGGGCTAATCGCTCGAGACGATTTTTTGAACGCGGCGGGCCGACGGCTCGCCGCGTTCTCGTCTCTCCGGGGTGTGGCCCCGGCCAGGCCTAGACTGGGGGCGTGACGAAGCCTCAGGATCCCCAGTCCAGCGCGACGACACTGCGTGAGCAGCTCGACGCGATCATCACCGAGCACGGGGCTGGTCAACAGCGCGGTCTCGTACGGCGCATTCTGGAGACCGGTATCGGACTGGGGGCCGATGGCACTTCGCGGTTGAATCTGAAGATAACTGCCGCCGCGGTGGAGGAAATGCGGGCCGCGTTCAGACTGTTCGCGCCCTTCACCGACACCCCCAAAGTGACGGTGTTTGGATCGGCGCGCACGCAGCCGCACGATCCGCTGTGGCTCAAGACCGAGGACGTGGCGAAGCAGCTCGCCGAGCGCGGCTGGATGGTAGTGACGGGGGCGGGCCCGGGCATCATGGAGGCTGCCGCCAGCGGCGCAGGCGACGGCCAGTCGCTGGGCGTCTCGATCCGGCTACCCTTCGAGGAGCCCCTTGAGATACCCGACGACTCGATAGAGGCTCACCGCGTCGTCATGAAGTACTTCTTCACCCGCAAGCTCATGCTGGTGAAGGAGTCACGCGGCTTTGTCTGCCTGCCCGGAGGGTTCGGCACGATGGACGAGGCGTTTGAGCTGCTCACGCTGCAGCAGACGGGCAAGATGGAGCCCGTGCCGATCGTGTTTCTCGATCGCCCCGGCGGCAGCTACTGGAAGCACCTCGCGGGCTTCATCACCGAGGAGCTCGCGGGCGGCGGCTACATCGCCATCAACGATCTTGACCGTGTGCTCATCACGGACTCGGCCAAGGCTGCGACCGCCGAAATTGTCGGTTTCTGGCGCAACTACGACTCGCTGCGCTGGGTGGGGGACTCGCTCGTTGTTCGGCTCAAGGCTGTGCCCAGTGCCGCCGAGATCGAGCAACTCAACGAGAACTTCGCAGGACTACTGGACTCGGGCCGGATCGAGGCCACCGGGCCGCTCGATGCTGAGGTCGCCGATCGGGACCAGCTCGATCTGCCGCGGATTGTGTTCACCCCGCGCCGCCGCGCGGTCGGCGAGCTGCACCGACTGATCCGGGCACTCAACCAGCTCGACAGCGCGCCGCAGTAACCACAGGCTGGTCACGCCGGTCAACGCGTCGCGCCTCTCAATAGTTGTGTTGGGGCCAAATCTGGGGGATATGGTGCGCCATTACCCCCAGATTTGGCCCCAACGGCGTGAGACGCGGCCTACGCACCGACGTAGGCGGCGAGGTGCTGCGCCGTGAGCGTTGACCCGTCGGCGATGAGCGCCGCGGGCGTCCCCTCGAACACGATGGTGCCGCCCTCGTGGCCGGCGCCCGGGCCGAGATCGATGATCCAGTCGGCGTGCGCCATGACGGCCTGATGGTGCTCGATCACGATGACGCTCTTGCCTGCATCGACGAGCCGGTCGAGGAGCCCGAGTAACTGCTCGACATCGGCGAGGTGCAGCCCGGTCGTCGGCTCGTCGAGCACGTACACGTCGGCGTCCTCGAGCATGTGGATCGCAAGCTTGAGGCGCTGCCGCTCGCCGCCCGACAGCGTCGACAGCGGCTGGCCGAGCTTGATGTAGCCGATCCCCACGTCCACGAGCTTGGCGAGGATCTTCGCGGCCTTGGGCACCTTCGACTCGGCCCGGGTGAAGAACTCGTGCGCGTCGCTCATGGACAGGTCGAGCACCTCGGCGATGTTCTTGCCGCCCAGCGTGTACTCGAGCACCGCCGCGTCGAAGCGCTGGCCGTCGCACACGGGACACACGCTCTCCATCGTCGCCATCATGCCGAGGTCGGTGTAGATGATGCCCGCGCCCTTGCACTCGGGGCAGGCACCCTCGGAGTTCGCGCTGAAGAGTGCGGGCTTCACCCCGTTGGCCTTCGCGAACGCGGTGCGTACCGGGTCGAGCAGTCCCGTATAGGTGGCCGGATTTGAGCGGCGCGAGCCCTTGATTGCTCCCTGGTCGACCGTCACCACCCCCTCACGGCCCGACACCGAGCTGCGAATCAGCGAGCTCTTGCCTGAGCCCGCGACGCCCGTGAACACGCACAGCACTCCCAGCGGCACGTCGACGTCGATGTTCTTGAGGTTGTTTTCGGTCGCCCCGCGTACCTCGATCTGGCCGGTTGCCGATCGCACGGATTCCTTCACCCGGGCGCGGTCGTCGAGGTGGATGCCCGTGAGTGTGCCCGACGCGCGCAGCTCCTCGACCGTGCCTTCGAAGCAGATCTCGCCGCCGTGGCTGCCAGCTCGCGGCCCGAGATCAACGACGTGGTCGGCGATCTCGATCATCTCGGGCTTGTGTTCCACCACGAGCACCGTGTTGCCTTTGTCGCGCAGTTTGAGCAGCAGCTGATTCATGCGCTGAATGTCATGCGGGTGCAGCCCAATGGACGGCTCATCGAACACGTAGGTCGCGTCGGTGAGGGCCGAGCCCAGGTGCCGAATCATCTTGGTGCGCTGCGATTCGCCGCCCGAGAGCGTTCCGGTGGGGCGGTCGAGGCTGAGATACCCAAGCCCGATCTGTACGAATGAATCGAGGGTCTCAGTGAGCTTGAGCGTCAGCGGCGCAAGCCCCGGATCATCGACCTGGCGCACCCACTCGGCCAGGTCACTGATCTGCATTGCGCAGACATCGGCGATCGACTTGCCAGCGATGAGGGAGGAACGGGCCGAGTCGTTGAGGCGCGTGCCGCCACAGGCGGGGCACGCGTGAAACACGATGGCGCGGTCTACGAAGGCGCGAATGTGGGGCTGCATCGCGTCACGATCTTTTGACAGCATCGACTTTTGAATGCGCGGAATAAGTCCCTCGTAAGTGACATTCACGCCGTCGGCCTTCACCTTGACCGGCTCCTTGTAGAGCAGATCGTGCAGCTGGTCCTCGGTGAAGTCCTTGATGGGGGTGTCCATCGGCAGCATCGCGCCGAACACGCGGCCGTACCAACCGTCCATGCTGTAGCCGGGCACGGTGAGCGCGCCATCGTTCAGCGATTTCGAGGCGTCGTACAGCTCGTCGAGGGCGAAGTCGCTGACGCTCCCGCGCCCCTCGCACTTCGCGCACATGCCGCCGAGTACCTCGAAGCTGCGCCGCTCTTTCACCTGCTTGCCGCCCTTCTCCAGGGTGACGGCGCCCGCGCCGCTGATCGACGCAACGTTAAAGGAGAACGCCTGCGGGCCGCCGATGTGCGGCGCCCCGAGGCGCGAAAACATGATCCGGAGCATCGCATTTACGTCGGTGGCCGTGCCGACCGTCGAGCGTGGGTTCGCGCCCATGCGCTCCTGGTCGACGATGATCGCGGTCGTGAGGCCCTCGAGCACATCGGCGTCGGGGCGTGCTTGCTGCGGCATGAAGCCCTGCACAAAGGTGCTGTAGGTCTCGTTGATGAGCCGTTGAGACTCGGCCGCAATCGTGCTGAACACGAGCGAGCTCTTGCCCGAGCCCGAGACCCCGGTGAACGCGGTGAGACGGCGCTTGGGTAGGTCGATGTCGACGCTCTTGAGGTTGTGCTCGCGGGCGCCCCGCACGCGAATGATGGTGTGGTCGTCGGCCGGGTGAACGGGCTGTGCAGCGGTCATATCGAAAGCGTAACGCCTGCCACTGACGTTGAGCAGGCTTCTCGGCCAACGGGCGGCTAGCGGCGTGTCAGACGACAACCGTATGCTGGGCGGGTGGTCACTGCACCCCCAATCAAGCTCACCGTGAAGCCCTGGCCGGCCATCGCTGCCTTGCTCACGGTGCTGGCCGCGCCCGCATTCTTCGTGTTCGAGGACGTGTTTGCCGGGGTGCTGCTGCTCGTGCTGGGGCTCGCGGCGGCGGGTTACTCGGACCGCGGCGGCTGCGGGGCAGCCTGCTCGCTGCCGCTCACGCGCGACGAACGAAGGCTGTGGGCCGGCCGCGACAGCGCGCCGAGACCGCCCTCGTTACTGCGCGATCTGTCGCTGATCGCGCTGGGCTTGGGCATTATCAGACTCATCCCGCTTGCGGCTCAGCTCGACAACTGGGCGATGGTGCGCTTCACGCTGGCGCTCGGGGGTGCGGTGTTTGTGCCGTATCTCGTCTCGCGCTTCATCTACCGCGACCGCGCGACCGGGTTCCCGTGGCGCGGCGGCGGCCGCTGGGGCCGACTGCACTGGACCTGGCTCGTCGCGGTCATCGTCCTTGCCTGGCTGCTGCTGCCCGTCTACTTCATGGGCTCCGGTGTCTACCAAAACTGGCCCGCCGTCGATTCTCCCGAGCAGATCGCCCGGCTCTTTGTCGGCGTCGGTGCCGTCGGCATCTGGGACGAACTGTTCTTCATCTGCACCGTGTTCGCGGCGCTGCTGCGCCACTTTCCGATGTGGGCCGCCAATATCCTGCAGGCAATCGTGTTTGTGTCGTTCCTCTGGGAGCTCGGCTACCGCTCCTGGGGGCCGCTGCTCACGATCCCGTTCGCGCTCGTGCAGGGGTATATCTTTGTGCGCACCAGGTCCCTCGCGTACGTCGTCACGGTGCATCTCATCTTCGATGCGATCGTGTTCGCGGTGCTCGTACACGCGCACAATCCCGCCATGTTCGACTGGTTTCCGCTCGCCGGATAGCCCGCGAGCCGAGATCGGCCGCGGTAGGTTGCTGATCCGGATCCGGAGCAGCCGTCGTGCTGGGAGGGTGCCGCGCTAGCCCGCGAGCAGCGCGGCGAGGCGGCGCACCGCGAACTCGTAGCCCTGCACGCCGCAGCCCACGATCACGCACTCGGCGATGTCTGAGACGTAGGAGTGATGCCTGAAGGGCTCGCGCGCGTGCACGTTCGAGATGTGCACCTCGGCGACCGGCAGCGCGACGCCGGTGAGCGCGTCGCGGATCGCGACCGAGGTGTGCGTGAACGCGCCGGGGTTGATGATGATTGCGGCGCAGTCCTCGCGGGCGGCGTGGATCGCGTCGATGAGCACGCCCTCGTGGTTGCTCTGCACGCTGCGCGTCTCGAAGCTGAACTCCTTGGCGGTGCGTGCCACGAGCGACTCGACGTCGGCGAGGGTGCCAGCACCGTAGATCTCGGGTTCGCGCGTGCCGAGCAGGTTCAGATTGGGGCCGTTCACCAGCAGGATGCGTCTCGTCATGGCGCCCTCTCGTCGTTGCAACACGTCGTCGCGATGGATCGTTCACCCCATCGTAGCGGCGACACACGGGTCACTAGGGTACCGTTGTCTGGTGACTGAAGAGCAGCCCCGCCCCCAGAAGACGCACGACCCGTTGACCTTTCGCGACAAGCCGGTGTCCTTTGTACGCCGCGGCGGTCGCATGACCGAGTCGCAGGACCGTGCCTGGGCTGACGACAACGGCCAGTACCTGTTGCCGATTGAGCACGGCCCGGCGACGGCGAGCCTCGGCGAGGGGCAGACCGGAAACCCGGTCGAGCTGTTCGGGCGTGAGGCACCCCTGACTGTTGAAATCGGATCGGGACAGGGGCACGCGATTGTTCACGCGTGCGCCACGCACCCCGAACGTGATTACCTCGCAGTTGAGGTCTTCCAGGGTGGTCTCGCCCGTACGATTCTGGGCGCGCGCGAGGCAGGGGTGACAAACCTCAAGCTCGCCGAGGTGAACGCCCCCGAGCTGCTCGAGAAGTACCTGCCGGCCGGTTCGGTCGACGAGATCTGGGTGTTTTTCCCGGATCCCTGGCACAAGGCCCGGCACAACAAGCGTCGCCTCATCAGCCCCGACTTTGCGCGCATCGCGCACCGGGCGCTCGTTCCGGGTGGTACGCTGCGCCTGGCGACCGACTGGCAGGAATACGCCGACCAGATGCGCGAGGTACTCGACGAGGCGCCCGAGTTCACGCGTGCTTTTGAGGGGGAATGGGCGCCCCGGTACGAGGGCCGCGTCATGACCGCCTTCGAGCGCAAGGGCCTCGACAAGGGGCGCGACATTCGTGATCTGACGTACACGCGGGTGTAGCGGCCGCTGACGTTACAGATGCCCCAGTTGGTTTGCTATAGAGAGCTCTTGAGCACCCCAACTGGGGCATTTGTAGGGGCAGCTTCGATGAACAGGCCCGCCGTGTACGTCGTCCACAGGCGACGCGAAGTGGGCATCATTGGTGAGAACCTAAAGCGATTGTGGATAACTCGTTCTGTGGTGAAACGCCAACCTAACGTCTAGGCATGCGACGGCTCACCCCACTCAACGCCCCTGGACTCGAAGCGGCGGTCGTGCATGTGCGCGAGCTGCGGCAGGCCGGGGTGAAGGATTGGCGCATGAATGCAGGCGACCTCGAAACACCGATGCGCGGCACCCGTGCCAGGCCGGGCCTCGACGGCAATAGCTTTGAGGCACGTGCAAAGGCCGTTCAGCTCCTCATCGGAGAAGGTCGATTCATCTCGCGTTTGAGTGCTGCGACGTTACTTCTTGTTCCGGTGCCCAAGAGAAACGACTTGATTGACGTGGGGGCGGTGCGACCCCATAAGCCTCCTCGAAGATTGGGAGTAGCGGGGCACCAGATTCAGCCTGGTGTGCTGAGCCGGGTGCCCGTGGCACCACACTGGTTACCCGCCCCTGAAGACGCCTGGGCTCTGCTCGGCGCGGTCTGCCGTGTAGAGGATCTGGTCGTCGCGGGCGACCATCTGATCTCAACGACTCGTAAGTCCCGTGGCCCGGGCTGTTCGTTTGAAGATCTCGTTGACGCGTCGATACGGTTTGGCCGGTGTCAGGGGGTAGGAAACCTGAAAGCCGCGCTGCCCCAGGTGCGACACGGGGTGGCCTCGCCGCCAGAAACGATGGTGCGACTGCGTATTGTGAAGGCGGGGTTCGAAGAGCCTGTCACCAATTGCTTAGTGCCGACCTACGGGCGTGTGCTTCATGCCGACTTGGGATACCCGCAGTGGCGCATAGCCATCGAGTATGACGGGGCGTATCACTTTGAACATGGCCCAGCGCAGATGAAGTTTGACAACGAACGCTGCGAACGAATGATCGATGCCGGGTGGACAGTGCTGCGGCTCACCTCCCTCGACCTGAAGTCGCCTGCCGGGTTTCTGCGGCGGCTCGCCCGCGCCATTGAACGGGCGAAGCAACCCAAGTAAGCCCGCTTGGAAAACTCGGATGGTGTGCCGCCTGTCACCGCACATGGAACGGCCCGACTCAGATGCCCTAGTTTGTTTGCTTTTGAGTGTTCTAAATCACACAAACTGGGGCATCTGTGGCGCCGCCTACGGTGTGGCTCGGGCGGAGGTAAGCGTGCGTCACACTTCTGAGCTGTAGGGGAGCGGCAGGAGTACGGTGGAAGTATGAGCGACGACGAGGAAGCCCAAGGGTCGGAACGACCCGAACAACCCAGTACGTCGCCGCTCAGCAGCATCCCACCGCACCGCGTCATCGAGCCGAGCGTGCTCTACGTCGGTACCCCCGCCTATCTCGTCGCGACCCAGAACCCCGACGGCACCGCCAACCTCGCGCCCGCCTCGAGCCACTTCGCGCTCGGCCGCATCATCGTACTCGGGCTCGAGGAGGGTGGGCAGTCGCTCGACAACGTGCGGCGGCTCGGCGAGCTCACCGTGAACTTCCCGTCCGCCAATCAGTGGCAGCACGTCGAACGGCTCGCGGGCGTCACTGGTAAGGACCCCGTTCCGGACGAGAAGTTCGGGTATGAGTTCGAGCCACACAAGTTTGAGCGCGCCGGGCTCACTCCAGCGCCATCAGACCTGGTCGACGTGCCGCGGGTGGCAGAAGCTCCGATACAGCTTGAGGCCCGGGTGCTGCGCATCACCGATGGTGCACACTCCGAAGGCGCCGCGCACAACTACGGCATCGTTGAGGCCGAGGTGGTGCGGGTGCACGCGGCCGAAGACATCACGGTTCCCGGCACCAATCATCTCGACCCCGAGGCGTGGCACCCGCTGATCTACGCTTACCGCCACTTCTTCGACCGCGGCCCCGAGGTCGGATGGACCCGCAAGAGTCCCGTCGCCCGGGTTCCAGCGGCCATTGACCGGTGGGAACTCAGTGGCGGCATCTGGCGCGTGCTCAGCGTTTCCGACGACCACGCTGTTATCGAGCTGCGCCGCTGCGATGGTGGCGAGACCGCCGAACTCGCCACGCTCACCGATCCGCACGAGCTGCGCTGGGCCCGCGTGCAGCTCGCGGCGGCGGAACAACACCCGGCTTCGCCCCAGCTCACGTAGTTCAGAGGAGAACACATGACTCACCAGGACTCCCAGACAGCAGGGCCCGTCGCCAACACTGCGTGGGCCGAAGCGCTCGGGTTCACGGTCCCTATCGTCTGCGCGCCCATGGGCGGGGCCGCCGGCGGTCAGCTCGCTGCCGCGGTGTCCCTTGCGGGCGGCCTCGGCATGATCGGCATGGGAAGCGCCGGATCGACTGCCGCGCTCGAACGCGAACTCGCGGCATTTGAACGTGCGATCGCCGACGACCTCGCGGCGCGGGCACCGGATCCGGCGCACCGGCACGAGAGCGCGGCTCAGGCCGGCGCGGGGAGGCACCACACACATGAACCTCGCGCACGTGATCCGCGAGACAGTGCGCCCTTCGGCATCGGAATGGTCGACTGGGGTATAGCGAAGCACCCCGACATGTTCGAGCGGGCGCTCGCCGCAAAGCCCACCCTCATCTCGGTCAGCTTTGGCAACTGGAAACGTGGCGGCCCGGCACCCGCGTGGATCGAGCAGGCGCGAGCCATCGGCGTGCACACGATCACGCAGGTCGCGACCGTTGACGAAGCGCGGGCCGCCGCCGATGCTGGTATCGACGCCCTCGTCGCGCGCGGGCTCGAGGGCGGCGGCCACGGCGACCACGCCGAACCGCTCGCCCGCCTGCTCGACGACGTGCTCACCACGGTCGAAATTCCGGTGCTCGCCGCCGGAGCCGTGAGCACCTCGGCAGACGTGCGACGCCTACTCAACGCGGGGGCGGCCGCAGCCTGGGCCGGCACGTCGTTCGCGGCGTGCGAGGAATCACTCACGCCACCCGCAGCGCGGGCCGCGATGATTGCGGCGCGCGGATCCGGCACCCTCGTGAGTCGTGTCTACGACGTCGCGCTCGAGCGGCCGTGGCCAGCGAGATTCCCCGAACGCCTCATCCCGACCCCGTTCATCTCCGAGTGGCAGGGGCGCGAGGACGAACTCGCCGCGAACGAGGCGGCCAAGCGGGAGTTTCGGGCCGCGTGCGAGGCGGGGGACTTCACCGTCGTACCGGTTGACGCCGGGCAGGGAGTCGACCACGTGACCCGGGTGCGGCCCGCGCGCGAGGTGCTGCGGGAGCTCGCGGGCCGCTAGCCGCCCGCATCATCGCCCAGACGCTACCGCCCGAAGAAGCCGCGCAGCAGCGCTGTCGACCCCTCGACGTGCTCCATCATGGCCGCTGCCGCGACTTCGGGCCGCCCCGCCAGAATCGCCCCGACGATCGCCGTGTGCTGGTCGTCGGAGTGCGCGAGGTTGGGGCGCAGCATCGGAATCTCGTCGAGCAGGGCGTTGACCCGCGTGCGCAGGCTCGCGATCGCGGGGACGAGCGATCCGGATCCCGAGAGCTCCGCGATGATCAGATGCAGCCTGGAATCGAGCCTGCGGTGATCGGCGTCTGATGCGGCGCGGCAGGCGTCGAGCGCGTGCGACAGCGAGGCACGCTCGTCAGCGGTGAGGTTGCGCGCCGCCGCCTCGCGCGCCGCCCCTACCTCGAGCACGCGCCGCAACACAGCCGTGTCCTCGATCTCGGCAATGAGCTCGCGGGGGCTGGGCACGGGGCCGGGGGCATCGCGCACGGTGGCTCCGGCTCCGGCTCCGGCTCCGTCACCGGTCTCGGCACCAACGCCCGCGCCCGCGCCCCCGGTCCCGACCCCGACCGCGGGCAGCTCGGCCGACACGAACGTGCCCCCGTAGCGCCCGCGCCGCGACTCCACGTACCCCGCCTCGGCGAGCGTGGACAGCGCCTCGCGCACCGTGTCGCGGCTCACCTTGAGCATCGCCGCAAGGTCGCGCTCGGCGGGCAGCCGCTCACCCGGGGCAATCAGCCCCAACCGCACCGACTGCAACAGCCGCTCCATCGTCTCCTCGTACGCGTTCGCAGGTCGCGAGCTGCGCACGAGCAGCTCAAAGCCCTCGGCGGGCGGCGGGGTCACAGTCGTCATAGCGAACGACAGCCTACATCGGTGTCGTGTAGGCGCTGGTCAGGCCGCCATCGACCAGGAACGTCGACGCCGTGATAAACGACGCGTCGTCGCTCGCGAGGAACGCGACCGAGGCCGCGAGCTCCTCGGGGCGGGCGAAGCGACCCACAGGAATGTGCACGAGGCGCCGCGCGGCACGCTCCGGATCCTTGGCGAACAGCTCCTGCAACAGCGGGGTGTTGACGGGCCCGGGGCAGAGCGCGTTCACGCGAATGCCCTGGCGCGCGAACTGCACGCCCAGCTCGCGGCTCATCGCGAGCACGCCGCCCTTCGACGCCGTGTACGAGATCTGCGAGGTCGCAGATCCCATGATCGCAACAAACGATGCGGTGTTGATGATTGATCCGGATCCCTGCTTCGTCATGTGACGCAGCGCCGCACGGGAGCACAGGTAGACGCTCTTCAGATTCACGTCCTGCACTTTCTCCCACGCGGGGAGCTCGGTGATTTCGATCGAATCGTCGTCGTCGGGGGAGATGCCCGCGTTATTGAACGCGATGTCGACCGAGCCATACTCGCGGGCGGCGGTGTCAAATAGATTGTTGACCTGGGCCTCGTCGGTGACGTTGACCTGCACGAAGAGGCCGCCGACGGCGTCGGCCGCGGCCTGGCCGCTCGTTAGATCCATGTCGCCGATGACGATGCGGGCGCCCTCGGCGCGCATGCGCTTCGCGGTCGCGAGGCCGATGCCGCTGCCGCCGCCCGTGATGACGGCGACCTTGCCTGCGAGGCGCTGGGTGAGATCGATGGGGGTGATGTCGCTCATGGTGTGGTCTTTCTACTGGAGGGGTCAGCGCTATTCGGCGGAGAAAAAAACGTTTTTGGTTTCGGTGAAGTGCTCGGCGGCATCGGGGCCGAGTTCGCGGCCGAGGCCCGACTGCTTGAACCCGCCAAACGGCGTGGAGTACCTCACTGACGAGTGCGAGTTCACCGACAGGTTGCCGCCCTCGACGCCGCGGGCGACGCGGATGCCGCGGCCGAGGTCACGGGTCCAGATCGAGCCCGAGAGCCCGAAATCGCTGCTGTTCGCGAGCCGGATCGCGTCTTCCTCATCCTCGAACGGCAGCACGGCGACGACGGGGCCGAAGACCTCCTCAGTGGCGATGCGGCTGTCGCGCTCGGGGGTCACGACGGTGGGCGCAAACCAGGAGCCGGGGCCCTCGGGGGCGCTGCCCGTGAACGCGACGGGCACGTCGTCGGTGAGATACGACTGCACCGACTCCTTGTGTGCCTGGGTGACGAGCGGCCCCACCTCGGTGTCGTCGAGTAGCGGGTCGCCAACCTTGACGCCCTGCACCGCGGTCTCGAAGCGCTCCATGAACTTGTCGTAGACGCTGCGTTCCACGAGCAGGCGGCTGCGGGCGCAGCAGTCCTGGCCCGCGTTGTCGAACACGGAGTAGGGGGCGGTGGCCGCCGCTTGCTCGAGGTCGGCGTCGGCGAACACGATGTTGGCGCTCTTGCCCCCGAGCTCGAGGGTGACGCGCTTCACCTGTTCGGCGCAGCCACTCATGATGCGCTTGCCGACGCCGGTCGAGCCGGTGAATACGATTTTGCGCACGCTCGGGTTCGTGACGAAGCGCTCGCCTACAACGGAGCCTCGGCCCGGCAGCACCTGGAACAGGCCATGGGGCAGCCCCGCTTCGAGCGCAAGTTCGCCGAGGCGGATGCTCGTGAGTGGAGTCCACTCGGCCGGCTTCAGCACGACGGCGTTGCCCGCGGCGAGCGCGGGGGCGAAGCCCCACGAGGCGATCGTCATGGGAAAATTCCACGGCGTGATGATGCCGACGACGCCGAGCGGTTCGTGGAAGGTGACGTTCATTCCGCCAGCCACCGGGATCTGCTGTCCGATGAGGCGTTCGGGGCTCGCTGAGTAGTACTCGAGCACATCGCGTACGTGCCCGGCCTCCCACCTGGACTGGGTGATCGGGTGACCCGAGTTTTGGGTCTCGAGCTGGGCGAGCCGCTCGGTGTCGCTGTCGACGGCGTCGGCGAAGCGGCGTAGCGCGCGCGCCCGGTCGACGGGGGCGACGTTCGCCCACGCCTCCTGGGCGGTGACGGCGCGGGCGATGGCGGCGTCGGTGTCGTGTTCGTCGAGGTGCGCGACCTCGGTGACGGCCTCGCCCGTGGCGGGATTGATGACGGTATAGCTCACGGTAGTTCCTTTCGAGCTGCGTACTCTTGAGCGGCGGCCACGAGGCCCTCGAATAGTCGGCGATCCTCGGGGTGCTCCTCGGGGTGCCACTGCACGGCGAGCCCGAAGGGCACCGTGGGCAGCTCGACCGATTCGACGATGCCGTCGGACGTGCGACTGGTGACGACGAGACCCTCACCGATCTCCCCGAGCCCCTGGTGGTGGTACAGCGGCGCTGTGGCCTGCAGCGCATTGCCGTAGACCTCGGCGATGCGGGTACCCGGCTCGACCTCGACCTCGATGGGGTTGAACCGAGCAGCGCCGAGTTGGTAGCGGTCGTCACCCACCACGTCGGGCAGGTGCTGCAGTAGCGTGCCGCCCAGCTCAACGTTGAGGATCTGCGCGCCGCGGCAGATGCCGAGAAACGGGATCTTCGCTTCGATGGCGGCCTGCACGAGCTCGCCCTCGAATGTGTCACGGTCGTCGCGCGGGGCGCCGGTCTTCTCGTGCGCTGCTTCGCCGTATGCGGCGGGGTTGATGTCGGCGCCTCCCGAGAAGATGATGCCGTCGAGCGACGCGATGATCGCGCGTGCGGTGTCGGCCGACACAGGCTGGGGCGGAAGCACGAAGGCGATGCCGCCGACGCTCGTCACCGCGTCGAGATACACCTGGGGGAGGAAGGACGCCCGCACATCCCACACCCCGGTCTGGGCCTGCTCGAGGTAGCTGGTGATGCCAATGCGCGGCGGGCGCTCGCCGCCGGGCGCGCTCCGTTCAGAGTCGTTCAAAGCCACGCACCCGCTCCCAGTCCGTCACGGCGGCATCGTACGCGGCAACCTCCACGCGCGCCGCATGCACATAGTGTTCGACGACCTCGTCTCCGAACACCTCGCGGGCGAGCACCGACGCCTCGAACAGGTCGGCGGCCTCGCGCAGGGTCGTCGGCACACGGTGGATATCGCTCGTGTAGGCGTTGCCGGTGAGCGCTTCGCCGGGGTCGAGCTCATTCTCGATGCCGTGGAGCCCTGAGGCGAGCATGCCCGCGACGGCGAGGTACTGGTTCACGTCGCCGCCGGGCACACGGTTCTCGACGCGCATCCCGCCGCCGTGGCCGACGACGCGCAGCGCGCACGACCGGTTGTCGTGGCCCCAGGCCACCGCGGTGGGCGCGAAGCTGCCGTCGACGAAGCGCTTGTATGAGTTAATGTTGGGGGCATAGAGCAGCGTGAATTCGCGCATCGCCCGCATCTGGCCCGCAATGAAGTGGCGAAACATCTGCGACATGCCGTCTGCGGCCGAATCGTCGGCGAATACCATCTCGCCGGTCACCGAACGCAGGCTCGCGTGCACGTGGCAGCTGTTGCCCTCGCGCTCGTTGAACTTCGCCATGAACGTGATCGACTTGCCGTGCTTGTCGGCGATCTCCTTCGACCCGCTCTTGTAGATCGAGTGGTTATCGCAGGTGGGCAGCGCCTCGGCGTATCGAAACGCGATCTCTTGCTGACCGAGGTTGCACTCACCCTTGACGCCCTCGCAGTACATGCCGGCACCGTCCATGGAGTTGCGAATGTCGCGCAACAGCGGCTCGAGGCGCGTCGAGGCGTGCAGCGCGTAGTCGGTGTTGTAGTCGCTCGCGGGGGTCAGATCCTTGTAGCCCGACTGCCATGCCGAGCGGTAGTCGTCGTCGAAGACCAAGAACTCGAGCTCGGTCGCGACGTGGGCGACGAGCCCCCGCTCCCGCAGCCGTTCCATCTGTCGGCGCAGAATCTGACGGGGCGACACCTCGATCAGCGAGTGATCGCTCGCGAGTGTGAGATCGGCAATCACGAGCGCGGTCGCGGTCTGCCACGGCAGTACGCGCAGCGTGGAAAGATCCGGCACCATCGCCATATCGCCGTAGCCGCGCTCCCAGCTCGTGAGCGCGTAGCCGTCGACCGTGTTGAGTTCGACATCGACGGTGAGCAGATAGTTGCAGCACTCGGCGCCGTGATCCATCACGTCTTCGAGGAACAGCCGGGCCGAGACACGCTTGCCCACGAGGCGGCCCTGCATGTCGGTGAACCCAACGATGACGGTGTCGATGCGGCCCTCGGCGACTTCCTGTCGCAGCATATCGGGCGTTAGATGCCCGTCAGGTCTGTTCGAGTCAGTCATGTGTTGTCCTTCGTCTCATCGTTGAGGGGAGGCTTGCGCCACCCGTAAAGGTTGGTGTGTGGGCCATTCAATCACACGACGCGCGATAATCCAGCCACAAATTTGCGACAAAGGTAGTTGCAAACCACCATTACGTGGGTAAGCTCAGAAATTGCACTCCGGGGCGTGCGGTCTGCGGCATTCTGTCGCTCGGGCGAACCTTCAGCTCTGGGCGGGCAATCCATCACAACGACGTGAAAGGGGCCGACATGGCCAAGGACACTCTGAAAGTTTCGGGGGTCACGTATACGACCGCCGAATCCGGGTACTTCGAGAAACGAAAGCTCAAACGGGCCGCGGGCATCTGGGGGCTGTGGGGCCTCGCCGTCGGCGCCGTCATCTCGGGCGACTTCTCGGGCTGGAACTTCGGCATCGAGGCCGCAGGATTCGGCGGCATGATGATCGCGTTCGCCGTGCTCATCGTGATGTATTACGGCCTCATCTTTTCCATCGGCGAGATGGCGGCGGCTATGCCCCACACGGGCGGCGCCTACTCATTCGGGCGCGCGGCCATGGGGCCGTGGGGCGGCTTCGTCACCGGTCTCGCCGAGACCATAGAGTACGTCGCTACAACCGCGGTCATCGTGTTCTTCTCGGCCTCCTACGCCGACGGCATCACGACCGAGCTGCTCGGATTCTCACTGCCACCGTGGCTCTGGTGGCTCATCCTCTACGCGCTGTTCGTCGGTCTCAACACCGCGGGCGCCGCGATCTCGTTCAAGTTCGCGATCGTCGTCTCGGTGATCTCCATCGGCATCATTCTGCTGTTCTCGGTAATGGCGCTCATGAGCCCCGCGCTCGACTGGTCGAGCCTGTGGAACATCGAGCCCGACGCAGGCCAGTCGGCCTTCCTGCCGCACGGCATCACTCCGATCCTGTTCGCGCTCCCGTTCGCAATGTGGTTCTTCCTCGGCATTGAGGAGCTGCCGCTCGCGGCAGAGGAATCGATCAACCCCGTGCGCGACATCCCCAAGGCGGGTCTCTGGGCGCGCGGCACCCTGATCGTCACCGGTCTGCTCGTGCTGTTCCTCAACACCGCGATCCTGGGCGCCGAAGACATGGGCGTCGCGGGCGAGCCGCTGCTCGACGGCTTCCGCGCCATCGTCGGCGACCAGATGGCCGCCGTACTCGCACTGTTCGCGCTCATCGGCCTCTTCGCGTCGCTGCAGGGCATCATGTTTGCCTACGGCCGCAACATGTACTCGCTGTCGCGCGCCGGCTACTACCCGAAGTTCCTCTCGCTCACGGGCAAGCGGCAGACCCCGTGGGTCGCGTTGCTCGCGGGCGCGCTGATCGGCTTCGTCGCGCTCAACATCGTGAACATCGCGGGCGGCGCCGACGGCGTGGCCGGTGCAATCGTGCTGAACATCGCGGTCTGGGGTGCGGTGCTCGCATACTTCATGCAGATGGTGTCGTTCATGATCCTGCGCCGCAAGTACCCAACGCAAAGCGACCCTACCGCAGCCCGTGGGGCATGTTCGGCGCGGTCTCGGCGGCAATCATTGCATTCCTGATCTTCATCGGGTTTCTGCTCAACGAGACCTTCCAGCCCGCGATCGTCGCGATCCTGGTCGTGTACGTGATCGGCCTCGCCGTCTTCGGCCTCTACACGCGCCACCGGCTCATCCTCTCTCCCGAGGAGGAATACGCGGTCTCGGGGGGCCTGCACGGTGACCCGCAGGCCGAGGGTTACGGTGGCGAGGTCGAGGAGGAGATCCTCGCGCTCGACGGCAAGGACTAGCGGCTCGAAGTAACCACTCGAACCATTGAGCCCGGGTGCTCGTGGGCCTCGGCCCGCGAGCACCCGGGCTGTTTCGATCCGGATCATGCGCCGCGCCGACCTATCACCGCCGTGGCCCCCGATGCTAGAGTGATCGTACATTTTGAATATCGGCCATCAAGCTGTGGCGGGAGAGCTCGGGCGTTGAGGCCCGGCGCCGTAGGAGCAAACCCTCCCCGGGAATCTCTCAGGCCCACGTACCGTCGCAGCGAGGCAACTCTGGAAAGTAGCGCGGCTGTGCCGTGCTCACCGACGGTGCAAGGGCACCGCGGCCGGGGCATCCAGCCCCGCTCGCGACCCGAATCTCTCAGGTCCAGTAACAGAGCGGGGAGGATCCCACGCCCCTTTTGCGCGCCCGCGCACTTTTGAGACGAGATCCTCTTGAGCGTTACTCCCACCCACCGCACCTTCGCCGACCGCCACATGGGCGTCACCGCGGATTCCGATCGCGACCAGATGCTCGGGGCACTCGGCTTCGACAGCCTCGATGCGCTCGTCGACGCGGCAGTGCCCGCTGATATTCGCATGGACGCACCGCTCGCCCTGCCCGGCGCACGCAGCGAGGAGGAGATTCTCGGGGACCTCCGCGGGCTCGCGAACCAGAACACGGTCATGACGCAGATGATTGGCCAGGGGTTCTACGACACCCACACGCCGCCCGTCATTCGCCGCAATGTGCTTGAAAGCCCGGCCTGGTACACGGCCTACACGCCCTACCAGCCCGAGATCTCGCAGGGCCGCCTCGAGGCGCTGCTCAACTTTCAGACCATGGTCTCTGACCTGACCGGCCTCGACGTCGCGAACGCCTCGATGCTCGACGAGTCGTCGGCCGCAGCAGAGGCCGTGCTGCTGATGCGCCGCGCGAGCAAGGCCGCCGCTACGGCGAAGGCCGTGATCGACCAGAACCTTTTTCCCCAGACCATCAACGTGATCCTGGGCCGCGCCGAGGCGCTCGACTTCACGGTCGAGGTTGCCGACCTGTCGCAGGGGCTGCCCGAGGGCGACATCTTCGGCATCGTGCTGCAGCAGCCCGGCGGCGACGGCGCGGTCGTTGACCACGCCGCGATCATCGCTGAGGCGAAGGAGCGCGGCGCGATGACCACGATCATCGCCGACCTGCTGGCGCTCACCCTCATCACCTCGCCCGGCGAGCAGGGCGCCGACGTCGCCGTTGGTAACACCCAGCGCTTCGGCGTGCCGCTGTTCTACGGCGGACCGCACGCCGCGTACCTGTCGATCCGCGCGGGCCTCGAGCGCGCGCTGCCCGGCCGCCTCGTGGGCGTCTCGCGCGACGCCGAGGGTCGCCAGGCCTGTCGCCTCGCGCTGCAGACCCGCGAGCAGCACATTCGCCGCGAGAAGGCCACGAGCAACATCTGTACCGCGCAGGCCCTGCTCGCCATCACCGCCTCGATGTACGTGCTGTACCACGGTGCCGACGGCCTCAAGGGCATCGCCGAGCGCACCCACGCGCACGCCCGCACGATCGCGGCGGGCCTCACTGCCGCCGGGATCCGGGTCGCGAGCGCCTCGTTCTTCGACACCGTGACGGCGATCGTGCCGGATCGCGCCGATGCAGTGATCGCGGCCGCAGCCGACCGAGGCATCAACCTGCGCCGCATCGACGCTGGCGCCGTGGGCATCTCGGCCGACGAGACCACCACGGCCGCACACGTTGCGCGCGTGCTCGAGGCGTTCGCTGCCGCAGGATTCGACGTCGCGGCGCCCGAGGCAGCGGCCCTCGGTGACTACGCGTTCGACGCCGCCCTGGCACGCACGAGCGATTACCTGACGCAGCCGATCTTCTGGGAGCACCGCTCGGAGACGCAGATGCTGCGCTACCTGCGCCGCCTCGCAGATCGTGATCTCGCGCTCGACCGCACGATGATTCCGCTCGGCTCGTGCACCATGAAGCTCAACTCGACCGCCGAGATGGAGTCGATCTCCTGGCCTGAGTTCGCGGGCATTCACCCCTACGCCCCGGCCGATCAGACGGCCGGCTGGCGCGCGCTCATCGAAGACCTCGAGCGTCGCCTCGTCGAGATCACCGGTTACGCCGGCGTCTCGGTGCAGCCGAACTCTGGCGCACAGGGTGAGTATGCGGGCCTCAACGCGATCCGCGCCTACCATGTGGCGCGCGGCGAGAGCCAGCGCACGATCTGTCTGATCCCCGCCTCGGCACATGGCACGAATGCGGCGTCGGCCGTGCTCGCCGGCATGCGCGTGGTCGTCGTCAAGAACCTTGAGACCGGCACGATCGACATGGATGACCTCAAGGCCAAGATCGAGAAGCACGCACACGAGCTCGCCGCGATCATGATCACCTACCCGTCGACCTACGGCGTCTACGACACCGATGTGCGCGAGGTGTGCGCCCGCGTGCACGACGCCGGCGGTCAGGTCTACATCGACGGCGCCAACATGAACGCCCTCGTTGGCGTCGCCCAGCCCGGCAAGTTCGGCGGCGACGTATCGCACCTGAACCTGCACAAGACGTTCGCGATTCCGCACGGCGGCGGCGGCCCCGGCGTCGGCCCGATCGGCGTCGCCGAGCACCTACTGCCGTACCTGCCCTCGGACCCGCGTGCCGTAGCCGGCGTCGCCGGATCAGCGACCCCCGTCGTTGCTACCCTGTTCGGCTCCGCCGGCGTGCTGCCGATCTCCTACGCCTACATCGCAATGATGGGCGGCGACGGCCTCACCGACGCCACCCGGCATGCGCTGCTCGGTGCCAACTACATTGCCGCTCAGCTGCGCGATCACTTCCCGGTGCTGTTCACCGGCGCGGGCGGACTGGTCGCCCACGAGTGCATCCTCGACCTGCGCGAGCTCACCAAGGTCTCGGGCGTCACCGCCGAGGACGTGGCGAAGCGTCTCATTGACTTCGGGTTCCACGCACCCACCCTCGCGTTCCCCGTCGCGGGCACCCTGATGGTCGAGCCGACCGAGTCAGAGGCCCTTGACGAGATCGAGCGGTTCATCGAGGCGATGATTGCCATTCGCGCTGAGATCCAGGAGATCATCGACGGTCGCTTCGAGGTCGTCGATTCGCCGCTACGCAACGCCCCGCACACCGCCGAGGGCGTCATTGCAGGGGAGTGGGACCGCGCCTACAGCCGCGAGCAGGCTGCCTACCCGGTCGCGCGTCTGCGCACCGACAAATACTTCCCGCCCGTCGCCCGCATCGACGGCGCATTTGGCGACCGCAACCTCGTGTGCGCGTGCCCCGCGCCCGAGGCCTTCGAAGACTGAACCCCACTTTTGATTAGGAAGGCCACACACTGATGAGTGACCCGAAACGCACCCCGCTGTACGCTGAGCACGACGCGCTCGGTGCCTCGTTCACTGATTTCGGCGGCTGGGATATGCCCCTGAAATATGGCTCAGAGCTTGCCGAGCACCGCGCCGTGCGCGGTGCCGCCGGGCTCTTCGACCTCTCGCACATGGGCGAAATTCGCGTGACCGGGCCCGACGCCGCCGCGTTCTTGAACACCGCGCTCGTGGGCAACCTCGGTGTTATCGCGGTGGGCCGGGCCAAGTACTCGGTCATCTGCAACCCCGACGGCGGCATCATCGACGACCTCATCAGCTACCGCCTCGCGGAGGACGAGTACCTCGTCGTACCGAACGCGGGCAACGCGCCCGCCGTGTTTGCCGAGTTCGAGGCGCGCGCCGAGGGCTTCGACGTCACGCTTGTCGATGAGACCCTTACGACCGCGCTCGTGGCGGTGCAGGGCCCCGCCTCGGCCGAGATTCTGTTGACCCTCGTCGACGAGGCCGACCGCGACGCCGTGCGCGACATGAAGTACTACGCCGCGGCACCCGCGCGCGTACTGGGAGCTGACGCACTGATCGCCCGCACCGGATACACCGGTGAGGACGGCTTCGAAGTGTACGTGCCGAATGACCGTGCGGCTGAGCTGTGGCGCGCCCTGCTCGAAGCGGGCGAAAGCCACGGGCTCATTCCCGCGGGCCTCGCAGCACGCGATTCGCTGCGCCTCGAAGCGGGCATGCCGCTCTACGGCAACGAGCTTGGTCTCGACACGACCCCGTTTGAGGCTGGGCTCGGTGGCATCGTCTCGTTCAAGAAGACCGAACAGTTCGTGGGCCGCGAGGCGCTCGAGGCGCTGCGCGAGCAGGGCCCCGCGCGTGTGCTTGTGGGCCTCTCGGGTGCGGGCCGTCGCGCGGGCCGCGGCGGCTATGCCGTCTCCGTGAACGGTGAGCCGGTCGGCGCGATCACGAGCGGTCAGCCGAGCCCCACGCTCGGCTACCCGATCGCCCTCGCCTACGTCGCCCCCGAGCATGCCGCGGTCGGCACTGCCGTCGAGGTCGACCTACGCGGCAAAGCCGAGCCGTTTGAGGTCGTGGCGCTACCGTTCTACAAGCGCGGCGCGTAGACACTGCGACTCGTACCTCGCGCAGCATGACGACCAGAGGCAAGGTGCCTCGCGATCCACCCAAGATTTACTCACACCACCCAACTCCAGAAAAGGAATAACACCATGAGCATCGTCAAGACCGGACTGCGTTACTCGGCTGAGCACGAGTGGGTTACTGGCGACAGCCCCGCCTCGATCGGCATCTCAGAGGTCGCCGCTGACGCCCTCGGCGAGATCGTCTACGTCGACCTGCCCGAGGTCGGCACGGCCGTCACCGCCGGTGAGGTCTGCGGCGAGGTCGAGTCGACCAAGTCGGTTTCCGAGATCTACTCACCCGTCACCGGCGAGGTCGTCGAACGCAACGAGGACGCGATCGCGGACCCCGCCCTCATCAACTCGGACCCCTACGGCGCCGCGTGGCTGTTCAAGGTCGCCGTCACCGAGGAGGGGCCCCTCCTCACTGCCGAGCAGTACGCGGCAGACAACAGCGCCGACCTGGCGTAATTCCCGGGCCCGAAAGGGCTCCACTCGAGGAGGCAGTGTGGCCGTCAGCGTATTTGACCTATTCAAGGTGGGCATTGGCCCGTCGAGTTCCCATACCGTGGGACCGATGCGAGCCGCGCACCATTTTGCGTCGCGCCTGGCACACGCTGGCCTCCTCGAACGCGCCCGGTCGCTCGAGATGCACCTGTACGGTTCACTCGCGGCCACCGGGCGCGGGCACGGCACCTTCTCGGCTGTGCTGCTCGGGCTCGAAGGCTTCGACCCCGAGCAGGTCCTCCCGACCGAGGTTGACGCGGCGATCGCGCGCATCGAGGCGAGCGGCGAGGTCCGCTTCGGCACTGAAATTCTCGCTGCCAACGAGGCCGACGAAGCCAACGGGGCGCATGCGTCCGCACCGCCTGTCACCCGGGCGCCAGCGATCCGGATCAGCACTGCAGATCTCGTGCTGCATCCGCTCACGGTGCTCGCCCGGCACACGAACGGCATGCGCGTCGCGGCGCGCGATGGCGCAGGCGAGCTGCTCGACGAGCAAACCTACTTCTCGGTGGGCGGCGGCTTCGTGGTGCGCGAGGGCGCCGAGGACGACGTGCAGCAGCGGCTCGAGCGCGCCGTCGCCCGACAGCCCTACCCGTTCACGACCGCACGCGAGCTGCTTGCGCACGCGCACGCATCGGGACTGTCGATCGCCGGGGTGATGCGGGCAAACGAGCGCGTGCAGCGCACGGACGCCGACATTGATGCGGGGCTCACCGGGCTCTGGCGCGTCATGGAGGCCTGCAAAGACTCGGCGCTCACGCGCACCGGTACGCTGCCCGGCGGCCTCGAGGTGCGTAGGCGCGCACCCGAGTGGCACCGGCGGCTGCGGGAGCAGGACCCAGATCGAGACCCCGTGTTCTGGCAGGAATGGATCAACCTCGTCGCGCTCGCGGTCAACGAAGAGAACGCGTCGGGCGGCCGCGTGGTCACGGCGCCCACGAACGGGGCGGCCGGCATCATTCCGGCCGTGCTGTTCTATGCGACCCACTATGCCCCCGGGGCCCGCGACTGGAGTGACGCGCACAAGGCCGAGGTCGTGGCGGAGTTCCTGCTGACGGCCGCCGCGGTGGGCGTGCTGTACAAGGAGCAAGCCTCGATCTCGGGGGCCGAGGTGGGCTGCCAGGGCGAGGTCGGGTCAGCCTCGTCGATGGCAGCGGCCGGGCTCGCCCACGCGCTCGGGGGCACCGCCGAACAGATCGAGAACGCCGCCGAGATCGCGATGGAGCACAACCTCGGACTCACCTGCGATCCGGTGGGCGGGCTGGTGCAGATTCCCTGCATCGAGCGCAACGCGATTGCCGCGTCGAAGGCGGTGAATGCCGCGAAGATGGCGCTCATGGGAGACGGCACCCACTTCGTCACCCTTGATCAAGTGATTCGAACGATGCGCGATACCGGCAGAGACATGAGCGACCTGTACAAGGAGACCTCCCGTGGCGGCCTCGCCGTGAACGTCATCGAATGCTAGCGGGGGTGCCCGGCGATCTACGATGGAGTGCATGAGCGAATCTCGCAACAGCGCACCCCGCACGATCGCTGAGCGCCTCGACGCGCTTCCGTTCACCCGCAAGCATCGAAGGGTGCTCACCGGGTCAGGGGTGGGCTGGGCCCTCGACGCCATGGATGTCGGGCTGATCTCATTCATCATCGCCGCTCTGATTCAAGAGTGGGGCATCTCAAGCGGTGAGGCCGGGCTCATCGCCTCCATCGGTTTCGTCGGCATGGCGATCGGCGCCAGCTTCGGCGGGCTTCTTGCCGACCGTCTCGGCCGTCGCCAGGTGTTCGCGATCACGCTGCTGATCTACGGTCTGGCGACGGGTGCGAGCGCGCTCGCGGGCGGCGTTGCGGTGCTGCTCGTCCTTCGGTTCTTTGTGGGCCTAGGACTCGGGGCAGAGCTGCCCGTCGCGTCGACCTACGTCAGCGAGTTTGCCCCAGCGCGCATTCGCGGCCGCATCATCGTGATTCTCGAGGCCTTCTGGGCGGTGGGCTGGACCGCCTCGGCCCTCATCGGCTACTTCGTGGTGCCCGCCTCCGAAAACGGCTGGCGCTGGGCCCTCGCGCTCGGCGCGGTTCCTGCAGTGTGGGCGCTCGTGGTGCGCTGGACACTGCCCGAGTCACCCCGCTGGCTGAGTAGTCGCGGGCGCTCCGCCGAAGCCGAGAAAATCGTCGCGGGCCTCGAGTCATCGGCTGGCCTCGCCCCGGGGGAGATGGATCCCGAGACTCATGTGCCGGTAGCCGCGGCCCCCGCCCTGCCAAGCTCCGGATCGCGCATCGCCGCCATCTGGTCGCCTGAGCTGCGGCGCCGCACGCTCGCAATCTGGACCGTCTGGTTCTGCGTTAACTTTGCCTACTACGGCGCGTTCATCTGGATCCCGAGCATCCTCGTCGACGCGGGCTTCAGCCTCGTGCGCTCCTTTGGATTCACACTCATCATCACCCTCGCGCAGCTGCCCGGCTACGCCGTTGCCGCCTGGCTCATCGAGGTGTGGGGCCGCAGGCTTACGCTCTCAGTGTTCCTCGTCGGCTCGGCCGCATCAGCAGTGATGTTCGGTACGGTGCACACCGAGGGCGCGATCATCGCGGCCGGTATGGCGCTATCCTTCTTCAACCTCGGTGCCTGGGGTGCGCTCTACGCCGTGACGCCCGAGATCTACCCGACCTCGCTGCGTGGCACGGGGGCGGGGTGGGCGGCGGGCTTCGGCCGCATCGCTTCAATCATTGCCCCGCTGCTCGTTCCGGTGATGCTGGCGGCTGGCGGATCCGGACTCACCTTCGCCGTATTCGCGGTCTTCTTCGTGATCGCGGCGGCCGCGACATGGGGGCTCGTGGACCGCAAGGGCGAGGCGCTCGACGACCGCTGATTCGAATCCGGATCTACTCGGGCCGCGGGCCATGCGTTGGTACAGGCGAACAGCCAAAAGTGATGGTTCACATCCGAAACGAAACGGTTTTCGGTGGCAATAGTTGGAAGAAGGAGCTAAAACTCCTATATGAGATGTTCCAAGTGCGTGCGCTCCGGGGGGAGAGGACACGCTCTTGGAACATCTTGTCGTTTGTGAAGCAGCGGTCGTGAGGGAAGAGCTACGCGGAAGCTGCGACCAGGGGTGCCAGCTTTTGCTCCCGTGCAATGCGTTCGGCATCGGGGACTACCGGGGTGTGGCCGGGCTCCGCGATCCAGCCCAGGTAGCTGCCCTCGAGTTCGACCACGTCGTAGCCGGCCCGGCGCAGCGCGCTCGCAGCGACGGCGTTGCGTACCCCGCTGCGGCAGTAGCTGACGATCGTACCCGTCTCGGGGAGCTCATCGAGGTGCCACAGCGCCCGTCCACCCGAGAGCTGATGCGCCCCCGGTAGATGCCCGTCTGCGAACTCATTCTTGTTGCGCAGGTCGAGCAGGAGAGCGTGAGGCAGCTTCTCGAGCGCGGTCGGTGACACCCGGGGAACGGGTGCTTGCGGGAGGCCCTCGACGCCGGTGATAAAGCCCCGCACCGTGTCGATGCCCACGCGCACGAGGTGATCGCGGTACTCGGCAGCTGCGGCGTGATCCGGAGCGAGCAGCACCAGGGGTCGTGCCTCGGACTCGGGATCGAGCACCCACGCACCGTAGCTCGCTGATTTCGCGATGCCGGGTACATGCAGCGAGCGGGGCACGGTGCTCTCGTGGACGTCGCTGTGGTGACGAGTGTCGACGAAGATTGTCTCGTCCCTGGCCAACAGTTGCGCAAGTTCAGTGGCATCGTACTCGACCAGTTCGGGCGTCACACCGAGGAGGGCGGGGCCCTCGCGATTCTGCCGCTTCATGCGTGCGAAGTAGGCGTGTGCGTCGGGCTGTCCGTTGAGCAGCTCGGCAATGAATCCTGCCTCATCGCCTGCCTCCACATACGGGCCCCACCATGAGAAACGACGCTCGTAGCCAACCGTCGACGTGGGCACGGCGCCGAGCGCCTTGCCGCAGGCCGATCCGGAGCCGTGGCCGGGCAGCACCTGCACGAAATCGGGCAGCGTGAGAAACCGGTCACTGAGGCTGGCGAAGAGGTCGCGCGCGCCCTGAAACCGGGTGTTTTCATAGCCTGCGGCCTCGTCGAGCAGATCGGGGCGGCCGATGTCTCCGACAAACACGAAGTCGCCCGTGAGTATGAAGCCGGGCTCGGGGGACTGCGCGCCGTCGGTGACGAGAAACGACAGGTGTTCGGGGGTGTGCCCCGGCGTGTGTCGGGCCTCGAGCGAGATGTTGCCGAGCCTGATCTCGTGGCCGTGGGTGATGCGGTTGGCGCCTTCGAAGCCCGCACCGTAGGCCCAGTCGGGGCCGCCCTCGTCGGAAACATAGACGGTTGCGCCTGTGGCGGCCGCAAGCTCGCGGGTGCCCGAGAGGAAATCGGCGTGGATGTGGGTTTCGGTGACCGCGACGATGCGCATTCCGTTTGCGCCCGCGATGTCGAGGTAGACCTGGACGTCTCTGCGGGGGTCGACCACCACGGCCTCGCCCGTGGCTTGGCAGCCGATGAGGTAGCTGGCCTGGGCCAGGTCTTCGTCATAGATGCGTTCGAGCAGCATTGCGTTGAGTCCTTTCGCGGTGGGCGGGGGTGAGGTGCGGGGTGCGCTCGGGGAGTTAGTTGCAGGAGCAGCGATCAGCGAGGGCGACGCCGTCGAGCGCCTCCTCGATGTGTTGGCCGCAGCCGGCCCAGGTCGGTTTGGTGCAGTGGGGGCAGGTGGTGCGTGCGCACATGGTGTGTCCTTCGTGAGTGGGGTGTTGTGTGTCTTGGGGCAGGGGGCTGTCGTGGAGGTCTAGCGGCCGAAGAGGCGTGCAAAGAAACCGGGCCGGTTGGCTCTGGCCTCGTCGACCTGCGCCTGCGTGTGCTTGCCATTGCACCAGTCAGAGGCTGGCACGGTCATCTTGACCATTGCCACGTGCTGGCCGCAGCCAGCCCAGGTGGTCTTCTGGCAGGTGCGGCAGGTAGTGGGGCGGCACATGGGGGCTCCGTTCGGGAAAGGAGTGGCGGTTGACTCGGTGACTTGTTATACCCCGGGGGGTATCTCGAACAAGACTATACCCCATGGGGTATCTTGGAAGTCAAGTTCATCCCAGAAAAGGAGTTCCGATGACAACGAGCGCAGATCAGAGCGTGGCGCAGGGTACGCAAAGCACCGCCCCGGGTGTGGAGCATGATCCCGAGGCGAAGCGAAAGATCGTCAACCGCCTGCGCCGCGCGCAGGGTCAGCTCAACGCCGTCGTGGAGGCAATTGAGCGCGATGCGCACTGCCGCGACGTCGTGCAGCAACTGTCTGCGGTCTCAAAAGCGATCGACCGGGCGGGATTTCTGGTTATCTCGACCGCGCTTCGAGAGTGCCTCACGAATCCCGATGCCGAGGGTGGCCCGGATCGCGACGAGCTAGAAAAGCTCTTCCTGTCGCTCGCGTAGCGCGAGGGCGGGCTATTGTGCGGTGCGGTGGGGTGGGTGGCGAGGCCTAGCGCGTGGCCGGATCGCGCCAGAATGTGTTGAGTGTGAGGCCTGAAGGCAGCGCAATCGTGCCGTGCTTCTCGTAGCCCAGCGCCATGTAGCGCTGGTCGTTCGCTGGGTTGGACGACTCGAGGTAGGAGGGGGCGCCGAGATCGTCAAGTACCGCGAGGTTGGCGGCGAGCAGGCCCATACCGAGGCCCCGCCCGGAGTAGGCGGGGTTCGTCGCGAGCAGGCTCAAGTAATAGTGGGGTTCGGTCGGGTGTGCGGCCTCGAAGAGATCAGATTTCTCGAGCAGTTCATCGCGCTTCTCGGCCCCCAGCAGCTCGGCTGCGAAGTCGGGAAACGACTCCTGTTCGGCCGGGGTGAGCTCGTCCGACCCCGGCGGGTACCAGACGGTAGTCGCGGCAACCGAATCGGTGACATTGGCGTTCGCGCCGGTATCGCCGTCAATCGTAAACGTCCAGGGGTACCGCTGTGCGGTGCTCACGAAGAATCCCCAGTAGCGGCGGGCCACGGCGAGGTCCAATACGTCGGGGGACAGCATTGGGGCCCAGGTGGGGTCAGTGGCAAATGCGCGAGTGATCGTCTCGGTGATCGCTGCGAGTCGGGGCTCGGAGTGCGGGGCGGGCGTTACCGTCACTGGTGTCTGCGTCATGAGGGGATCTCCGTTACTGGGCCGGGGCGAGAATAGGCACGTGCCGCAGTAACAGCATGCGGCGCGACAACCTTGGGGCGGCGCAACCTCGGCTGCACTGCCCTCACCTGCACCATAGCAATCAACGGGTGTGCCGCGCACGGCACGCCCGACACCGGGTATAGCGTGGTTGCCTATGACGAGCCCCGACCAGAGCCCCGCACTGCCGATCCGCACGCCCCGCCTGACCCTGCGCCCGCACACCTCAGCGGACGCTGCTTGGATGCACGCCCTGTTCGCACGCGAGGATGTTGCGAGGTACCTGCCCTACGAGCCCTGGACCCGCGCGTTCACTGAGCAAAAGCTCGCCGAGCACGTCGCGAAGAACGGCCTGGAGCACGAGGCTGGCGGCCTCACGCTCGCGGTTGAGCACACCGAAACGGGTGAGGCAATCGGGCAGGTGCTGCTCTGGTACACGGATCGCGAGCACGGCATCGCCGAAATGGGGTGGGCTTTTGATCCGGCGTGGCAGGGCAGGGGCTACGCGTTCGAGGCCGCAAGCACGCTGCTCGACCTCGCCTTCGACCACTACGGCGTACACCGCGTCGCGGCCCACCTCGACGTGCGCAACGCCGCTTCTGCAGCCCTCGCGGTCAAGCTTGGTCTGCGCCGCGAAGCCGAGTTGCGCGACAGCGAGTGGCTCAAGGGCGAATGGGTCACGATGGCGATCCACGCGGTGATCGCGCCGGATCGCGCCAGCCGTTAGGTGATTGGGGGGGTCATTGGGCGCGACTCGCGCGCCCGTCGATTCGAAGCCACGCTTCGAGGTGCGCTAGGCTAAACGAGTCGCAGTACCTCGCCTCCGTAGCTCAGGGGATAGAGCACTGGTTTCCGGTACCAAAGGTCGGGGGTTCGAATCCCTCCGGGGGCACTAGCGACATGGCTCCCACCGCATCAGCGGTGGGAGCCATTTTTTGTGCCGGAATGGCGGACTCAATCGGCAGCTTGCCGATGAGGTAGTCAATCGAGACCCCAAAAACGTCACAAAGCGCCAAGGTATCCTCAAGGCTCCATTTTCCATTTCCGTGAATCTTGTTGTTCACGGTGGGGTCTGCTGAAGGTTTGATTGACTCTTGTCCGCCAGTTCTGTAGGACTGGCTGGGAGGATATGAA
>NZ_AOCN01000003.1 GCF_000350525.1 Leucobacter salsicius M1-8 | reverse complement strand
AATGCCCGGGCACCTCCCGTGACTCGACTTCATCGGGCCGCTGGGAGATCGCGTTCATCGGATCGATGAACCGGGGGCGGCGGGCATCGGACTGTCGATGCGGTTTGAATTGGCCTGGTTCTTGTTCCGACCGGTTTCCCTGTCAGCCGGTCGGTGACAGAAGCGTCTCGGTTTCAGCGTAGTACGCCTGTTCGACCTCGATTGGAGTACGCATATCGAGTTCCCCGTGGAGCCGCTCATGGTTCCACCACCACACGTATTCGAGGGTCGCAAGCTCGACCTGCTCGACCGTCCGCCAGGGCCTTGCTGACGGATCAGTTCGGTCTTGTAGACCTTCATGGCGCCCAGCAGATCAACCAAGAAGCGACTCACAGCACCCAAGTAGCTGGTGAGCCACAGAGAGGAGCTCCGAGCACGACTTGATCTAGGTCAAGGCTGAGGCTCTGTCAACACAATAGTCTGGGTCGTGAAGGCCAGGAACCTCCTGGTCGATCCCCGTTTCGGGGTGAAGCGAAAGGACTCATCATGGCAAACGCTACTGACACCACCCACACTCTGCTGCGCGCCGAGGGTTTCTCGTGCCCGTCGTGCGTGACCAAGATCGAGAAGCAGGTCGGCAAGCTCGATGGCGTCGAGAACGTGACGGTGCACTTCGCCTCGGGTCGCGTTGAGATCGACCACGATGAGACAAGAAGTTCCGTCGACGATCTCATTGCTGCTGTCGATAAGGCCGGCTATAAGTCGAAGGCCTCCGCGTTCTAGCCAAACGGCTCCTCACGCATTAAGTTCACCAATTCGAAAGGCGGCACATTCGTGAACGCGTTCCGTAAGTGGCGGTATGGCAACTGGTTCATTCCCGTTGTCTCGGGCCTCCTCATTCTCGTGTCGTTCGGCGTCGAAAAGCTCTTCGGCGGCAGCTGGAACGTCACGGTCGGTCCGCAATGGTGGATCGACGCTGGCGAACACGCCCACGGTTCTGGTCATGTGTTTACCCTTGCGAACGCGTTCATGCTCGCCGCAGCAATTGTCGCGGGGTACGGAATCGTCGTGAAGGCCGTCCGGGCACTGCTCGTAAAGTTCATCAGTATCGACCTGCTCGTATCGATTGCAGCGATCGGCGCGACACTCATCGGCAACTTCTGGGAAGCTGCCGCCGTGACGTTCCTCTTCGCGATCGGTCACGCACTCGAAGCCGGCACGATGAACAAGACCCGTGCAGCGCTCGCTGAGTTGGTCGCGGTGGCCCCCGACGTTGCAGTCGTGATGCGCGACGGTGAGCAGGTCGAGATCGCCGCACATCAGGTGCGCATGGGCGAGATCGTGCTCGTAAAGAACGGAGCGAAAGTTCCCGTCGACGGGCAGGTCGTGTCAGGCACCGGAGCGATCGACGAGGCATCGATCACGGGTGAGTCGATCCCGGTCGAAAAGACGAAGTCAGATCACGTGTTTGCGGGCACGATCTCGCGGGGCGGATTCCTACAGGTCATGGCGACCGGCATCGGAGCCGACACGACGCTCGCGCGCATCATTCACCGTGTCGAAGAAGCGCAGGATGCGAAAGCGAAAACGCAGGCATTCATCGACCGATTCTCGAAGTGGTACACGCCCGCGGTGATGGTACTCGCGCTTGCGGCGGGCCTCACCTCTGGTGACGTAGTGCTCGGCCTCACGTTGCTCGTGATCGGTTGCCCGGGCGCGCTCGTCATCTCGATTCCCGTGGCGATCGTAGCGGGAATCGGCCGCTCGGCCCGCAACGGGATTCTCATCAAGGGCGGCGAGTACCTCGAAACCTCGGCCAAGATCTCGGCCGTCGCAGTCGATAAGACGGGGACTCTCACCGAGGGCCGCCCGGTACTCACCGACATCGTTGTGCTCAATCCTGAAGCGGATCGGCGCGAGGTGCTTCGCTGGGCAGCCGCCGCAGAAGCAGGGTCCGAGCACCCACTTGCCCGCCCGATCCTCGACACCGCACGAGAAGAAGGAGTGGCCCCCGAGTGCCTTCCGGGATCGGTCACACCGGTCGTGGGCAAGGGGATCGTGGCCGACGCTCACGGCAAGCGGGTACTCATCGGTAACGTGCCGCTGCTCGAACAGTACGGGATCGTGAACGACGCGAGGGCGGCTGTGGCTGCGAACAAACTGGCAGCGGCAGGAAAGACCCCCATGATTGTCGCGGTCGATGAGAGCGTGCTTGGCGTAATCGGTGTCGCAGATACGATCCGCGAGGATGCCCCCGAGATGATCAGGCGCTTGCACGCTAGCGGGGTGCAGAAGGTGGTGATGCTCACCGGAGATACGCGCCTTGTCGCCGAAGCCATCGGTGAGGCGGTCGGTATCGATGAGATCCATGCTTCGTTGCTACCCGAGGACAAGCTCGACGCTGTCGCGCGGTTGCAGCGCGAGGGGCACACGGTCGCGATGGTGGGCGACGGCGTGAACGACGCCCCGGCCCTCGCGACCGCCGACATTGGTGTTGCCATGGGTGCAGCGGGCTCAGCGGTGGCCGTGGAGACGGCAGACATTGCCCTGATGGGCGACAACCTCTTGAAACTGCCCGAAGCAATCGGCCTCGCCAAACGCACCGTGAACGTCATGCGCCAGAACATCTGGATCGCGCTCATCACCGTTGTCGTGCTGCTCGTCGGGGTCTTCGCAGGGGGTGTCACGATGGCTATCGGCATGCTCGTGCACGAGGGATCGGTGCTCATCGTAATCCTCAACGCGATGCGCCTGCTGCGCAACACCCAAGGAGCCACTGCGTTGTCGAGGAGTGAACGCGCCCGAGCCGCACATGAAACAGGCCGCCCGGTCGAACCAGCCACGGCCCAGAGTTCATCCGAACTTCCATCTTAAGAAAGGACCACACACACATGAGTGAGAACCAGTTCAGCGTCGGCGAGAAGGCGACGCACTTCATCATCGACGAGGTCGCGAAAGCAAACACGAATTTTCGTCAGGTGCTCTGGACGGGAAAGCATTCCCAACTCGTTGCGATGACGATTCCGGTGGGCGGGGAGATCGGCGACGAGGTGCATGACACCACCGACCAGTTGCTGAGTTTTGTGTCGGGCAGCGGAGAGGCCGACCTTGACGGCGAGACGCACACCGTTGATGCTGGCGACCTGTGCGCTGTCCCGGCCGGTACTCGCCACAACTTCCGCAACACTGGCGATGAGCCTTTGGTGCTCTACACCGTCTATTCACCTCCGGAGCACGCAATTGACGCGGAGTATGCCACGAAGGAACTCGCTGATGCGGCAGAGGCTTCGGGTGAAGACGCTCCGCCACAGGCAACCACGTAAGTGTCACTCACCTGGAGAACGAGGAGAAGTCAATAATGTCGAAAGCGCTGGTCTTCGCCGCCTATGGCGGCCCCGAGACGCAGGAACTCGTTGAACGCCCCGCTCCGACGCCTGGGCCTGGAGAGCTCGCGATCGAAGTGAAAGCGACCGGGGTGAACCCTGCTGACTGGAAGATCCGTGCGGGGCAGATGGGCTCCCACTGGCCGCTTCCCGCACCGATGGGCCGAGAGGCCTCCGGTGTCGTCACCGCCGTAGGCGCAGAGGTCGAGAACTTCGCTGTCGGTGACATGGTGCTCGGCCTCGCGGCCAAAGGACAGGGAACGTTCGCGAAGCACACGGTGTTGGATGCGGCACAAACCGTCCAGAAGCCCGAAGAGCTTTCCTTTGCTGACGCTGCAGCACTGCCTGTCGCAGGGGCGACTGCGTATGACGTGACGCATCAGATCGAGCTGGAACCTGGTCAGACGATGCTGATTCTTGGCGCCGGAGGTGGGGTCGGGCTGATGGCGGCGCAGATCGGCAATGTGCACAAGTTCACGGTCATCGGTGTGGCCAGTGCAGCGAAGCAGGAACTGGTGGAGTCGACCGGTGCGACGTTCGTTGCCTCCGGGGAGGGTGCGGCTGACCGGGTGCGTGCCATCGCGCCGGAGGGTGTTGATGTGCTCATCGACCTGGTCGGTGGGCAGGCGCTTCGTGATCTCGCGGTCGTCGCCAAAGACCCGAGCGTCATCATCAGTACCGCAGACCCGACCACCGTGCAGCAACTCGGTGGCGTAGCGGTGGTGCGCACGCGTGAAGGGCTCGAGAAGGTCACCGGCGTCGCCCAGTACGGTCTCGTCGACCCGCAGGTGACGGACCGGTACAGTCTCGATCGGGCTGCGGAAGCCGTCGCCATGGTGGAGGCCGGGCACACTGCCGGCAAAGTGATCATCGAACCATGACCCAGCGGCCTGAGGCACCGACGGACGCCGTATTCACAGCAGCACGGACGTCTGATCCTGTGGCCTCAATAAACCGGGTGGCCGATGCATACGGGTCGCCTGAGGTTGATATCGAGGGCATTCTCGGCGCCGAGATCTCACCGGATGACCCTGACCGTGCGGTCATCGAGCCGTGGGCCGCGGCAGTCGATGGCCCCATTCTTGATGTCGGCGCGGGTACCGGGCGTTGGACCGGTCACCTCGCACGCCTCGGACACACGGTGGAAGGGCTCGAGCCATCGGATCGCCTCATCACGATTGCCCGAGCCAGACATCCCGCGGTTGTGTTCCATCACGATTCCATCGAAGATCTCGCCCGTTGCGAGACCCGCTGGGGCGGGATCCTCGCCTGGTATTCGACCATTCACATGAGCTCAGAAGAGCTCCTACACGCGCTCGCAACACTGCGCACTCGGCTGGGTGACGGCGGATCGCTGCTGATGTCCTTTTTCGCGGGGCCGCGGCTAGAGGCATTCGACCATCCGATCGCCGCCGCATACCGGTGGCCGATGAACAAAATGGTCGAAGCCCTCACCCACGCCGGGTTCGAGGTGATCGGGCAGCGCTCGAACCCGCGGACGCCACACGCGTACATCACTGCACGCGCCACCCCTGGCTTCAGCTGAAGCGCGTGTGTTGTGCCACGAGTCGCCATACTAGAAGGGAAGGGAAGGATGCCGTTGGCTGTTTCGACCGATGTGGATGCTGATCCAGCAAATGATCTCTGCGTGGCCCGTGTACCACTGTTTCAAGGGCTCACACATGCGCAGCAAGTGGAAGTTGCGGGATTTGCACGTACCGTCCGATTAGACGCTGTCGAGCAGGCGTATACAGCAGGCTCGGATATGTCGCAGTTGATGGTGGTGCACACCGGTCAGGTGAAGATCGCTCGCACAAGTGCGGCTGGGCACGAGCAGGTGATCCGGGTCCTCGGTCCGGGCGACTTCATCGGAGAATCCGCGTTTCTCACCGGCACGAGACCCGATCACGCAGCAGAAGCGCTCGTGCATACCGAACTGTGCGTGTTCCGTCATGCCGATCTCGGGCGTCTCGTCGAGAAGCATCCGAGCATCGGGCTGCGCATGCTGCAAGGAGTGAGTCAGCGCTTGGATGATACTGAGGCGCGGCTGGCTTCTGTCATCTCGGGAAACGTGAGCTCTCGTCTCGCCGATTACCTGCTCTCGCTCCCTGCGACGCCAGGGCCGCGAGGAGCCATCGACGTGACGCTGCCGCTCGCAAAGAAGGACATCGCTTCGCTCCTGTCCACGACACCAGAGTCCCTCAGTCGGCAACTTCGCAAACTCACCGACACCGGGGTGATCTCACAACAGGAACAGGGGCGGATCACGATTACTGATGTGACCGCGCTCACCGCACTCTCAACCCTCACGAAGAGAGACTGAGAACAGCACCGTGCCAGCCCAGACCATCGCCCCACGTACCTCGGAAGCGTCACACGCAATGTCATCGACGGTGGAATTTCTTCGCAACCGCAAGCTAATGATGTTCGTGCTCGTCGGTTTGGTGACCGGGGTTATGCTCTGGCTGACCGGCGCAGAGATGGCTCTCGGGGTCACCGCATACTTGGTGCTCGGTATCGTGATCGTGATCACCGCGATCGACATGTTCAAAGATCTGATGCGCGGGCATTGGGGGCTCGACATTCTTGCGGTCATCGCCATGATCGCGACACTCGCCGTACAGGAATATGTCGCGGGGCTCATCATCGCGTTGATGCTCACCGGAGGGGAAGCGCTCGAAGACCTCGCCGCTCGCCGCGCGAGCCGAGAACTCGACCAACTGTTGAACCGAGCCCCAGCATTCGCGGGTCGAATTCACCCGGTAACAGGTGAGGTCGAACGCATCGCGATCGAAGAGGTGAAAGTCGGCGACGAACTGCTGGTGCGCTCCTCAGAGATCCTCCCCGTCGACGGGGTGCTCCTATCGGATCACGCGACGATTGATGAATCATCCGTGACCGGTGAACACCGATCCCGGTGAACTACCGCGCGGGCGACCCACTGCTTTCTGGAACGGTCAACAGCACGACGAGCTTCACGATGCGCGCGCAGAAGGTGGCAGCCGATTCGAACTACGCCTCGATCGTACGGTTGGTCGAGGAGGCCGTGGACTCCCGGGCACCGATGGTGCGACTCGCCGACCGTTATGCGGTGCCGTTCACCATTGTGTCATTGCTGATTGCGGGCTTCGCGTGGTTTCTCAGCGGGGACCCGGTGCGATTTGCCGAGGTGCTCGTCGTGGCGACGCCGTGCCCGCTGCTCATCGCCACCCCGGTCGCGTTCATGGGCGGGATGAGTTCCGCGGCAAAGCTCAACGTCATCATCAAAGACGGTGGCGTGTTAGAGGTGCTCGCCCGGGTCCGTGCAGTCGCATTCGACAAGACCGGCACCTTGACCGAAGGTAAAGCCGACGTCGTCGAGATTCACCCTGCTGCTCGCACCGTAGACGAGACGCTGCAGCTCGCGGCCGCCGCCGAGCAGTACTCCGTGCACGTGTTCGCCGATCCGATCGTGGCATCGGCACGCACACAGCAACTTGAGCTTCCCGAAGTGGTGACGGCCGACGAGGTGGCAACAAACGGTGTCCTCGCCTCCCTGGCAGACGGCACCTCGGTGCGAGTGGGCAAGCCCTCATTTATCGAAGAGGTGACCGGGGCGATCGATCGACCCGTACTCTCAGCTGGGGAGACGGCCGTCTACGTATCGGTCGGTGACGAGCTCGCCGGAGTGATCATCTTGTCCGACCCGATTCGTGAGCAGTCTGCAGACACGGTGTCCCGTCTTCGCCGAGCAGGCGTAGCCGAGATCGCGATGGTGACCGGTGATATCACGTCGACCGCGGAGTCTGTCGCACACGCGGTCGACATTCAGACGGTGCACGCTGAGACCACTCCCCAGACCAAGGTGCGGATTGTGCAGGCGATGCGGCCGAGACCCGTACTCATGGTCGGCGATGGGATCAATGATGCCCCGGTGCTGGCGGCCGCCGACGTCGGTGTTGCGATGGCGGGCAGGGGTGCAACGGTCGCGAGCGAGTCAGCAGCGGCGGTGATCACCTCGAACGACATCGCGCGAGTGGCAGATGTGGCCTATGTCTCGCGGCGCACGGTGCAGATCGCCCTGCAGTCGATCTGGATGGGCATCATCATCTCAGTCGGTTTGATGCTCGTCGCCGCATCCGGCTATTTGCCGGCGGTGGTGGGAGCGCTGCTGCAAGAGATTGTTGACTTTGTGGCCATTCTGTCGGCGCTCCGCGCGCTCCGAGCGCACCGGGGTGCGCGGCGCGAGAGCCCTGCTCGGCGGGAAGTGCCGGTAGGCTAACCCGCGAGGCCGACTCACACAGTCACGATCGGATCAGCCGGTTGACCGCGGCAGTGGCCTCCTGAATCTTCTCGTGGGCGGCCTCGTCGCTAAGCTTGGCGGCATCGAGCACACAGTGCTTCAGGTGATCATCGAGCAGCCCCGTCGCCACCCCCTGCAGCGAGCGGGTGAGCGCACTGACCTGGGTCAGAATGTGGATACAGTAGTGCTCTTCGTCGATCATGTTCGCGATGCCCCGGGCCAAACCTTCGATTCGTTTCATGCGCTGCAGGTAGCGCTTCTTATCGCCGATATACCCGTGGTGCGACGCGTGCGATTCAGTGGTTGATGACATGTGCTGATCCTGGGCTGCGTGAGGTCAGTTCGTGCGTTCGAGCACGGCGCGAGTGCTGGCTTCTGGGCTGAGATCGATGCGGCGCAAGAGCTGGGCATTCAGCGCCACGACGATCGTCGACAGCGACATCAGAATCGCTCCGACCGACATCGGCAGCACGAACCCGACGCGGGCGAGCACACCGGCGGCAAGCGGCACCGAAATCAAGTTGTACCCCGCCGCCCACCACAGGTTCTGTTTCATCTTGCGGTAGGCAGCACGTGAGAGTTCGATCACTGAGAGCACCGAACGCGGGTCAAAGCTGGCGAGGATCACCCCTGCCGACGCGATCGCCACATCGGTGCCCGCCCCGATAGCGATACCAACATCGGCTTGCACGAGGGCGGGGGCATCGTTGACGCCGTCGCCGACGGCTGATAGAAGTCCCATTTACCGCTGCTCTCGAGTGACGAGTCCCGCCTCGACGAGCAGTTTCATGTGGTGTGAAGCCCTGAGAGAAACCCCACCGAGATGCTCAGTCGAGAAGCTCCGCGAGCAGAGCTTCAACGCGTGCCTTGATCTCGTCGCGGATGGGTCTCACCGCATCGATACCCTGCCCTGCCGGATCCTCGAGTTTCCAATCCTCGTACCGCTTGCCGGGGAAGAACGGGCATGCGTCACCGCAGCCCATAGTGATTACGGCATCAGACGCCTGCACCGCTTCGGTCGTGAGGATCTTCGGCTGCTCAGCGGTGATGTCGATGCCGACCTCGCGCATCGCTTCAACTGCGACCGAGTTAATCATTTCCGCGGGCATCGAACCCGCAGAGCGTACCTCGACGCGGTCGCCGGCGAGTTCGCGCAGCCAACCGGCCGCCATTTGCGAGCGCCCGGCGTTGTGCACGCAGACGAAGAGTACGGTGGGCTTCTGTTCGGTGGTCATGTTACGTCTTCTCTTCCAGTTCCGTCAGTGTGAGGTGAGGGTGTCGAGCAGTGTGCGCACGCGGGCTGCGATGTCGTCGCGAATCGCCTCAAGCTCTTCAGCGGAGGCGAGGGCGGGATCGCCGACGGCCCAGTCTTCGTAGCGGACCCCGGGAATGACCGGGCACACGTCGCCGCACCCCATGGTGACCACCACATCAGCCGCGCGTACAGCGTCATCGGTGAGCGGTTTTGGGAATCGCTCCTGCGCCTGGTCGCCCTCGATTTCTGTGAGGAGCGACTTGATACGTGGGTGCACGTCGGTTGCTGGGGTGGATCCTGCAGACCGTGCGAGGACCTTTCCACCCGAGAGCTGGTTGACGAGTGCTGCCGCGAGATGTGATCTGCCCGCGTTCTGCACGCATACGAAGAGCACCTGCGGGATCCCGTTTTCGTGGTCGCGGGTGAGATCTGTGAGCCGCTGTCTCGCGAAGCGCTCGGTCAGTGGAATGAGGTGTCGCGTCACCTTCGCCGAGCGTGCGAGGCTCGCGTACGACTCGCGGACGACGGTCACAACCAGGTCGCGACTAATCACGGCGTGTTCCGCGGCGAGCTCGTCCGCGAGGTGGGTGACACGTTCGTCGAGGTTCTCTACCGGTTCGGCTGGCGTGTGGGAACACTCGTGCTCCTCAGGCGCCTCGGCGGCGAGCACTGCCGCGGGCGCGAACGACTCTAACAATGCTCTGACCGCCGCCTCTTGGGTGGGCTGTAGCCGGTAGTACACCCAGGTGCTGCGGCGCTCGGAGGTGAGGAGGCCGGTGTCTTTGAGTACTTTCAGGTGGTGTGAGATGGTCGGTTGCGACACGTCGCCGAGTTCGGCGAGGTCGCAGACGCAGGCCTCACCGCGCGGATCGGAGACGATCGCTGACAGCATACGCAAGCGCAGCGGGTCGGAGAGTGCCTTGAGCCGACTCGCCACGACGGTTGCGGCATCGATCCCGATCGGGTGTGACCCATCGGGTTCACAGGTGCGATCGGTGGGAGCGGGGATGGTGTTGCTCATGATGTCCTCACGGGTGTCTCGATCGCTACCGGGGCGTAGGGGTCGGTGTGAAACCATGCTCGGGCCGCCCACAGCGACACATACACGAGACCCACCAGTACCGGCACCTCGATGAGTGGGCCGACGACACCGGCAAGGGCCTGCCCACTCGTGGCGCCGAAGGTGCCGATCGCAACCGCGATCGCGAGTTCAAAGTTGTTGCCCGCCGCGGTGAAAGCGAGCGAGGTGGATCGGGCATACCCCATGCCGAGCGCTTTGCCGAGCAGGAGACCCGCGAACCACATCACGCCGAAGTAGATGAAGAGCGGCAGTGCAATGCGTGCCACGTCGAGGGGGTTCGCGATGATCGCATCACCCTGGAGTGCGAAGAGCAGCACGATCGTGAAGAGGAACCCGTACAGCGCCCACGGGCCGATAACAGGGAGAAAGGATACCTCGTACCAGTCCCGTCCTCGCCGCCGCTCCACGATCCACCTGGAGGCGAACCCGGCGATCAGGGGGACCCCAAGGAAGACGAGCACGTTCAGCGCGATCTGCCAGACCGAGACCTCAAGGCCTTGCGTGTCGAGGCCGAGCCAGCCGGGCAGCACGGTCAGGTAGAACCAGCCGAGCAGCGCGAATGCGACCACCTGGAAGACGGAGTTGATGGCGACCAGCACCGCGGTCGCTTCCCGGTCGCCGCAGGCCAGATCGTTCCAGATCACGACCATCGCGATGCAGCGCGCGAGCCCGACGATGATGAGGCCGGTGCGGTACTCCGGCAGGTCGGGGAGGAAGAGCCACGCGAGCGTAAACATGACCGCGGGGCCAGCGATCCAATTCAGCAAAAGCGAAGAGATGAGGAGCCGTTTGTCGCCGGTGACTGCCGCGACTTTGTCGTACCGAACCTTCGCGAGCACGGGGTACATCATGACGAGCAGCCCGATGCCGATCGGCACCGAGATACCGCCCACCTCGAGTCGGGCGAGGAAGTCGGAGAGAGCGGGAACGAAGCGCCCCAGTAGGAGGCCCACGACCATGGCGAGGCCGATCCACAGCGGCAACCACTTATCGAGCGTCGACATGCGTTTCGGAGTTGCCCGGGGTGGTGCAGTTAATGAGCCGCTTCCTTGATTCGACATTCTTCTATATTGGTGAGTATCGATGGCTGAAGCAACTTCTGGCGAAGGGGTTCATGCCTTGCTCTTCCGTCGTTCACTTGCCGTTCACGAGGCGAGCGTACGACCGCCGTAGATCAGGCTTGCTGCGCGGGTGACGCCGCTACGCGGCAGTCGGGGCCGAGAATCTTGATGTCCATGTGTGTGACCTTTCGAGAGTGGATCTGCCAGCCAGTCGGCGCGATGGCCTTGGGGGCGGCTATCCAGCGATCGGGATGAGGTTGAAGATGAAAGCAGATGAGGAACGAGTAGCCCCATGAGCAGTAAAGTGATGCGAAGCTTGGGTGCGAAGGGATGTGGGCTCACTATTGATCTGACCGACAGTTTGGTTTCCACTCTCACCTCAACGAGCGGGAGGCCCGAGAGCGACTGTGCGCCTGTCGAGGAGGGCTTTATCTCAATTCATGGTCGAGGAGTTGGTGACAATTGCACCAGCTGCGATGAGTGAGATGCGCACCTGCTTGCGGTCTACACCGAGAGTGCGGGCGATCGCGCGCATCGAGATGCCGCCGCCGTGCAGCTTCACTGCTTCAGCGGCCTCGTCGATCGTAAGCCCATGCTGACGGCGCACGACTTCCTGCCGGGTGAGGTGCTTCGAGACTGTCGCGCGGTGCACACCATACTTCTGAGCGAGATAGCCGACGCTGAGACCAGCGAGGTAATCATCGACGAGCCGGTCTGCTTCAGAGGGGGTGAGAAAGGTTTAAGGTTTCCCAATCCTCCTGACACAGGGCCCTCGAGCGTCCCGAATCGGGGTGTTATCGACCCGCTGAGACACCCGGTATACCCCTCGTTTCCAGCGTGATATCAACGTTTCTAGTGCGGGTCCGGGGTTTGAAAACTGTCTACGCAGGGACCCCCAAAATAGTGTTCCCGCTCGTCCAAGAGATGGCCGCAGTAGGTGCCCCAGTGAGGGTGCCTGTCGCGGTGGCGTGCAGGGTGCTGGGATTTACGAAGCAGGCGTACTACCAGTGGGTGAAACGGCCCCAGTCCAAGCGTGAACTCGAGGAGCAACATCTCATCGAGGTGTTGCGCGAGATTCATGCGGAAGACCCCGAGTTCGGGTACCGGTTCCTCGCCGACGAGCTCCAAGGCCTGGGCTACGAAGTGTCAGAACGGCGTGTGTGGCGGCTGTGCCGTGTCGCTGGCATCCGTTCGGTGATCACGAAACGTAAGCCACGTAACGCCCGTGCTGGCGCGCCGGTGGGTGACGATCTGGTCGAGCGTGAGTTCACCGCGGAGCAGCCGAACTGGTTGTGGCTTACGGATATTACGGAGCAGTGGACGACTTGGATTCCAGCAGTCGTCGCAACACCATCCGGAAGGTGTGATGATGGCTGGAAAGAAATACACAGACGCGCAGCGGGAAGAGTTCTTTCGGCTACTCGACAAAGGCGGGACCGTTCGCGCAGCCGCGAGAGCCGCTGGCGTTCATGAGGACGCCGGCTACAACTGGTTACGGAAAACCGGCCTGACGATGCAGCGGGCTACCCCTCGCCAGTATTCCCCAGAATTGAAAGCAGAGTTTCTACGGCTGGTTCGCGAACGGCAGATCATCTCAACCGTTGCCCGTGAGTTGGATATCCACAAACCCACAGCATATGCCTGGGCACGGAAAGCTGGCATCTCAACGAGTGCAGCACGACGGGTGAACCCTCGCCGCGAGGAGTTCCTACGTTTGCGTGCTGCGGGGCTTACGCGTGCGGAGGCCAGAGTACGAGTAGGTGCCGACGCCCGATCAGTCACTGACTGGGACAAGGGCATCACGATCATCAAGCGCGGCAGAATTTATCCCGACGGCCGGATTGTCCGTTACCCTGAACGCGACAATGGAGGCATGCCCGAACGCAGATCCCGCGCTATTGGCGGGAGTGTCGACCTCAACGTTGTCGAGAGAATCATCGACCCACGATACCTCAGCGTCATTGAACGGGAGCAACTTCAAGATCTGAGAGGCACCGGATTATCGATCCGGCAGATCGCTTTGGAGATGGGAGATCACCATCAACGATTAGTCGTGAACTGCGCCGCAACACAGTCTCGACCAGGGGCTATCTGCCCCATACTGCGCACCGGCTTTCGGTCAAACGACGAGCCCGGCGGAGGCAGCCGAAGTTGCTTTCCAATGATGCTCTTTTCGCCTACGTGCAAGAGGGGCTGGCGATGAAGTGGTCGCCGCAGCAGATCAGTTGCAGGTTGGCGAAGGACCTTCCCTACCGACACGGGGATGCGTGTAAGCACCGAGACGATCTACCAAGCGGTCTATGTCCACTGCCGCGGAAAACTCAAACGAGAACTCAGCAAGCAGTTACGACGCGGCCGAGTGGCTCGTAAACCGCATCGACAGTCCGATGCCCGCCGCCCCCGGTTCATCGATCCGATGAACGCGATCTCCCAGCGGCCCGATGAAGTCGAGTCACGGGAGGTGCCCGGGCATTGGGAGGGCGACCTCATCATCGGGTCGCTGAATGGCTCGGCGATCGCTACCTTGGTTGAGCGATCCACACGGTTCGTAATGCTTGGCCACCTGGGCCAGGAACGAACCGCCGAAGCAGTTCGAGATTCACTCATCGCTACAGTCGAACATCTCCCAGCCTCGTTGCGTGGCTCGCTGACCTGGGATCAAGGAGCAGAAATGTCAGAGCATCGAGCGTTCAGCGCCGTGACTGGCTTCAGCGTCTACTTCGCTGATTCGGCATCCCCTTGGCAGCGTGGCAGCAACGAGAACACGAATGGTCTTCTGCGGCAATATTTCCCCAAGGGGACCAATCTGGCCGAACACACTCTTGAGCGCCTCGCGGCCGTTGCTACCGAGCTCAACGGTAGACCCCGGAAGTCGCTCGGGTGGGACACTCCCGCTGAGCGAATGGCTGCTTTAATAGAAGCCTTGTAGGTGCAGGTGTTGCAACGACTACTGGAATCCAAGCGAAAGAAGGCAGACTCTATCTCTGCGCGGTGAAAGACGTGTGGTCGAACCGGATCGTGGGCTACTCGATCGGTGACCGAATGCAAGCGGCCCTTGCTGTGGCCGCGCTCACGAACGCGGTGGAGCAGCGCGGGAATCCGGTAGGCACGATTGTGCATTCAGACAGAGGCGGTCAATTTCGATCGCAGAGCTTCCAACACGCGCTCACCAGGCACCAGTTGCAGGGGTCGATGGGGCGTGTAGGGGCGGCGGGCGACAACGCGGCGATGGAAAGCTTCTTCTCGCTCCTGCAGAAAAATGTGCTCGACCGGAAGGTGTGGGAAACGCGGCTGGAGCTTCGTCTCGCGATCGTGGCGTGGATTGAGGGGAAGTATCATCGCAAGCGTCGCCAGCGTGGGCTTGGGAAGTTGACCCCGGTCGAGTTTGAAGTTGTTAATGTAGGCAGCGTCGCACTCGCGGCCTGAAGAAACCCGAGTCAATCAAAGCTTCAGCAGACCCCCCGAGTGCGCAGCCGTCTACGGAAACACATAGCCACAACCTGGCAGAATGATCATCGCGAGACGAGTAGACTTACCCCTTGTGACGCCACAAGAACTCTCCGCAGCAATCGCCCGCATCCTGACCGCTATCGTCGCCGACCGAGGCAGTGACATCGAGGTCACCGAGCTTGATACGCAGGTGGAGCGACCGAAAAACCGAGCGCACGGTGACTGGGCCTCGAACGTGGCCATGAAGTTTGCCAAGAAGCTGGGCGTCAACCCGCGCGAACTGGCGGAGCAGGTCGTCGCTGAGGCTACCGCCATTGACGGTGTAGCCAAGGCCGAGATCGCCGGCCCCGGCTTCATCAACATCACCCTCGACGCCGCAAGCGCTGGCGAGACCGCCCGCCGCGTGGTCGAGCAGGGCTACGAGTACGGCCGCACCAACACGCTCGCGGGTGAGAACATCAACCTCGAGTACGTGTCGGCAAACCCCACGGGTCCGCTGCACATGGGCCACACCCGCTGGGCCGCCCTCGGTGACTCGACTGCCCGCGTACTGCGTGCCGCTGGCGCGACCGTCACGAGCGAGTACTACATCAACGATGCAGGCGCTCAGATGGACAAGTTTGGCCGTTCGGTGCTGGCTGCCGCCCTCGGCGAGGAAGCTCCCGAGGACGCGTACCCGGGAGCGTACATCCAGTCGCTCGGTGCCCGCATCAAGGAGCAGATCCCCGGCCTCGCCGAGCTCGCTGCCACGGACCGCCAGGCCGCGCAGGAGCAGGCTGAGGAGCTCGGCTACCAGATGCAGCTCGCCGAGATCAAGGATTCACTCGAGCGCTTCAACGTGCACTTCGACGTCTTCTTCTCGGAGCGCACGCTGCACGCGAAGGGCGAGAACGGCGAACCCAGCCCCATCGAGTCCGCGATTGAACGCCTGCGCGAGCAGGGCCACGTCTACGACGAAGACGGCGCCACCTGGGTGCGCACGACCGACTTCGGCGACGACAAGGACCGCGTCTTCACCCGCGGCAACGGCATCTACACCTACTTCGCGGCCGACGCGGCATACTACCTGTCGAAAAAGGATCGCGGCTTCGGCGAGAAGATCTACCTGCTCGGCGCAGACCACCACGGCTACATCGGACGCCTCACGGCAATCGCCGGTGCCGCGGGGGACAACATCGAGACCGACGTCACCGTGCTCATCGGCCAGCTCGTGAACCTCAACGGTGCACGCCTGTCGAAGCGCGCGGGCAACATCATCGAGCTCGACGACCTGCTCGAGTGGCTCGGTGCCGACGCCCTGCGCTACTGGCTCGCACGCTACCCGGCAGACTCGCCGCTCGCGCTCGACGGCGAACAGGTGCGCAGCCGCTCCAACGACAACCCGGTCTTCTACGTGCAGTACGCCCACGCGCGCACCTGCGCCGTTGACCGCAACGCTGAGGCGGCAGGCATCGACCGCAGTGCCTTCGCGCCCGAGCTGCTCACGCACGAGACCGAGGCCGAGCTGCTCGGCAAGCTGCAGCAGTACCCCGGCATCGTCGCGGGTGCCGCGGAGCTGCGCGAGCCGCACCGCGTCGCACGCTTCCTCGAGGAGCTGGCTTCGGCGTACCACAGCTGGTACGACGCTTGCCGCGTGCTGCCCCTCGGCGAGGAGCCGATCGGTGACCTGCACCGCACCCGCCTGTGGCTGAATGACGCCGCGGGTCAGGTGCTGCGCAACGGCCTCGATCTCATCGGTGTCTCGGCGCCCGAGCGCCTCTAGATCTCGATCCGGATCGCAATGACACAGCGCAAGCCACGGTGGTGGGCGCGAGCACTGGGCGTGGTTGCCGTGCTCGCGCTGCTCGTGGGCGCGGCAGAGGTCGCGCTCAGGCTCATCATTCCGGGGGTCATCGAGGGGGCGGTGCGCAGCGAGCTCAAGCTCAGCGACGACCATCCCATCGATGTTGAGCTGGGTGGTTCTACGGTGATTGGTGCGCTGCGCGGCGGCGTGAACGATGTGGCCGTCATTGCGCCCGGGGTGCCCATCATTGAGGGGCTCACTGCCGACGCGCGCGTGCACGCGGACTTCACCCCGTTCAACCCGACCACCGGCGAAATTCAGGGCGCGACCGTGGCGCTCACCGTTCCCAAGGACGAGCTCGGCCCCACGATTGAGATGCTCACGCAGGGAATCGCGCAGTCGGGGGAGGTGCGCGGAGACGACCTTGTCGTTGGCCGCTCGCTCGAGCTCTTCGGCCAAGGGGTGTCGTTGGAAGCCTCTCTGCACTTGGGCGTCGAAAACGGTGAGGTGACGGTCGAGCCGACCGGCGTGAAGGCCGCAGGGTTTGACCTGTCCGCTGAGCAGCTGGGGGCGGCGACCGGCTCGCTACTAGACCCGATCTTGAAACCGCAGAGCGTGTGCATTGCGGATCGGCTGCCGCGAGGGATTGAGCTCACGGCAATTGATCTGTCGAGTACCGGATCGGTGACCCTGCGGGCGGCGCTGTCCCCGACGATCCTGTCAGACCCTGCGCAGCAGGAACCCGGGACCTGCGCGTAGTTCGAGTCAGCTACTCGTTCCCGGTAGTGCCTGGGCTCGAGACAGTAAACCAGTTCGCGTCGTCAGCTCCGCCACAAACGACGCTGACATTCGCTGGGATACCGTAGCCCCCACCAAAGCTTGCCTTACTACCGAGTTCGTACTGGGCGCCGTCATAGGTCAACGTGGTTCCTGAAACGACGGGTGCACCCACCGAGGTGAATACCAGAAATGTTTCGGTGCCGTCATCGGCCAGCAGCGAGACGCAACCCTCGCTGTAACGCAGCTCTCCAGTGATGAGTGCCTCGGGCCCGCCCCCTGCGGGAGCATCATAGGTCGGTGGCATGTCTTACCCAGGATCGGTCGGCGTCAAACCGCTCGTGCACCCACCTAATAGCAGTACGCACGAAATCGCCGAGGCGAGTGCCCAAGCTCTATTGCTCGTCATGCTCGATTACGGTACCCGACCTGGGTGCTCATTGACCAGATGCGCGCAGGGCAAACCAGGCCGCCGCGCGGTCGTCGGCGCGGTCGAGCGATAGACCTGTGAGTTCTTCGATGCGCTGCAGACGAGCGTGGAGTGTTTGTCGATGAATGCCCAGTCGGCCGGCGCTGCGCCGGTGGGCACCGTGTTCTGCAAGGAATACCCGCAGGGTGAGTGTGAGGTCACCTTGGGCGCCGTCTGCCTGGGTCAGCGGCTGTAAGAGCAACTTGAGGGAATCGTTTGCGGGCCCGGCTAGATTCTTCAGCACGAGTTCGACGGTCGCGAGCCGGGAGAACCGAACTGTCCGCTCACCATTCTCGAGTGCGGACTCTAGCGCTTGGCGTGCCTGCGCTGCGCTGCGTACGAGCCGGTCCACGGGGGAGGGCTCACCCAACCCCAGTGAGAGAGGCACGTCACCGACCGCGACGTGCCTGGAGACGAGTGACACGAGGGCGTCGGCCAGATCGGCACGCACATACCCGCGCGCCACACTGCCTGAGAATGTAAACATATGCTCGGCCCCCAGTTCATCGAGCCATCTGCGCACGAGCCGCTCGACATCGATGGTGCGGGTTCGCGTCCCAACAGCGAAAGCGGTCAGGACCTGCTCGTGCACACCCCAGCGACGCAAGAGGTCCTGGGAAGGACGTCCGCCGGCATCAAGGACGTCGATGAGAGCCGCGCGGCCGAGGTTCTCTGTGCGCGATGGATTGCTGGTGCGTAACAGCAAATCACAGAGTGCCGCAGCTTGCTCGGCAAGATCCCGAGCGCGACTCGTGGCGCCGGAGCGTGTGGCTATGACGAGGTGGCCGACGAGATCCTGGTCCGTGCCCACCTGGTGCACCTGAAGGCCAGGATGCCGCACCCGAACGGCCCTGCCCAACGCGACGGAAATCGCGTCGGCAACGTGCAAGCGCCCGGCACCGGCGGTCGCGATGGGGTCGCCCGCGGCATCGAGAAGCACCGCCCAACCATCCACTCGGTGCACGAGTTCGGCCATGACCGCGGTTACACCGCCACGCCGTGCGACCTGGGTGAGTACATTCATGCCCGCTGTTGCGAGACGGTCAGATGCCGCGACGTCCTCCGCGAGCATGGCACGCAACGACTGAAAGAGGGTGGCCCCAGAACACCTGCAACCGAGCACCGCGGTCATCCCGTGTTGACTGAGCAACGCCCGCAGCTCGGTCGTATCTTTGTTCGTGACGAACACCGCACCGAGAATCGCATCTTCCGAGGTGCCAGCCTGAGCTAGGCGAATCTCGAGACTATCGGCCTCTCCGGTGACCAGCGTTGAATACTCGGGGTTGCCCACGACGAGAAACTCGTCCAACGGGGTGACCCGATCGACGCGGGTCCGCTCGGTGATTCCGTGGGCGGCGACAGTGCCGCCCAACCTGCGCGCGATCGCCTGTACATCTAATGCCATGTGTCGAGTGTACCGTTCGGTCACTTCGGTGAATCATAACCATCCAATGGCACAGTGTGGCGGTGGCGGATTACCTCGTACGATCTCAGGAGCACTGCGCACCCCGCCATCGGAGGCGGGGCTAAACGCAGGTGGTAGATCACAAAGGAGTACCCATGAAAGCTGTCGTGTTTCGCGATCCCGCTACTCGAGCAGAGGTGGCCGACGTCACCCTCGCTGCACCTCGTGCGGGAGAAGTTCGCGTCAAGATTGCCGCTGCCGGCGTATGCCACTCAGACCTTCACGTGAAGCGCGGCGAGTGGGACGCCCCCGCCCCAATGGTGATGGGTCACGAGGGCTCGGGTGTCGTGGTTGAGCTGGGTGAAGGCGTCACCTCCCTCGCTGTTGGCGACCACGTCGTGCTGAGCTGGGTGCCGCCGTGCGGCGAATGCCGCTACTGCCAGCAGGGCCACGAGGCACGATGCCAGAAGGTTGCGACTGTGGTGGCGCCGAAGGGCGTGCTGTTCGACGGGACCTCACGCCTGACGCTGGGTGATGAGCAGATCCATCACTACCTCGGGGTCTCATCGTTCGCCGAGGAGGTCGTGGTGCCCGCCTCGGGCGCCATCAAGGTGCGCGATGATGCGCCGCTCGACGTCATCGCCGTTGTCGGATGCGCCGTTGCCACGGGGGTGGGTGCGGTGCTGAACACCGCCGCTGTTGAGCCGGGATCAACCGTCGCCGTGATTGGTTGCGGCGGCGTGGGCCTCAACGTTGTTCAGGGGGCGAAGCTCGCAGGCGCCGAGCGAATTATCGCGATCGATGTGGTGCCCGAGAAGACCCACATGGCAGTTCAGTTTGGGGCGACCGATCGTATCGACGCGTCGGAGCGCGATGCAGTTGAACAGTTGTTCGAACTGATCCCTGATGGCGTCGACTACGCGTTTGACGCGATCGGACGCACGATCACCACGGAGCAGTCGATCCGGATGCTCGGTCTGGGCGGTGCCTCTGTGATTGTTGGGCTGCCGCCGACGGGTGCGAAGGCGTCGTTCGAACCGCTCGTGCTCGCCGAAGCAGATCAGCGCATTCTTGGCTCAAACTATGGTTCGGTGCGACCCTCGATTGATATTCCGGCGCTCGTTGACCGCTACATGGACGGCCAGCTGCTGCTCGATCCGCTGATTTCGGGGCGCCGACCGCTCGACGAAGCGGCAGAGGCACTCGATGACCTCGAAACCGGGGGCGTGTTGCGCACGCTCTTGATTCCGTAAATCCCTCAAATTTAGTCAACTCATCGGAGAGATTATGACGCAAACGACTACCCGTAAATCTGACGCTGGCCTTCGCGAAGGGGTCATGTCGGGCCCCGAACTCGCCGCTCAGGCCATCGCAAGTATCGCCCCCAGCGCCGTCATTGCATTCACGGCTGCCTCGATCTTCATAGGCGCGGGCAACGGCACGATGTTCGCATTCGTGCTCGCAACGATCGTGATCCTCTGCGTGGGCTACATCGTTTCGATGTTCGCTCGCCGGCACGCCTCGGCAGGTTCGCTCTACACCTATGTCGCCAAGGGCCTGGGGCCCACTGGAGCATTTGCGGCCGGGGTGGCACTGCTCATTGGGTCCTGGGGCATCGCGGCCGGATCCTTGGGTGGCGCGGTCTCGTACGCCGCTGACTTCCTGGGTATCTTTGGGATCCAGGCGGCCGAAAGCACTGGATGGCTCATCGGCCTCGCGATTGTCATCGGCGGCCTGGCAACGTTCTTCACGATCCGCGGCATCAGGGTCTCAGCTCGGGTGTCGCTCGTGCTCGAGCTGGTGTCGGTTTTCATTATTCTGGTGCTGCTCATTGCGGCACTCATCTGGCTCGGGCCTGATGCGTGGGACCCCGCACAGTTCTCGTTTGAGGGCGTTCAGTTTCAGGGCGTAGCCGCCGGCATGGTGCTCGGTATCCTCGGTTTCGTGGGATTCTCGTCGGCTGACGCACTCGGGCGTGAGGCGAAGAATCCGCACACCGCGATTCCGCGCGCGATTATGTGGAGTGCCGTCACCGTGGGTGTGCTGTACGTTTTCGCCGCGTACACCCAGATCGCCGTGCTTGGTGACGACCTGGGCACTGTCGCGAGCCCGCTCCAGGCCATTGACGAGCGCATCGGCATGCCTGCCTGGTTTGCGCCCGTGCTGGTGCTGGGCGTTGCAGCGTCGTTCTTTGCCGTCGTGGTGGCACCGCTGAATGTTGTCGGACGCATCGTATACGTGATGGGTAAGGAAGGCATCGTGCCCGAGCGTTTCGGCCGCACGCACGAGCAGCACCTGACTCCGCACCGTGTCTTGCTCATCGCTGGCCCGGCTGCGATCGCGCTCGACATTGTCCTACTTCTCATAGGAACGCACCCGATGGAAATCGTCGTGTGGGTCGACACTTATGGCACCTACGGCTACATGGTCGCGTATGCGCTCGTCGCAATCGCCGGTGTCGTCTACACGACCCGCGAACGGCTTCCCAACCGCCTGGTGTGGGTGTGTGCCACGATCGCAGTGCTAGCCATGTCATACGTGTTCTTCGCCAATGTGTGGCCCGCCCCCGCCTTCCCGATCAACTTGATCCCGTACCTCTTTGCAGCCACGATGCTCGTTGCCTTCGCGCGATTCTGGTGGATCAAGGCGAACCGGCCCGAGGTACTACTCAACGTCGGTAACACGCATACTGAGATGCTCGAGGGAGTCGGGTAGTTCCTCTGACGACAGCGCTCGGAAGGGCTCGCTCGTACTGGGGCGGAACCTTCCGGGCGCTTTCGTGCATCGTCATATGACGTGTCCGTGGCACCGACCGCATACGAGCCGCGATAGGCTAGAGGGGTTCGTTCTGAGACCCACGTCTCCGTTCGCACGGCTTCAGGGGCCAAGCCGGGTCCGCTCGCCACGCGTTGCATGATGCAACCGATGCGAGCGCGTCCTTGAACCCGTTTCCCCCTCTCAGGAGCCCCCAGTGACCGAGCAGACTCAGCCTGCCGCCCTGAACGCCATCGACACCCGCGTGTTTCCGCCCTCGGCGCGACGCGGCAACCAGTGCCGTGAACTAAAGATTGGCGAGATTCGCGCCACCGATCTCACCGCGCAGTTCGGCTCACCGCTGTACGTCATCGACGAAGACGCCGCTCGATCCAAGGCCCGCGAGGTACGCGATGCCCTCAGGAGCGAGGCCGAGCGCATCGGCACCACCGCGACCGTCTACTACGCGGGCAAGGCGTTTCTGTGCGTCGAGGTTGCCGAGTGGATGGCCGAGGAGGGCCTCGCGATTGACGTCGCAAGCGGGGGAGAGCTCGCCGTCGCACTGGCGGCCGGCGTAAAGCCCGAGACCATCGGCTTCCACGGCAACAACAAGTCGATCAGCGAGATCGAGCGCGCCGTAGCGGCGGGCGTCGGCACCATCATCATCGATAGTGCGATCGAGATCGAGCGCATCGCCAGCGTCGCGACCGCCCAGGGCCGCGTGCAGCGCGTGCGCCTGCGCGTCAACAGCGGCGTGCACGCCTCCACCCACGACTTCCTTGCGACGTCGCACGAGGATCAGAAGTTCGGCAACCCGCTCGCCGACGCCCCCAAGCTCGTCGCCCAGATTCTCGGCCACGACTCGCTCGACTTCGTCGGACTGCACTGCCACATCGGCTCACAGATCTTCGCGACCGAGGGCTTCCGCGAGTCGGCACGCCGCCTGCTCGGTGTATACCCCGAGCTCGCGAAGCTTGCGGGCCGAGACATTCCCGAGCTCAACCTCGGCGGTGGCTTCGGTATCGCTTACACCCCGGCTCAGGCAGACGAGGCACCCGAGGTGTCGCGCATTGCCCGCGAACTCGCTGACATTGTTGCCGCGAGCTGCGAGGAGTTCGGCGTGCCCGTGCCCAAGCTCGCCTTCGAGCCCGGCCGCTCGGTTATCGGCCAGGCCGGCGTCACGCTGTACACGGTCGGCACGACCAAGTCCGTGCAGCTCGCGGGCAGTGATGCCGCAGCCGACCCGGCAGACCTCGGCTTCGGCGAGCGTTTGTACGTGAGCGTCGACGGCGGCATGAGCGACAACGCACGCCCCGCACTCTACGGCGCCGACTACCACGTCGTGCTCGCGAACCGCGAGAGCTCGGCGGCACCGGCCCTGGCCCGCGTCGTCGGCAAGCACTGCGAGTCGGGCGACATTGTGGTGCCGCGCGACCTGCTGCCCGGCGACGTGCGCCCCGGCGATACCCTCGCGGTGGCGACGACCGGCGCCTACTGCTGGTCGCTGGCGAGCAACTACAACTACGTGCCCCGGCCGCCCGTTGTTGCCGTCACTAACGGCACCGCCCGCCTCATCGTGGAGGGCGAGACCGAGGAACAACTGCTGGCGAAGAGCGTGTCGGGCGCAACACCCTGGAGCCCCGCACCCCGGGCTGCAGCGTGTGAGATTCCGCCGGCTGCGCACTAACCAAATCGGCGCGGGCAGAAGCGGCGACAACGCCTCGCACATGTCCAGCACTGCACCATCGCAGCGCCACGCGCCGACCCCACGACCTGCCGCGCACCACGTGTGCGGCGCAACACATGACGATCGGAGACAGTGAAGTGAACGAATATCGTGACCTACGTGTCGCCCTGCTGGGCTGCGGCTCGGTGGGCGCCCAGACCGCCAGGCTTATCCTCGAGCACGGCGACGAGCTCGCCGCGCGCATCGGCGCACGCCTGACCCTCGCCGGCATCGCCGTTCGCGACGTGAACGCGAAGCGCGACGTCGACCTGCCCCAGGAGCTTTTTACGAGCGACGCCGAGCGTCTCGTGCAGGGTGCCGATATCGTGATCGAGCTGATGGGTGGCATTGAGCCTGCCAAGACGCTGATCCTGCAGGCGCTGCAGGGCGGCGCCGACGTCGTGACCGCCAACAAGGCGCTCATCGCGGCGCACGGCCCCGAGCTTGCTGAGGCCGCGGAGCAGGTTGGTGCGCAGCTGTCGTACGAGGCAGCGGTCGCCGCGGCGATCCCAATCCTGCGCCCGCTGCGCGAGAGCCTCGCGGGCGACCACATCACGCGCGTGATGGGCATCGTCAACGGTTCAACAAACTACATCCTCGACCGCATGGACCGTTTTGGCGACAGCGCCGAAGACGCCATGCGCGTGGCAAGCGAGCTGGGCTACCTCGAGGCCGACCCGACACTTGACGTCGAGGGCTACGACGCCGCGCAGAAGGCGACCATCCTCGCCTCGATCGCCTTCCACACCGTGGTTCCCGTCGACGCGGTATACCGCGAAGGCATCGCGAACATCACGCTCGAGCAGATCGAGACCGCGAAGAACGCCGGATTCGTCATCAAGCTCCTCGCGATCGCCGAGCGCATCACCACGGCCGACGGTACCGAGGGTGTTTCGGCCCGCGTGTACCCGGCCCTGATTCGCCGCGACCACCCGCTCGCTGCGGTTTACGGCGGCAAGAACGCCGTCTTCGTCGAGGCCGTTGCCGCAGGCGAGCTCATGTTCTATGGCGCGGGCGCTGGCGGCGCAGAGACCGCCTCGGCAGTGCTGGGCGACCTCGTCTCGGCGGCTCGCCGCCACGTCGTTGGTGGCCCCGGCATCGCGGGTTCGCTGCACGCCGACCTGCCCCTGCTGCCCGTTGGCGCGGTCAACACGGCCTACCAGGTGATGCTCGAGGTGCGCGACCAGCCCGGTGTGCTCGCCCGCATCGCCGGCATCCTCGCCGAGCACGGTGTCTCGGCCGCCAGCGTCGAGCAGAACATTGCCGACGGCGCGCCCGATCGCGCATCGCTCGTGATCGGAACCCACGTCGCTCGCGAGGCCGACCTCGCTGCCATGGTCGATGCGCTGCGCGCTACCGACCTGGTGCACGAGGTTACCAGCGTCCTGCGTCTCGAGGGCAACGCGTGAGCGCGGCAGCGGTAGCTGCAAGCTCCGGATCGCCCGCCGCCGGCCAGCGTGCGGTGCGAGTGCGGGTCCCCGCAACCAGCGCCAACCTGGGCCCTGGATTCGACACGCTCGGCATCGCGCTCGCGTACGGTGACGAGCTCGTCGCGGTCACCCGCTACGAGCCGGGCGCCTTCGTGCACGTGACGGGCGTAGGCGAGGGCGAAGTGCCCACCGACGCCACGAACCTCGTGGTGCGCTCAGCTGCCCACGTGTACAAGCGCCTGGGCCGTGACCTGCCCGGGCTTGAGCTCGACGCGCACAACCGGATCCCGCACGGGCGCGGCATGGGCTCATCGGGCTCTGCGATCGTTGCCGGTGTGATGATTGCAGCGGGGCTGCTCGAGAGTGACCCTGAGTCGCCCGTGACGCTTACCGACGCCCAGCTGCTCGCGTTCGCGACGGAGCTCGAAGGCCACCCCGACAACGTGGCCCCCGCACTGTTCGGGGGTCTTACGATCGCGTGGACCACGCCCGAGGGTCCTAAGTTCAAGAAACTGATGGTGGATCGTGGCGTGGCGCCGCTCGTGCTTGTTCCGAGCTTCACGATGTCCACGGAGCTGGCACGCAGTCTGCAGCCGCAGCAGGTGCCGCACGAGGACGCCGTGTTCAATGTTTCCCGTTCGGCGCTGCTGATTGCGGCGCTCACGCAGAGCCCCGATCTGCTGTTTGAAGCAACCGAGGATCGGCTGCATCAGAACTACCGCGGTGCGGCGATGCCGGGCACGCGCGACCTGATTGCGGAGCTGCGTGACGCAGGCCACTCCGCCGTCGTTTCGGGCGCGGGGCCGTCGGTGCTCGTGCTGTCGAACGGGCCTCAGGAGCGCATGGCGGCGGCCGATCTGGTGGCTGAGAAGCACCCGGATTGGCGAGTTTTGACCCTCGCAGTCGATACGAAGGGTGCTACAGTGGAGCCGATCCCCGCGGTTTCATCGCGAGTTTCCCAGTAGCGCTCCGTCGTCATCGTCTGATTCGGCGCACGGTGTCTTTGCCGCTGTGGAAGTGTGGATCGTTCCCTTGCTGAGGCTTTTGCCCGGCGATCCCGAAGCACAATCTGTGCGAGTTCGCGGGAGGGTAACGTGCGTAGCACTTTCCCCCGCGACATTCCGATAGGAAAACACTGTGGAGGAAAACACCGTGGAAGACAACGTAATCGAAACTCAGGCTGGCGCAGTTGCTGGCTCAAACACCGACGCGGCTGCCCCGGCAGCTGAGAAGCCGGTGCGCAAGCGCGCATCGCGCCGCGTCACCGCACCGGCCGGCGAGGCCGTAGCGCCCGTAACGGTGGAGGCCCCCGCAGCAGCAGCTGTGGAGGCCGCCGCCGCCGAGGCCGCTGCCGAGGCTCCCAAGAAGCGCGTTACGCGCAGCCGCAAGAAGGTCGTCGAGGCACCGACCGAGCAGGTAGAGGCACCCGAGGCCCCCGCTGCTGAGGCCGCCGCTGACGTAGCTGCAGACGCGGAGGTGCCCGCTGAGGCTCCGAAGAAGCGCGCTACGCGCAGTCGTAAGAAGGCTGTCGAGGCTCCGGCGGATGACGCTGCCCCCGCAGAGTCGGCTGCAGGAGACGCAATCGCTGCGGCACCGGCTGTTGATCCGGCACCTGCAGAGCAGGCCGCTCCCGCCGAGGAGCCCGCTAAGCGCACCCGTCGCGCCCGCGTCACGAAGGCCACAAAGCCCGCCGAGGCCGAGGAAGCTCAGGCCTCGGGCGACCAGGCAGCGACCCAGAACGATGCTGCTCAGGCAGCAGAAGCTCAGCCCACCGAAGACTCGGTGAAAAGCGACGCTGCCAGCACCGACGATGCGAAGGGCGACGCGGCTCAGGCCGATGCTACTCAGGGCGACGCCGATCGGCCGGCACGCGGTCGTACGCGTGGCCGTCGCGGTCAGAAGCAGGACGCGGCTGAGGCCACCGATGCACCGCAGACTGAGTCGGAGTCGGATGACGCGAAGACCCAGAACCAGAAGAATCAGCGCGGCCAGAAGAACGGCGAAAGCCAGAACGGCCCCGATTCGAACAAGCAAGGCGACAAGAACGGCGAGACCCGTTCGAGCCGCACCCGCCAGCGCGACCGCAAGCGTCGTGGGCAGGGCGATGATCTCGAGCCCGAGATCTCTGAGGACGATGTATTGCTGCCCATCGCGGGCATTCTCGACGTGCTCGACAACTACGCGTTTGTGCGCACGAGCGGCTACCTGCCCGGCACCAGTGACGTGTACGTATCGCTCGGCCAGGTCAAGAAGTACGGCATGAAGCGCGGCGACGCAGTCGTCGGTGCCATCCGCCAGCCCCGCGAGGGCGATCAGGCCGGGCGCCAGAAGTACAACGCCATCGTGAAGGTTGACTCGATCAACGGTCGCACGCTCGAGGAAAATGAGACGCGCGTCGAGTTCGCTGAGCTCCCGGCGGTCTACCCCGAGCGTCAGCTCAAGCTTGCGACCGGCGCAGGCATCGGCCGCGAAATCGACTCAGCAGCTCCCATTGGCTTCGGCCAGCGTGGACTGCTCGTGGTTCCGAAGCCCGCTCGCGGCGTCGAGGTACTCAGCCAGCTCGCAGCAGCGGTCAGCGCCAACGCCCCCGACGCACACCTGATGCTGCTGCTCTCGAACGCGCAGCCCGAGGACATCACCTACCTCACCCGCACGGTGAACGGTGAAGTTGTCGCAGCCTCGTTCGAGCGCCCCGCAGAGGATCAGGCCACCGTTGCCGAGCTGGGCATCGACCGGGCCCGCCGCCTGGCCGAGCTCGGCCACGACGTGGTCGTGCTCATCGACTCGGTCGGTGACCTGGCCCGTGCATACGCGCAGGCTCAGCCCGTATCGGCTCGCCCCGCACACGGTGTCATTGACGAGTTCGCCGTCACGCAGGTGCGCCGCGTGCTGGGCGCCGCCCGCAACGCCGAGAACGCCGGTTCGCTGACCGTTCTCGCTACCGCCGCTTCGAAGACCGGTGTCGCGGCAGACAAGCAGCTGCTGCGTGAACTGCGTCCCGTCGCAAACTGCGAGATCCGCTTTGCTGCCACCTCACCCGCCAAGGTGACCGTGGACGCCGAGCGTTCGCACACGCGCGGCGCGGCAGCGCTCCAGACCACCTCCGCGGCCTAGCGCCCACGCGCTCACGGTCACGACACGACACTAATTCCCGGAGGAAACATGTTTGAACAGGTCGAGACGCTGCTCAAGGAGCACGCGGCGTTGCAAGAGACGCTTGCCGACCCCGCGCTGCATGCCGACGCGGCACGCGCGAAGAAGGTGAACCGCCGTTACGCCGAGCTCAACAAGATCAAGGTCGCCTACGAACAGTGGCAGCACCAAGGTGAAGACCTCGAGGCGGCGCGCGAGCTCGCGAAAGAGGACGAGGCGTTTGCCGAAGAGATCCCAGATCTCGAGGCTGGCCTCGCCGAGGCTCAGGAGAAGGTTCGCCGTCTCCTGATCCCGCGCGACCCCGACGATGCGCGCGATGTCATCCTGGAGATCAAGGGCGGTGAGGGCGGCGCTGAGTCGGCGCTCTTCGGCGCCGATCTGCTGCGCATGTACATGCACTACGCAGAGTCCAAGGGATGGAAGACCGAGATCCTCGAGAAGGACGAGAGCGATCTTGGTGGGTACAAGAACGTGCAGGTCGCCATCAAGACCAAGGCGACCGACCCTTCGCAGGGCGCTTGGGCGCACCTCAAGTACGAGGGTGGCGTGCACCGCGTGCAGCGCGTGCCCGTCACCGAGTCGCAGGGTCGCATCCACACCTCGACAACGGGCGTGCTCGTCTACCCCGAGGCAGATGAACCCGAAGAGGTCGAGATCGCGCAGAACGATCTGAAGATCGACGTCTACCGTTCGAGCGGCCCCGGCGGCCAGTCGGTCAACACGACCGACTCCGCGGTGCGCATCACCCACATCCCCACGGGCATTGTGGTGGCGATGCAGAACGAGAAGAGCCAGCTGCAGAACCGCGATGCGGGTATGCGCGTACTGCGCGCGCGCCTGCTCGCGCGCATGCAGGAGGAAGCCGCGGCCGAGGCCAGCGCGCACCGCTCGAGCCAGATCCGGACCATGGATCGTTCCGAGCGCATTCGCACGTACAACTTCCCCGAAAACCGCATTGCCGATCACCGCACGGGATACAAGGCGTACAACCTTGATCACGTGATGAACGGCGCGCTCGACGCCGTCATCGAGTCCTGCATTCGCATGGACGAGGAAGACCGCCTGGCGAACCTCGGCGAGTAGTCCACTCGGCGGTGCCGTTCTGAGCCCCGAGTCCCACGCATCGCGTGAGACTCGGGGCTTTGTGCGTGCGTGAGTGTCTGACCTTACGCGTATTCTGTACGCATGACCGCAATGATGCACGAAGACTCAATGCCCGCCGCTGTAGCTCCGGATCGCGCCCGGGTATCTGGCCCGCTCGTCACACTGCGGCCCCCGGTCGCGGCGGATGCGGGACCGCTGCTCGAGATTCTTCACGAGCCAGAGGTGGCGCTGTGGTGGGTCGGTTACACGCCAGAGCGGGTGCATGAGGAGATCATTGTGTGCGGCAATGTCGCGCAGATCATCGAGGTCGAGGGACGCTGCGCTGGTGCGCTGTTTGTCTACCGCGGCGACGACCCCGAGTACCCGACGACCGTCATGCACATCTTTATCGGCACCGGGTTTCGCGGCCGCCGCATTGGTGAGGAAGCGATCGCTCTCGCGACAGCGCAGGAGTTTGCGGAGGGGGTCACCCGCATCACGCTCGACCCAAACGTCTTCAACGAGGGCGCAATTCGCAGCTATGAGCGGCTCGGATTTCAGCGCATCGGTGTGCTGCGCGACTACCAGGTGCGCCCCGGCGGGGCGCTCGAGGACGCCATGTTTATGGATCTGACGAGGCGCGACTTTCCGGCGGGACCGCCGCTGCCCGATCGTAATGCGGTTGCATAGAAGTTAGGGCGGGGCGGGAACTTGATCCGGAGCAGTAGTTTGCAGACGTCGTATGGCTCGTGCGGCATTCTGGTTGAGAGCCAGGGCAGAGTCAGCGGCACAGAGCCCAGATAGGCGACAGGTAGTGCACTCTAGCTGCCGTGCAGCGGCGATAGGGTAGGGACATGCGAACCGCCCGACCTCTACTGCCATGGGTCGTGTGGAGCGTCGCCGCGATCGCCTACGCCGTGGCCGTAATCAACCGATCCTCGCTCGCATCGCTCGGACCCGCTACCCAAGAGCACTTCGGAATCGATGCGACGACGCTCGCTGCGTTTCCCGTCATCCAGTTGATTGTGTATGCGGCGCTGCAGATTCCGGTCGGTCTCATGCTCGATCGGGTGGGTACGACCGCCATGGTGCTGGGTGGCGCTGTGCTCATGATTATCGGTCAGGTCGCGATGGCGACCGTGGCCGATGTGTGGCTCGCGATTTTGGCGCGCGTGCTGGTGGGGGCGGGAGATGCCTGCACTTTTATTAGCGTGATGCGGCTGCTGCCCGAGTGGTTTGCGGTGCGTCAGCTGCCCACGGTGAGCCAGCTGACGGGGCTCATTGGGCAGTCCGGGCAGCTGGTCTCAGTGACGCCGCTCGCGCTGCTGGTGGGGGTCGCCGGTTGGACCAACGGTTTCCTGGGCCTCGCGGCGGTCGGACTCGTTGTAACGATCGTGGGGGCGGCCGTGCTGCGCGATCGGCCGGGCACTCCGACTCTGATTGAGCGGATGACCGGCAGACGGGGCAAACTCACCCTCAATGCTCGTTCTCTGGCGGGGGAGCCTGAGGCCGTGACATCATCGATCGCGCCCCCGGCAACCGCCATGATTCCGGTGGTGGCCTCGCGCCCCGGCTTCGGCTTTTTCGGGCGCGCCCGTCGCATGCTGCGGGTCCCGGGGATCAGGCTCGCGTTCTGGGTGCACTTCACCTCTCCGTTCGCGGCAAACGTGTTTCTGCTGCTCTGGGGCACCCCGTTTCTGACCGGCGGCATCGGTCTCAGCCCCGCCGAGGCCGGTGGCCTCCTCAGCATCACGGTACTGTCGTCGATGTTTGCTGGCCTAGTGCTGGGACCGGTGAGCTCGCGCTTCGTGGAGCGCCGCGTGTGGATCAACGTTGCGATCACAATCGCGATCGCAAGCGTCTGGATCACCGTGTTTCTCTGGCCGGGAACTCCGCCGATGTGGCTCCTCATCACGCTCATTCTGGTGATGCCGTTGGGCGGGCCGGCCTCGATGATCTCGTTTGAGGTGCTGCGATCGCACTCGCCTCAGAGCTTCGCTGGGTTTGCTACCGGGCTCGTGAATACGGGCGGCTTTGTCGCGACGCTGCTCGCGATCCTGTTTATCGGCCTGGTGCTCGATGTGCAGGGTGCCGGATCACCCGAGGACTATTCGCTCCACGCCTTTAAGTGGGCCTTCGCCGTGCAGGTTCCGCTGTGGATCCTGGGGCTCACGATGATCTTTGTGGAGACCCGTCGCACGAAGCGCTGGATGGCGGAGCACGGGCGCAGGCTGCGGTAAATCGGGTTGGGGTGGGGCTGCTGAGCCGGATTGGGGCCGGATTGTGGCCTGAACGGGGCCGGTTTGGGCGTATTCTGGGTCTGTTTTGTAGGGTCCTCACCTAACGTTTCGCGGATTCACTGTGGACTACCGAGAAGAATTCGGGCACTCGAGAATGGCGAATTTACGCCAGATTTGTTGATTCTCGTGCGGTTCTGGTCGGGGATCCGTCCTGTTTCTGCCTCTCTTGGCGCCGATTCTGGCTCGGAGTCCGGCGTGCGTGCGGCGACCTCGCGGGCAATGTCGGTGACATGGTGTCTACTCGAAACATGGACGCGATACACGGAAGTAGCGCAGGGCGCGACGGCGACGAACCGTCCGGTCCGAAGCGCTCTCGCGTTCGGTTCGGCGCTCCCGTCGATACCAAGCTCGACCTCGACCGGGTCGCGCGACTCCGCGACGAGTTCGTCGAGGCAACGAGAGCGCTCGCCCAAGCCCAGTCCCGTCAGATGGCAGTGCTGGCCGAGCTGCAGGAGGCGGTGCTCGAGTGCGAGCGCGGGCCACAAGAGACCGCCGTGATGCTGCGGTCGGTCGCGACAGCGTGCGCGGTTCCCGCCGGGCTGAGCGATCGCACGGTGCTCACACTGATGGGCAGCGCGCACGCCCTGTGTTACCTGTTTCCCGATACGTTTACCGCGCTTGCCGACGGGCGAGTATCGCTGCCGCACGTGCGGGTGATCGTGAATGAGGCGGCCGCATTGACGCCCGAACAGCGGGCGCAATACGAAGCGACGTGCCTGGCGCAGGCTGTCGAAACGACTCCGGGTCGGCTTGTGAAGCAGGCGCGGGCCACCGCGGAGTCGCTGCAACCGCGTTCGGTGGACGAGCGGCACTACGACGCGGCAGCGGCGCGCACGGTCTGGGTGAAGAATCTCCCCGACGGCATGGCTGAGCTGGGCGCGATCCTGCCGGCGGTGTTGGCGTATGCCGCGAAGAGTCGCATCGACCGGATCGCGAAGTCAGTGAAGCTGCGCGCCACCCAAGATGCGACCGCGCGGCGCCAGGCTAGGCCGACGCCGGTTCCGGCGTCGGCGTTGGAGCCGGACGAGCTGAATCCACGCACGAAGCTCCCGGCAAACTATGCGCGACTTTCAGCGGCGGCGCAACAGGTGGCACGCGCCGAGGCCCAGCGGCTCCGGGACGCCGAAGCAGTCTGGAGCCTCGACACGCTCCGCGCCGATGCGTTCGCAGAGATCCTCCTGACGGGCACCCTGGGCGATACCGCCGGGCCCGGCAGGGGCGGCATCCTCAGCATCGCTAGCAGCACCGACAGCACGGGGAGTGCCAATGGTGCCGATGACACTAACAACGCTGGTGCCACTGGTGCCACAGGTGCCACGGGTGCCACAGATGCCACAGTCACGGCAATCAACCGAGGCAACGATGGCAACCACGGCATACCGGGCGAGGCTAATCGCGCCGGCGGTGAAAGCCCGATGGGAGCAGCGGGCCCACGCGGGCCAGGTTCCCAGCACATACCGAAGACATCGACCTCAGCATTGCCCACGACTACGAGCCAGGTGGCGTCCGGAATTCAGGCCTCGATATCGATTACGATCCCTAGCGGCGGCACCGCGACGCTCGACGGCTACGGTCCCATCGATACGATCACGGCTCGCCAGTTCGCGGCCGTCGCGCCGGGTTGGGACCACACCATCGTTGAAGCGGATGGAGCCGTACTCACTACAGACCGGCGGCAACCTACCGAGGCCATGCGGCGGATCCTGATCGCCCGGGACGGCCGTTGTCGGTTCCCCGGATGCAGCGTTTCGACCTCAAGTTGTGAAATCGACCACACCATTGAGTGGGCGCAGGGCGGGTCCACCACGATCGGCAACCTTGCGCACCTCTGTCCCAAGCATCATCTCCTCAAGTATCCCGATCTGAAGCCCGAGCTCCGGTGGAGCGTAACTCAGGACGCCGACGGGATACTGACCTGGACCAGCCCCACCGGGGACAACTATGTCGATCGGCCCGAGCGCCGGTACCGCACCAAAACGAACGTCCAAGCAGACCGCGTAGGAAGCTCGGACGAGTCGAGGGGTACTTCGGGCGCGGGCTCTAGCGAGCATCTCAGCAGATTCGGCTTGGGTTTTGGTCCCGGCCCTGGTCCGGGCTCTCCTCCGGGGCTTGATGTCGACAGCCTTCCCGATTTCACCACGCTGCCGTAGCGCGATTCGCCGCTTGGAATGGCTTGTTGCCTAAGTGAGTGCCCCAGAACCTGGCTAGATGATGTAGAAATCCGCCATGTCGGGCTGCTCGGCCCGAGGCGCCCCGCGTCGGGGGCGGGCCTGCGCCGGGATACCGGTAAGCGTCGTCCACGGGGGAGCCGAGCGCACCACGACCGCGTTCGATCCGACAGCGCTATCGTGGCCCAGCTCAATTGCTCCCAACAGCTGGGCGCCCGCACCGACAACAACGCGATCCCCGAGGGTCGGGTGCCGCTTGCCTCGGCCGTGCCCGGTGCCACCCAGCGTGACCCCGTGATAGATCAGCACGTCATCGCCGACGACGGCGGTCTCGCCGATGACGACGCCCATGCCGTGGTCGATAAACAGGCGGCGGCCAATGGTCGCCCCGGGGTGGATCTCAATGCCAGTAAAGAAGCGGGCGGCCTGCGAAATCGCGCGCGGCACGAACCGTGCGCCCCGCCGCCACAGCGCGTGTGCAATGCGATGCCACCACACGGCATGCAGGCCCGAGTAGATAAAGAACACTTCGAGCGATCCCCGGGCCGCCGGGTCATGGTCGCGTGCCGACCGCACATCCTCACGGATCCTCGACAAGATGCTCACTCTGCCTCGCTTCACTTCTCGGGTAGGGCTGATCGGACAGAAACCGATTCCATTCGGGATCGAATCGGGTCGCCCAAACCCTTCTCGATCATGCCAACGCGGGGGCCCGGCAGAATATGCCCGACCCCCGCGATGCGGCGTGTTAGATGCGGCGTGCGAAACACGGCGCGTTGGATGCTGCGTGTGGGCAGCGGCTAAGCGCTGCTCGCGACGCCGCCCGCCAGCTTAGACCTCGAGGTCTGCGAACAGGAGCGTCGAGAAGTAACGCTCGCCCGAATCCGGAATGACGGTGACGATCTTCTTGCCAGCGTTCTCGGGACGGCGAGCGACCTCGAGCGCGGCAGCAACAGCGGCACCGCCCGAGATACCAACGAGGATGCCTTCCTTCGTCGCGAGCTCGCGCGCGAGGCGCAGCGAGTCTTCCAGTTCCACGTCGATGACCTCGTCGTAGAGCTCGGTATCAAGCACCTCGGGCACAAAGTTGGCGCCGAGGCCCTGAATCTTGTGCGGGCCAGCCTGGCCGCCCGTGAGGATGGGGGAGTCCTTCGGCTCAACTGCCACGACCCGCACCTCGGAGTTCTGCTCCTTCAGGTACCGGCCCGAGCCCGTCAGCGTGCCGCCGGTGCCAATACCCGCCACAAAGATGTCAACGCTGCCGTCGGTGTCGGCCCAGATCTCGGGGCCGGTCGTTGCGTAATGCACGGCCGGGTTCGCGGCGTTGCCAAACTGGTTCGCAAGAATCGCACCGGGGGTCTCGTCAACAATCTCCTGCGCCTTGTCGACTGCGCCGCGCATGCCGGTAGCCCCGGGCGTCAGCACAATCTCCGCGCCGTACGCCTTGAGGAGCTTGCGACGCTCGATGCTCATGGTCTCGGGCATCACGAGCACGACGCGGTATCCACGCGCCGCGCCAACGAATGCCAGCGCGATACCGGTGTTGCCGCTCGTGCCCTCGACGATCGTGCCGCCGGGCTTCAGTGCCCCCGACTCTTCGGCCGCGTCAATGATCGCGATGCCGATGCGGTCCTTGACCGAACCCGCCGGGTTGTAGAACTCCAGCTTGGCGTACACCTCGGCACCCGCGCCCTCGGTAACGCGGTTGAGGCGCACGAGGGGCGTCTTGCCAAAAGCCTGCGTGATGTTGTCGTAAATCCGAGCCATGGGGGCATCCTCCTGCAATTGTTGAACCTCGCCTACTATAGCCCCACCTTATCGGAGCGGTTATAGAAGGTTATGCGACGTGTCACAGTGTTACGCCCGCGCGCAGAGGGGGAGCAGGGAGTGCGCGGAATATGCACGGAACATGCAAAGTGGTCGCGCAGGAGCCGCGCACCGCGAGTGTGGGAAAGTGGTGACATGGCTCAAGACCCCCTCTCGTTGCAGCACCTGCTCGCCCAACTCAGCGAAGCGTTTCAGGCCGTCGGCATCGCCACCCCCGAAGCCGACGCTGAACTGCTCGCCGGCCACGTCCTCGGCGAGTCCCGCGGCCGCGTGCAGGCCCTCGCGATCATGGGACGCGCCCTGGATCCCGCCGATGCTAGCCGCTTGCTGGCGCTGGGGGAAGATCGCGCCAGCCGGGTCCCGCTGCAGCACCTCACCGGTCGGGCCCCGTTTCGTCAGCTTGAGCTGCGGGTCGGGCCGGGCGTCTTCGTGCCACGGCCCGAGACCGAAATGATCGCGCAGCTCGCGATCGACGAACTGAACACTGTCCCGGATCCCATTGCGCTCGATCTCTGCACGGGGAGCGGGGCCATCGCCCTCGCGATGGCGAATGAGGTGCCAGAGGCCCGCGTCTGGGCTGTTGAGAAGAGTCCCGATGCGCACGCCTGGGCCGGCCTCAACGTCGCCACGTGGGGCGATGACCGCGTCACGCTGCTGCTTGGCGACGTGACGGATCTCGACGCACCGGCCCTCAAAGCGGCGCAGCTCGACGGCGGGAATGCCGTCCAAAGTGTGATTGCACCACTCGCGGGCAAGGTCGCCGTGCTGGCCTCAAACCCGCCCTATATTCCGTCGGCCGCGGTGCCCGTTGACCCCGAGGTGCGCGATCACGACCCCGAGCTCGCCCTCTACAGCGGCGACGACGGTCTCGACCTGATCCGGGTTCTGAGCCGCGTCGGGCTCCATCTTCTGGCTCCCGGCGGGCTCCTCGTGCTCGAGCACACCGAGCAACAGGGGGCCGCGATCCGGCGCCTACTCGAGCGCGATGGCTGGCACGCCGCGCGCACACACCCCGATCTCACGGGGCGCGAACGGGCCACCACGGCCCGATCCGCAGCCGAACCGGAGTAAGCTGGGGCGCTATGGCAGAGGTCTACGATTGCAGCGACACCACTCAGCTCCTATCTGCGATGCGCGCCGCGAGGCGCGCGATCGGTAGCGGGCAGCTGGCAGTGATCCCCACGGACACCGTTTACGGTGTCGCAGCCGACGCTTTCACGCCCGAGGCGGTGCAGCGCCTGCTCGACGCCAAGGGTCGTACGCGCCAGTCACCGCCCCCCGTGCTGATCCCCAACGTCGCGACGCTCGATGCCCTCGCGGCCGAGGTCACTACGCCGCTGCGCACCCTCGCCGAGACCTTTTGGCCCGGTGCGCTCACCATCGTGACGCGTGCCAACGCAGCCCTCAGCTGGGACCTCGGCGAGACGGGCGGCACGGTCGCGCTCCGCATCCCGAATCATCCCCTCGCCCTCGAGCTGCTGCAGGAAACCGGCCCGCTCGCCGTGTCCTCGGCGAACGCGACGGGCGAGCCTGCGGCGCGCACCGCCGAAGCCGCCGAAGCCATGCTCGGCGAGTCGATCACGGTCTATCTTGAGTACGGCGAGGCTCCGGATCACCCCTCGGCCTCGACCATTATTGACGCCACCGGGCTCACCGAGGAGGGTGGCACTCTTCGTATATTGCGTCAGGGGGGCGTGACTCGGGAGGCGCTGGCTGAAGCGCTCCCGCAGGTGACGATCGAGGACTGACGTGCTCTCGTACTTCATTGTCGTGGCGGTTGCGGCCGTGGTCACCGCGGTCGCCTCCTACGTCATGCTGCGCTTGAGCCGACGCTTTAACCTGGCCCCCGAAGTGCGTGCCCGCGACGTGCACGACACGCCCACCCCTCGGCTCGGCGGGGTCGCCATGTTCGTGGGACTGATCGCGGCCTTCATGACGGGTGCCCTGCTGCCCGAGTTTCGGCCGCTCTACACCGAGAGCACCGAGATGTGGGCGCTCGCCGGGGCCTGCGTGATCATTGCGGGCGTGGGCATTCTTGACGACCTGCTCGACCTCGACTGGATGATCAAGCTCGGCGCCCAGTTCGTGGCGACCGGACTGCTCGCCTGGAACGGATTGCAGATCGTATCGTTGCCGTTCGGTAACACGCTCGTCGTCGGCTCGGCAGTGCTGAACTTCGCGCTGACCGTCTTTCTGATGACTCTCGTGATGAACGCCATCAACTTTGTGGACGGCCTCGACGGGCTCGTCGCCGGCGTCGCCATCATCTCTAACTCCGTGTTCTTTATCTACACCTTCCTGCTGCACGACCGCATTGGGCAGATTGATGCGGTGACGCTCGCTGGCTTTATCGCGTGCATCGTGGTGGCGGTGTGCATCGGCTTTCTGCCCTATAACTGGCACCGCGCCAAGATGTTCATGGGGGATACCGGGGCATTGCTCGTGGGTCTGCTCATGGCCGCGAGCACGATGTCGGTCACGGGCAAACTCAATCCCGCAGCCCTCGACCAGAAACTGGTGATCGCGAGCTACATTCCGATCATCTTGCCGGTCGCGGTGTTCGCGCTCCCGCTCGCCGACTTCACGCTTGCGGTCGTGCGTCGGTTGCGCGCAGGCCAGAGCCCCTTTACTGCCGACCGGCAACATCTGCACCACCGCCTCCTCAATATGGGCCACTCGCCGGTGCAAGCGGTCGTGATCTTCTACCTCGGCACCGCGGTGGTGTCCGTAGCCGCGTTGCTCGTATTTACGATGCAGGACTACCTTGTACCGCTCCTGGTGCTGTTCGTGGGCGGCACCGTGTGTGTGCTCGTGCTCCTGTTTCCGCTCGCACGGGTGCGTACAGCTATCGCTACCCGAAGCTTGCTACCGTTGAGTTCACGTGTGCCCAACGAGAGGACCCCTGAGTGACCGAACAAGATCCGAGGCCAAACGCCGACGGACCTGCAGGCGACGCAACCGCTGACGCCGCCGACAGCATGATGCCGACTTCCCAGCCCCTATTGCTGCGCGCAGTGAAGTGGGGTGTCATCGTGTCAGTGCTGCTGGTGCTGGTCTTTGCCGGAATCGGTTGGCTGGTCTCGGGTATGACGGGTGTGGTGGGTGGCGCGATCGGAGCCGGCATCGCGGGCCTCTTCCTTACGCTCACGGCGGGAAGCATTGCGTTCGCAAACCGTTTCTCGTCGAGCCCGGCGTTTCTTCAGATCTTTTTCAGCATCGTTATGGGTGCGTGGCTGCTGAAGATCGTGGTCTTCTTCGCGGCAGCACTGCTACTGAAGGATCAGCCCTGGCTGAACTCGACCATGATGTTCATTGGCGTCATTGTTGGAGTGGTGGTCTCGCTTACCGCGAACGCCATCGTTTTCGCGCGCGGTCGCATTCCGATCGCAAACTATCCAGAGTAATCCTTGCGCGGCGAAAACCAAACATCTGGCGTCAAACTAATTTGACCGTTCGGTTTCGCTGACAGCGAGAGTATTGTTAGACTTACGTATGTCCCTGCCGGGCGTCACTTGACGTGCGCATAAAACGTGCTGGGGGCACGTCCATCGTTCGAAGCCGTGCGGCTTCATCCGCACCCCGAATACAGGAGAATGGCGCTGTTCCCTAACGCTATGCACCTCGTTGCCCCCGGACTTTTCGGTACCGAAACGGGTGGCTTTCACGGCCCCACTCTCGATGACTTTTTCCCTGCAGCGGTGCTCTTTGAGGGCACGCCGTTCGAGATGAACCGCATCATGATCATTCGTTTGATCATGGTGGCTCTCTTGCTGCTGCTGTTCTGGCTCGGTACTCGCAACCTCAAGGTTGTTCCGAACCGTGCGCAGGGTGTCCTTGAGTTCGCGCTCGATTTCGTTCGCAAGAACGTCATTGAAGAACAACTCGGCGCAAAGGAGGGGCGTCGTTTCGCTCCTCTGCTGATGACGATGTTCTTCTTGATCTTTGCGTTCAACTTCACCGCAGTGGTGCCCTTCTTCAACATCGCCGCATCGTCGGTTGTTGGCTTCCCCATCTTCATGGCGGTCGTCGCATACATCGCGTTCATTTACGCGGGTTTGAGGAAGCACCCCGGCAAGTTCCTGAAGAACTCACTCTTCCCGGCAGGCGTGCCGAAGGTCATGTACCTTCTCGTCACACCCGTCGAGTTCCTTTCCACCTTCGTTATGCGCCCGGTTACCCTTGCGCTGCGACTCCTGATGAACATGCTCGTGGGTCACATGATCCTTGTGCTGCTCTTTGCAGCCACGAACTTCTTCATCATGGAAGCCGGTGGAGCATTCCCGGCTCTCGGCGCTGGCACCTTCGTGTTCAGCCTCGCGTTCACGCTCTTCGAGCTGTTCGTTGCCGGTCTTCAGGCTTACGTCTTCACATTGCTTACCGCGCTTTACATCCAGCTCGCGCTGGCTGAAGAGCACTAAGAACCCCAACGGGCGTCGGCAACCGCCGCGCTCACATACGGAAGGAAACACATAACGTGTCTGTTCTCGCTGAAATCTCGGGCAACATTGCAACCGTGGGCTACGGCCTCGCAGCTATCGGCCCCGCCATCGGCGTTGCCATCGTTGTTGGCAAGACCATCGAAAGCACCGCTCGCCAGCCCGAGCTCGCCGGCAAGCTCCAGGGCATGATGTGGATCGGCATCGCCTTCACTGAGATGCTCGCGCTCATCGGTGTTGCCACCTACTTCATCTTCGTTTAAAGACCCTCTTTCCCTAGTCTCGAAAGGGAGGCACGATGAACCCCGCATCGCTGTTCGTTGCAGAGAGCTCGGCCCGTAACCCGCTGCTCCCCGCAACGTACGATATTGTCTGGTCCGCGGTAGCTTTCATCATCATCCTTGTCGCCTTCTGGAAGGTTTTCCTTCCGAAGGTTCAGGTCATGCTCGACGCCCGCGCAGAGGCGATCGAGGGCAACATCGCTAAGGCAGATGAGGCTCAGGCTAAGGCGGAGGCTGCTCTTCAGGAGTACACCGCCCAGCTCGCAAGCGCCCGCCAGGAAGCCGGAGAGATCCGCGACGCTGCACGTGCAGACGGCGCAAAGATTGTCTCGAAGGCCAAGGAAGATGCAACCGCTGAGCAGGCTCGCATTACGCAGACTGCCCAGGCGCAGATCGAGGCTGAGCGCCAGAGCGCTGTTGTCTCGCTCCGCAAGGACGTCGGCTCGCTCGCTATTGATCTCGCTTCGAGCGTCGTGGGCGAAAGCCTCAACGACGATCAGAAGGCGTCGGCACTCGTCGACCGTTTCCTTGCTGAACTCGAGGCATCCGAGAAGGCGGCCAAGTAATGGGTAGCGCGTCACGCGAAGCACTTGCGCAGGCCCGTTCCGCTCTGCGGGATGGCCTGGCCACGACCGTCGGTGTCGAGCTGCTCGAGGTTGCAGGCGTTATCGCCGGTAACCCCGCGCTCGCATCCGCGCTCGGAGATTCCTCCGCTGCGGCCGAGGCGAAGAACACCGTGGTTGCACGGCTCTTCGGCGCGCTCTCCGATGACGCGCGTGCGGTCCTCACCGCTGCGGTCGCTGGCCGCTGGTCAAGCTCAGAAGAGCTCGTTGCTGGTGTAGAGGAACTCGGCCTTCGGGCAGAGGGAATCGCTCAGCCCGGCCTTTCTGATGAGCTTCTCTCAGTAGCCGATCTGGTAGCACGCAATCACGAACTGCAGCTCACCCTCGGCAGCAAGCTGGTACCGGCCGAAGGTAAGGTGGCACTCCTCGAGCGCCTCCTCACCGACAAGGTCTCCGCCTCGGCAATCGCCGTCGTGAACCAGCTTGCGTCGTACCCCCGTGGTCAGCGCCTGGAGGCAGCCCTGCGTAACGCAGCGCGCACCTGCGCAGATCAGGTGGGGTTCGAGCTCGCCACCGTCACCGTTGCTGCCCCGCTCACCGCGGCGCAGCAGGCTCGACTCGCAAGCGTTCTTGAGCGCACTGCGGGTCGCACTGTGAAGGTCACCACCGTGATCGATCCCGCAGTCATCGGCGGAATCCGCGTCCAGATTGCAGACGACGTGATCGACGGCAGCATCCGTTCCCGGTTGGCCGACCTGCGTACGCAGCTCGCCGCTTAGGGCACAACTTTTCACCCCGGGGGCGGCGCTTCCGGATCAGACAGAGGAAACGAAATGGCAGAACTCTCAATCAGCCCGGACGAGATTCGTAGCGCGCTGAATGACTTTGCAGCGTCGTACGAGCCGGCCCAGGCAGATAAGACCGAGGTCGGAACGGTTATCGACGCCGCTGACGGCATCGCACACGTCGCGGGTCTCCCCGGCGTTATGGCCAACGAGCTCATCCGCTTCGCGGACGGCACGCTCGGCCTGGCTCAGAACCTCGATGAGGACGCCATCGGCGTCGTCGTGCTCGGTGAATTCACCGGCATCGAGGAGGGCCAGCAGGTCACCCGCACCGGAGAGGTTCTCTCCGTACCCGTAGGCGAGGGCTACCTCGGCCGCGTGGTAAACCCGCTGGGCGCGCCCATCGATGGTCTCGGCGAGATCACCGGTCTCGAGGGCCGTCGTGCGCTCGAGCTCCAGGCACCCGGCGTTATGCAGCGTAAGTCGGTTCACGAACCGCTGCAGACCGGTATCAAGGCAATCGACGCGATGATCCCCGTCGGCCGTGGTCAGCGTCAGCTGATCATTGGTGACCGCCAGACCGGCAAGACGGCTCTTGCGATCGATACGATCATCAACCAGAAGGCCAACTGGGCTTCGGGTGACAAGACCAAGCAGGTGCGTTGCATCTACGTCGCAATCGGCCAGAAGGGCTCGACCATTGCTTCGGTAAAGGGCGCGCTCGAGGAAGCCGGCGCGATGGAGTACACCACCATCGTGGCATCGCCTGCATCGGATCCCGCAGGCTTCAAGTACCTCGCCCCGTACACCGGCTCGGCCATTGGCCAGCACTGGATGTACGACGGCCGCCACGTACTCATCATTTTTGATGATCTCTCGAAGCAGGCTGAGGCCTACCGTGCTGTGTCGCTGCTGCTGCGCCGTCCGCCGGGCCGCGAGGCTTACCCGGGCGACGTCTTCTACTTGCACTCGCGCCTCCTGGAGCGTTGTGCAAAGCTGTCCGACGAGCTCGGCGCGGGTTCGATGACGGGCCTGCCCATCATCGAGACCAAGGCAAACGACGTCTCCGCGTACATCCCCACGAACGTGATCTCGATCACCGACGGCCAGATCTTCCTCCAGTCAGACCTCTTCAACGCTAACCAGCGCCCCGCGGTCGACGTAGGTATCTCGGTCTCGCGTGTGGGTGGCGACGCTCAGGTGAAGTCGATCAAGAAGGTTTCGGGCACGTTGAAGCTGGAGCTCGCTCAGTACCGCGCGCTCGAGGCATTCGCGATGTTCGCTTCGGATCTCGACGCATCCAGCCGCAAGCAGCTCGAGCGTGGCGCACGCCTCACCGAGCTCCTGAAGCAGGGCCAGTACTCGCCGTACCCCGTCGAGGACCAGACCGTTTCGATCTGGGCTGGCACCAAGGGCTACATGGATGAGGTTCCGGTTGAGGATATCCTCCGCTTTGAGCGCGAGTTCCTTGACTACCTCGGTCGCAACTCGCAGGCGCTCAACACGCTGCGCGAGACGAACGTCCTCGACGACGCTACCGTCGCCGAGCTCACGACTCAGATCGAGAAGTTCAAGAGCGAGTTCCGCACCCGTGCGGGACTGGCACTGAACGAGCAGTTCGGCTCGCTCGACGAGGCAGAGATCAAGCAGGAGCAGCTGGTCGTAAAGAAGTAGTGATGTGTCGCGGTGGGGGCGAGAGCCCCCACCGCACCACCACCACCAGCCAGCACCGACCAACCACAGGAGAGACATGGGAGCGCAACTTCGGGTCTACCGGCAGAAGATTAAGTCTGCCCAGACGACCAAGAAGATCACCCGTGCGATGGAGCTGATCGCAGCCTCTCGCATCCAGAAGGCCAAGGCTCGGGTCGAAGCATCCACGCCGTACGCCAACGCGATCACCCGCGCCGTTTCGGCCGTGGCGACGCACTCGAAAAACGACCACCCGCTGCTCATGGAGGCCGACAAGGTCACCCGCGCAGCGGTGGTGATCTTCACCTCTGACCGCGGTCTCGCGGGCGCCTTCAACTCGCAGGTGCTCCGGGAAGCAGAGCAACTCACTGAGCTGCTTCGCTCCGAGGGCAAGGAAGTTGTGTACTACCTGGTCGGCCGCAAGGCGCAGGGATACTTCTCCTTCCGCCAGCGCTCGGCCGAGCGGATCTGGATGGGCGACACCGAGAACCCCAGCTACGACACGGCGAAGGAAATTGCCGATGCCGTGCTCGAGGTCTTTGGTCGTTCGGCAGACGAGGGCGGTGCACAGGAAATCCACCTCGTGTTCAACCGTCTCGTCAGCATGGTGAGCCAGGTTCCCGAGGTACACCGCCTGCTGCCCCTCGAGGTAGTTGAAGGTGTGGCCGAGGCCACCTCAGAGCCCGAGCCGCTGTACGAGTTCGAACCCGAGGCAGATGCGGTGCTCGAGCAGCTGCTGCCGGCCTACATCGAGTCGCGCATTTTCAATGCGCTGCTCGCATCGGCCGCGGCTAAGCACGCAGCAACGCAGAAGGCGATGAAGTCGGCAAGTGATAACGCCGACACGCTGATTCGCGACTACACCCGCCTCGCGAACAACGCTCGCCAGGCCGAGATCACCCAGCAGATTTCCGAGATTGTGGGCGGCGCTGACGCGCTGTCCAACTAGTCGAAGTACGAAGAGAGAGAATCATGACCGAAACCGCCGTAGCGGCGAATGAGGCCAAGGTTGTCGGGCGGATCGCTCGAGTAACCGGCCCCGTTGTCGACATCGAGTTCCCGCACGACGCGATCCCTGGCGTGTACAACGCGCTTGAGACCCAGGTAACGCTCGGCGAGGGCGCAGAGCCGTTCACCCTCGTGCTCGAGGTTGCTCAGCACCTGGGCGACAGCCTCGTCCGCGCCATCGCACTGAAGCCCACGGACGGCCTCGTCCGTGGCCAGGAAGTCATCGACACGGGCTCGTCGATCACGGTTCCCGTGGGCGACATCACCAAGGGCAAGGTCTTCGACGTTGCCGGTAACGTGCTCAACCTCGCCGAGGGCGAGACGATCGAGGTCACCGAGCGTTGGGGTATCCACCGCACGCCTCCCGCCTTCGATCAGCTCGAGTCGAAGACTGAGCTCTTCGAGACCGGCATCAAGTCGATTGACCTTCTGACCCCCTACGTACAGGGCGGCAAGATTGGTCTCTTCGGTGGTGCAGGCGTCGGCAAGACCGTCCTCATCCAGGAGATGATCCAGCGTGTGGCTCAGGACCACGGTGGCGTCTCGGTGTTCGCCGGTGTCGGCGAGCGTACCCGTGAGGGCAACGACCTGATCCACGAAATGGATGAGGCTGGCGTCTTCGACAAGACCGCTCTCGTGTTCGGCCAGATGGATGAGCCCCCCGGGACGCGTCTGCGCGTTGCGCTGTCGGCTCTGACGATGGCTGAGTACTTCCGTGATGTTCAGAAGCAGGACGTGCTCCTCTTCATTGACAACATCTTCCGCTTCACGCAGGCAGGCTCCGAGGTTTCGACCCTTCTCGGTCGTATGCCTTCGGCCGTGGGCTACCAGCCCAACCTCGCGGACGAGATGGGTATCCTTCAGGAGCGCATCACCTCGACGCGTGGTCACTCGATCACCTCGCTGCAGGCGATCTACGTGCCCGCCGATGACTACACCGACCCGGCGCCGGCAACCACCTTCGCCCACCTCGATGCGACCACCGAGCTTTCGCGTGAAATCGCATCGAAGGGTCTGTACCCGGCTATCGATCCGCTGACCTCGTCGTCGCGCATCATGGATCCCCGCTACTTGGGTGACGATCACTACCGCGTGGCCACCACGGTCAAGCAGATCCTTCAGAAGAACAAGGAGCTGCAGGAGATCATCGCCATCCTCGGTGTCGATGAGCTCTCCGAGGACGACAAGATCACGGTATCGCGCGCGCGCCGTATCCAGCAGTTCCTCTCGCAGAACACCTACATGGCGAAGAAGTTCACCGGTGTTGAGGGTTCGACGGTTCCGCTCAAGGAGACCATCGAGTCGTTCGACGCTATCGCCAAGGGCGAGTTCGATCACGTCGCAGAGCAGGCATTCTTCAACGTCGGTGGTATCAACGACGTCGAAGAGAAGTGGGCTCAGATGCAGAAGGACCTGGCGTAAGTCATGGCCCTCAACGTGAATGTCGTCTCGGCCGACCGCGAGGTCTGGACGGGCTCTGCCTCCCAGGTCGTCGCTCGGACGGTCGAGGGCGAGATCGGCATCCTCAGCGGTCACCAGCCCATGCTCGCGCTGCTTGCGCAGGGCGAGGTGCGGGTCACCACTGCGAACGGCGAGAAGGTTGTCGTTGACGCCGAGGGGGGCTTCCTCTCGGTAGACCACGACGCCGTCACGATCGTCGCTGGCAAGGCCACGCTGGTCGCGTAGCTTTTCCTCTCTCGAAGGCCGGCCGTACACCCCGTGTGTGCGGCCGGTCTTTTTGCTTGACACCCTACCGAAAGGCCCCCATGCAGATCCTGCTGCCGCCCTCTGAAACCAAACGCGAAGGCGGGTTTGGGTCTCTCGATGATTCACTGCTGTTTGCGCAGGGCGAACTCGAAGCGGCTCGCGCGACGGTACGCGCGGCGCTCGAGGAGCTGTGCGCTCCAAACGCTGACGAAGATGCGGCCGTGAAGTCGCTCAAGCTCGGCGTGAAGAACCGTGGCGAGCTGCTGCGCAATCGAGATCTCGGGGAGAGCGGCGTCATGGCTGCCCTCGACCGCTATACGGGGGTGCTCTACGACGCGCTCGATTCGAGCACGCTCGGGCTCGACGGGCGTGTATGGGCCGGATCGCATGTGCAGATTCAGTCAGCCCTGTTCGGCCGTGTACGGGCACTTGACCCAATCCCGGCCTATCGGCTCTCGGCGAGCTCCAAGTTGCCCGCCCTGGGCGCTCCGCTGAAGCGGGTTTGGGGAGCGGCACACGCGGTGCTCCCGCCGTGCGGAACATTCACACTCGACCTCCGCTCCAAGGACTACGCCGCCCTCGCGCCGCTGCGGGACGGAGAAGGCTACGCGCTGCATGTGGCGCAGCGCGGTGCAGATGGCGAGACCCGAGCACTCAACCACTTCAACAAGGCCGCCAAGGGCGACCTCGTGCGCCGCCTCGCGCTCAGGGGGCGTGAAATTTTCTCCGTCGACGACCTGATCTCCTGGGCGCGCAGCGAGGGGCTAGAACTCGAGTTCCAGGGCGGCACTCTCACCCTGGTCACCGAAATTGGGGCCTCGGCACGGGTGTAATCATCGCTGCGATGTGAACGGAGCATAATGGGAGCGATAGGATGGACCGATGTCTAAAAGGTGGAAGCAGTGACGGAACGCGGAGAGAATGCTGCGCGGCGACGTTTGCGCTACCGAAACGACTGTGAGCTCGAGCTCGATCTGTCGTGGTTCGCGATGACCGACGTCGGGCTTCGTCGAGAGACGAACCAGGACAGCTATGTAGTTACTCCGCCCATTTTTGCCGTGGCAGACGGCATGGGGGGACACTCGGCAGGTGAGGTCGCTTCGGCCGCCGTCGTGCGCAGGCTGTCCGAGCTCGCGGGCGCGACTCGGGTGTCGGACGCCGACATCGATGCGGTGCTCGCCGACGCGGTCGAGGACATCGAACTCGACGCTGGCGATACCGAGCTGGGCACGGGAACGACCGTGACGGGTGTCTGCCTGAGCACGGAAGACGAGCCGACCTGGCGCGTCTTTAACATCGGCGACTCGCGGGTGTACCAGTACTTTAAGGGCGCCCTCAGCCAGATCACCGTGGACCACTCGGTGGTGCAGCACCTGATCGACACCGGTGCGATCACCCCCGAGGAAGCCGAGACCCACCCCCACGCCAACGTGATTACCCGCGCCGTGGGCTTTGGTGAGGCTCCGATTCCTGACTACACATCGCTCGCCCTGATCCCCGGCCAGCGGCTGCTGGTCTGCTCAGACGGACTCACCAAAGAGCTCACCGACGTGGGCATTCAGCACTTCCTCGCCACCTGCGAGTCGGCCGAAGAGGCAGCGCGCACACTCGTGCAGCAGGCACTCGAGAACTCGGGTCGGGACAACGTCACGGTCATCGTGATTGACGTGCACGCCGTGGGTGATGTGGTTGACACCGGCAGCGTCGAAGCCGCGGGTATCTCGCTCGAGGACTACTAGGTTTCATCCAGTCGCATCACAACGCCGCGAGCCGTAGCCGCGCATGCAAAAGGCCGCCCCACCGTGCAGGTGGGGCGGCCTTTTGCGATCCGGAACTTAGGCCGCGGTGAGCGCCTCGTCGAGCACGCTCAGCACGTCTGCAATCAGCTCATCGGTGATCTTGAGCGACGGCAGCAGGCGAATGGCCTGGTTGTAAACGCCGGTCGCAAGCAGCAGCACGCCCTGCTTCGCAGCGAAGTCGATGACGCGCGCGACCAGATCGGCGTCGGCCTCGGTGGTGCCGGGCTTCGTGAGCTCAAACGCGAGCATCGCGCCGCGACCGCGCACCTCAGCGATCGCTGGGTGCTTCGCCTGGAGTGCCTTGAGGCCCTCGGTGAAGCTGGTCTCGATGCGCTTGGCTTCGAGCAGCAGCGCGTCGCGCTCGATGCTCTCGAACACGGCGACGGCGGCCGCGCACGCGACGGGGTTGCCGCCGAAGGTGCCGCCCAGGCCACCGGGCTGCGACTTGTCCATGATCTCGGCGCGGCCGGTGATGCCAGCGAGGGGGAGACCGCCCGCGATGCCCTTTGCCGTGAGAATGATGTCGGGCTGAATGCCGAACTGCTCGAAGGAGAACATGGTGCCGCTGCGCGCGATGCCCGCCTGTACCTCGTCGGCGATGAAGACGATACCGTTCGCGCGGCACCAGTCCTGCAGCGCGGGCAGGTAGCCGTCGGCGGGAACGATGAAGCCGCCCTCACCCTGAATCGGCTCGAATACGAGGCACGCGAGATCCTCGGCGCCCGCGAACTTCTCGAGGAACGCGATCGTGCGTGCGGCTGCCTCGGCGCCCGAGAGGCCGTCGTGGAGCGGGTACGAGTTGGGGGCCTTGTAGATGTTGCCCGCGCGGGGGCCATACCCTGCGGCGTAGGGGGCCGCCTTGTGGTTCATGCTCGAGGTGAGCATGGTGCGGCCGTGGAACGCATTCTCGAGCACCGCGACGCCGGGGCGGCCCGTGTGCTTGCGCGCGATCTTGACGCCGTTCTCGACGGCCTCCGAGCCCGAGTTGACGAGCAGCGTCTTGTAACGCTCATCGCTCGACGCGTACTTCGCGAGGTACTCAGCGACCTCCACGTACTTCGCGTACGGGGTCATCGTGAAGAGGGTGTGCGTGACCTTGCCGAGCTGCTCGGTCGCAGCCGCGACGACCGACTCATCAGTGTGACCGATGGTCATGACACCGATGCCGCCGCAAACGTCAATGATGTGGTTGCCGTCGACGTCAACCACGATCGAGTCGTGGGCGCGGTCGATGTACACCGGCAGCACGCTGTGCACACCGGGGGGCACAACCTCTTGGCGGCGGGCGTGCAGCTCCTGCGAACGAGGCCCGGGGATCTCCGTGACGAGTCGGCGCTGTTGGGGGATGCTGGTTTTCGTAGCGGTGGCTTCACTCATGCCCTCCAGCTTACTCCCGCAGTATTCGGATTCGCCGCGTAGGGCACCGTGCGGCGGTAGCCGGTTTAGAGTGGGGCTATGGACGGACGACACGAGTACGCGATTACGGTCGAGTGGGTGGGCAACCGCGGCACCGGCACGAGCGGCTATCGGGAGTACGGACGTGAACAGCTGATCCACGGTGCACACAAACCGCCGCTGGCCGGTTCCGCGGATCCCACCTTTCGCGGCAACCGAGATCGTTGGAACCCGGAGGAGATGCTGCTCAGTGCCCTCGCACAGTGCCACATGCTCTCCTACCTGCACGTTGCCGTGCGGGATGGCGTCGTCGTCACCGATTACGTCGACGACGCGACCGGTGTGCTGCTGCAGCGGGGCATGGGCGGGGCCTTTGAAAGCGTCACCCTGCGGCCTCGCGTCACGGTGGCCAGCGCCGACATGGTCGAGGCGGCCCGCGCGGCTCACAGCGACGCCCAAAAGTTCTGCTTCATCGCAAACTCCGTGAACTTCCCAGTGCACCACGACCCCGTGATCCTGGTGGCGGAGCGCGGCGCGTAATACTCGATGTAACACGGGACAAGTGCTCGGGCGCCACCAGATAGAATGGGGGCCATGCCCAATCCCTCCTCGTTCTTCCTGACGACGCCCATCTTCTATGTGAACGACGCGCCCCACATCGGGCACGCCTACACCGAGGTTGCGGCCGACGTGCTCGCGCGGTGGCACCGGCAGGCGGGTGACGACACCTGGTTCCTCACCGGCACTGACGAGCACGGCCAGAAGATCCTGCGCACCGCCACCGCAAACGGCGTGCACCCGCAGGAGTGGGCCGACCGCCTGGTCGAGTCCGCCTGGAAGCCGCTGCTTGACACGATCAACATCTCGAACGACGATTTCATTCGTACGACCGAGAAGCGCCACGAAGAGGGCGTCGCCAAGTTCCTGCAGAAGCTGTACGACGACGGTCACGTCTACGCTGGCGAGTTTGAGGCGCTGTACTGCGTCGGCTGCGAGGAGTTCAAGCCCAAGAGTGAGATCGTCGACGGCGAGGGCGCCTTCGTCGGTGAGAAGGTCTGCGCGATCCACTCGAAGCCGCTCGAGCTGCTGCAGGAGAAGAACTACTTCTTCAAGATGAGCGCGTTCCAGGATCGCCTGCTCGCGCTCTACGAGGAGCGCCCCGATTTCGTGCAGCCTGCGAGCGCGCGCAACGAGGTTATTGCCTTCGTACAGCAGGGGCTCGAGGATCTGTCGATCTCGCGCACCTCCTTCGACTGGGGCATCCCGATCCCGTGGGACGACGCGCACGTCACCTATGTCTGGTTCGACGCGCTGCTCAACTACGTCACCGCGATCGGCTACGGCCAGGACGACGCCGAGTTTGACCGCCGCTGGCCGGCAAGCCACCTCGTGGGCAAGGACATTCTGCGCTTCCACGCCGTGATTTGGCCCGCGATGCTGATGGCCGCGGGGCTCGAGGTACCGGATCACGTGTTCGCGCACGGCTGGCTGCTCGTCGGTGGCGAGAAGATGTCGAAGTCGAAGCTCACGGGCATCGCGCCCAGCGAGGTCACCGACACGTTCGGCTCCGACGCATTCCGCTACTACTTCATGCGCGCGATCTCCTTCGGCCACGACGGCTCGTTCAGCTGGGAGGATCTCGCCGCGCGCTACCAGGCCGAGCTTGCCAACGGCTTCGGTAACCTCGCGAGCCGCGTGCTCGCGATGAACGCCAAGTACTTTGAAGGTCGTGTACCCGCCGCCGGCACCGAGACCGCCGCAGACGCCGAGATTCGCGAGCTCGCGGCCAGCGTCGCGGTGCGTGCCGACGAGAAGATCGAGACGTTTGCGATTCACGAGGCGATCGCCGCTATCTGGGAGCTGGTGGATGCCCTGAACGGCTACATCACCGAGCAGGCGCCGTGGGCGCTCGCCAAGGATCCGGCGAACGACGAGCGACTCCAGACGGTCCTCAACACCGCCACCGAGGGGCTGCGCGTGCTTGCCGAGCTGCTCGAGCCCGTCGTTCCCCAGGCAACCGCCAAGCTGTGGAGCGCACTCGGTGCCGAGGAAGCGCTCGGTGCACTCGAGGGCCAGCCGATCAGGGAAGCAGGCCGTTGGGGCCGTCTCCCCGCAGGCACCCAGCAGCACCCGCTTGCCGTGCTCTTCCCGCGCATCGAGACGGAGGAGAAGGGCAAGTGAGCGGCGCCGAGCGGCCCGAGGCGCCGGCCGGGGGCCTGCGCAAGCGGGCCGTCGGGGAGCGAGACCCCCGCGATCTCGAGCGGCCGGGCTTGCCCGAGCCGCTGCCGATCGCGGTCTACGACAACCACACCCACCTCGAAATTGAGGATGGGATCGACACGCTCGATCCGCTCGAGTCGCTCGATCTCGCAGAGCGATCGGGTGTGCGTGGCGTCGTGCAGGTCGGCACCGACCTGGCCACGAGCCGGTGGAGTGCCCAGCTCGCGGCGAGCGACCCGCGTGTGCTTGCCGCGGTCGCGTTGCACCCCAACGAGGCTCCCAAGCTGTTCGCCCAGGGCAAGCTGAGTGCCCACCTGTCCGAGATTTCACGGCTCGCAGCCGAACCGCGCGTGCGCGCCGTCGGTGAGACCGGGCTCGACTTCTTTCGCACCGGCGAGGATGGTCGCGACGCCCAGATCGAGGCGTTTGAAACGCACATCGACATCGCGAAAGCCAACGGCATCGCGCTGCAGATCCACGATCGGGATGCCCACGACGAGGTCGTAGAGATTCTCTCGCGCGTCGGCGCGCCTGAACGCACCGTGTTTCACTGCTTCTCGGGCGACGTGCGCCTCGCGCGCATTTGTAACGAGCACGGATGGTACATGTCGTTCTCTGGCACATCAACGTTCAAGAACGCCGTGCCGCTGCGGGAGGCCCTGCAGATTGCGCGCCCCGAGCTGGTGCTCGTCGAGACGGATGCGCCATTTCTCACCCCCGAACCGCTGCGCGGTCGGCCCAACGCGCCGTACATCATGCCCCACACCGTGCGGCGCATGGCCGCGACGCTCGAGGAGCCCCTTGACGACGTCTGTAGGCGGCTCGTGGCGAACACCGAGCGCGTGTACGGATCCTGGGCGGACGAGGCGGCGCCGGACACGAGCAACGCGCGTGCGAGCCGCGACGCCCGCGACACTCACGAAGGAGTAACCGCATGAGCACAGAACGCCCGACCCTATTGGGACCGGTCGAGGTTCGCGAGCTCGCTGAGCGGCTCGGGGTCTCACCGACGAAGAAGCTCGGCCAGAACTTTGTGATTGACCCGAACACGGTGCGCAAGATTGTGCGCCTCGCCGGGGTCGTCGAAGGTGATCGCGTCATCGAGGTCGGCCCCGGTCTCGGATCGCTCACCCTCGGCATCACCGAGGCGGGCGCCGACGTTACCGCGGTGGAGATCGACCACCGCCTCGCGGCGGAGCTGCCCGCCACCGCGCGCTCCATGCAGCCCGAGATCTTTGCGGACGAGGCGGCACCGCGCCTGCGCGTGGTGCGAAGCGACGCGCTCGACATCACGGCGGAGCAGATCGCAGAGCTCCCCGCACCGCCCGAGGTGCTGGTGGCAAACCTGCCCTACAACGTGTCGGTGCCGATCCTGATGCACTTCCTTGAGCTGATGCCCTCGCTGCGTGCGGGGCTCGTCATGGTGCAGGCCGAGGTGGGCTACCGCATCGCCGCCGTGCCGGGCTCGAAAGAGTACGGTTCTCCGAGCGCTAAGGCCGCCTGGTACGGCCCCTGGCGGATCGCCGGCACGGTGAGCCGCCGCATCTTTTGGCCGGTGCCCGGGGTGGACTCGGTGCTCGTCGGCTACGAAAAGCTCGATACGCCGCGCGGCACGGAGGAAGAACGGGTCGCCACGTTTGCGCTCGTGAACGCCGCGTTCGCGCAGCGCCGCAAGATGCTGCGCCAGGCACTGCAGCCCGTACTCGGCTCCCTCGATCAGGCGGTCGCCGTCATGGAGGCCGCGGGCATCGATCCGACCGCCCGCGCCGAGCAGCTCAAGATCGACGACTATCTCGCGATCGCGCGCGCTGCGGCCCAGACAGGCGCGTGAAGACACGTGTGTCATTCGAGCCTGTCAGAGTGCGCTAGCGTGGAGTCATGGTAGACGTTCGAAGAAGATCTGTCACGGTAAGGGCGCCCGGCAAGATCAATGTGTACTTCCGCGTGGGCGCTTTGCAGCACGACGGATATCACGACGTGGCTTCGCTCTACCAGGCGGTGTCGCTGTGTGAGGAAGTCACGGCGGAACACAGCGATGACTTCTCGGTACGCTTCACCGGCCCGATCGACACGAGCGAGCTGGCGACCGACGGCTCGAACTTGGCGATCCGCGCAGCGCGCGCACTCGCCGAGCACACTGGATACGCCGGCGGAGTCTCGCTCACGGTGCTCAAGCGCGTACCCATCGCAGGTGGCATGGGCGGCGGCTCGGCCGACGCCGCCGCCACCCTCGTCGCGTGCGACGAGCTGTGGGGCACCGGCCTTGGCCGTTCAGGGCTGCTGCCGCTCGCCGCGACGCTCGGGGCCGACGTGCCGTTTGCGCTTGAGGGCGGCACGGCCGTGGGCACGGGCCGGGGCGACGAGCTCAGCCCGGCGCTCGCGAAGGGCGCCTTTCACTGGGTGCTCGCGCTCTCTGACGCGGGGCTCAGCACACCCGAGGTGTACGACGCCCTCGACCTGCACCGCGACCGCCATGCGCAGGATCTCGGCCCGCAGCCCGACCTCGTAAAGGTGGACACTGCCGTGTTGCAGGCGGTGCGCGTGGGCGATGCCGACTCCCTCGCAGACGCCATGCACAATGACCTGCAGACCGCGGCGATCAAGCTCGCGCCCGATCTGATGGAGCTGCTCGAGCTCGGGGAGTCGCGCGGCGCACTCGCCGGGATCGTCTCCGGATCAGGCCCCACCGTGGCCTTCCTGGCACAGGACGCGCAGGCGGCCTCTGAGCTGCGCGGCGTGCTGACCCGAGCCGGGGTGCGCGCGCTCACGGTGACCGGACCCGTGCACGGCGCTCGCATCATCGAGGGGTAAAGATGCCCCGGCGCACGGGAAACGGGCCGCGCGTGGGGGAGTAAGGCCCCCCCCAGCCCCCTCTCAAGACGCTGCCCGCGGAATACCGCCTCGCACCGGGCATGCCGAGCCGTTACAGCGGAGGGGAAGCCGAGTGTCTGCACGAGTTTGAGGGCGTGCCGCTAGAGCAAGCCAGGTGCACGATTCCCGCAATCGAACGTGCCGCGGCCGATGACGGAATCGAGCTTTCCTTCGAGAGCCTGCAGCTGGTGAACACGACACCGGGCCACCGCGTGGTTCAGTACGCCCAGGCGCAGGGGGGGGCGGAGAAGCACTGATCGATCAGCTGTTCGCGGCATACTTCGTCGAGCATCGGGACCCAAAAACAGCCGGTGACGCGCGGGAATAAAAGTGCCGTGGCCCGCGCTGCATTCACCGTGACGAAAACAATGCGCGTAGAAATCTGGTCCGACATCGCCTGCCCGTGGTGCTACATCGGCAAGCACCGCTTCGAAGCGGGTGTGGCTGCCTTTCGCTCCACCCACCCCGACGTTGAATTCGAGGTGACGAGCCACAGCTTTGAGCTGGCGCCCGACACCCCGGTCGACTACGCGGGCAGCGAGGTCGACTTCCTCGTGAAGCACAAGGGCATGCCGGCCGACCAGGTGAAGCAGATGCTCGCCCAGATGACCGAACTGGGCGCGGGCGAGGGGCTCACCTTCAACTTTGACGACGTGAAGCATGCCAACACCCGGCGTGCGCATCGCATGCTCCACCTGGCGCTTGAGCGCGGCGTGCAGCCCGCGGTGCAGGAACGCCTGTTCGAGGCGTACTTCGCCCAGGGCGCCGACATGTCAGACGCCGAAACGCTCGCGAACCTTGGGGCTGAGGCCGGGCTGGACGCCGACGAGGTGCGGGCCGTACTCGAGGACGACGCCTACGGCGAAAAGGTAGACGCCGACATCACGCGTGCGCAGATGCTCGGAGTCACGGGCGTCCCATTCTTCCTGCTCGAGGGCAAGTACGGCATCTCGGGCGCTCAGAGCGCGGATGCGTTCGAGGGCGCCTTTGGTCAGGTGCTCGACCTCGAAGCGCAAGCAGCGCAGTAGCCTGTAACCAACCGCGCCCGGCATTATGCCGGGCGCTCAAGCAAGGAGTATTCATGGACGACAAGACCACAGCCCCGGCCGCACTCAACACCGATGCCGGGATGGAGAGCGCAGCAGCGTTCGCCGATGCCGAGACACGCGAGATCCTGAACCTCCTCGGCGGCAACGACTCAGCCGAGGACGCAGGCGGCTGCTGCGGCGGAGGCTGCTGCAGCGTCTAGGTCGCAGCGGCGGAGCTGCCCGGTCAGAGGTTTGCGTGAGCGCCAAAGAGCCCCGAACCGTACTTGACGAGTAGCTCGTACGCCTCACCGAATGTCTGTGGTGGGTGCGCCTTCTCCTCGGCCGTTCCGTACTTCGTAATGATCAACCCGATGAGCCCGTTGGCAGGCGGGCTCATCGGGCGATCCGGATGCTTGTCGGTGGGATGCTCGCCAGCCTCGGGATTCGGCGGCACATAGGCGGGCGAGGTTTGCGGCCAGTCCGAGACGTGCAGCGGCACCTTCCGGTTAAAGGCGCTCGCGAGCGACGTCGCCTTGTCATCGCGTCGGGTGAGCGGATGCAACCCAAAGCGTTCAGACAGGGTTGCCGCGAGTGCTCCGTGATGCATCTCGTGCTGAAACACGCTGCCGCGTTCCACATGCGCCGAGATCAGGATCGACGGGACCCGGCACCCCAGCCGATCAAACGTGAATCCCATTTCGCCGGCACCCAAGTCGTCGAGTGGTATTGCCGCGGGGGGCGTCACATGATCGTAGGTGCCACCGTGCTCGTCGAAGGTGATGAGCAGCGCGGTGTTCAGATAGTTTGATCCGGTGCGCGACATGCCGCCCCGCACCGCAGAATAGATCTCGTGGATGAGGGCCTCGCCCGCGCGCGCGTCTGACACCGCGCCGTTCCAAATCTCGGTGGATCCGACGTCGCCCTCGCGGGGAAGCCCCACCGGCGGGTGAAAATCGTTGTGGTTGAAGATCATGCGGGGCTCGATGAACGCGTACTCGGGCAGCGTACCGTCGGCCACGTCCTTGTGGAACTGCTCCATCGAGGCGAATCGTTCGGTCTTCCAATACTTTTCGAGCACGGGGGCGTGGAGCACACCCGTGAACGAGATGAGCTGTAACTTGTCGAAATAGACGCGCCAGCTCAGCCCCGCCTCCTCGAGACGATTGAACACGGTGGGAGTAGGGGGCGGCCGAGAGCCATTTGTCGTAGCCGCCGCCGTGCCGGTTCGTGACGAAGCCGTGAGAGGTGTTCGCGTGAAAGAAGCTTCGGTTGCAGAACGTCTGGCTAGGCACGGCGCAGTGCCAGCGGTCAAAGACGCCAAACTCGCGGGCGAGTGTCGTTACTACGGGGAGCATCCCCGGCGTAAACGAACCCATGATCTGGTCGCGCTCGGCCGTGTCTGGAGCACGCCCCTTGAGGTGAGTGAACTCGCCCTCGTAGTCGAGCACGAAACCGTCCATCGTTGCCTTCGCCCCGGGCTTGGGGGTGTTGTAGGGCGGCGACATCTCGCCTACGTCCTTGGCCCGATTGGCTTCGTCGACCTGACCGAACAATTGAGTATTGACGTGCGGATACTCTTCACCCGGGTCGGGGTTGGGCTGGGCCATGATCTGGTCGGTCGGGCCCGAGTAGGGGTGTGCATGCACCACGGTGCCGTCGCTGGCAGTGTTGCTGTGCTTCCCAAACGCGAGGCCGTCGAACTTCTTGCCCGGGGGCGGATTCTCGGGGGTTTAGGCGTAACCGAGCATGTTGTCGAAGGAACGGTTCTCGCCCATGACTACGACGAGATGATCAAACCCGGGTGTCTTGCGCGGCTGCGGGATCGCAAACTCTTTAGGAATGTACACCTTTCCAGCCTGCTCCGCGCTCCGTGTCAGCGCGACGCCCCCGGCCCCCGCAACACCACCAACGGCGAGCCCCGCGGCGATCAAGCCGCCGGTCTTGAGGAGGCCGCGACGGCTGGGCTGCTGCGGCGAAGGTGCCTCACCGGCGGAGTTGAGATCATCCTCAGTCATGCCATCACTCTGCCATACCGGTGGCGCATCAGTTTCAACTGATCAACGAAAGTTTTGATGTCACTGTGGCAGATCCTGGCAGTTGGGAGTTGGTGCGTCGCCCGCCCAACGGTCGAGCGTCCACTGCACGATCTGCGGGGTAAGCGGAGAATCTGCCGCAACGAGTGAGTTGTGATCGAGACCCGGGTAAGTTCGATAGTCGATCTGCTCGCCGGCGTTACACCGGCCCTCGACCCAGTCGTGCTGCATGTTGGGCTTCACGAGCGGGTCGGCCAGGCCCTGCGCGACCAGCACGGGCGAGGGGAAGGGGCCCTTTGGTTCCTGCTCCTTGAGCTTCTCGCCGAAGTCGCCCTCGAGGAGGCGGTCGGGGAAGATCTGGTTGGGTACCTGCGTGCCGTACAGGATCGCGGAGAGTACGTCGGAGCCGTTGAAACAGAGATTCTGGATCTTGCGCACCCCGCCCGCTGAGCCCGGAGTGAGGTGCCTCCTGAGCTCGAGTTCGGGGTAGATCGTGTTCCACGTCGCCGCAATGTACGCCGACACGGTCTTGCCGGGTGCGCTGTTCTTGTCGGCGTTGGCGAGCCCGTAGAGGTCGGCCGCCGGCGCGAATGCCGCGATGCCCTCGACTTCGAGTTCGGGAGCATAGTCCCGCGCAATCTGCCCGGTCCACAGCGCGCCCTGCCCGCCCTGCGAGTGCCCCCACACGACCGTGCGGGTGGTGACGTCGATGCCGGTGCCAGAGGCCTCACCGAACTGCTGTGCCGCCCGTGACGCATCGAGCACGTTGCGGGCCTCGGCGTCACCGATGAGATACGGGTGCGTGCCCGCGGTGCCGAGCCCGATGTAGTCGGCGGTGACGGCCGCCCAACCGTGCTTCGTGACGATCTCCTCGAGCGCGGTGCCCGCGCCGTCCGCGAAGGGGGTCGCGCTGAGCGACGGGGCACACTTCGCGGCCACCCCAGTGGTGCCGTGCGACACCGAGAGCAGGGGGAGCGGGTTCGCGCCACGCTTCTGGGGCACGACGATCGTGCCGCTCGAGATCGCGGGGGAGCCGTCGGGATGGGTCGTCGTGAAGAGGATCTTCCAGGCCTCGGCGCCCTCGGGCACGCCCGTGGTGAGGGGCTCCGTGCGAACCAGTTGACCGGGCTGCGACGGGAGCCGCTCGGGTGCCGCATAGAACGCGTCGGGCTCGGGGAGCGGGGATCCGCCCAAAATAAAGGCGCTGCCCGCCGCCGCGGCCGCCGCGAGCAGCAGCGCGAGCGCGGCCGCGATTGTGCGTGTCCAGCGCCGGATCGGTCCGGACGACGCCTTCGCGGGCGTGCCGGGAACCCTGCGCAGCACCACCGACAACAGGATCTGCAGCCCCAGGAAGGCGAGCCAGCCTCCGACCGCGAATCGAAATACGCTGAGGGTGAGTACCGGCCACGAGAACGTGACGGCGCCGACAAGAAGCGTCGCAACGGCCGCGAGGAGCCCCGCAACGCGCAGGTCTGCGCCGCTCCGTAGCGCCTCAACCGCCGACACCGCACCGTGCACGAGCAACGCGGCACCCACCAGAAAGGCGAGCCACGGAGCCCCCGCGTTGGGCCACAGCACCATGACGGCGCCGAGCGCGACGAGGAGCCCGCCCGCCCACCGGCCGAGGGCGGTCGACGTGGGACGATCCGGAGCGCGCAGCAGGGTCACGACACCCGCAACGACGATGCCGAGCCCAGTCACGAGCGCCACCCGATGCACCGTGAGCGGCGCGAAAATGAGGAGCGCCGCGAGCGCGAGCGCGCTGGCGCCCGTGAGCAGACGTGCCGGGGGTGCCAGACGTGCAGTGGCACTCAAGACTCGGTGCTTCAGCGAGCTCGTGGTGATGGGCATGTTCAACCTCGTCGTAGGGGCTGCCCGCGTGACAGCAATGGGATCAGCCTAGCGATGCAGCAGGTTCATATCTGGGTGAACTACGCTAGAACTCTTATGGCACATCTCTTGGGGGCCGAAGCCCTCCACCTCGAAGTCCCTACGAAGACCGTGTTCGACTCGGTGACGCTTGGCGTCTCTGAGGGCGACCGCATTGGCATCGTCGGACGCAACGGCGACGGCAAGTCCAGCCTGCTCATGATGATGGCGGGGCGTCGCGAGCCCGACAGCGGGCAGGTGACGATGCGCGGCGGCACCACGATTGGGGTGCTCGACCAGGCTGACGTGTTCGAGCCTGGCGAGACCGTTGGTAACGCGATCGTCGGCGACCGCCCCGAATACGAGTGGGCTGGTGACTGGAAGACGCGCGAAATCATCGACGGCCTCGTGTCGGATCTTGGCTGGGACGCTCCCATCGAGGGGCTCTCGGGCGGTCAGCGCCGCCGCGTCGCGCTCGCACGCGTGCTCGTGGGTGACCATGACATGGTGTTCCTTGACGAGCCCACCAACCACCTCGACGTCGAAGGCATCGCCTGGCTCGCTGAGCACCTGAAGCGCCGCTGGCCTGCGGGCCAGGGTGCACTGCTCGTCGTGACGCACGACCGTTGGTTCCTCGACGAAGTCTGCACCATGACCTGGGAGGTGCACGACCGCATCGTCGAGTCCTTCGAGGGTGGCTACGCAGCCTACATTCTGCAGCGCGTCGAGCGCGACCGTCAGAACGCCACCATTGAGCAGAAGCGTCAGAACCTGGCGAAGAAGGAGCTGGCGTGGCTGCGTCGCGGCGCGCCCGCTCGCACGGCGAAGCCGAAGTTCCGCATCGATGCCGCCAACGAGCTCATCGCCGATGTGCCCGAGATTCGCGACAAGGTGAAGCTGCAGTCCATGGCGGTGAACCGGCTGGGCAAGGAAGTTGTCAACCTCATCGACGTCGGTGTCTCTTATGGCGATCGCGAGATCATCAAGGACGTCGAGTGGCGGCTTGCCCCCGGCGAGCGCACCGGCATCCTCGGCGTCAACGGCGCCGGCAAGTCGACGCTGCTCGGGCTCATCTCGGGCACGGTCCAGCCGACATCGGGCACCGTGAAGCGCGGCACGACTGTGCAGGTCGCGACGCTCACGCAGCGCCTCGACGAGCTCAAGGACCACCAGAATGACCCCGTGCGCGTCGTGGTGAGCCGCTTGCGCGCGAACTTCACGGTGGGATCCGGATCAAAGTCGCAGGAAATCACGCCCGGGCAGTTGCTCGAGCAGATGGGCTTCACGAGCGCCCAGCTGTCGACCCCCGTGAAGGATCTGTCGGGCGGGCAGAAGCGTCGCCTGCAGCTGCTCATGATCCTGATGGAACAGCCCAACGTGCTGATCCTCGATGAGCCAACGAACGACCTCGACACCGACATGCTCGCGGCGATGGAGGACCTGCTCGATTCGTGGCCCGGCACGCTGCTCGTCGTGTCGCACGACCGGTACTTCCTGGAGCGCGTCACGGATCAGCAGTACGCGATTCTGGATCACAAGCTGCGGCACCTTCCCGGTGGCGTCGACCAGTACCTGGAGCTGCGCGCGGCCGAGGACGCGGCGGCTGAAGCTGGGGCAGGCCCGGCGGCAGCGGCGAAGCCCGCTGCGAAAGCCGAGCCCAAGCTCTCGGGCGCGGAGCGTCGCAACGCTGAGAAGGAGCGGTCGGCCGCGGAACGCAAGATCGCGAAGCTGCAGCAGCAGGCTGCGACGACCCGTGACGGGCTCGCGAACCTCGACCAGAGCAAATTCGAGCAGCTGAACGCCGAGATGGCAAAGATTGCCTCGCTCGAGGCTGAAGCTGAGGCACTCGAGCTGCGTTGGTTGGAGCTCTCAGAACTGCTCGGGTAGTTTCCCCTCCTCTCAAGAATTAGTGCCGGCGCTCTGTGAGCGTCGGCACTTTTTTGTGCGGTCTCGGTGTGCCCCGTGCCGAAGTCTGGCGTAAAAGTAGACGGGCGTAGCCGTACTGAATGTGGATAGGATGAAAGCAAGAGTTCCTTCATGCTCGGATCTGGTCACTCAGTGAGAATCCATATCGCTACCGATTTACTACGTCGTTGACCGGAGCCATTTACTATGAGATACGCAGGCGCTGCCCCGAAAACCACTTGTGTGTTCTATGCCAGAAGGACTCCGTGCGCCAATGGCGTGAGTCCGACGATACCGGGGCTGACCAGTCGTTTGAAACTGGCTTCGACGCTGAAGCAGCAGTAACTCATTGAGCCGGCGAGGGTTGTGCTGCGCTCGGATGGATCCAGTCGGATTGCCGGCGTTCATCTGGGCCTGGTGCACATGCCGTCCCTGGCTCACTTTTAGGCCGAAGGAGATGGCCGAACATCGATCGAGAAACCGCTCTCGCAACGTCGCAAGAAGGAATCTGTATGTTGAGGAACATCGTTGAATAACGCCGTGAAAGTACTGCTCCGGGACCTTTGATTTGGCCTGGTTAAAGTTCGGGTCTGCTGAAGGACGGTCCTATAGATGTCAAGCCGCGATTAGGTCGTTCCTGAGATCGTTGAACACCTCACGTGCGATGAACCGCTTCAAACACCTCAGTACGTCTTTCTTGGAGAGTCCCTCAGCGAGCCTGCGCTGCATATAGTCGACCGTTCGGGCGTCATATCGGAGCCTTACCACTGCGATCATATGCAGCGCACGGTTTGCTTTCCGGTCCCCGCCTCGGTGGAGCCGCATCCGATGGCTCTTGCCAGAAGACACTGGCACTGGGGCGGTCCCGCACAGCCTCGCAAATGCTGCTTCGCTGCGGAACCGTTCAACGTTCTCGCCCACGGTGATAAGCAGCTGGGCCGCATGAATGGCCCCAATCCCGACTCGGGATACGAGCGTTGGTGCAGTAGCGTGCACCAGTGTGGTGAGTGAGCGTTCGAGTTCGGTGATCTCTGCGTCAAGATCAGCGATACGCGCCGCGAGGGTGCGCAACGCGAGCTTCACAGCTTGAACGGGATCGTTGAGGCGTGCGCGGTCGATACGGAACTTTCGGCAGTGACGTGCTGCAGCCAGGCCGCCAGAGGGCACGTTTTCTCGAAGGTTCGCTGGCGCGGTAACGAGGATGTCCTGTAGTTGCACGATCGCTGCGGTACGAGCTTTCACCGCGGAATCACGCGTGAGCGTGAGGAACCGAATCGACTCGATGACGCTATCGGTTCGTTTCGGTATAGCGCTCGCGACACCAGCAAGCACTTTTCGAGCGGCAGCCTCAGCGTCGATAGCGTCGTCCTTTCCCACTCTGGCTTTTGTGTGTGCGTGCGGGGTGTTCACTTCTCGCACCTCGACCTGGTGATCGATGAGGAATCTTGCGAGGCCAGCAGCGTAGGAGCCGGTGGATTCCACCCCAAACGCCTGAATAGTGCCGTGGTCGTGAGCCCAGGAGAGCATGTCGGCATAGCCGTGAGTATTTGCAGGGAATTCTTGGTCTGCAATTCGGTTTCCAGTGTCGGTGATGATCACCGCGTGGTGGGTGTTCTTGTGCGCATCAACCCCGATGATGACTTCTGGTTGACGCGCGAGGGAGCTGGTGGTCATGATGGTGGTGTCTCCATTCACTTCGTTGTGTTGGATGACCAAACCGGGCCGGGCGGACACAACAGTGACGGGGCACTCTGAGCAGGGTCCTATGAAGTCACATCCCCGCCTGGTCTGGCCTCTCCCTTGCGGGAGTAGTGGCGTTGGGGCGGCGACGCGTCCTTCACGGGACACCATCGAAGATGAGTCAGTTTGATTGCCGGTCAGCCGTTCCCAGCGCCACTACCTCTATCTTCACTGTTTG
>NZ_AOCN01000002.1 GCF_000350525.1 Leucobacter salsicius M1-8 | reverse complement strand
CAGAACGGATCTTCTGGGTGAACGCCCACGAGGTGAACTGGACTCCATGATCAGCGTGGACGATGCCCCCTGCGGCAGGTTTTCGCGCGCGAAGCGCCATGTCGAGGGCATTCACCACAAGGGTTGAGTCTTGTTTGGAATCGATCGCCCATCCCACGATCTTCCGGCTACACGCGTCAAGCACCGCCGCGCAGAAAACCTTTCCTTCCCGCGTCGGATGCTCCGTGATATCCGTCACCCAGAGCTCGTCCGGCGACAGCCGGTGGAACTTGCGATGCACGAGATCATCAGCAGTAGCCACGCCTTTCAGCCGTTTACCCGAGTCGGGCCCGGAAGCCCGCACATCGCGCTCTTTGTCATCAGTACTGAGATCAGCCGACTCGAACACGGTATCTCCATCCCGATGGTGAGCTCAGCGTGGATACGCCGGTAGCCATAGGTACCACGCGAAGCCGTGTGAATTTCACGAATCAGACCTGTGAGCCACTGCCTCCGCAATTGCGTGGCGCTCGTGGGACGCTTCCGGTATCTGTAATAGCCCTGCCGAGAGACCCCCATAAGTCGGCAGCAGGTCTCTACGGGTGCCCCGGCATCGACGAGACGGTCGATCACCGGGTGCGCCCTTTGGGTCAACGCGCTCCTCCTCGGCGAGCCATTTCGACGCCAGTTTCACGATCTTAAGCTCTTGCTCGAGCTGCCTGATCCGGCCTCGTGCTGCTCGCAGCTGCGCGTCTTCGCTGGTAGATCTACCGGGCCTGCGACCATTATCGATATCGTCTTGACGGAGCCAGGAATGAAGAGTGACCTCGTGGATGCCGAGATCCGCAGCGGTTTGCTTGGCCTGTCGGCCCTCGCGGACGAGCGCGATCGCACGTTCACGGAACTCTGGTGGGTAGGGGCGTGGCATGTTGTGAGCCTTTCATGAAGGCCATCGGCTAGCTACCCCGAGTGGAAACCAAACTGTAGGTCAGG
>NZ_AOCN01000001.1 GCF_000350525.1 Leucobacter salsicius M1-8 | reverse complement strand
TTCCGATCTTTTACAAGGATAGGAACACCATGGCCAAGAAATACGAACCCGAGTTCCGTGAGCGCGCCCTCCGCATGCTCACCGAAGCTCTACCCGAACACGCAAGTCTTCATGCGGCGAGTAAACACATCGGCGGGCTCCTTGGAGTCTCGCCCGACACGCTTCGCGTCTGGCATCGCCAAACCCAGGTCGACGCTGGCGCGAAGCCCGGTGTCACCACCGATATGAATGAAGAGAACCGTCGGTTGCGCCGCGAGAATGCGGAGCTTCGGAAAGCGAATGAAGTTCTCAAAGCTGCGAGCATATTTTTCGCGCAGGAACTCGACCGGCCACGATCGAAATGATCCGATTCATCGATAAGTATCGTGATCGTTTCGGGGTCGAGTTCCTCTGCCGCACGCTACGTGCGGCAGTCCGTGGTTTCCTCACCTCACGCGGGTATCGGGCAGCGAGGAACCGGCTGCCTTCAGCTAGGCACCTCCGTGATGAGATCCTCATCCCGGAGATCACGCGCCTCCACCACAAGCATTACGGCGTGTATGGTCGCCGCAAAATGCATGCCCTATTGCGGCGTGAGGGCTGGGAAATTGGCCGTGACGCCTGCGAGCGGCTCATGAAGATCGCTGGAGTACGCGGCGTGCAACGCTCGAAACGGGCATTCACCACGAAGAGCGACCCGGCGGACCGGCTGCCAGGTGATCTCGTGAATCGGAACTTCACTGCGGCAGCACCGAAGCGGTTGTGGGTCGTCGACATCACCTATGTTGCGACGTGGTCTGGGTTCGCGTACGTATCGTTCGTGACCGACGTGTACTCGCGCAGAATCGTCGGCTGGAATGTCGCTTCAACACTCAAGGCCGAGGTATTGCCGTTGCAAGCGCTTGAGATGGCGGCCTGGCAGGCCGGTGGTGATCTCGAGGGGTTGGTGCATCACAGCGACCACGGCTCGAATTATATGTCGATGGTCTACACCAACCGGGTCGCAGAGCTCGGCGCGGATCCCGTCAACCGGGACAGTCGGCGATAGCTACGACAATTCGATGGCTGAAGCAGTGAACGCGCTCTACAAAGCCGAATTGATCAGGCAGCAGGGGCCTTGGAAAACGGTCGAGCAGGTCGAGCTTGCGACGTTGGAATATGTGTGGTGGTGGAACAACGAACGCCTTCACGGGGAGCTTGATATGCGTACCCCTGCAGAGGTTGAAGCGGCGTACTACGCTGTCACTGAACCGTTGCCCGCACTGACGATGTAACGGACAACCATGTCGGAACTTTAGTCAGGCCAAATCAGTGTTCCTGCTGGTCGTCCAGATCTCTGCGGGTGGCGGCGCATATCCGCTCGCGGTGCTTCCCCAGTGGTTCCAAAACATGAGCCCTTGGCTGCCGGTCACGCACGCGACCGATGCGGTGCGCTCAGCGATTGCTGGAATCTACAACGGGGACTACTGGATCTCGATTGGTCTACTGGCGTTGTTCCTCGTGCCGACGCTACTCGTCGGCCTGGTGCTGCGCATCCCCGTGCTCAAGCTCAACACGAGTCTCGCAAACGCGCTCGAGTCGACAAAACTCATGTAGCGAGAAGCGGGCGACCACGTGGAGTGCACCTCAGATGTGGAAGACTGGACCCGGTCTAGTTACGGTTTGGTCTGGAGAGGTGCACACCATGGGGGTCGATTGTTCTGCCGCGACGTGCAGCGCTCAGCACGGAGGTGCCCGGGTCTGGCCCAAGCGAGCGCGGTGGATCACAGGAGTGGCTGCGGCAGGCCTGCTGCTGGGAGTGCTGCCCGCTTCGACAGGATTCGCCACCCCGGGAAATCAGGATCCAGTGAGCATCGATGTCGTGACGATCAATGATTTTCACGGCCGGATCGAGGCAGAAGGCAGATCAGCCGGAGCAGCGGTGGTCGCTGGGGCGGTCGAGCAGTTTCGTGGGGATAACCCGAACACGATCTTCGCGGGGGCGGGCGACCTCATCGGCGCTTCGACCTTCACCTCGTTCATTCAGGACGACAACCCGACCATTGACGCGCTGAACGCTGCCGGGCTCGACGTGAGCGCGACGGGCAACCACGAGTTTGATCAGGGCTGGGACGACCTCAAGAACCGGGTGCAGCCTCGCGCCGACTGGGAATACGTTGCTTCCAATGTGTTCCTCGCCGACACCGGCGAACACGCACTCGCGCCCTCCTGGGTGACCGAGCTCGAGGGCGTCAAGGTTGGCTTTGTGGGCGCGGTGGTTGAAGGCCTCAAAGGAATGGTCAACCCCGATCGGGTCACCGAGCTCGAGGTGCGAGGCATTGCAGAGTCCGTGAACGATGCGGCACAGGCGCTAAGTGACGGAGACCTGGGGAACGGTGAAGCCGACGTCGTGATCCTGCTCGTGCACGAGGGCGCCAGCGGCACCGCGCTGGAGGCCATCACCCCGGAGTCTCAGCTGGGCAAGATCGTGGCGGGGGTCTCAGCGGACGTCGACGCGATCGTGTCGGCGCACACCCATCTCGCCTACGACCACGTCATTGATGGTCGGCCCGTGGTGTCGAGCGGCCAGTACGGCGAAAATCTCGGCTTGATGAACATTCAGGTTGATTCTGTCTCGAAGGATCTCATCTCCATTACGAACGAGATCAAACCGCTGACGAGCGACGGGGCACCGCTGTACCCCGCGGTGCCCGCGGTTCAGGCGATTGTCGGCGAAGCGACTGCAGCCGCCGAGGAGCTCGGATCTCGCAACGTCGGCCAGATCACGGCAGACTTTAACCGGGCCAGGCAGAGCGATGGCGTCGCTGAGAACCGGGGCGGTGAATCGACCATTGGAAACTTTACTGCCGACGTGCTTGCCTGGTCTGCCGACGCTGACCTGGGGCTCATCAACCCGGGTGCCCTCCGTGCCAATCTCGCCTTCGCCTCGGCCGGCGTGAACGACCCCGACGGCCACGTCAGCTACCGAGAGGCCGCGGAGGTGCAACCGTTTGCAAACGCCCTGCAAACGATCGAACTGACGGGCGCCCAGCTCACGCAGGTACTTGAAGAACAATGGCAGCCGGAGGGATCCAGCCGCCCATTCCTGAAGCTGGGTGTCTCGCAGAACGTGCAGGTGACCTATGACCCCGCCGCCGCTCAAGGCTCGCACGTGACACGGGTGACGGTCGATGGCAGCCCGATCGACCCACAAGCGATCTACACAGTCGCGGCGAACGCCTTTCTCGCCGAGGGGGGCGACCGATTCGACACCATGAGTGATGGTGCGAATCGCACCGATACGGGCAAGACGGATCTCCAATCGATGGTCGATTGGTTCGCGCAGTTCACAACCGCCGTGCCCGACCTCGCGCAGCGATCGGTCGGCGCGACCGTGAACGCGCCCGCTGGGGCCGGGTTTGTCGCCGGGGAAGACGTCGTGGTGCGGCTTTCGTCGCTGGCATTCAGCACGGGGGAACCTGCGCCGACCGCCGCGACGATCTCACTCGCGGGAACGAATCTTGCGACGGCTCCCATCGACCCGATCGTGATCGACACGACCGATGAGGCCGGGCGGGCCACGCTGAAGTTTGCGGCCCCTGCCGGGGTCTCGGGGGTGCAGGATCTCATCGTGACGGTGGAGGGGAACGGCACCCGCGCGGTCGTGCCGGTCACGTTCTCGGACGCCGTCGCGCAGATCGCTCTCGATCGTGCCACGGTTGAAGCGGGCGACAGCGTGTCAATTTCAGGCAGCGCATTTGCCGCGGGCGCAGCGGTCGAACTCGAGCTTCGTTCGAGGCCGACGCCCCTCGGCACGGTGACCGCCGATGGTACTGGAACGTTCACCCACACCGCGCGTATCCCGGCCACCACACCGCCCGGTGCCCACGAGATCTTGGCGATACTCGACGACGGCACCGAAGCGATCGCGGCGCTCACGGTCACCTCCCCGAGTGGTAACGCTGAAGCCGGTAGCGGCGCAAACGGTAGCGCGAATAGCACTGCGAGCGGTGGAGCGGGCGCCGATGGGGGGAAGGACGACAGCCTCGCTAGCACGGGAGGCGCGTCCGCGTTTGAGACCGCAGCAATCGTAGGGTCTGCAGCGATCCTGCTGGCCCTCGGGCTGCTCGCGCTGGCCCGGCGCCGTCGCGCTTCGGAAAGCGTCCATGTTTAGCCGCGGCCATGGACGTGCGTTCACACCTGCGACAGGAAACGAGCGGTCACCGAGCCCGGCGCGGTGAGCGCGTGCGCGGTGTCACGCAGGGTGAGTTGCATCGCCGCGCCGGCGTGTGTGAGGTTCATGTCGGCGCGCCGGGCCAGGCTCACTGTGCGCGAAATCTCGGGGCTGGTGAGCGGCCGCGCCAGTAGTTGGGGGCGGTCGAGCGCGACCATTGCGGGCACCACGGCGACGCCCAATCCTCGCTCGACGAACCTCAGCGAGGCGTCCATCTCGGCCCCCGCGACGGCGGATACGGGTGCGAGGCCCGCGCCCCGAAACGCCTGCGCCAACGTGGCATGCAGATCATAACTGTCGGGAAACATGACCTGGGGTAGCAGTGCGACCTCCGCAAGGGTGATCGGCGTGACCTGAGGTGCCGCGTCAGCGGCTGCTCTTCCAGCAGAGGTCGCCGCACCATCGGGCCTCCCGGCGTGCCGGGCGCGCTCTACGACAACCAGGCTCTCCGCGAGCAAGGGCGTGCGGTCGAGCATGTCGAGCGCGCCCACCGGGGCGGCGTCGGTGTCCACGATGAGCGCGAGATCGAGCTCGCCGTCAGCCAGCGCCCCAATCAGGCTGCGCGATCCGCGCTCGAGAATCTGCACCTCGATGCCGGGATACTGCGCACGAAACGACACGAGCGCCTCGGCGACGAGGCTCGTGCACAACGTCGGCGTGGCCCCCAGACGCACGCGACCAGCTCGCAGGCCAGCGAGCTCGGCCATCTCGGTGCGCGCCGCCTCGGCATCGGCGAGCATGCGGCGGGCGAGGGGGAGCAGTCTTTCACCGGCCGCCGTCAGCCCAATGTTGCCGCGTGCCCGATGAAAAAGCTCAACGCGCAGATCGCCTTCGAGCGCCGCAATCTGTCGGCTCAGCGACGGTTGTGTGAGATGCAACCGCTCGGCCGCCCGGGTGAAATGGCCCAGCTCGGCTACCTCGGCGAAGCTGCGCAGCTGATCGAGATTCATGTCGATAGCTTAATCGTATTGAAACCATGAAATCTATTCATTGGAGTTATTGACCGCGCGGTTTTAGCGTGGAGGTCATGCACACAACACCCACCTCACGCACCGAACGCCACCTCTCCACCAACGTGCTCGTGATCGGCACCGGAGGCGCGGGCCTCCGGGCCTCGATCGAGCTCGCCGAACGCGGCATGCAGGTGCTCGCCGTCGGTAAGCGCCGCGCCCATGACGCTCACACCACGCTCGCGGCGGGCGGAATCAACGCCGCGCTCGGCACCATGGACCCCGAGGACTCCTGGCAACAGCACGCGGCCGATACGCTGCGCGAGTCCTACTTCCTTGCCGATCCGGCCATTGTTGAGGTGGTCGCCCGCGGGGCGGCCCAGGGCATCGAGGATCTCGAGCGCTGGGGCATGCCGTTCGCCCGAGAGGCGGATGGTCGCATCAGCCAGCGGTTCTTCGGCGCGCACACCTACCGCCGCACGGCCTACGCGGGCGATTACACCGGCCTCGAGATCCAGCGCACCCTGCTGCGCCGCGCGCGCGAGCTCCAGGTGCCCATCATCGACACGGTCTACATCACCCGGTTGCTCGAGGTGGGCGGGCGCATTTTCGGCGCTTACGGCTTTGATATCGTCGACGGCACTCCCGTCGTGATCCACGCCGACGCAGTGATCCTCGCTGCCGGCGGGCACACCCGCATTTGGCGCAACACCTCGTCGCGCCGCAACGAGAACACGGGGGACGCGTTTCGGCTTGCCGCGCTTGCGGGCGCTAAGATTCGCGACGCCGAGTTGGTCCAGTTTCACCCCTCGGGCCTGCTCGAACCGACGGAGGCTGCGGGCACCCTCGTCTCTGAAGCCGCTCGCGGCGAGGGCGGCGTGCTGCGCAATGCGCTGGGGGAGCGCTTCATGGAGAAGTACGACCCCGAGCGCATGGAGCTCTCGACCCGCGACCGGGTCGCGCTCGCGAGCTACACCGAGATCGCCGAGGGTCGCGGCACCGCAAACGGTGGCGTGCTGCTCGACGTCTCCCACCTGCCGCGCGAGGTGATCTTCGACAAGCTGCCGCGGGTCTACCGCAACCTCATTGACCTGCAGATGCTCGACATTACCGAGCAGCCCATTGAGATCGCGCCCACCGCGCACTACTCGATGGGCGGCGTGTGGGTGCGACCCGAGGACCACGGCATGGGCGTCGCAGGCCTCTACGCCATCGGCGAGGCATCGAGCGGTCTGCATGGCGCGAACCGGCTCGGCGGCAACTCGCTCATCGAGCTGCTTGTCTACGGTCGCATCACGGGCGCCGACGCGGCCGATTACGTCACGGGCCTCACATCGGTGCGACGCGATCCCGGCGCGGTCGCCGAGGCCCGCGAAGAGATGCAGGCGCTGCTGGGGTCGGGTTCTGCCTCGAGCAATGCCGAAGCAAGCGGCTCCGGATCGGGCCTGCCCGCCCGACCGGAAAGCGCGAGGTTGCTGCAGCGTGCGCTGCGCAACCTCATGACGGCCCACGCGGGCGTCGTACGCGACGAGGCGGGTCTCACGGTCGGGCTCGAGAAGCTTGCAGACCTGGACGAGCGGGCCTCGCGCCTTGCTGTGCACCCCGACATCGCCGGATTCGACGATCTCGCCCACGCCTACGATCTCAAGGGATCACTGCTGGCCGCCCGCGCAACGCTCGAGAGTGCGCTCGAGCGGCGTGAGACGCGCGGCTGCCACAACCGCTCCGACTTCCCCGAGCAGAGCGACGCGTTGCAGGGCAACATGCTGTGGGACACCGAACGCGGGGTGCGGTTCGAGCCTGCCACCGTGGCGCCCGAAGCGTTCCGGGCGCTCGCCGAGGCGCACCTCGATGACTCGGTCGACGGCAAGCTCGTCGAGTAGCGAGGGGACCCGGCCGCGCTACCCGAACACTACTCTGCCGTCAACGACGGTCGCCACGATGTCGACCCCGATGAGTTCATCGGGGTCGACCGTGACGGGGTCCTCGGCCCAGATGGTGAGGTCGCCCACCATGCCGGGAGCCAGGGCGCCGCGATCGTCGTGGCCTCTGGCGCGGGCGGGCCAGAGCGTGTACGCGAGGAGAGCTTCCTCGCCCGTGAGGCATTCCTGCGGGTCAAATACCGGCGCGTTCGGGGTGCCGGGCTCGCGCCGCCCGCGCGCCCAGGCCATGTTGACGCGGGGGTCGTAGGTGGCCACCGGCCAGTCGGAGCCGAGGGCGAGTGCGACACCGGCGTTGAGGACGCTGCGTGCGCGGTACCCGGTCTCGCTGCGCCCCTCGCCGAGTCGCACGGTCCAATTGTCCGAGCCGTCAGCCACCCGCCACTGCATGTGCGAAGGCTGCATCGACGCGAGCACGCCCGAGCCCTTGAGCTGCTCGATGTCCTGGTCGGCGAGCACCTCGAGGTGCTCGATAATGCGGGCGGGGCGTGCGCGCGGGGGCAGTGAAGCGTAGATATCGAGTACGCGGCTCACCGCATAGTCACCGACCGCGTGCGTGGTGACGAGCATGCCCGCCTCGTCGTAGCGGCGAACGATGTCGGCAAATGCGTCCCAATCGGACCACAGTGAGGCGGTGCCATCGCCGCAGGTGTCGGGCTCGTGCAGCCAGGCCGTGCCGGTGTCGACGACGCCGTCGCTGATGAGCTTGATGCCGTTGGCCTGCCACAGGCGACCACGCGCATCCCGGCTCGCGATGATGCGCACCATTTCGGCGTCGTCAGTGTTGGCGGTGTGCCACTGGTGCAGCGTCATGCGCTGCACGAGCTCGCCACTGGCCTCGAGGTCGGTCAGGATCTGAATGGACTCGGCGCCGCCGTTCATGATGGCGCCGCCGGTGAGCCCGACGCTCGCAAACCGCTCGAGGATCTGCCGGCTCGCAGCGACGGCTTCCTCGTGGGTCGGCTCGGGGGCCGCCGATGTCAGCAACTGAATGGCCGTGATCTCCCGGACCTCACCCGTGGGAACGCCATTGGGGTCGACCACGATCTCGCTCGCGTCGTCGAACTCGCGGGCCCCCGTGACGCCCGCGATCTCGAGGGCCGCCTGGTTCGCAACGTAGGTGTGGCAGTCATAGAACTGCGCGGCCAACGGGTGGCCGTCGACTGCAGCGTCGAAGAGATCACCACGAATGCCGCTCTCCTCGAACGGTTCGTACTCGAGGTTCCAGCCGCGCACCCAGGCGCCTGCGGGCAGCCGGGCGGCCTCGGTTGCAAGCGCCGCACGGATCTCGTCAAGCGTGCCCTTCCCCGCCAGGTCTACCCACGCGAGGGTCTCGGACCCGAGGAATGGGTGCGAGTGCGAGTCGAACAGCCCCGGGGTGACGGTGGCCCCGGCGACGTCGCGCACGGTGATGCCGTCGGCATCGGCGGCCGCACGAATCCCTTCGTCGTCTCCGAGTGCCACGATCTGACCCTCACGGATGAGGAGTGCGGTGGCCTCCGAGTGGTCTGCGGTGTTAGTGCGCAGCTGGGCGCCAACAACGGCGAGTGAACCGCCAGTGAGTGTAGGAGAAGTCACGGTTTCCCTTTCATACGGGCCTGCTGGAGGAGGCTCCGGCGCCCATCCCAGCTTGGTGATCGGCAACATCGCCGGGTCCGTACACTGTACCGAGAAGGTGGCCTGCCGCAATAGGGGTGCGTGCAAACGCGTGCGCCCCGAAGCGTGGGCAGCTCTACGGGGCACACGCGGGGTTGCGTGAACTACCGGCTTGAGGCGCGCACCTGTGCGCCCTCGCGGGCAAAACGGTGCAGCTGGGTGACGTGCCGCGGTTCGAGTTCGTCAAGCGTTGAGACGCCGAGCAGGGTCATGGTGCGCTCGATTTCGCTCCTGAGGATCGCGATCGTGCGGTCGACGCCCTCGCGGCCGCCAGCCATGAGGCCGTACAAGTAGGCGCGACCAATGAGCGCGAACTTCGCGCCGAGCGCCACGGACGCCACAATGTCTGCGCCGTTCATGATGCCGGTGTCGACCATGACCGTGGCGTCGCGGCCTACTTCGCGCACGACCTTGGGTAGCAGGTGGAACGGCACGGGGGCGCGGTCGAGCTGGCGGCCACCGTGGTTGGAGAGCACGATGCCGTCGACGCCGCGGTCGATGAGCTTCACCGAATCGGCGACGTTCTGTACGCCCTTGACCACAATTTTGCCGGGCCACAGCTCGCGGATCACGTCGAGGTCCTCGTAGGAGATCGTCGGATCCATGGCCGAGTTGAGTAGCTCGCCGACGGTGCCACCGGTCGAGGACAGCGACGCGAACTCGAGCTTGGGGGTCGTGAGGAAGTCGACCCACCACCAGGGGCGAGGGATCGCGTTGAGGATCACGCCGGGTGTGAGCTGCGGGGGAATCGAGAACCCGTTGCGGGTGTCGCGCATGCGGAAGCCGGCGACGGGGGTGTCGACGGTGAACATGAGCGTGTCAAAGCCCGCAGCCGCGGCGCGCTCGACCAGGCCGTACGAGATCTCACGTTCGCGCATCACATAGAGCTGAAACCAGTTGCGGCCGTGGGGGTTTGCTGCCTTCACGCCCTCGATGGATGTCGTGCCGAGGGTGGAGAGCGTAAACGGGATGCCTGCGGCCCCCGCTGCGCCAGCGCCGGCGATCTCGCCCTCGGTCTGCATGAGGCGAGTGAACCCGGTGGGGGCGATGCCGAACGGCATGGCCGTCGTGTCGCCGAGCACCTGTGAGGAGGTGTCGACGTGTTCGGCGGGGCGCAGAATATCGGGGTGCCACTCGATGTCTTCGAATGCCTGGCGTGCACGGGCGAGCGAGACCTCGCCCTCGGCGGCGCCGTCGGTGTAGTCGAACGCGGCCGCCGGGGTGCGACGCTTCGCAACCTTGCGCAGGTCGGCGATCGTCAGGGCCTGGTCGAGGCGGCGCTTCTTGCCATTGAGCTCGGGTTTCTTGAACTGCAGCAGCTCGAGGAGCTCGGCGGGGCGGGGGAGCTGGCGCTTCACGGTGGGTCCTCTCAGGAGGGTCGGGCCGTACACGCACTTCAGTGTGGCCCAACCATGTGGTCTGACCACATGAGTGTACGTGAGGTGGCCTGCCGACGTCAACCGACTGCCAAACTCGAGACCCGCCGCAGGCGCACCCCAAAATATGCGGGGATTGTTCCGTGAATGAACCAGGAATAGACGGAACTTCTCCCGCAGATTTTGCTGGCAGGCCTGGCAGGCGAGGTAACTCAGGCATCACCGAACGACCACTGCCGAGCGGCTAAACTGTGCTCTCGCCGTAGTACCGCTCGATGTGCGCGCGCAACAGTGCGGCGCCCGCCTCACCCGATCCGGCGCGAAGTTGAGCCAGAATCTCGCGGTGCTCCGCCCGCAGCCGGGCGGCCGTCGTCGGCCAATCGGGCAGCGAGCGCGCAAGCGCGCCCGTGTGGTCGGCTACCGAGAGCCTGAGGGCGTCCATCAGTGCGCTGATCAGCGGATTGTCGGCGGCGTGGGACAGCAGCGTATGAAACTCGGCGTCGAGGGCGAGAAACGCCTCGGCCGAGAGATCCGGGGCATCCATGCGGTCGAGCAGCTGCTCGGCGTGAGTCCAGTCGCCCAAATCGGGCGACGCGTGCTGCGCCGCCCAGGTCTCGAGCAGTAGCCGGGTCTCGTAGATGTGCCGCTGGTCGAAGTGTCGGGTCGCGAGCTGCAGGTTGAGCGCGAGTGAGAGCGCCTGCTCGGGGGCAGCCGTGATGATGGTGCCCGAGCGCGGCCCAGATCCCGTCGAGGTCTGGATCGTGCCCAGCGCCTCGAGCACACGCATCGCCTCGCGCAGCGAACTGCGCGACACCGCGAGCGTCTCGGCGAGGGCCCGCTCGCTCGGCAGGTGGTCGCCAATGTGGAGCCGCCCGCTCGCGAGCTCCTCGGTGACCCAGGCCATGACGACCTCGTGTGCTTTCATCGTCTCGATTATGGCAGCTTGCGTGCCGGGATGGTTTGGGCGCGGCCCGGTGGCAACTATCTGACGAGCTAGATAGCCTGGGGAGACGTGCGCCGGGCACAGGAGCCCGCGCCAATCGAAAGGGACGCACATGGTCTATCGGGTGCAGGGTGTTGTGGTGCGTGCGAAGGATGCTTCGCCCACGATCGAAACGATTTTGGTGCCGGATCCGGGGCCGGGCGAGGCCGTCGTCGACATCATTACGTGCGGAGTGTGCCACACCGACCTCCACTACCAGCAGGGCGGCATCGGCGACGAGTTCCCGTACCTACTCGGACACGAGGCCACGGGCCGCGTTGCCGCGATCGGCGAGGGCGTCACGAGCGTCGAGGTGGGCGACCGCGTCATTCTGAACTGGCGCGCCGTGTGTGGCGAGTGCCGCGCCTGCGCCAAGGGCCAGCCGCAGTACTGCTTCAACACGCACAACGCGACGCAGAAGATGACGCTCGAGGACGGCACGGTGCTGTCGCCCGCGCTCGGCATTGGCGCATTCATTGAGAAGACGCTCGTCGCCGCCGGCCAGTGCACCAAGATCGACGAGGAGTCGGACGCTGCAGCCGTGGGACTGCTCGGCTGCGGCGTCATGGCCGGCATCGGTGCGACGATCAACACGGGCGAGGCGAAGCGCGGCGAGTCCGTCGCCGTCATCGGTTGCGGCGGCGTAGGTACCGCAGCCATCGCGGGCGCGCAGCTCGCGGGCGCCACCACGATCATCGCCGTCGACATCGACGACGAGAAACTCGAGCAGGCGAAGCGCTTTGGTGCCACGCATACCGTGAACTCGAAGGCCGTCGACGCCGTCGAGGCGATCCGGGAGCTCACCGGCGGCAACGGCGCAGACCTCGTGGTCGACGCGGTCGGCCGCCCCGAGACCTACAAGCAGGCGTTTTACGCGCGCGACCTCGCCGGTCGCGTCGTACTCGTGGGCGTGCCGACCCCCGAGATGGTGCTCGAACTGCCCCTGCTCGACGTGTTCGGTCGCGGCGGCTCGCTGAAGTCGTCCTGGTACGGCGATTGCCTCCCGAGCCGCGACTTCCAGATGCTCATCGACCAGTACCGCCTCGGACGCCTCGACCTTGAGGGCTTTGTCACCGAACGCATCGGTCTTGGCGACGTTGAGGCAGCATTCGGGCGCATGGGCACCGGCAAGGTGCTTCGCTCGGTGGTTGAGCTGTGAGTGGGGGAGTGAACGTGGAGACTGTAGTGGGCACCGCCCCCGGTGCACGCGTGGAGCGCCTCGTTACGAGCGGCACCTTCTCGCTCGACGGTGGCACCTGGGATGTCGACAACAATGTCTGGATCGTGGGGGACGATGCGGAGGTGATCGTCATCGATCCTGCGCACAACGCCGCAGAGGTTGCGTCGGCGGTGGCTGGGCGCGCGGTGCGCGCGATCCTGTTGACGCACGGCCACGATGATCACGTGCGTGCCGCGCGCGAGACGGCCGCGCTGCTGCACGCGCCGATTCACCTGAACCCGGCCGACCGGATGCTGTGGGACGCCGTGCACGAGGCGGCCCCCGACGCCGAGATCAACGCGGGCGACACGTTCACGGTGGCCGGTGTGACGCTCGAGGCCCTGCACACACCCGGGCACTCGCCCGGGTCGACGAGTTTTCTCGCGCGCGACCTCGGAGTCGTGTTCACGGGCGACACGATGTTCCAGGGCGGCCCGGGAGCGACCGGTCGCTCCTACAGCGACTTCCCCACGATCATCGAGTCGATCAAGGCGCAGCTGCTGACCCTCCCCGCCGACACCCGCGTCTTCACGGGTCACGGCGGTGAAACGAGTATCGGTGCTGAGGCGCCGCAGCTCGATGAATGGATCGCACGCGGGCACTAACCCGCGAACCCGGTCGGCCATGCGCTGATCCGGATCATCCCGGCCCGGGCACCCCCTCACCGGGGGCCTGGGCCGTTTTGCGTCCCCAAACCTCGCTAACATGTGACGAGTAACGTGCGCCAGAGCGCACGACCCGCACCTCCGCAATGACGCGAAAGGCACACACCATATGCTCGATTCAATCCAGGGGTTTCTCGACACCGTCAGCGGCATCATTTGGGGCCCATTCGTGCTCATCCCGCTGCTGTTCATCACGGGTCTCTACCTTACGATCCGGCTCGGCGGGATTCAGTTCATACGCCTCGGCGCCGCTCTCAGCCTCGGCCTGCTGCGCCGCAAGGACCCCGGTGCCAGCGGTGACATCTCGCAGTTTCAGGCGCTGACGACGGCGCTCGCCGCAACGGTGGGCACGGGCAACATCGTGGGCGTCGCCACCGCGATCGCGATCGGCGGGCCCGGCGCGCTGTTCTGGATGTGGATCACCGGACTGCTCGGTATGGCATCGAAGTACGGCGAGGCATTTCTCGGCGTGCGCTATCGCCAGTCGGACACGAAGGGTGAGCGTAACGGCGGTCCGCAGTACTACCTGGAGAAGGGCATCAAGGGCCCACTTGGCAAGACGCTCGCCTGGATGTTCACCATCTTTACGATCTTCGCCTGCTTTGGGATCGGCAACATGACGCAGAGTAACTCGATCTCGGCGAACATGGAGAACAGCTTCAACGTGCCGACCTGGGCCACCGGGCTGGTGCTCACCGCGCTCGCGCTCGTGGTGCTTGTCGGTGGCATCAAGTCGATCGGCAAGGTCACCAGCGCCTTCGTGCCGATCATGATCGTGTTCTACGTGGTCGCTGCGCTCTACATTCTCGTCACCAACATTGGCGAGGTGCCCGCTGCAGTCGCGACGATCTTCGCGGATGCGTTCACGGGTTCGGCCGCGGCCGGCGGGTTCGCCGGCTCCGCCCTTATTCTCGCCGTGCAGTTCGGTTTTGCCCGTGGCATCTTCTCGAACGAGTCGGGCATGGGCTCGGCCGCCATCGCGGCCTCTGCGGCCCAGACCAGCCACCCCGTGCGCCAGGGTCTCGTTTCGATGACCCAGACGTTCATCGACACCATCATCGTGGTGTCGATGACGGGACTCGTAATCGTCACGACGGGCGCCTACAAGCTCATCGATCCCGAGACTGGCGAACAGATGTCGGCGGCCCTCATGACGGGCGAGGCGTTTTCCCAGGGGCTCCCGGGCGAATGGGGACACTGGGTCGTGACGACCGGCCTCGCGATGTTCGCGTTCTCGACGATCCTGGGATGGTCCTATTACGGTGAGCGCAACATGGAGCGCGTGTTCGGCCGCAAATCCGTGATGCCGTTCCGCATCGTGTTCTCGCTCGTCGTGTTCGTCGGCGCGACGACGCAGCTGGCAGTTGTCTGGTCGTTCTCCGACGTGATGAACGGCCTCATGGCGCTGCCGAACCTGATCGGGCTGCTGATCCTGTCGGGGCTGATTGCGCGCGAGACCCGCTCGTACCTGAAGTTCGATCCGAAGCTCGTCGCGACGAAGGCGGAAATCGAGGCCGGGCTCGCGAACGATCCGGGGTACCGCGAGTGGCGCGAGCACGAGGAGGAGCTTGATCGCACCAAGCCCAATGGGGTCGTGCGCAGTCTCGATCCGGATCCGGTGGCTTAGATACACACGGCAATGCCCGGGGCCTGCGGGCCCCGGGCATTGCCGTGTGCTGTTGAGTTCGGTGGCCTGCTGCTGCTGAGCTAGTGGCTGAGCTGCGCGGCGACCGCCGCGAGCACCTCGTCGGGGGAGCTGCCGGTGTCGTAGACGGCGACCACGACGCGCGATCCGGAGCCGCTTGGCAGCACCGGTTGGGCCTCGGCGGGCGCGGAGGTCGCGGTCGTGAGCGGGGGCACCGCGGGCGCGAGCCAGTCGCGGTAAAACGCGGCGACCTCGCGCAGCTGTGTTCCGAGCGCCGCCGGTGCGTCGTCGACGTCGTCACGCAGCCAGTTGCGCAGGGTCTGGTTGTGGAGCGCGACGAGCGCGGCGGCGAAGGTCGCGGCCACCCAGCCTGGGGCATCCGCGGCGAGATTCGCGCGCAGATAGCGGGCAAACACGCGCTGGTAGCGGTGCGTGATCACGAGCTCGCGCTCCTTGAGCTGCTCGTGCTGGCGCACGAGCACGAAGCGGAGCCGAGCGGCCTCGGGGTCGCGAATCAGCAGCCGCAACACGTTACATGTGCCCGTGATGAGCGCCTCGCTGGGGGAGAGATCGGTGGAGCTCAGGTGCGCCTCGAGCTCGGCCAGGGCAAGGTCGTGGTCGGCGAAGATGACGTCGTCCTTGCTGCCGAACCGGCGAAAGAACGTGCTGCGACTGACCCCGACGGCGTCAGCCAGATCCTCGGCCGTGGTCGCCTCGTAGCCGCGGTCGGCCAGGAGACGAATGGCGGCGGCGGGTCCCTGCGCGAGTGTCTGTGCCTGTGCAGGCTGCGCGGAGTCACGGGGAGTGTGTGCTGGCATATGCCGAAGGTAGCACAATCCAGGTACACCTGAGACTACGTTTCACTGCTTCATCGCGTTACGTATCGCCGAACCTATCGGTGATGCGTGAGTGAATCATGGTTGACGTGACACGCAGTGTCAGGCATGCTCGAGGTGTGACGTGACTCACCCTCACGCGCCACTTCGGATTCAGGGAGGAACCCCATGTCAAACACCAACCCCGCGCCCACGGTGCCCATCGCCCAGGGAACGGCCGAGCCTGAATACCGCCTCTGGGAGCCCGTCGACGTCGACGTTGCAGGGGTATTTCGCGGTCTCTCAAGTGACGACAATGCCTACCGCGAGCGCGCCCAGCGGTTTGTGCAGGAGGAAGTCCGCCCAGTCGTTGCCGGGATATGGGATCGCGCCGAGTATCCGGTTCACCTGGCCCGCCGCATGGGCCAGCTCGACCTGCTGCGTGACGGCGTAAGCGTTCCGGGGTTCCCCGAGCAAAGCCTTATCGCCGCCTGCCTGACCACCATGGAGCTTGCGCGCGGCGACGGATCGATCGCGACGATCGCGGGCGTGCAGGGCGGGCTCGCGCTGCGCTCGATCAACAGTTGCGGTTCAGATGAGCAGCGTGCGCGGTGGGAGGAGCCGCTCGCCCGCGGTACCGAGCTGGGAGCCTTCGCGCTCACGGAGCCGACCCACGGTTCGGATTCGGTGAGCCTCGAGACGCGCGCACGCACGGTCGAGGGCGGCTTCGTACTTGACGGGCACAAGAAGTGGATCGGCTCGGGCAGTAACGGGGCGATCGCCGTGGTCTGGGCGCGGGGCGACGATGGCAAGGTGCAGGGCTTCGTCGTGCCGCAAGATAGCCCCGGTTACCGCGGTACCACGATCGAGGGCAAGGTGTCGCTGCGCGGCATCTGGCAGGCGCACATCGAGTTCGACGGGGTGCAGCTTCCCACGAGCGCCAAGTTGCCCGGGGCAAACAGTTTCAAGGACACCGCCGCGGTGCTGCAGGCGACCCGGCTGGGGGTCGCCTGGGCCGCGCTCGGCCAGGCACACGCGGTGTACGAGACCGCGGTGAACTACGCGAAGCAGCGCGTGCAGTTCGGGCGGCCGCTCGCGGCGTCGCAGATTGTGCAGAACCGGCTCGCCGAGATGCTGAGCCAGCTCACAACGCTGCAGACGCTCCTCATGGGGCTCACTCGTGCCGACGAGCGGGGCGAGCTCACCGGGCCGGGAGCCTCGCTCGGCAAGTACACGGCGACCCGCACCGCCCGCGACATGGCGCGCAACGCGCGCGACCTGCTGGGCGGCAACGGGATCCTGCTCGAAAACCGGGTTGCCCGGCACTTCGCCGACCTCGAGGCGTTGCACACCTACGAAGGCACCGAGACCGTGCAAGCGCTCATCATTGGGCGCGATATTACGGGCGTCGGTGCCTTCGTGTAGATCGGTGTTGGCGAGGGCGCGAAGTTAGTACTTCGCGTCCTCACCCGTTCCGGGCAGTGCGACGGCAGCTGTCAACGGCTGCCCGCTCGAGATGAGCCGACGCTTACGCAGCTGCCACGCAATGGCGAGAGCCACAAACCAGATCGGGGTGCACAGCGTGGGGATGCGGGTGTCCTCGGCGATCAGCAGCGTGAACACGATGAACGCGAAGAACACGAGCGTGATCCAAGGCATCACCCGGGGCAGCGGCATCTTGAACGTGGAGGACTGGTGACGCTCGGGATGCTTGCGGTAGTACTGGAGGTAGCTGATGACCAGCATGCTCCAGATGAAGATGATGAAGCTCGAGGCCACCGATGACACAAAGGTAAATGCCGCAATCACGCTGTCGCCCGCGAGCAGAATCGGCACGGCCGAGAACAGGAAGATGCTGGAGAAGAACACGGTGCGACGCGGCACGCCGCGGCTGTCCACGAGGGAGAACTTCCTGGGCGCGTGGCCGTCCTTCGACAGCGCGTACATCATGCGAGTGCCCGAGTAGAACCCCGAGTTGGCGCTCGAGGCTGCCGAGGTGAGCACGACGAAGTTGATGCCGAGGGCCGCTGCGGCAAATCCCGCGTACGCAAAGGTCGTGACGAACGGACTTTGATCCGGATCAAGTTCATCCCAGGGGGTGATCGCCATGATGACCGAGAGCGCGCCGATGTAGAAGATCAGCACGCGCACGACGATCGAGTTGACCGCCTTGGGCAGGTTCTTGTGCGGATCCTTGGTCTCTGCCGCCGCGGTGCCGATCAGCTCGACGCCGATGAACGAGAAGATGCCGAGCTGGAACCCGAGCAGGAATCCGCCGATACCAAACGGGAACATGCCGCCCCGGTCGAACAGATGCATGAGGGACGCCTGCGTGCCGGTGTCGGGGTTCTCGAAACCGGTGACGAGCAGCACGACGCCCGTCGCAATGAGCCCGAGGATGGCGACAATCTTGATGAGCGCGAACCAGAACTCGAACTCGCCAAAGAACCTGACTGGCTGCAGATTCAAGATGATCAACGCGAGCGCCGCAACGAGGGCGGGAATCCAGGTCGGAATCGATGCGTTGAAGTACGACACGTAGGCAGTGATCGCGATGATGTCGGCGATACAGATGACCACCCAGGTGCACCAGTACGTCCACGACACCATAAAGCCGGCCCAGGGGCCGATGAGGTCCTTCGCGATGTCACCGAAGGTCTTGTAGTTGAGGTTGGAAAGCAGAATCTCGCCGAGCGCCCGCATCACGAAGAACATCATGAAGCCGATGACCGCGTAGATGAACAGCACCGAGGGGCCGGTCAGGCTGATGACCTTCCCCGAGCCGAGGAAGAGGCCGGTGCCGATGGCGCCGCCAATGGCAATGAGCTGCAGGTGCCTGTTCGACAGGCCACGGTGCAGCTCTTCTGTTGGTGCGTTCGAAATATTCTCGGACAAATCCTTCACTCCTGTGTGAGAGTTCTGACTACATGACTTGGCAGGCTGGATCTAGCCCGATTGGTCGGCCCGTGACTGCTGAGTCGCGGGCGTACGGGTTAATTGTAGGCACGGCCCGCCGGGCACGCGCACACGGCGTTGCTCTTTTGGGGGCACCCCATGCGCCGAGTGCGGGGAAATGCCCGATCCGAGTATTGACAGGGCGGGGAGGATGCGATCTAGTCGGACTCGGCCAGCCGCGACTTCATCGAGGCGATACGTAGCTGCAGCCAGAGCACGAGGAGCTGATCGGCATGCATATCGGCGAGCCCCCAACGCTCATAGGCTTTACGCACTCGGTAGCGCACCGTCTGCTCGTGGAGATTGAGCCGCTCCGCGACCCGGGGCGCCTTGCCCTGTTCCTCGAACCACGTGAGCAGGGTTTCGCGGGTCTCAGACTCGGCAGAGCTGAGCAACTCAGCGGCTTCGGGCAGTGCAAGATCGGAGGCAACTATCGCATCGCCACACTCCTGCAGAATGAGCTGCGCCTTGACCTCGCTTGGCACCGCCACATCGAGTCCCACGAGTCGAGCACACTGCGCCACCTGCACCGCGCGTTCGCGATCCGGCGCAAATGAAGCGCTGGGTTTGCGCGGGTCTGACAATCCGACGTGGCACCGATGATCGGTGAGGCGGGAGAGTTCGCGGAGAAACCAGTCGAGTGAGCGCTTCACCGAGTCCGTCGAGTTTGTCGGAAGTAGCGCGAGCACCGCGCCGTCCACGACGGTGCAGATGCTGCCGGGAAAGTACACGGAGAAGTGCCGCGAGGTCGCCGTTCTGAGCTCGCCCAGCTCGCCCTCGGGGATCGCGCCACCATCGATCGCCATGACGAGGTAACTGTGGTCGTGGCGCAACCCCAGCACGGTGGAATCATTCTCGTGAGTGTTGCCCGAGAGCATCCGCCTCAGCGCAGCCTCCTTGGAGCGCTCGTCGCCGTGCTCAAAGCGCCAGGCGTCGACGATGTAGCCCGCGGCGAGGGCCGCAGCGCCCTCGAGTACCTTCTGCTTTTCGGCGGCGAGGGGCACCGACACGTCATCTCCATCGGGGTCGATGACCCAGATCGAGCCCAGTGGCATGTTGCCGGCCCTGACGGGAACAGCCGCGCGCGGGGCATATTCATTATTGGTCGGAAACCGTGAGACGCCGTCGGTCGCGAACACCTGCCGATAGCGCGTCTCATTGAGTGGGCCCTCAGGGGCGCGGCGCGTGAGAATGCCGGTGGCGCGAAAGTTATCGATGGCCTGACCGGGCAATACCGAGTAGGCGAGGATGTTGCGGCGATGGTCCTCGATCGCGACCGACCCCCGAAACGCGTGGGCAATCGAATTCGCGAGCGCAAACAGCTTGTCGCCCGAGTTGGCCCCGAGCTGCAGGCCTGCGCCGTGCTCACCGAGCAGCCTGCTCACGAGCGCGTCAAACTCTCGCCATTCGACTTCCGGGGCGAGCTCGAGCAACGAGAGACCGTGGGATTCGCACGCCTGCGTGAGCTGAGTTCCCCCAAGAGCGCTCACGGCTTTCGCGACGACACCCGTTGCCCCCGCATCCCGGAACGAGCGGCACATGCGGTCCAGGCGGTCGGGGCCAAGCGCGTCGTGTGAGGTGACGATGATCAGCCGGCCCGAAACCTGCTGTGGCGTGATCTCGGTGTCGTAGTAGACCACGCCGTTCAACGCCGAAGACTGGCGCGATCCCACAATGACCTTCATCGTGGCTGGGCCGAGCTGCGTCACCAGCTCGTGCAGGGGGAGCCCCGTCGAGAGCGGAGAAAGCGAGCTGATGCGCGGATTCGATGAAGACATGCTCAAAGATTAGCGAATTCGCCAAAGGAATCTCGGGTTTGGCTTCATAAAGTCATCTGTGACACGAACAAAGGAGTGACTACGTGACACAGAGTGGGTTGTACGATTCCCGGCTGGGACGCATTTTTCCGGCGAACACGACGGTAACCACCGACGGGGAGCTCGCTGTTGGCGGCTGTGCCCTCCCCGCCCTGACAGAGGAGTTCGGTACCCCCCTGTACGTCATTGACGAGCAGGGGTTGCGGGAGCGCATGCGCGCGTATCGTGAGGGACTCGCATTGCGCTGGCCCAACAGCCAGGTCGCCTTCGCCTCCAAGTCGTTTCCGGTGCTGGGCGCCTACGCCATCGCGGCCGACGAGGGCCTTGCGATTGATGTTGCGGGCGCAGGAGAGCTCTTGCTGGCGCTCGAGTCGGGCGCCCCTGCAGAGCTGATTCACCTCCACGGCAATGCCAAGAGCGAAGCCGAGCTCCGGCTCGCGGTGGATGCGGGTATCGGTGCCATCGTTGTCGATGGCGAGGCTGACATCGACCGGCTCGACGCGCTGCTGAACCGACCCCAGGACGTGCTCGTTCGCATCATCCCCGGCGTGGATCCGCAGGTTCCCAAGTCAGTGTCGACCGGCGGTAAGTCCTCGAAGTTCGGTCTGCCCATCGACCAAGCCAAGGCGCTTATTGAGCGGCTGCGGGAGCACCCCTACATCAACGTGGTCGGCCTGCACCTGCACATCGGCTCGCAGGTACTCCAGCTTGAACCGTTTGAACGGGCCGTCGAAGCGGTGGCCGAGCTGGGGGAGTTCGACGTCTACAACATCGGGGGCGGGCTCGGCGTGAACTACAACGTCGACCAGGTCGCTCCCGAGCTCGACGACTACCTGGACGCCATCACGGCCGCCGCGAAGCGGATCCTGCCGGCCCACAGCCGGCTCATCATCGAGCCCGGCCGATCGCTCGTCGCCCGCAGCGGTGTGACCGCATACCGCGTGAACAACGTCAAGCGCACCGGCGCGACCTTTGTCGCCGTCGATGGCGGGCTGGCCGACCAGCTCAACGTTGCCCTCATGGACATGAAGTTCACGCCCATCGTGGCCAACCGCGCCAACGTCGCACCGGACACGGTCGCCCAGCTGGTGGGGCGCCAGTGCGAATCGGGCGACTTGCTGGTTGACCAGGCGCATTTGGCTGCCCCCGCAGCCAATGACACGGTGGTACTTGCCGCCACGGGCGCCTACGGGTACACGCTCTCAAACAACTACAACGGTGCGCTCAAGCCCGCAGTGGTGTTCTGCAAGGACGGTAACGCGAGGCTTGCCGTTCGACGTCAGACCTATGCCGAGTTTCTCGGGCACCATGTCGGCCCCGACGAGACCTCGTGGGCCGACGACTCGCTGCGCGCACAACACGCCTAACTCACCCCACACCATTTGCCCCACACTCATTTGTCCCCAAGGAAGAGGAACCTCATGAAGAACATTGTCAAGATCACCACCGCCGCGGCCCTCGCCGCAATGCTCGGGCTGACCGCCTGCTCGGGCTCGAGCGGCTCGTCGGCCACGGCCGAAGAGCCCGCCGCCGCGCTCACCTCCGGCGTCGACAAGGCCGCCGAGGCGGCTCTGCCCGACGCGATCCGGGAGGCCGGGGTCATTCGTGCCGCGGCCGGCATCCCCTACCCTCCGTTCATTCTGCTCGAGGGAGACAAGCAGGTCGGGCTTGATCCGGATCTGGCGCAAGCTCTGGGCGAGAAGCTCGATGTGAAATTTGAGATCGGCCATCAGGCATTCGAAACGGTGATCCCGGCGCTGCAGGCAAAGAAGTTCGACATCATCATGTCGGGCATGAACGACACGATCGAGCGCGAGGGCACTCTGAACTTCGTCGAAGAGCTTTACGCTGGCTTCGCGATCGTTGTGAAGAAGGGCAACCCCGAGGGCATCAAGCAGCTTACTGACCTCTGCGGCACGTCCGTGGCAGTGCAGAAGGCCAGCGCTCAGCTGGGCCTGCTGGAAGATCTGAAGAAGGAGTGCGTCGCAAGCGGCGCTGGAGACCTTGACATTCAGCAGCTCCCCACGGCACAGGACCCGCAGACCGCGCTGAAGGCGGGCCGCGTTGTGGCATTCCCCGTCGATGCGCCGGTGGCGGCCTACACGGCAGCGACGTCGGGCGATGGCAAGGACTTTGAGATTATCTCGGACCCGGAGCACCCTGCAGGGTTCAACCCGGTCTACACCGGTATCGGCACGCTCAAGTCGAACACCGAGCTCACCGAGGCGCTGCGCCTCGCCATGCAGGCGATCATCGATGAGGGTGTCTACCAGGAGATTCTCGACAAGCACAACCTCGGTGCCTACGCCACGGACGAGGCAATCGTCAACGGTGCCGGCAAAGAAGGCTGAGTCGATTCATGTCACAACTCACCGCAACTCGGCCTGAGCAGGACAAGAGCTTCGACGTCGAAGCTCTGCCCCTCAGGCGCCCCGGGCGCTGGATCTGGGCGATCGCCCTGCTGCTCTTCGCAGCTTGGTTCGTGCAGGCCCTCGCCACCAACAAGAACATCGACTACTCGGTCGTCGGGGAATACCTCTTCAACGACGGCATCGTCGCTGGCGTGGGGGTCACGCTGCTGATCACCGCGATCTCGATGGTCATCTCGACGGTGCTCGCCGTGGTCCTCGCGGCCATGCGGCTCTCGGGTAACCCCGTGATGGTGGTCTTCTCATCGTTCTACGTCTGGCTTTTCCGCGGCACCCCGTTGCTCGTTCAGATTGTCATCTGGGGCTACTTTGGGCTGATCTTTGAGAAGATCACGCTGGGGATTCCATTCACTGACATCGTGTTCTGGGAAGTCGACACCAATGTGCTGCTCACGGCTTTTGTCGCCGGCATTCTCGCGCTGACGCTCAACGAGGCCGCATACTCCGCAGAGATCGTGCGCTCGGGCATGCTGTCGGTGGACTTTGGGCAGAAGGAAGCGGCAGCGTCGCTGGGCATGAGCCCGTTCCACACCTTCACCCGGATCCTGCTGCCCCAGGCGATGCGCGTCATCATCCCGCCGCTCGGCAACGAGCTGATTTCGATGATCAAGAACACGTCGCTGCTGTCGCTCATCGCTGTCATGGAGGTGTACACGAGGGCTACGCAGATCTCGGCACAGAACCTCAAGCAGGTGGAGCTGTTGATCGTCGTGAGCATTTGGTACCTCCTGATCGTCTCGCTGCTCTCCATTCCGCAGTACTACCTTGAGCGTCATTTTGCGAAGGGTGTCGAGCGCAATGCACCGGCCACCCCGCTGCAGAAGGCAAAGGCTCTCACGGGCGCCATCGCGGTGCAGCTTCAGGGGAAGAAGAAGGGAAACCGCAATGTCTGAACTCAGCGATGACGCGTTGGTGCAAATGCGCAGCGTGCGCAAGCACTTCGGCCAGCTCGAGGTCCTGAAGGGCATCTCCATGGATGTTCACGCGGGCGAGGTGTCCGTGTTGCTGGGGCCCTCGGGCTCCGGTAAGTCGACGCTGTTGAGATGCATCAATCACCTCGAATCCATCGACGGTGGCCGAATCATCGTCGACGGTGAAGTGGTGGGTTATCGCGACCAGGGTGATCGGCTGCGTGAGATGCACCCGCGCGAGGTGGCGAAGCAACGCCGATCCATTGGCATGGTCTTTCAGCGGTTCAACCTGTTTCCACACAAGACGGCGCTTGAAAACATCATTGAAGCCCCGCTCGTGGTCAGCAGACGGAGCAAGAGTGAAGCGATTGCAGAGGGACACTCGTTGTTGCGTCGCGTGGGATTGGATGCGTGGGCTGACCACTATCCATCACAGCTCTCGGGCGGGCAGCAACAGCGCATTGCGATCGCGCGGGCGCTCGCGATGAAGCCGAAGCTGATGCTGTTCGACGAGCCCACTTCGGCGCTCGACCCCGAGCTTGTCGGAGACGTGCTAGACGTCATGAAGGAGCTTGCGGCCGAAGGCATGACCATGATCGTCGTCACGCACGAGATTGGCTTTGCCCGTGAGGTCGCCGACAAGGTGGTCTTCATGGACGGTGGCGTGGTGGTGGAAAGCGGCCGGCCCGCAGACCTCATTGATAACCCACAGCACGCGCGAACGCAGGGATTCTTGCAGAGCGTGCTCTGACGGGAATGGGCGCGGGCGGGGTGCTGCACCAACACGGTGCAGCACCCCGCCCGTTTCTGTCTCACGGCACAAGAATGCCCCCGGCAGCGTGGAGCACGCTGCCGGGGGCATTGCTGTCGAGGCGAACTCGGGAGTTGCGAGTTAGTCCTCGTCGAGGGGATGACCGGTCGTGGGGATCGCGCCGGTAAGGGGGCGGCCCTCGCGCTGGAGCTTTCGCTTGCGCAGCTGCCACAGCACGGTGAGGAGCAAGAACCAGAATGGCGCCGCTAGGAAGGGTGCGCGGGTGTCCTCACCGTAGAGCAGTGTGCCCGCGATGAAGACAAAGAATGCAAGCACCAGCCAGGGCGAGACGCGGGAGAATGGCAGCTTGAACTTCGAGGCGGCGTGCTTCTCGGGGAAGCGACGACGGTAGACGATGTAGCTCACCACGATCGACCCCCACGTGAACAAGATGAGCGTTGCGCACATCGACGACACGAACGTGAAGGCGGACACGACGCTATCGCCCGCGAACAGGAGCGGAATGGCCGAGAACAGGAACACCGAGGTGAAGAAGACGGCCTTGCTGGGGACACCTCGGTTATTGGTCCAGGCGAAGCCCTTCGGTGCGTGGCCGTCCTTGGACAGCCCGAAGAGCATGCGTGTTCCCGAGTACAGCCCGCCGTTTGCGCTTGAGGCGGCCGAGGTGAGTACCACGAGTTGAATCATGAAAGCGGCCATACCCAGCCCGGCGGTGGCGAGCGTGGACACGAACGGGCTCTCGCCCGGGTCGATCTGATTCCACGGCGTCACACACATGATGACCGCGAGCGCACCGACATAGAACACGAGAATGCGGACGACGATGGAGTTGATCGCCTTAGGGAGTGTCTTGCGGGGGTTCTCAGTCTCAGCAGAAGCCGTACCGACCATCTCGACACCGATGAACGAGAAGATGCCCATCTGGAATCCGAGAACGAAGCCGCTCGCACCCATCGGGAACATGCCGCCGTGGCTCCACAGGTTGGACACTGATGCGACGTTGCCGTCGGGCGACTGGAACCCGATGACGACCATGATGACGCCCACCGCGATGAGCCCCAGAATCGCGACAATTTTCAAGATGGCAAACCAAAACTCGGTCTCGCCAAAGAACTTTACGGGCTGCAGGTTGAGCACCAGCAACAGCACCGCCGCGAACAGCGCGGGCACCCAATTCGGAATATCGGCATTGAACCACTGCACGTAGGCCGTGATGGCGACAATGTCTGCGACGCATGCGATGACCCAGGAGAACCAATAGTTCCAGGACACGAAGAATCCGGCCCACGGCCCGAGCATGTCTTTGGCGATGTCGCCGAAGGTTTTGTAGTGCAGATTCGACAGCAGGAGCTCGCCCAGCGAGCGCATGATGATGAAGACGAAGAACCCGATCACCATGTACACGAAAATGATGGACGGGCCCGAGACACTGATGAGCTTGCCTGACCCAAGGAAGAGCCCGGTGCCGATCGCACCTCCAATGGCGATGAGCTGCAGGTGGCGGTTCTTGAGCCCGCGATGCATTTCGCTCGTTTTCGGTTCGGAAACTACTTCAGAAATCATGAACACTCCTTTGTGAGGGTGACGGTAGTGCGTTGCTTGTCCGGGTAGGGACACAGTGGGAAAACATAGTCGACCCGCGGCAGTGCGCCCAATTGTGGGGCACTGCCGCGGGTGTGGAAGGGGAAGGTCAGCCTCGACGCGGCTCCGCGACAACGCGGAACGTGTCGAGGGCTGGATCGCTCGACCCCCGCACGTACCCCGAGGGGGCCGCTGCCGTGCCGCGGAGGAACGCGATGACCTCGTCATTGAGTACTTCTCCGGGGAGCACATTGGGCACCCCGGGAGGGTATGCCGCAAGTGAGTCGGCGGAAACGCGGCCCATGGCTTCGGTGTACGGCACGGTCTCAATGTCTGCAAAGAACGCCTCGTTGAGGCCCATGCTGCGCTCACAGCTGGCGGGCAACGTGAACGGCCGCTCTGGCTCGATGGCCGCCTCGGGGAGGGCCTGCAGAGAGTCCCAGAATCGATCAACATCGACGGGGGAGGTGGCGCCCACAAGCAGCAAGAGCGCAGATGACGTCGAGAGCTCGCAATAGATCCGATGGTCGCGAAGCAAGCGATAGTGTGCCTCATCGCCCGTGATACCCGCACCGCGCGTGTCAATCGCGATCTTGAACGGGTCGTTGGCGATGGCATCGGGGCTCGCCAGAATATCGGGGGTGGCGTCCCGGAACCGGCGGTCGGCGCGCACCCGGCGTCGAATCTCCTCGGCGCTTTCGAGCGCGCGCTCGACGTACTCGGGGTGGGTGACGATGTTGCTGCGTGCCTCGTCGAGCGAGGCCAATAGCAGCGCACTCGTGCTCGTCGACTGGTAAGACCGAACGAGGCGGTCGACCAGCGTGGCCAGGCCCTGCGCGAGCGGGCCGTTTCCGAGCTGCAGCATCGCAGACTGCGTGAGGGACCCGACCGCCTTGTGCGTGCTCGAAATCACGAGGTCGGCGCCGAGCCGGGCTGCGTTGACCGGGAGCTTGGGGTGCAAGCCAAAGTGCGACCCCCAGGCCTCGTCCACAATGAGCGGAACCCCGTGCCGGTGCGCCACTTGCGCGATGGCCTCAACGTCGGCCACAGCGCCGAAGTAGCTGGGGGAAACAATGTAGACCGATGCGCTCTCGGGGTGCTGCACGAGCATCTGATCCACTTGTGCTGCGGTGACACCGTGATTGGAGCCCAGCCCCGTATCCACCGCACCGTGCACGAAATGTGGGGTGAGGTTGGCGTGGGTGAAGCCGTCGATCACGCTCGAGTGGACGCTGCGCTGCACAATGCTTTCGTTGCCGAGCGCGCGTGCGACGGCGGTGGCGATGTGATTGCCGCCCGATGCGCCCGTGGTGATGAACCAGGTGCGAGAAGCTCCCCAGGCCTCGGCCGCCAAGTCCTGCGCGCGCATGATGGGGGTCACGCGACCCGGCGTGGTGAGCTTCCAAGTGCTCTGGTCAATTCCGCTGAAGAGCATCGGGAAATCCATCGCGAGGGCCTGCTCGCCCACCAGCTGGGCGACTCCCGAGCTGTTCGCAGCGTTGGCCTGGTGGCCCGGCACCATGATGCGTTGCCAGTCCTCACCGGCGAGGGTGCGTATCGCGGTCGAATACGGGGTTTCACGATGACGTTCGATGAACGCGGCGTCGATGGAAGTTACTGGATCGGCAGAAAGAACTGTGGCCATAAACGCCAGTGTATGAAGTACGGCTCTCATGCGGAATATCACGTTTTCGCTGCAAGTGACATAGTGTCTATGAGGTGATCAATTTGCAACAACTGCGCGTGCTGCTCGCCGTGCGAGAACACGGAAGCCTCACGCGTGCCGCTGAAGCACTGCAGTACGGCGTGCCCACGGTGGCGCACCATCTGCGCACGCTCGAAGCGCACCTGCAGGCGCAGCTGCTCGTGCGCACTCGCACCGGATCGGCGCTCACGCCGCTCGGGGAGTTCTATGCCGCCGAGGTTGCGCCGGTCATCGTGCGGCTCGACCGGGCAGAGCGTGCGGTCGCCGACCGCCGGGACTCCGGAGTCGTGACGTTGCGGGTGGGAACCTTCGCTTCGGTGGGGTCACGGTTGTTGCCGGCCGCCATCGCCGAACTGCAGCATCGGTACTCTGTGCGAGTGGAGGTAGTGGAGGGGGAACCCACCGAGGTCGTGCGCATGGTCCGCCAGGGCGAGGTGCACGCTGGCGTCATTTATGACGTCTCGGAAGAACCGTTGTTCAACACCCCCGACCTGGTACTGCAATCACTGTTCGCGGAGCCCTACCAGGTGCTGGTAGGCAAGAACAGCGAATGGGCGGAGCGGGAGGAACTTGAGCTCGCGGATCTCGTCCGTATGAGCTGGATCTGTAGCCGCAACGATGATGAGGCCTCTGACCGGGTGCTCCGGCGGGTACACCGCGAGTTGGGGGAGCGCACGCGGGTCCTTATGGAGACTGACGACTGGTACATGATTCACGGCCTCGTCGCCGAAGGGCTTGCCTGTGCATTAACGACCGCCGCCCCGGTCGATACGGATTTCGCGGTGGCCCTTCGACGCACTGTTGAGAGGCTGGGGGAGCGGCGCGTGTCGTTTGTGACCGCGAAGGGCGCCCGGCCCCCGGCCGTCGAATGGCTGGGGGAAATCTTGCAGCGGGTTGCGGCGGAGCGCGTGGGAGCCGCGTCTGCCGTCATCGCTCCCCGGGCGGGCTAGTCGCGGGCTAGCGTGACGCCTGCGTACCCTTCGCCAGCGTGGTGATCGCCTCGTGAATCGCTGATCGCGCCTCGGCGACGTCGATCTGACCGGTGAGCCAGCGGCCCGAAAGTCCCTCAACGAGGCTGGTGAGCACGAGGGCCACTCGCGAGGAATCGCGTGTGGGAAACGCCCGAGCCGACAGCGTGCGCACCGTGTCCTGCCAGGAGGCGGTCGAACTCCTCAGGGCAGCGGCCTGAGCCGGTGCGAACACGGCTGCGGCGCGCAACTCGTTCCATACAATCGAGCCCGCACGAACATGGGGTTCGTCGCCAAACTCGGAGCACAGAAGCGTCTCGAGTTCGGCGAGCGGGGTGACCGCGTGCGGGTCGTGGGCGGCGCGCAACGCCGTGCCCTCGTTGACGCGATCGAGCGCGGCCTGCAGTAGCCCGTCGCGGTCGCCGAAGTGGTAGGACAGCAGGCCAATCGATACGCCAGCCTCGCGGGCGACCGCGGTCATGCGGAAGCCCCGCAGCCCAGCCTCGGCAATGGTGCGTTCGCAGGCGTCAAGGATGCGCTCGCGGGCATCTGCAGACATCAGGGCTCCTCTGGTGGTGCGAATGAAAAGTGCGGGCGCGCCCCACTTGACAGAAACACGCACTAAACTGAAACTGTTTTCAGGATACGCGATCCGGCGGTGCAGCGATAGCACCCCGCGGGCGCAGCGAAGAAGCGAGGAACCGCATGGCACAAGACGCCGCAACTTTTGACCTGATCGAGACCAGCATCGAGGATGTGCTCGAGGCGCTCCGTGACGGCCGCATTACGAGCCGCTGGCTCACCGAACGCTACCTGACGCGCGCCGAGGTCTTCGACCGGGGCGAGGACGGGCTTCACTCGATCGTGGTGCCAAACCCCGAGGTGCTCGCGCAGGCCGACGAATCTGACCGCCGCTGGCGCGAGGGTACCGCGCGCCCGCTCGAGGGTGTACCGTTCACGGTCAAGGACTCGTACATGGTGCAGGGCCTCACGGTGGCCTCGGGCTCGCCCGCGTTCGAGCATCTCGTGGCGCAGTGGGACGCTTTCTCGGTAGCCCGGCTGCTGGGCGCAGGTGCCGTACTCGTCGGCAAGACCAACATGCCCCCAATGGCCGACGGCGGGATGCAGCGTGGCGTATACGGTCGCGCCGAAAGCCCGTACAACCGCGGCTACCTGGCCGCAGCCTACGCATCGGGATCCTCAAACGGATCGGGCGTCTCGACCGCCGCGAACCTCGCCGTGTTTGGGATGGGGGAGGAGACGGTCTCGTCGGGGCGCAGCCCCGCCTCGAACAACAGCCTGTGCGCCTACACCCCGAGCTGGGGGGTGCTGAGCATTCGCGGCAACTGGCCGCTGTTTCCCGCGCGCGATGTCGTGGTGCCGCACAGCCGCACGATGACTGACATGCTGCGACTGCTCGACGTGCTCGTCGCCGACGACGACAATACCCGCGGTGATTTCTGGCGCAACCAGCAGGTCGTGAAGCTGCCCAAGCCGAGTGAGCACCGCCCCGAGAGCTACCTGGCGCTTGACCAGCCCGACGCGCTCGCGGGCAAGCGCTTTGCCGTGCCGCGCATGTACCTGGGCCAGGACCCCGCGTTCCCGATCGACGTGCGCCCCTCGGTGCTCGATCGCTTTACGGCCGCCCGGGCTCAGCTTGAGGCGCTCGGCGCTGAGGTCGTCGAAACCGACTTCCCGCTGATCGAGCAGTACGAGGGTGATCGCCCGGGCCAGGAGAATGTGGACGCGCTCGGCGTGCTGCCCGAGGGCTGGATGGACACCGAGTTCAATCACTTCCTCGCCTTCGGTTGGGATGACTTTCTGCGCGCCAACGGCGACCCCGCGATCCCCAACCTCGGCGTCGTCGACCCCGATCAGATCTTCCCGCAGCCCGAGGGCACGCTGCCCGACCGCTACGAGGAGGTTGACGACTACGAGAATCGCTACCGCGCGACCATGGCAATGGCGCAGGCTGGCATCCCCGACCCCCGCGAGCGCGACGACTTCGCGGCGGGCCTCACCGCCCTCGTGAAGCTGCGCGAGGATCTCTTCGAGAGCTGGCTCGACGCCGAAGGCTTTGACGGCATCGTGTTCCCCGCGAACGCCGACGTCGGGGCCGAGAATGCTGAACGCGATGTAGCCGCGGCCGACCGGGCCTGGGCCAACGGCGTGTTCTTCTCGAACGGCAACTACGCGCTGCGCCACCTCGGCATCCCGTCGATTACGGTGCCGATGGGGCTGATGAGTGATATCGGTATGCCCGTCGGGCTCACCTTCGCGGGTCGCGCCTACTCGGATCCCACGCTGCTCGGCTACGCGGCCGCGTTTGAAAGCGCCGGATCAATGCGGGTGTCGCCCGCGTCGACCCCCGGGCTTCCCGGGGACCGGAAGTAACTGGATCCTGCGACTCCTGCGCGACGCAGGAGTCGCAGGATCCACTCGACCTAGTCGGCGACGGGGGGATCGAGCGCGTCGATCACGGGCTCGAATCGCTCGACGCTTAACGCGAGGCGACGCAGCAGCACGCCGAGGCGTTCGCGCTCCGAGCGGGGCAGGCCGCCGAGGAGTCGTTCCTCCGCGTCGCTGAGGCGCGTCATGGCGGCGTCGACAAGCGTGAGCCCCAGCGGAGTCATTTCAACTAACACGCCGCGGCCATCGTTGGGGTCGGTGAGGCGACGCACCAGCTCACGATCCACCATGCGATCAATGCGGTTGGTCATCGTGCCGCTCGACACCATGGTCTGCTGCACGAGAACCTTGGGGCTCTGGCGAAACGGGTCGCCTCCACGCCTCAGCACCGCGAGCACGTCAAACTCCCAGAGCGTCAGACCCGACCGCTCAAACGCGTGGGCCCTGGCGCGGTCAACGTGTTTCGCGATGCGCCATAGCCGCGAGAAAATCGACAGCGGGGCAAGGTCCAGGTCTGGCCTGGCTGCGCTCCATGCCGCGATGATCTGATCGACCTCGTCCTCATGCTTCATTTGTCCATTATGGCAAGAATGACGCGACGAGCGCGGCGCGTGTGCAGAAACGGTCCCAGAGTCTGGCAGACTATAGAGGTGCCATTTCTCGGCACGGTCCGCCTTAGTGTAATGGCAGCACAACAGTCTTTGGATCTGTTGGTCCAGGTTCGAACCCTGGAGGCGGAGCCGAAGGTGTGTCGCATGATTGCGGCAATCGGAAGGGAACACACCATGGCGGAACGGTCGCTCGCAGTCATTATTCTTGCTGCAGGCCAGGGCACGCGGATGAAGTCTTCCCTGCCAAAGGTGCTGCACAGCATTGGTGGGCGCTCGCTCATCGCCCACGTGCTCGACAGCGCATCGGGCCTCGCGCCCACCGAGGTCGTCGCAGTTGTGCGTCACGACCGCGACCGGGTCGCCGCCGCAATTCTCGAGCACGCCCCCGAGACCGTGATCGTCGATCAAGATGACGTTCCCGGTACGGGTCGCGCCGTCGAGCAGGCGCTCAGCGCACTGCCTGAAAGTTTTGACGGATCCGTGGTCGTGCTCTCGGGCGACGTGCCCCTCATCGACCATGCCACCCTCGAGCGGCTGCTGCGTGGTCACATCGATGGCGGTCGCGCGATGACGATGCTCTCGGCAATCTTCGACAACCCCACCGGGCTCGGCCGAATCATGCGCGATTCCGCGGGGGCCGTCACGGGCATCGTCGAGGAGAAGGACGCGAACGAAACCCAGCGGCGCATCACCGAGATCAATGGCGGCGTCTACGTGTTCGCCCGTCGCGCCCTGCAGGACGCGCTCGCGCTGATCGACACGAACAACGCCCAGGGTGAGAAGTACCTCACCGACGCCGCGGCACGCATCCTGTCGAGCGGCGGCGCGGTTGAGGCCGTCGCCACCGACGATCCCTGGATCATTGCGGGTGTGAACGACCGCACGCAGCTTGCTGCCGCGGGCCGTGAGCTCAACGCGCGCATCGTGCGCGAGCACCAGCGCGGCGGAGTCACCATTCAGGACCCGGCAACCACTTGGATCGACGCTGACGTCTCGATCGAGCCCGACGTTGAGATCCTGCCCGGCACGTTTTTGCAGGGAGCGACCTCGATCTCGAGCGGCGCGATCATTGGCCCCGACACGACCCTCGTGGACTGCGAGGTGGGAGAAGACGCCCGCATTCGCCGCAGCGAGGCGACGCTCGCCGTATTTGGCGCGCGCGTAGAAGTGGGTCCGTTCGCGTACATTCGCCCCGGCACCGAGCTGGGCGCAGATGGCAAGATCGGCGCCTATGTCGAGACCAAGAACGCCACGATCGGCGACGGCAGCAAGGTGCCCCACCTGAGCTACGTGGGCGACGCGACCATCGGATCCGGCACCAATGTGGGTGCTGGCACGATCTTCGCAAACTACGACGGCGTGAACAAGCACCACGCCACCGTGGGGGATGCCGTGCGGATCGGTTCCAAGAATGTTCTGATCGCACCGGTTACCATTGAAGATGGTTCGTACACGGCCGCAGGTACCGTCGTACGCAAGGATGTTCCCTCGGGTTCGCTGGCGCTGAACGTAGCACCCCAGCGCAACATAGAGGGATGGGTTGCCGAAAACAGGCCGGGAACCAGCACCGCGGAAGCGGCGCAGCAATCGAAGACAGCGCGTGAGCACGGCGAATAGCCAAGGGATGGAGAACCAGCACTGATGAGCAAAATCGAGATGGCGGGGCAGAAGAAGCTCGTCTTGATTACGGGCCGGGCTTACCCCGAGCTCGCAGAGCAGGTGGCCGCTGAACTTGGCGCCGAGCTCGTGCCGACCGACGCACGCACCTTCGCCAACGGCGAGCTCTACGCGCGATTTGACGAGAGCGTGCGCGGATCTGACGCGTTCGTGATTCAGTCGCACACCGACCCAATCAATGAGTGGCTCATGGAGCACCTCATTATGGTTGACGCCCTCAAGCGCGCATCGGCAAAGCGCATCACCGTGGTGGCGCCCTTCTACCCGTACTCACGCCAGGACAAGAAGGGCCGCGGTCGCGAGCCCATCTCGGCCCGCCTCGTTGCCGATCTGTTTAAGACCGCCGGCGCCGACCGCATCATGTCGGTTGACCTGCACTCACCGCAGATTCAGGGCTTCTTCGACGGGCCGCTCGATCACCTGTTCGCCATGCCCGTTCTGATCCAGCACTTCGAAAAGCACCTCAACCGTGACGACCTCACGGTTGTGTCGCCTGACATGGGTCGCGTGCGCGTGGCTGACGTGTGGAGCGATCGACTGGGCGCCCCGCTCGCGATCATTCACAAGCGCCGCGATCCCTCGGTCGCGAACCAGGCTTCGGTGCACGGCATCGTCGGTGACGTGAAGGACCGCTGGTGCCTCATGGTCGACGACATGATCGACACCGGTGGCACGATCACCAAGGCTGCAGAAGCGCTCAAGGCCGCTGGTGCCCGTGGTGTCACGATTGCCGCAACCCACGCGATCTTCTCGGGCAAGGCGACCGAGTACCTGTCGCAGGACTTCATCGACCAGGTCGTCGTCACCGACACCCTGCCCGTGAGCGCCGAGAAGCGTTTTGAGAAGCTCACTGTGCTGCCGATCGCTCCGCTGCTCGCGAAGGCGATCCATGAGGTGTTCGAGGACGGCTCGGTTACGAGCATGTTTGAGGGCGCAGCCTAACCACGCTGTTGAGAGGGGCTCTGGGGAATCCCCAGGGCCCTTTTCTGCTAAAGTAGGTCCTTGTACTTCGGCGAGGGGCGCATGCGCCCGTTATCGACGCGGGACGGACTGCCTCAGCGGGCCATCTTGCTGCGTTATTTACGCAAGTGCGAGACACCAATCCTGGCGGCACTGCCGCCCTCATTGGGCGAAAGCCCGCAATAGGAGATCATCATGGCTGATTACCAGCTTGACGCCACTGCCCGCGACAACTTCGGCAAGGGCGCTGCCCGCAAGCTCCGCGCTGCAGGCAAGACCCCCGCTGTCGTCTACGGCCACGGCACCGACCCGCTGCACGTCACGGTTGAAACCCACCCGCTGAGCCTCATCATCCGCCAGGCAAACGCGCTCATCGAGCTCGACCTGAACGGCGACAAGCACCTCGTGCTCGTCAAGGACGTACAGCGCGATCCCGTACCCCAGATCATCGAGCACGTTGACCTGCTGATCGTCCGCCAGGGCGAAATGGTTGAGGTTGAGGTTCCCCTGCACATGACCGGCGAGCCCTTCTCGGGCACCAACGCTCTGCAGGAGCTCAACACGATCCGCCTGAGCGTGCCCGCAACGTCGATCCCCGACTTTGTTGTCATCGACGTGACCGGCCTGCCCGCCGACACGAACCTGCACGTGCGCGACGTTGCACTCCCCGAGGGTTCGACCGCGATCGACGCTGAAGACCAGCTCGTCGTTAAGGTTGCTGGCCCCCGCGGCGCAGCTGAGGACGAAGAAGCAGCAGCCGAGTAATTCGGATCTAGCGTGTGAGCCCGCCGGTGTGGAATCCACTCCGGCGGGCTTTTCGCTGCCCGGCCTCGATGCTGTCAGGCCGCACAGATAGGTCATGTCAGTGGGAGGCGAGATAATTGTTTTGGCGTCGTAACAAGCTTCGCAAGAGTGAGGAAGGGGACCGCGTGTCGCAAGACAGCTGGCTCATCGTAGGACTCGGAAACCCGGGTCCCAAGTACGAGACCACCCGGCATAACGTGGGGCAAATGGCCCTCGACGTGTTGGCAGACCGTATCGGCGCGAAGTTTGCCCCGCACAGCAAGACCGGTTCGCGCACCGCAGAGGGATGGTTGCGTCCAGGCGGCCCCAAGCTGATCCTCGCGAAGTCAAACGGCTACATGAACACCTCGGGTGGCCCGGTGTCTGCGCTCTGCAAATACTACGGCGTTGCCCCCAACCGTGTGATCGCGGTGCACGACGAGATCGACGTTCCCTTCGACACGATCAAGCTCAAGCAAGGCGGTGGCCACGGCGGCCACAACGGCCTGCGTGATATCGCCAAGGCCCTCGATACCCCCGACTTTTTGCGTGTGCGCGTCGGCGTCGGGCGCCCGCCCGGGCGACAAGATCCCGCCGATTTTGTGCTCGCGCCCTTCTCTTCAACGGAGCGCAAAGACCTTCCCGTGCTACTCGAAGACGCGGCAGACGCCTGCGAATCATTGGTCGAGCATGGCCTCACCGCGACGCAGCAACGCTTCCACGGGCGGGCCGCCGAGTGAGCCTCGGGGGCATCGACCGGCTGCTGGAGCCCGCCGAATCGTTCGCGCGCGCGCTCGACGCTGCGAGTCGCGGTGCAGAGTTCTCTGCGACCGAGGGCATGCGGGCGCCGCTCATCGCGGGCCTGATGCGCCGCCGCCGTGCCGCGGGGGACACCGGTGCGCTGCTCGTCATTGCGGCGACGAGCCGCGAGGCCGACGCGCTGCGCAGCGCACTTGGCTCGGTCATGCCCGAGGCTCGCACGTGCGAGTTCACTGCCTGGGAAACGCTGCCGCATGAGCGGCTGAGCCCCAGCCCCGAGACCGTTGGCCGACGCTCCAAGGTACTGCGCACCATCCGTGAGCACGACGGCGCTCAGCCGCTCATCGTGGTCGCTTCGGTGCGTGCCGCGCTGCAGCCCGTCTCGCCCCAGGTCGCGCAGGCCTCCCCGCTCGTGCTGCGCGCGGGGGAGGAACCCACGTTTGAATCCGGATCCGGCCCCGCCGCCGCGGCCCGCGAACTGGTCGCACGCGCATACACCCGCGTGGACATGGTCACGCGACGCGGCGAGTTCGCGGTACGCGGCGGCATCCTCGACGTGTTTCCGCCCGAGGCGTCGCAGGCCTCCCGCGTTGACTTCTTCGGCGATGAGATCGACCAGATTCGACACTTCGCGGTGTCGGATCAGCGCAGCGCCGGGGAACCGATCGAAGCGATCGAGCTGTGGCCCGCGCGCGAGCTGCTGCTCACCGACGAGGTGCGTGCGCGCGCGGCCGAGCTGCTGCCGCAGTACCCCGCGCTCGGCGCCATGCTCGAGAAGCTCAGCGAGGGTATTGCGGTCGAGGGGATGGAGAGCTTGATCCCGCAGCTCGTGCCCGGGCTGCGGCCGCTCACCGCCCTGCTGCCCGAGGGCGGGGCCGTGCTGGTCGCGTCGCCCGAGCGCGTCGCGGGCCGTGCGGTCAGCCTCGCAGAGACGAATCGCGAGTTTCTCGAGGCCGCCTGGTATGCGGCCACCGCCGGCGCCGATGCGCCGGTGCCCACCGAGGACAGCGGCATGCTGACCATGACCGAGCTCAAAGCCGCCTCCCAGGGCCGGCCCTGGTGGACAGTCTCGAGTTTCGTGCACGACGAGGGCGCCGAGCTGTCCGAAGAAGACACGTTTAGCGTACGCACCATCACGGTTGCTGGCGGCCCATTCCCCCGGCCCGCGGCTGAGAGCGACCCGACTGGCGGCGCGATCCGTGTCATCGGCGAGCGACTGAAGGCCGGCTGGCGCGCAATCATTACGGCACAGGGGGCCGGACTCGTCGAGCGCGCACGCGACGTGCTCGCGGAGGCGGGAGCCGCCGCGCGCATCGTTGACGAGCTCCCCGCATCGCTCGCCGAGCTCGACGCGGGCGTGATCTATCTGGTCGTGGGCTCCGCCCCCGCGGGCTTCGAGAACACCGAAGCGCAGCTGCTGCTGGCGACCGGCGCCGAGTTCTTTGGCCGGGCGGCAAGCGCTCAGGCCGCGACCGGGCAGAAGCTTGCGCGCCGCCGCGGCAAGAACGTAGTCGACCCGCTCAAATTGGTCGCGGGTGACCACGTCGTGCACGAGACGCACGGCATCGGGCGATTCGTCGAACTGACGCAGCGCATGGTGCCCACGGGCATCGGGCGTGACGCCACGAAGGCGCTGCGCGAGTACCTCGTGATCGAGTACGCGTCGACGAAACGCGGTATGCCTCGTGACAAGCTCTACGTGCCCACCGATCAGCTCGATCAGCTGTCGCGATACGTGGGCGGTGAGGCGCCGGCGCTGTCCAAGATGGGTGGCAACGACTGGGCCAATGCCAAGAAGAAGGCGCGCAAGGCGGTGCGCGACATCGCGGTCGAGCTTGTGAAGCTCTACTCGGCTCGCGTCGCCTCGAAGGGGCATGCGTTTTCGCCCGACACCCCGTGGCAGCACGAGCTTGAAGAGGCCTTCGCCTACGCCGAGACGCTCGATCAGCTCACCACGATCGACGAGGTGAAGCGCGATATGGAGCGCCAGGTGCCCATGGACCGGCTCGTCGCGGGCGACGTGGGGTTCGGTAAGACCGAGATCGCGGTGCGTGCCGCGTTCAAGGCGATTCAAGACGGCAAGCAGGTGGCGATGCTCGTGCCGACGACGCTGCTCGTGACCCAGCACCTCGAGACGTTCCAGGCCCGGTTCGCAGGCTTCCCCGTCAACGTGCGCCCGCTCAGCCGATTCCAGACCGACAAGGAGTCGCGCGAGACGATCGAGGGGCTCGCCGCGGGCACTGTCGACATGGTGATCGGAACGCACCGATTGCTGTCGGAGAGCGTGCTGTACAAGGACGTGGGGCTCGTCATCATCGACGAGGAACAGCGTTTTGGCGTGGAACACAAGGACGCGCTGAAGAAGCTCAAAACCAACGTCGACATTCTCGCGATGAGTGCGACCCCGATTCCCCGCACACTCGAGATGGCGGTGACCGGCATCCGTGAGATGTCGACCCTCGCCACTGCCCCAGAAGATCGTCACCCGATCCTGACGTTTGTGGGGCCCCGCAGCGACAAGCAGATCGCCGCGGCGATCCGCCGCGAGATGCTGCGCGAAGGGCAGGTGTTCTTCGTGCACAACCGCGTCAGCTCGATCAGTCGCGTGGCGGCCCAAATCGCCGAGCTCGTGCCCGACGCCCGCGTCGCAATCGCGCACGGCAAGTTGGGGGAGCACCAGCTCGAACAGGTGGTGCAGGACTTCTGGGAGCGCAAGTACGACGTGCTGGTGTCGACCACGATCATCGAGACCGGGCTCGACATCGCCAATGCCAACACCATCATCATCGACGCCGCCGACAAGTACGGGCTCAGCCAGCTGCACCAGCTGCGAGGACGTGTGGGGCGCAGCCGTGAGCGTGCCTACGCCTACTTCCTCTACGACCCCGACAAGCCGCTCACCGAACACGCTCACGAGCGCCTGGAGACCCTCGCGACCAACAACGAACTGGGGTCGGGCATGCAGGTGGCGCTCAAAGACCTGGAGCTGCGCGGTGCCGGCAACCTGCTCGGCGGCGAGCAGTCGGGTCACATCGCGGGGGTCGGGTTTGACCTGTACCTACGTATGATCGGCGAAGCCGTCAACACCTTCAAGGGTGAAGAGGTCTCGGGCCCCGTCGAGCTCGTACTCGAGCTGCCGGTCGACGCGCACATCCCCGAGGAATACGTCGAGAGCGAGCGGCTGCGCCTCGAGGCCTACCAAAAGTTCTCGGCGGCCTCGCACCCGCAGGCCCCCGAAGACCACGTCGAGCTCGTGCTCGAGGAGCTCAAGGACCGCTACGGGCCGCCGCCGCTTGAAGTGGAGCGCCTTGCGGCGGTGTCACAGCTGCGGCGTCGGGCGGCCCGCCTCGGCCTGTCAAAGGTGGTTGCCGCGGGCACGGTGCTGCGCATCGAGCCCGTACAGATCGCTGACTCTCGCCGCATGCGCATGAAGCGCATGTACCCGGGGGCCACCTACACCGAGGCAACCCAGTCGCTCAAGATCCCGCTGCCCGGGGGGACCGCCTCATCGCGGAGCCCGCTCGCCGGCGTGGGGCAGAAGCTGATGGGTGACGAGAGTGACATTGCCGCGTGGACGGGCCGGGTGCTGGCGACCCTGCTCGAAGAGGATCCGCCGGCGGTTACCGCCCAGGCGTAAACGTCTGAGGCGGGTCACACCCGAGTGTGACCCGCCTCATTCGCTCACGGCCAAAGTGACCGTGCCTGGTGTGCAACTTAGATGTTGCAGAGATCCTGCAGCTTGGTGCTCGACTTCTCGAGCGAGGCCGAGAGCTCCTCGAGCTCGCCACTCTTGGCCTCGAGCTCAGCGCTCATTGCCTCGAGCTCAGCCATTGCCTCGGGATCGGTGTAGTCGATGTCGTCCATCGAAGGCATCTTGAAGTCCTTGAAGACCTCGCCAACCTTGCTGAAGTCAGTTGAGATGCCCTTGAGTGCGTCGGAGACCTCGGCGTTCTGAACTTCCTTTTCTGCCTTCACCAGGGCATCGTTGACGCCTGTGAACAGGTCGCTGAAGTTGCCCTCACCCGACATGGCCTCGGTAACAGCGGTCTCCATGTCGGCCTGGGCCTCAGACACGGTCTTCTCTGCAACTTTGCACGCCTCAGCGACGCTCTGGCCACCCGAGCATGCTGCGAGGCTGAACACGAGGGCTGCTGCGCCGAGTACGCCGGCGAACCTTGAGGTGGTCTTGCTAATCGACATAGGTTTTGAGACTCCTTGGGGGGCACGAGATCGTGCACTCTCTGAATGATCGGTGTGCAGTTCAAGGCTAACAGCCGTTTCGCAGGAGTAGCCCGCAGCACATGTTGCCTATCGTTCGCGCGCGTACGAACCGCGCTAGCTCGCGCCGCAGAGTTCCTGCAGCTGCATGTCGGCCTGTTCGAGTGCTGCATTTCGTTTCTCGAGCTCACCACTGATTGCCTCGAGAGCTTCTTCGGTCTTGAGTTCCTCGGGCGTAGCCGCAGCGTCCGGATCAATATCTTGCGTGTCGGGCAGCGGTACACCTTCCAGTAGATCGCCCAGGCGCACAAACTCACTATTCATGGATTTGAGCGCGGCGGACACCTCGGGATTGGTGACCTTCTTCTCGGCACCATCCAGCGCATCATTCAGCGGGTCAACCAGATCCTTCATCGTGCCGCCGCCCGACACGGCTTCCGACATGAGTTGGTCCACTTGATCACTCGCTTGAGCTATTGAGTCCTGTGCAATCTGGCAGGCCTCAGCCACGCTTTGACCGCCCGAGCACGCTGCGAGGCTGAGTGCGAGAGCTGCCACGCCGAGGGCGCCCGTAACGCGGGTGATGGTCTTGCAATTCAGCATGTGCGGCTGGTTCCCCGATGTCTATGGAGACGAGTTGTCTGAGCGTTCGATGTACGAATCAAAGGCTAACAGCCGTGTGGCGGGCTAGTGTTTTTTGTATGGCGACTGACCACAGAAGTCCAGACCGACCGCCCGAGCCGACCCCGCTGGCTACGTCTCCCGTGGGAGACGACGACCCGCTGCTCGCGCTCCGCGAGACGGTGCGCACCATGGTGTCGCCGGGCGGGTGCGCTTGGCACGAAGCTCAAACTCATGAATCGCTCACTCCGTATCTCGTCGAGGAAACTGCCGAGCTGATCGATGCGATCGAGCGGGGGCTCCCCGCCGAAGAGGTGCGTTCAGAGCTGGGCGACGTGCTCTACCAAGTGCTGTTTCACGCGGCGATCGCCGAGCGCGACGGCGAGGGCTACGACCTCGACACGGTCGCCCGCTCCCTGAACCAGAAGCTCATCGCCCGCCACCCGCACGTGTTTGGCGAGCGCGGCTACATGTCGCTCGAAGAGCTTGAGGCCGAGTGGGAGCGCCTCAAGGAGGACGCGGCAGGGGAGACCCGGGGCTCGCGCAGCCCGCTCGAGGGAGTGCCGGCGGGCATGCCGTCGCTGGCGCGCGCTGCGAAGGTCGTGGAGCGGCTCAAACGGGCCCGGCTCATCGATCCGAGTGCGCTCGAGGGCACGCACGAGGATCCGTTCACCGCGGTCATCGGCCCCGATGGGCAGCGGCTTGCGGAGGCCGGGATCGGGGACGCGATGCTCGCGCTCGTAACGCGGGCAAATGCGGCGGGCGTTGATCCGGATCGCGCGCTGCGTCTTGCGGTCGACCGCATGGCGGCCCGGGCCGCCCACGAGTAGCGCCGCTAGGCTGAACCCGCAGCCCGACACGGGCACGGGGGCGTCTCTCGCCCCGCCGAATCCTCACCCGCGCACCTCATAAGGAGACGACGCATGGCCACCGAAGCCACTTCCAACGCCACCACGCAGACCGAAGCCGCGATCCGCGCCCACGTCAGCGACAACTTCGCGAGCACTATCTCGGATCTCGAGCGCCTCGTGCGCATCCCGTCAGTCTCGTGGCCGTCGTTCAACCACGAGCACCTGCAGCGCAGCTCGGCCGACATCGCCGAGATGCTGCGCGAGATCGGCATCTTCGATGAGGTCGACGTGCGCCGTGCCCCGCTCGATGTGCAGCCCGAGGGTGCAACGGAAACCCAGTACGGCCAGCCCGCCGTCGTGGCGCGCCGCGAACCCCGCAACGGACGCCCCACCGTGCTGCTGTACGCGCACCACGACGTGCAGCCTCCCGGCAAGGACGAGGACTGGGACAGCCCGGCCTTCGAGCCGACCGAACGCAACGGCCGGCTGTACGGTCGCGGCGCTGCCGATGACAAGGCCGGCGTGATGGCCCACATCGGCGCGATTCGCGCGCTCGTGGACACCGCCAAGTCCGAGGGCCGCGAGCTCGACCTCGGCATCGCCCTCTTCATCGAGGGGGAGGAGGAGTGGGCGTCGCAGTCCTTCGGCAGCTTCCTACGCGAGAACCGCGAGCTACTCGCGGCCGACGCGATCATTGTCGCCGACTCGGGTAACTGGGACTCCGAGACCCCCGCGCTCACGGTCGCCCTGCGCGGTGCCGTTGCCTTCAACCTGCGGGTCGAGACCCTGGCACACGCCTCGCACTCGGGCATGTTCGGCGGATCGGTGCCCGACGCCATGATGGCAACGGTGCGCCTGCTCGACACGCTCTGGGATGCCGACGGTGCCGTTGCGGTGGAGGGCCTCACCGAGGCCGAGATCGCCTCGCCGCCCTACGATGAGGCGCGTCTGCGTGAGGAGTCGGGCCTGCTGCCCGGCGTGACCCCCATCGGGCGCGGCGAGATCCTGTCGCGCATCTGGGCGAAGCCGTCCGTCTCGATCACCGGTATCGACGCGCCCAACATCGCGAATGCGTCGAACACGCTCATTCCCTCGACGCTCGTGCGCATCAGCGCCCGTATCGCGCCGGGCCAGGACCCCGATGCGGCCTATGACGCCATCAAGCGACACCTTGAAGCTCGTGCCCCGTACGGCGCCAAGCTCACGTTCGAGGATGCTGGCCTGGGACAGGCCTTCCTCGTCGACACGAGCGGCTGGGCCGTTGCCGAGGTGCGCCAGGCCATGGCTGACGCCTGGGATAAGGCCCCGGTCGACATGGGCGTGGGCGGGTCGATCCCGTTCATCGCCGAGCTGGTCAGCGAGTTCCCCGAAGCGCAGATTCTTGTCACGGGCGTCGAAGACCCCGACGGTCGAGCGCACAGCCCCAACGAATCGCTGCACATCGAATCGTTCCGCAAGTCGGTGCTCACCGAGGCGCTGTTCCTCGCGCGTCTCGACACCCGCGAGGGCTAGTCACGCGGGCACCCAACTGCCCAGAGAGACAGAAACGGCGGGGCCGGATCACGATAGGTGATCCGGCCCCGCCGTCATTTGGGGCCCTCGGGCGCCAAATACAGCGAGTTAGCTCTTCTGCTGCGTGCGCAGCAGATCGCGAATCTCGGCCAGGAGCTCTTCCTGGGTGGGGCCAGCCTCGACCTCGGGAGCGGGCTTGCGCATCTTGTTCATGGGCAGCACGAATACGAAATAGACGATGGCCGCGACGATCACGAAGTTCAGGACTGCGCCGATCACCGCGCCGAGCCCGATCGCACCGCCACCGGGCAGCTGGATCATCAGTGCGGTATCGAGCGAGTCCGCCTGGAAGAACATGCCGATGATCGGCGTGATCAGCGAATCGACCACCTTTTGAACGACGGCGTTAAACGCAGCGCCGATAACAACCGCGACCGCGAGATCAACGACATTACCGCGCAGCAAGAATTCTTTGAATCCCTTGAACATCTGGTGTCCCCAATTCGTGTGTGAAGAGTGAAAGAGTGGCCGAAACCGTGTGCAGCAAACGATAGCGCGAACCGTGCCAGGGCGCGCCTCGAATCGCAAAGAACGCCGCACTTCGCGACACATGGCCGGGCCGAGCGGCGACAGATGGCAGAATGAGAGAGTTATCCCGATTTCGGGGAGCGATCCAAAGGAGCACAGGTGAAGTACTTTTCCACCCGCGGCGGCATGACGTCCGCATCGTACGGCGAGATTCTCCTCGAGGGGCTTGCCACCGATGGCGGGCTCGTGGTTCCTGAAACTGTCCCCGCGGTCTCCGCCGCGCAGATCGAGGCCTGGCGGGACCTGAGCTACCCCGAGCTCGCCACCGAGATTCTTGGGCTCTACGCCACCGACATCGCGCGCGAGGACCTGTCGCGCATGTGCCACGCGGCTTATAGCACCGAGAACTTCGTGCACGAAGCCATCGTTCCGGTGACGCACCTCGAGGGCGACATCTCGCTCGTGGGTCTCTCCGAGGGCCCGACGCTCGCGTTCAAGGACATGGCGATGCAGTTTCTCGGGCAGGCGCTCGAGCACGTGCTCGCGACCGCCGACCGTGCGCTCAACATCGTGGGGGCGACCTCGGGGGACACCGGATCGGCCGCCGAGTACGCACTGCGCGGCAAGCACGGCATCTCCGTGTTCATGCTGTCGCCGCAGGGTCGCATGAGCGACTTTCAGCGCGCCCAGATGTACTCGCTCACCGACGACAACATCCACAACATTGCCGTGGAGGGTGTTTTCGACGACTGCCAGAACCTCGTCAAGGCGCTTTCGGGCGACCTGGAGTTCAAGCGGGAGCACGACCTGGGTACCGTCAACTCCATCAACCTGGGCCGCATCTCGGCGCAGATGGTGTACTACTTCTGGGCGTGGCTGCGCGCTACCGACGACGTCGATGCGGCCGACCGTGCCACATACGAGGTCTCGTTCACGGTGCCCTCGGGTAACTTCGGCAATATCCTCTCGGGCCACCTCGCCAAGAGCATGGGCCTGCCGGTACGCCGTCTCGTGCTCGCCGCAAACGAGAACAACGTGCTCGACAGCTTCTTCCGCACCGGCGTTTATACGCCCCGCGCGGCGGCAGAAACCTACCTCACTTCGAGCCCCTCGATGGACATTTCGAAGGCGTCGAACCTGGAGCGCTTCATCTTTGACCTGCTGGGCCGCGACCCCGAGCGGCTCGCCGCCGCCTGGCGCGAACTCGACGAGACGGGCAGCATCGACCTGCGTACCGAGGTGCCCCGCTTCGTTGCGGAGTTTGGGTTTCAGAGCGGCACCTCGACTCACGCCGACCGCGTCGCCACGATCCGCTCGGTGTTCGAGTCGACCGGCACGCTCATCGACCCGCACACGGCCGACGGCGTGAAGGTGGCGCGCGAGCACGTCGAGCCCGGCGTGCCCATGCTCGTACTCGAGACCGCGAAGCCCGAGAAGTTCCCCGAGATCGTATTTGAGGCGACGGGCGAACGCCTCGGCATCCCCGAGCATCTCGCAGGCCTGCTCGAGCTGCCGCAACACGTCACTGAGATGGGCAACGACGAGGCCGCCCTGCGTGCGTTCGTCGCGGCGCGCGCCACCCGGCGCTAGTACGCTTTACCCCTCCCGCGCACCTACGAAAGGCACACCATGTTCTTCCGAAGGAATCAAGAAGACATTGAGCGGCGCGTCGCGCGGCTCGAATTTGCAGAGGAGGGGAGCGGGGGATCCGGATCTCACGCCGCCGCACGGGGCGGCGTGAGCGGGGCCTGGAGCGACACCTTTGGGCTACTGGCCACACGCTCGCTGCAGATCATCATCGTGCTCGCTCTGACCGCCGCCGCAATCATCGGCATGCGCTCGCTCAGTACGGTCGTGATTCCGATCCTGATCGCCCTGATCCTCGCGAGCACCTTTGCCCCCGTGATGCGGTGGCTGCGCGACCGCGGGGTGCCGTCCTTGGTGGCGACCGTGATCATGTTGCTGGCGATCATGCTGCTGCTGACCGGTGTCGGGTGGCTCATCGTGTGGGCAGTGCAGGATCAGTGGAGCGACCTCGCGAAACAGGCGGAAGAGGGGTTCCAGCAGGTGCTGGCCTGGGGGCACGAGCTGCCGTTCTGGCCCTCCCCCGAGCAGCTTCAGGAATGGCAGACCGCCGTCGTGGACTTTCTCACCAGCTCACAGTTCGGCTCGGGTGCACTCGCCGGGGTGGGCGTCGTCACAAACTTTGTGACCGGGATCGTGTTGCTCGTCGTCGTGCTGTTCTTCTTTTTGAAGGACGGCCCGCAGATTTGGCGCTTCATGCTGCGCCCCTTCCGTGGTGAAGGTCTTGCGCGCGCCGAGCGTGCCGGCGCCAAGACGGTGCAGACGCTCGGATCGTACATTCGCGGCACCGCTGCGGTTGCGGCGGTCGACGCCATCGGTATTGGTATCGGGCTGGTGATCCTGCAGGTGCCGCTCGCGCTGCCCCTGTCGGTGCTGGTGTTCATGCTCGCGTTTATTCCGATTGTCGGTGCGACCCTCGCCGGCACGCTCGCCGCCCTCGTGGCGCTCGTCGCCAACGGGCCGGTCAGTGCGATCGTGGTTGTAGGCGTCGTGGTGCTGGTGAACCAGCTCGAGGGCAACCTGCTGCAGCCGCTACTCATGGGTCGCGCGCTGAAGCTGCACTCCCTCGTCATCCTGCTGGCCTTGACTATCGGCACTGTGCTGAGCGGCATCCTGGGGGCCGTGCTCGCGGTACCGATCGCAGCCGTCGCGTGGGGCATCATCAAGGTGTGGGACGGGCCCGACCTCGCGGCCCGCCCGTTCCGTCCTCGCGCGGACGAACTCTAGGCGACCGCCCGCAGGCTGCGCTAGCCTGGCAGTATCGGCCGATTGCGCCACATCACACCCAACGGAGGGCCGTCATGAGACTGCTGATTCAAGTTCTTTCACAGCTCGTGCTGTCGGCAGTCGGGTTGATCGTGGCGCAGTTCGCGCTGCCCGGATTCACGCTGCACGTCGGCGGGTTTCTGGTGGCGGTCGGAGTGTTTACTGTAACGCACGCGATCCTCGGCCCGTTCGTCCTGAGCCTGGCCCAGCGCTACGCGGCCCCACTCGCTGGGGGCGTTGGGCTCGTTGCCACGCTGCTCGCCCTGTGGATCGCGTCGCTGTTCCAGGGCGGCATCGAAATTCATGGCCTCAATGCATGGCTGTTAGCACCACTCATTGTGTGGGTGATTACGGCACTCGGTGGATGGATCATCATGTCGTTCGTGGTGAAGAAATGGCTCGATCGGCGAATCGCGCGCAAAATGATGAAATCGGCCCAGTAGCAGCCGAGTAGTGGTCGACACTCCCGGGGCTCTCGTCGCGATTTGCTGAGCCCGCCGGGGGTGTGCCAAAATATAACCTGTTGCAGGTGATGCTGAAAAGCGCCACAGCAGCGCGTCCGGCCCCATCGTATAGCGGCCTAGTACGCCGCCCTCTCACGGCGGTAACGCGGGTTCGAATCCCGCTGGGGTCACCGGATCGAAAGCCTCACCTTCGGGTGGGGCTTTCGTTGTTTCTGTGCTGGTGCTCCAACCGGCTCACCCTCGGCGGCCATCGCGCCGGCATGGTTCGGCGGCATGCTGCGCGCGGCAAGCGCGCCACGCGCGCGATCCGGATCTTGAGCAAATTGCGTTCGCGCTATAGTTCCGCATGAAATCAACGATTTCTTGGTGTTGCGGCTCGATTGGCCGCAAGAGTGGTCACAGCGGTGCTCGGGCCTGTGCGAGGATATATCTCGTTGCAATCGCGGGACTACCCGCGAGAAGCAATGCGTTCGGCCCCATCGTATAGCGGCCTAGTACGCCGCCCTCTCACGGCGGTAACGCGGGTTCGAATCCCGCTGGGGTCACCGAACACGAAAGCCTCACCTTCGGGTGAGGCTTTCGTCATTTCTGCCCCGACGCTTCGAACGGCGAGCCCGAGTCTGGGGGAGGCCCTGTGCGCAGTAAGCTGGAGACGTTTAGTTTCAGCACGAAGAGGAGCGCTCAGTGGCCCGCACCATTAAACTCGCAGTCATTCCCGGCGACGGGATCGGTGTCGAAGTTACCGAGCAAGCCAATCGTGTGCTTGACGCGGTGCTCGCGGGCGGCGACGTGGTGCTCGACCGTACCGAGTTCAAGCTCGGTGCCGAGCGCTTCCTCGCCACGGGCGACACCCTGCCCGCAGAGGAACAGGCGGCGATCGCCGAGCACGACGCGATTCTGTTTGGCGCGGTCGGCGGCGTTCCCGGTGATCCGCGTCTCAAGCACGCAAACATTGAGCGGGGCCTGCTGCTGAAGCTGCGCTTCGATTTCGATCAGTACGCGAACGTGCGCCCCTGCACTCTGTTCCCCGGCGTCACCTCGACGCTCGCTGAGCCGGGCGACGTCGACTTTGTCGTCGTGCGCGAGGGCACCGAGGGCCCATACGTGGGCAACGGTGGCACGCTGCGCGGAGGCACCCCGCACGAGGTCGCCACCGAAGTCTCGGTGAACACAGCCTTCGGCGTCGAGCGCATCGTGCGCTACGCGTTCGAGATGGCGCAGAAGCGCCCCCGCAAACAGCTCACCTGGGTACACAAGACCAACGTGCTCGTGCACGCTGGTGCGACCTGGCAGCGCGTGGTCGGGCAGGTCTCGGCCGAGTACCCCGAAATCTCCGTCGACTACATGCACGTCGACGCCGCCACCATTCACATGGTGCAGAACCCCTCTCGCTTTGACGTCATCGTGACGGACAACCTCTTTGGTGACATCCTCACCGACCTCGCTGGCGCCATCGGCGGCGGCATCGGCATCGCGGCCTCGGGCAACATCAACCCCGACGGCGCGTTCCCGAGCATGTTTGAGCCGGTACACGGCTCAGCGCCCGACATTGCCGGGCAGCAGAAGGCCGACCCGACCGCAGCGATCCTGTCGGCGGCCATCATGCTCGACCACCTCGAGCTGCCCGCGGAGGCCGAGCGCGTGCGCGCCGCCGTGCGCGCCGACCTTGCGGTTCGAGGCGACGCCCAGCGCGGCACCAGCGAAATCGGCGACGCCGTGATCGCGGCGCTCCCCGCGCGTGCGGCCTAACTCACTCACAGACTTGGTAGGAACCTTACCCATGACCTCACTCACTTTCACCCACACTCCGGGCACCCCACGCTCCGCAGCCGAGCGCGAGCAGCTGCTCGAGAACCCCGGCTTCGGCAACGTGTTCACCGACCACATGGTCTCGATCTCTTGGACGAAGCAAGACGGCTGGCACAACGCCGAGGTGCTGCCCTACGGTCCGATCCCCATGGATCCGGCCTCATCGGTGCTGCACTACGCGCAGGAGATTTTCGAGGGCCTCAAGGCCTACCGCCGTGCCGATGGCACGATCGTGACCTTCCGCCCGCGCGCCAACGCCGCACGCCTCAACACCTCGGCCGTGCGCCTCGCGCTGCCCGAGATCCCCGAAGAGCTGTTCGTGAGCGCCATCAACGAGCTTGTCTCGGTCGATCGCGACTGGGTCCCCAGTGGTGACGACCAGAGCCTCTACCTGCGACCCTTCATGATCGCCGACGAGAGCTTCCTCGGTGTGCGCGCCGCCGAGCGCGCGCGCTTCATGGTCATTGCGAGCCCGGCGGGCGCCTACTTCACGGGCGGCGTGCGCCCCGTTTCGATCTGGCTGTCAGAAGACTTTGCTCGCGCCGGTCGCGGCGGCACGGGAGCTGCGAAGTGCGGCGGCAACTACGCCGCCTCGCTGTCGCCCCAGCAGGAGGCAGCGGAGAACGGCTGCCAGCAAGTGCTCTTCACTGACTCGGCGACGACCGACACGATCGACGAGCTTGGCGGCATGAACCTCTTCCTCGTGAAGGGCAACGACACGCTCGTGACCCCTCAGCTCAATGGCAACATCCTTGACGGCATTACTCGTCGCAGCCTGATCCAGCTCGCGAAGGATCGTGGCTTCACGGTCGAAGAGCGCGAGGTGACTGTCTCGGAGTGGCGCGAGGGCGTCGCAAACGGCACTATCACGGAGGCCTTCGCGTGCGGCACCGCCGCGGTAATCACCCCGATCGGCCAGCTCAAGGCCAAGGATTTCTCGATCGATTTCGGTGACGCGGCCCCGGGCGAGGTCACCATGAGCCTGCGCGAGGAGCTTACGGGCATCCAGTTCGGCACCCGCGAGGACCCGCACAACTGGCTCGAGGTCATCGTGAAGGCTGAGGCATAAGCATGAAGATTGCGCGGTACCTGTACGAGGGCGAAATTTCGTTCGGCATCATCGACCGGTCGGAGTCGGGCGACAGCGTTGAGCTGGTCGAACTGCACGGTGACCCCATCGTCGCCGGTTACGACACCACGGGCCGCCGGGTACCGCTCGGCGCGGTCAAGCTGCTTGCCCCCGTGATTCCTCGCTCAAAGGTGGTGTGTGTCGGCAAGAACTATGCCGACCACGTGGCTGAAATGCGCGATGTCACCGGCGGCGAAGCGACCCCCGAACCGCTGCTGTTTCTGAAGCCCAACACCTCGGTGATTGGGCCCGAGGACGAGATCGTGCGCCCCGCAGTGTCCGATCGGGTCGAGCACGAGGGCGAGCTTGCGCTCGTCATCGGGGCCGTCGCGAAGGACGTATCCGAGGAGGACGCGCTCAAGTACGTCTTCGGGTTCACCTGCGCGAACGACGTTACCGCCCGCGATATTCAGATCGCTGACGGGCAGTGGACCCGGGGCAAGGGGTTTGACACGTTCTGCCCGCTCGGGCCCGTGATTGAAACGGATCCGGATCTCACCGACGCCCGCCTCGTCACGCGCGTGAACGGTGAGGTGCGGCAGGAAGGCCGCACGTCGCAGCTGATCCACTCGCTCGCGAAGATCGTCTCGTATGCCTCCCAGGCGTTCACGCTGCTGCCCGGTGACGTCATCTTGACGGGCCCCCCCGCCGGCGTCGGCCGGCTCGAAGCCGGTGACACGGTCGAGGTCGAGATTGACGGCATCGGCACCCTGCGTAATACCGTGCGTTAGACACGGTGCTGGGTTAGAGTTCGAAGCGGTAGCAGATCGGCTGCCGCGACCAGACGGAAGGTGAGCGTCATGACCGCTCGCACCCCTGCAGCTCCCCGATTTGGGGTCGAGGAGGAGTTCCTCCTCCTCGACCGCGTCACCGGGCAACCGCGTGACGGCGCTGAGGCGTTGATTCGGGCGCTTCCCGACCTCAGGTGTGAGCACGAGTTCTTTCACTCCCAAGTTGAGACGGCCACCTCCGTCTGTGAATCCGGCGAGGCCGCCCTCCACGAGCTGACCACGTTTCGCCGGGTCGCCGCCGCGGCCGCGGCCGCAGAGGGCCTCGTGCTCGCGGGCACGGGGCTGCCCCCGGTCGGCGGCAGCCAGCCAGGCCGGGTTGTGGAGAAGCCACGCTACCTCGACATTGACCGCACGATGCGCGGCATGGTCTCCCGGTATTACTCGACGGGCACTCACGTGCACGTCGAGGTGCCGTCACGCGATGCGGGCGTCGAGGTCTTCGCCCGCATCGCCGTCTGGTCTCCCGCACTCATCGCGCTCACGGCCAATTCGCCGATCTGGCTCGGCGGGGACTCGGGGTACGCGAGCTGGCGCTACCTGTCGATCCAGCAGTGGCCCAGCTCGGGCTACCCGCCCTACTTTGCCAACGCCAACGACTACGACCGCGTCGTCACGGACCTCGTACGGGCGGGCGCGCTGCTCGACCCGGCGCTCGTCAACTGGTCGATCCGGCTCTCAGAAAAGTACCCCACGATCGAGCTGCGCACCGCAGATTCACAACTCACCGCGGGCGATGCGGTCGCATTCGCGCTCATCGTGCGCGCCCTCGTGGCGCGTGCGCTGCGCGAGCGCACGGCGGGCGAGCCCTTTGAGCGTGCGCAACCCGACGTACTGCGGGGCGCGCACTGGATCGCGGCCCGCAACGGCCTGGCCGGTGATCTGGTGCACCCATTCCTCGGGGAGCCGCGACCGGCCGCCGAAGTCGTGTCAGCGCTCATGGATTACGTCTCCGGGGAGCTCGACGATGCGGGGGATCTCGCGACCATTGAACGCTTTCTGGAGCGTCGATACACCCAGCAGGGGCCGGCAGAGCAGCAGCGTGCGGCCTGGAACGCGGGCGGCATCGCCGAGCTGCTGCGGCTGTACCGCACCTCGCACGACGCGACGGACTGAGCCGCGCATCCGACCCGCGCGCTCGCGCTCTTGAGGGGCCTGAGCTACCCTCAAAGCATTGGCTGCGACGATGGGGCGTGAGATGAGCGACTGGCGGGCACTGCGCGCGGGCGAATCGGTGAGCGAACGACGAGCACTGCTCGAGCGTGCGCACGAGGCCTTCATCTCTGACGGGGGCGATGATCCTGCGATCCTGCGACGATTTGCCCAGCTGCGCCCGGTGGTGCTCGCCTCCTGGCTGCGGTCGCACGAGCACACGATCGATCCGGATCATGCACCGCAGCGGGCCACGCTCACGACGGATGAGGTCGCGCAGTTTCGCGAGGTGCACCCCATCGGCAGAGTGCTGCCGGTGGTGCAGCGGCTCCTCATGCAGGAGGCGAGCGATTCGGGGTTCATCGTCGCGGTGGGTGATGCGGCGGGCCGGCTGCTGTGGGTCGATGGCGATCACAAGCTGCGGACGCGGGCCGAGGACATGGGTTTCGCCGCGGGGGTCGACTGGTCTGAACAGGCCGTGGGTACGAGCGCGCCGGGAAGCGCGATCGCCCTCAACCATGCCATCCAGGTGATGGGGGCCGAACATTATTCACGCGCGGTGCACGAGTGGAGTTGCACGGCAGTGCCCGTGCACAATCCGGGCAACGGATCGATTCTCGGCGTGATCGACGTGACCGGCGGCGACGGGGCCGCCTCACCGCACCTGATGCCGCTCGTCGAGGCGACCGTCGCTGCCGTGCACGCCGAACTCAAACTCGAGTCGCTGCGCGCCCTCATCGAACGAGAGCGGGCCACCCCGAAACGACGGGCTCCCGCACGCATCCGCGCCGACGCGCTGCCGCGCAAGCTCCCGCCGCGACTCGTCACCCTCGGGCGCGACCAAGCACAGCTTGAGCATGCAGGGCTCTCCCATCAGGTCGGCGGCAGACACAGCGAGATCCTGCTCGCGCTCGCCGCCACACCCCGGGGTCTCAACACGGCCCAGCTCGTCGACGAGGTCTACGGGCAGGACGGAACTGACCAGACCCTGCGCGCGGAGATCGTGCGCCTCCGCAAATGGCTGGCCGCGGTCGAGGTGCCCCTGGAGCTGAGCTCACGCCCCTACCAACTCAGCGGGGAGCTGCGGATCGACGCCCTCGAGGCCCTGGAAGCCATTGGGCGGGGTGCCCACAGGCTGGCCCTGGCGGCCTATGAGGGGCCACTGCTGCCCGACTCCGAAGCACCCGTAGCCGTTCGGCTGCGCACCGAGGTCGATGCTTCACTGCGCGAGGCGCTCTTGCAGTCGGCGGCGGCCGACCCGCTCTTCGAGTACGCCCAGAATTGGGCCCCAGGTGACGTTGAAGTGTGGCAGACGCTGCTGCAAGTGCTGCCGCCGCTGTCACCCAAGCGTGCCCGAGTCGTCGCGAAACTTGAGGCGCTTACGGCCGAGTGACCTCGTGCAACGTAGATGCAACGTTGCGCTGCGTATCGTGTGGCACACGGGCAGGAACATCGCCCGCCACCGACAACGTCGTCTGAGGAGAACACCATGACCGTCTACGCTGCACCCGGGCATCCCGATTCCCTGGTCAACTTCAAGAGCCGATATGAGCACTACATCGGCGGCCAGTGGGTACCGCCCGTGAAGGGCCAGTACTTCGAGAACATCACCCCCGTCACCGGCAAGGCATTCTGCGAGGTTGCCCGCGGCACCTCCGAGGACATCGAAGCCGCGCTCGACGCCGCCCACGAAGCCGCCCCCGGCTGGGGAAAGACCTCGCCCGCAGAGCGCGCGGTGATTCTCAACAAGATCGCCGACCGCATGGAACAAAACCTCGAACTCATCGCGGTGGCCGAGACCTGGGACAACGGCAAGGCCGTGCGTGAGACCCTCAACGCCGACATTCCCCTCGCCATCGACCACTTTCGCTACTTCGCCGGCGCGATCCGGGCGCAGGAGGGTGGGGTGTCTCAGATCAACGAAGACCTCGTCGCCTATCACTTCCACGAGCCGCTGGGCGTGGTCGGCCAGATCATCCCGTGGAATTTCCCGATTCTCATGGCCGTCTGGAAACTTGCCCCGGCGCTCGCCGCAGGCAACGCGATCGTGCTGAAGCCGGCCGAGCAGACGCCCGCCTCGATCCTCGTGCTGTTCGACCTCATCGGCGATCTACTGCCCCCGGGCGTGGTGAACATCGTCAACGGCTTCGGCGCGGAGGCCGGCAAGCCGCTCGCCTCAAACAAGCGAATCCGCAAGATCGCGTTCACCGGCGAGACGACGACGGGCCGGCTCATCATGCAGTACGCTTCCGAAAACATCATTCCGGTCACCCTCGAGCTCGGTGGTAAGAGCCCCAACATCTTCTTTGACGATGTGATGGCCAAGGACGACGCGTACTGGGACAAGGCCCAGGAGGGCTTCACGATGTTCGCCCTGAACCAGGGTGAGGTGTGCACGTGCCCCTCGCGCGCCCTGATCCAGGAGTCCGTGGCTGGCGACTTCTTGGACGCCGTGGTCGAACGCACCGAAAAGATCAAGCGTGGTAACCCGCTCGACACCGACACCATGATGGGGGCGCAGGCCTCCAACGACCAGTTCGAGAAGATCAGGTCGTACCTCGATATCGGCAAGCAGGAGGGTGCCCAGATTCTCACGGGCGGCGCGGTGGCCGACCTCGACGGCGACCTGGCGGGTGGCTTCTACATTCAGCCCACCATCTTCCGCGGCACGAACGACATGCGCATCTTTCAGGAGGAGATCTTCGGTCCCGTCGTATCGGCCACAACGTTTACCGACTTTGACGATGCGGTTCGCATCGCCAATGACACCCTGTACGGTCTCGGCGCAGGCGTGTGGAGCCGCAACGGCAACACGGCATACCGTGCGGGCCGCGCGATCCAGGCGGGCCGCGTCTGGGTCAACAACTACCACGCGTACCCCGCCCACGCCGCCTTCGGCGGCTACAAGTCGAGCGGTATTGGCCGTGAGAACCACCTCATGATGCTTGACCACTACCAGCAGACGAAGAACCTCCTCGTGAGCTACAAGGAGAGCGCTGACGGCTTCTTCTAAGCCGGCACGCAAACGTGAATCTTCACTCACCACACCACACCACCACGCTTGACACACCATAACCACCACACATCACAGGAGAGTTCTTTCTTATGACTACACCAGCAGCACACGCAACGATGCGCGCCGCCGTTGTCAACGCATTCGGAACACCGGTTGACGTGACCGACTATGCAGTTCCCACCCCCGGCCCGGGCCAAGCACTTGTGCGAGTGCTGACCACGGGCGTCTGCCACACCGATCTGCACGCCGTCGAGGGGGACTGGCCGGTCAAGCCTGCCCCGCCGTTCATCCCCGGGCACGAGGGCGTCGGCATTGTCGAGGCTGTCGGCGAGGGCGTCACCAACGTTGCCGTCGGCGACACGGTCGGCAATGCCTGGCTGTGGTCGGCATGCGGCCACTGCGAGCACTGTCGCACCGGCTGGGAGACGCTCTGCGAGCAGCAGCAAAACGGCGGCTACTCGGTGGACGGTTCCTTCGGCGAATACATGATCGTTGACGCGACCTACGCGGCAGTGCTGCCCGCCGGCGTCAATGCCGCAGAGGTCGCCCCGGTACTGTGCGCCGGTGTGACGGTGTACAAGGGCCTCAAGGTGACGGGGGTGCGGCCCGGACAGTGGGTCGTGATCTCGGGCATTGGGGGCCTCGGGCACATCGCGGTGCAGTATGCGGTCGCCATGGGCATGCGCGTTGCCGCGGTTGATATCGCCGAGGACAAGCTCGCCCTGGCCCGCAAGCACGGCGCCGAGGTCACGGTCAACGCACGCGAGGAGGACCCGGTCGAGGCGGTGCAGCGCGCGACGGGCGGCAGCCACGGCGTGCTGGTCACGGCCGTCCACCCGGCCGCCTTCGGTCAGGCCATCGGCATGACGCGTCGCGGCGGGACGATCGTCTTCAACGGACTGCCGCCCGGGGACTTCCCCGCCCCGATCTTCGACATCGTATTGAAGGGCCTCACCATTCGCGGTTCGATTGTGGGCACCAGGCAGGACATGATCGAGGCGCTCGATTTCTACAACCGCGGGCTCATCCATCCCACGATCGCGGAGCGTCCGCTCGAGGACGTCAACGAAGTACTCGACGAAATGCGCGCGGGCAAGATTGACGGCCGGGTCGTGCTCAGATTTGCCGACGCCTAGGTCGGCGACGTGAACTCGGTGGGCCGGTGCGGTGTTGGGGGACATCGCACCGGCCCGCCGCTGTTGTGGCCCCACCATTGAAGGCTGTGCCATTCGGCGTAGCATGGAAGCCAGGCGGCAGCGCAGCCGCAGAGGAGACGAAGATCATGACTGATTCAATCGTTGGTAATGCACAGGCGTGCGATCTGCCCACCGCCGAGCTGGTGAATTCGGCCGACATCCCCGGCTGCGTTGACGCGCGCCCCGAGGTCGAGGGTGAGGTCGCGAGCCGGCTCGCGTTTACGCCCGCCGCCATCGCGCTCATTGACAAGCTCTGGGCTATGCACGGCGCGCTGATGTTTCATCAGTCGGGCGGCTGCTGCGACGGCAGTGCCCCCATGTGTTATCAGGCGGGGGAGTTCCGCACCGGGGGGCAAGATGTGCTGCTGGGCACGCTCGTGCTGCCGCCCCTGGATCCGGATCATGCAGGCTCCCGGCCGCGCGAGATTGGCTTCTGGATGTCGGGGGAGCAGTTCGCGGTTTGGGCGCATACCCACCTGACCGTCGACGCGGTGCCGGGGCGCGGGGGCGGCTTCTCGCTCGAGGCGCCCGAGGGGCAGCGGTTTTTGATCCGGTCCCGCCTGCTGTAGCCGGATCGGCGGGCTCAGCTCGCTTGCCGCGCCGCATGCGACAATAGAGCACGATGGATCCGAACAAGCTCAACCATGGCCCCGCCGCGCTTCCTCCGAAGCAGGATCAGCCGCCCAAGCTGATTAAGACGCGCCCGCGTGGCTCTTCAGCGCCTCCCGAAGCGGGAGCGCGCCCTCAGGTGCGCCCGAAGACCGAGGGCTGGAACCAGCTCACCAACCCCGACGGGCGCCCGACGCTGCAGTTCGCCTCGCCGCGGGTGAAGCAGCCCGACACGCACCTTGCCGACATGACGCTCGCCGAGCGTGAGGCGAAGGTCGTCGAGATGGGGCTGCCGAAGTTTCGTGCGAAGCAGCTGTCCAAGCACTACTTCGAGCACCGTACGACCGCGCCCGAAGAGATGACGGATCTGCCGCTTGAGCACCGTGAGGCGCTCGCGACCGCGTTCTTCCCGCCGCTGCTCACCGAGGTGAAGCGCCTCGTCACCGACGACGGCGACACGGTCAAGATGCTGTGGCGTCTGTTCGACGGCGCGCTCGTCGAGTCAGTGCTCATGCGCTACCCCGGCCGCATCACGCTGTGCGTGTCGAGCCAGTGCGGCTGCGGCATGAACTGCCCGTTCTGCGCAACCGGCCAGGCGGGCCTCACCCGCAACATGTCGACCGCCGAAATTCTCGACCAGGTGGTGCAGGCGAACCGCATCATCTCCGAGGGTGGTCTTGGCCGCAAGCGCCGCGAGGGCAACGGTGCAGAGGCTGAACGCGTCAACAACATCGTGTTCATGGGCATGGGCGAGCCGCTCGCCAACTACAAGCGCGTCATGAACGCCGTGAAGCGCATGGTCGCGCCGTCGCCCGAGGGGCTCGGCATGTCGGCCCGCGGTATCACGGTGTCGACGGTCGGACTTGCTCCCGCGATCCGCAAGCTTGCGGACGAGGACCTGCCGATCACGTTCGCGCTGTCGCTGCACGCCCCCGACGACAAGCTGCGCGACGACCTGATTCCGGTGAACAGCCGGTGGAAGGTTGAGGAGGTGCTCGATGCGGCGTACCACTACTACGAGAAGACCGGTCGTCGCGTCTCGATCGAGTACGCCCTGATCAAGGACATGAACGACCACGGCTGGCGCGCCGACCTGCTCGCCGACAAGCTCAACGCGCGCGGTCGCGGCTGGGTGCACGTGAACCCGATTCCGCTGAACCCCACCCCCGGGTCGATCTGGACCTCGTCGACGCGCGAGGTCACACGCGAGTTCGTAGACCGACTCAATGCTGCCGGTGTGCCGACGACGCTGCGCGATACGCGCGGTAAGGAAATCGACGGCGCCTGCGGTCAGCTTGTTGCCTCCGAGGAAGACAAGATTCAAGCCCGCGCAGACGCAGCGACTGACGCAGCAGCACGCTAGGACGCAGCAGCAGCGCGCGCGTAGCTGCCCGCACACCGCCGCACGGTGTACAGATGCCCCAGCTTGTGCGGTTGAGCGAGTTCTCAACCGCACAACCTGGAGCATCTGTCGTATTTTGAGAGGTAGCCCGGCCAGGCGTGTCCTACGGCTCGCGGCGCACCGCGCGGGCCAGGAGTTCGACGTCATCTGAGGTGTTCCACAGGTGAAACGAGACGCGGGCGTTCCCCAGGCGGCCCGACGCAGTGATGCCCGCGGCCCGCATCGCTGCCAAGTCAGCACCATCGGCGTCTGGCCAGGCGACGATTGCCGAATTGCCCGCCGGGAGCCCGAGCTCGGCGCGAGCGGCATTGGCGAGGCCGACCCCGTGATCCTGCGCCTCGTGCGGGTCGATCGTCGCGATGAACTCGAGTGCAGCGACCGTGCCGCCAATCACCGGCCATGCGGGGGAGAGGTCGAACTGTGTGGCGTTCGGAGCGAGCGGTGTGTGGCCCGCGTAGCATGACTCCCACACGTTCTCTGCCGAGCACCAGCCCGCTGCGATCGGCACGAGTGAGTCTTCGAGTCCCTTGGCAACCGTGAGAAACGCGGTACCGCGCGGGGCGCACAGCCACTTATAGGCGTGGCACACGGAGTAGTCAAACAGAGAGGCCGGCACGGGGAGCCAACCGAGGCTCTGCGTCAGGTCGGCCAGCGTGCGTGCCCCCACTCGCGCCGCCGCCGCCACGATGGCCTCGTGATCGGCGACCTCGCCGGTGGCCGACTGCACGAGCGAGAACGCGACCAGGGCGGTGCCCGGCGAAACGGCGGCGGCGAGCTCCGAGACCGGGACGTATCGAACACGCACGCCCCGGTGTCGCTGCTGCTCAAACGGATGGGTGAGTGAGGCGAAGTCGCCCGCGGCGCACAAGACCTCGGCGCCGTCGGGCAAGCTGGCCGCGATCACCGAGACCAGCTGCGAAGTCTGCGACCCGACCGCGACGCGGTCAGCGGCCACTCCCGCAATACGGGCAAACAGGGCTCGGCACTGCTCAACCTCTGCACCGATAGCGACGGCATCGTGGGCGCCCGTCGCCCACCGAGCAGTAAAGCTGGACATTGCCTCGAGCGCTTCGCGCGGTGGCAACCCCGAGGTGCAGGCCGAGAGGTATCCCGGGGCCTGCGCGAAGTGTGTACGGGCCTCGGCGAGGGGCATGAAGTGTGCAGCGACGGTGCTCATGCTTCGAGCGTAGGAGCACGCGACGCATAATGAAACAGAATCATTCTTATCCCTGAAGCACAAATGGTTATGTATCGCGTAGAATGAAACGCATGACTTCGCCTCGCAGCGCTGATCCCCTCGGGTCGATCGATTCCACAGAACTGCGCATTCTGCACGCCCTCGCGACCACCGGGTCCTTGACAGCGGCGGCGGCCAGCCTCAGTCTGAGCCAGCCCGCCGTGAGTCAGCGCATTAAGCGCGTCGAGGGGCGCCTTGGTGTGCCGCTCATCGAACGCAGCGGCCGCGGGATCCGGCTCACGACCGCCGGCACCATCCTCGCCGATCACGGGCGCACCGTGGTCGCCGAGATCGACGCTGCATTGGCTGCCATCGACGACCTGCGCGGCGAACGATCCGGCACCCTGAGGCTCGTGGGCTTCCCCTCGGCCTCGGCCACCCTCGTGCCCGACCTGATGCGCAGGCTCGCTGCGGAGGCGCCCGATGTTGCCCTGCAGTATCGGGAGGCGGAGCCGCCCGAGGCAACCTCGATGCTGCGCGACGGTGAGGTCGATTGCGCGCTGATTTTCGACTACGAAGGGGCCGCCGAGCTGCCCGCCGGCAGCGCCTTCCTGCCGCTGTGGCGCGAGGAGGTGCGCCTCGTGGTGTCGAGCGAGCGGGGCTGCGACCCTGCCGAGAGCCGAGCCAAGCTTGAGGACTTCGCCGCCGATCACTGGATCGCCGGCTGTGAAAAGTGCCGGGGTCACCTGTTGACTGCGGCAAACGAGGCCGGGTTCGAACCCGACATTATTCAAGAGACCGATAACGTTCCCGCGATGCTCGCAATGGCCGCTGCCGGTGGGGCGGTCGCGCTGGTGCCCGGGCTCGCGCTCGCGGCGGCGCGCTCGCTCCCCGAAGACGCGCAGGCGCTCGAGCTCGACCCCCCGCGCCACCGCACGATCGGGCTCGTTGCGATGGCGACCGCGAATGAAAGCCCGCAGGTGCGCCTCGCAAAGCGGCTATTTTCGGGCGTCGACGGCGCCAAGTGGGGCCTGGAGGCGATCGCATGAGCTCAACAATCCACGCCACAGCGCTGACCTCGGACCGTGTTGCCAAGCTGCAACGGCGCACGATCATCGTGCTGAGTGCGGCGACAATTCTCGGTGGCCTAGGGGTCGGCGCAGCGCTCTCCGTCGGATCTCTGCTGCTCGCCGAGGTGAGCGGCAACGACGCCATCTCGGGGCTCGCCTCCGCCATGTTTAGCGCGGGCACGGCAGCGGCGGGCGTGCCGCTCGCCCGCATCGCGATGCGTCACGGCCGCAGACGCGCGCTCGTCATCGGCAGTATGGTCGCATTCGTCGGCGCCGTCGTCGCAATCTTTGGCGCGGCGATCGGCATCTGGCCGGTCATCGCGCTCGGGCTGGGCATGTTGGGCGTCGCCGCGGCCGTGCAGCTGCTGTCACGCTTCACCGCCACCGACCTCGCGCTGCCGCGCCGTCGCGCCCGCGACCTATCCCTCGTGGTCTGGATGATCACGATCGGCGCGGTCGTCGGCCCGAACCTCATTGGCCCCGGTGAGGTCGTCGGCAACGCCCTCGGCGTGCCTCCACTCGCTGGCGTCTTCGTGTTCGCATGTGTGGCGCAGCTCCTCGCAGCGCTTGTGAACTGGCTCGGCCTGCGGCCCGACCCGCTGCTCACCGCACGCGAGGTCTCGGCCCACGAGGCCGCTGCTGCCGCGGCCGCTGTGCTCGAGGCCGCTGTGGTCGAGACCGTGCGGGGGAGTGTCGATCCGGATCATGCTGCCCCGGCAGCCGGGCAGCTCGCGGCCGCGGAATCCTCGCCCGCGACACCTCGGACCGCGAGCATCAAGATCCCGCACACCCTCACCCGGGGTGCCCAGATCATGACGATCATTGTGATCTCGGTCGCCCAGATCCTGATGGTCGGGCTCATGGCCATGACCCCGCTGCACCTGATGCACACCGGGGGCACCGCCGAGATCGTAGGGCTCACCCTGAGCCTCCACATTGCGGGCATGTACGCGCTGTCGCCCGTGTTTGGCTACACGGCGACCAAGTTCGGGCGTATGCCGACCATCGCCATCGGGTTTGTGCTGCTGGCCGCTTCGGTCTGGCTGGCCTACGTTGCGGGCCCCTCACACATTACGGTGCAGATTTCGCTCACTCTGCTGGGGCTCGGCTGGAGCGCGGTGACCGTCGCTGGCGCCGTGCTGCTCACCGACATCACTCCCGAGCACGAGCGCCCCAGGTGGCAGGGGCTTTCTGACACGTGCATGAGCGCCGCAGGAGCCGTGGCCGGTGCGCTCGCGGGCGTCGCCTTCGCGATCGGAGACTTCCCCATGCTGTCCCTCATTGCAGGCGGCATCCTTGCCGCAGGTGCGCTGGTGGCGGCGCGCCTCTGGATCATGATCAGGCGCTCCTAACCGGCCCCCAAATTCCTCCGGCTGATGCGCAGCCGATCCCACTGACCAACGACTAGACTGGATCCGATGTCTGAGACTGCTACTTCACTGTTTTCCACCGCGACCGGTTCTGATGTTCGCGTCCGCTTCTGCCCCTCACCCACGGGCACCCCGCACGTGGGCATGGTGCGAACCGCCCTGTTCAACTGGGCTTACGCGCGCCACACCGGCGGCACGTTCGTGTTCCGGATCGAGGACACCGACGCTGCACGCGACAGCGAGGAGAGCTACGCTCAGATCCTCGACTCACTGCGCTGGCTCGGCCTGACCTGGGATGAGGGCATCGACGCTGGCGGCGAGCATGGCCCGTATCGCCAGTCGCAGCGTGGTGAGATCTACGCGGGCATCATCGAGCGCCTGCGCGAGGGCGGCTACCTCTACGAGAGCTACTCGACCGCTGAAGAGATCGACGCGCGCAACGAGGCGGCGGGTCGCCCCAAGCAGCTCGGCTACGACAACTTCGATCGCGACCTCACCGAAGAGCAGCGCGCCGCATTCCGTGCCGAGGGCCGCGAACCTGCACTTCGGTTCCGCGTCCCCGAGATCGACCTGTCCTTCACCGACCTCGTGCGCGGTGACATCACGTTCCCCGCGGGTTCCACGATCGACTTCGTCGTCGTGCGCCCGAACGGTGCGCCCCTGTACACGCTGGTGAACCCCGTCGACGACGCGCTGATGGGCATCACCCACGTGCTGCGCGGCGAGGACCTGCTGTCGTCGACCCCGCGCCAGATCGCGCTGCACACCGCGCTCGTCGAGCTCGGCATTGAAACCGCGATCCCGCAGTTCGGCCACCTGCCCTACGTGCTGGGTGAGGGCAACAAGAAGCTCTCCAAGCGCGACCCCGAGTCGAACCTGTTGCACCACCGTGCGCGCGGCTTCATTCCCGAGGGCCTGCTGAACTACCTGTCGCTCCTGGGCTGGTCCATCGGGCCGGATCGCGATATCTTCACGAGCGACGAGATGATTGCGGCGTTCGACGTCACCGACGTCAACCCGAACCCGGCTCGCTTCGACCAGAAGAAGGCCGACTCGATCAACGCCGACCACATTCGCCTGCTCAGCGAAGAGGACTTCGGCCAGCGCATCCTGCCGTACCTGATCGCTGGCGGCTCACTTCCCGTGGAGCCGACGGCTGAGCAGCTCGACATCGTGCGCCAGGCTGTTCCGCTCGTGCAGAGCCGCGTCACGGTGCTCTCCGAGGTCAACGACATGCTCGGCTTCCTGTTCACGAGCGCCGACGCGCTCAGCTACCAGGACGATGCACTGAAGTCGCTCAAGGGTGACTCGCAGACGGTGCTGAACGCTGGCACCACCGCACTCGAGGCAGTCGCCGAGGGCGACTGGAACACCGAGGCGATTCAGACTGCGCTGCAGACCGCGCTGATCGACGGGCTGGAGCTCAAGCCGCGCGTGGCCTTTGGTGCGCTGCGCGTTGCGGCTTCGGGCCGCCGTGTGTCACCGCCGCTGTTCGAGTCCTTCGAGTTGCTCGGCAAGGCAGAGACGCTCGCGCGCCTCGTCAAGCTCACCAACTTTCTGGCCGCGAAAGCCGCAGACGAGGAGTAGCCATGACGGCGGGTGCGAATGACCTTCCCATCGGCGTCGCCATTATCGGTGGCGGCCCGGCGGGGCTGTCGGCGGGGCTGCAGCTGGTGCGTGCGAACCGACGCATCGCGATTCTTGATAGCAATCGCCCCCGCCACTCGGCGACCCTGCAGTCGCACGGGTTTCTGACCCGTGACGGGGCCTCGCCCCTCGAACTGCGGAGGCTCGGGCGTGAAGAATTCGAAGCGTATCCGACCGCACAGTATGCGCAGGCGATCACGCGCTCGGTGGAGCGGCTCAGCGAGGACGAGGCCCGGGCGGTCGGATTCCCCGACGGCATCGGGTTTCGGGTGCGCGGCACCGGGATCCGGGGCGCAGCCGACGCCGAGTTCATTGCGCGCCGCGTGCTCATCGCGGCCGGGCTCACCGAGCAACTGCCGCAGCTGCCCATGATTCGCGCCTACTACGGCACGGCGTTGCACAGCTGCGTCGAATGCGACGGGTTTGAGAAGACCGACAAGCCGCTCGTGCTGATCGGCGAAACTGCGGATCTGTTTGCGCGCGCGCTGCTCATCAGTCGGTTCAGCTCAGACCTGATCGTCTTTACGAACGGCGCCGATACGATCCGGCCCGAGCAGGAAGCACAGCTGAACGCGATCGGCATCCGTGTCGAGCGCCGCGCGATCGACGACATCGTGGGCGAGAAGGCCGACATGACGGGGGTGCGCCTCGCCGACGGCGAGGTCATTCCCCGCGTGGGCGGCTTCGTGCGCCCGCGCTGGAACGCGCCCGTCGAGTTCATGGGCGCGCTCGAGTTGGACCGCGACGGTTGGGGGCTCGTGGTGGTCGATGACCGCGGCGAGACCTCAGCCCGCGGAGTCTATGCCGTGGGCGACATCGTGCCCCCCGGCCCGCAGCAACTCATCATTGCGGCAGGCAACGGCGCACGCGTCGCGGCCAAGCTCAACATGGATATGATCCGGGGCGCACTCGGGGTAGGAATGATCGATGAATAACACGACGGAGCGAACCGAGGAGCGAGCAGTGAGCGGCGACTACCTGACGCCCGGCGCGCGATCCGCCAGCCGGGGTGCACGATACGCGACCATTTCGGCGGCGTTCGTGGGCATTCTGCTGATCTCAAACGTCGTGGCCGTCAAGCCCATTGCGTTCGGTGAGATCGCGTTCGGCGGGTTGTCGCTGCCGCTCGTGTTCGATGGCGGGGTGTTCCTGTTTCCGCTCGCGTACGTGCTGGGTGACGTGCTCGCCGAGGTGTACGGGCTGAAGGCCTCCCGCCGCGCAATCTTCGCGGCATTCGGCCTGGCGCTGGTGGCCTCGCTCACGATTCTCGCGGTACAGGTGTCACCTCCGGCCGCGGGCTGGGAGAACCAAGAAGCCTACGCGGCGGTGCTCGGGTTCGTGCCACGCATCGTGCTCGCCAGCCTCGTCGCGTTCCTGGCGGGGCAGCTCGTCAACGCCTGGGTGCTGGACCGGCTGCGCCGCCGCCCCTCGGGCCGCTTTCTGCGCACCCGCCTGATCGGCTCGACGATCGCCGGCCAGCTGATCGACACGCTCCTCTTCTGCACGATCGCGTTCGCTGGCATCATCACCGGCATCGACTTCGTGATGTACGTCGTGCTCGGCTACGTCGTCAAAGTGCTCGCCGAGGTGGTGCTGCTGCCCGTCACGACCCGCGTCATCAAGTACGTGCGCACCGCCGAAGAGCGCGAGCTCCAGGCGTAAGCCAGCTGGTACGCAAAAGGCCGCAGCTCCCGAGGGCGCTGCGGCCTTTTGCGATCCGGCGCTGGTTACACGCTGGCCGTCTGCAACGCCCGGGCGCTCTGGGCGGCCTCGCGCGCAAACTCCATTCCGTACTGGCGCCCCAGCACTTCCTCACGCAGCTCGGCGAAGGTGCCATCGATCATGCTGGCCCGGATCCGGTCCACGAGACGTACGATGTAACGCTCGTTATGGATCGTGGCGAGGGTCGACGCGAGCATCTCCTTCGCCTTGAAGAGGTGGTGCAGGTACGCCGCGGTGTAGTTCTCGCAGGTGTAGCAATCACACTCTTCATCGAGCGGGGCGAACCGGCGCCGCTGGCCGGCCGACTTCGCGTTGATGCGTCCGGTGGGGGAGTACATGCTGCCGCCGCGCGCCTGACGCGATGGGGCAACGCAGTCAAACGTATCGGCGCCCGCGGCGATGCCCGCGAACAGGTCATCGGGCTCGGAGATGCCGAGCAGGTGACGGGGCTTGTGTTCGGGGAGCTCGTCGCTCACCCAGCCAGTGATCGTGCCGAGCTTCGTCTTCTCGAGTGCGCCGCCGATGCCGAAGCCGTCGAACATCTGCTGCTCGGCCTGCGCGCCCGTCATCGTGGCAAGGCCCCGTGCCGCCTCGCGGCGCAGATCCTCATACTGTGCGCCCTGAACCACGCCAAAGAGGGCTTGGTACGGGCGATGTGAGCGCTCGCTGGACTGGGCCGCGTGCTCGTCCAGGCACCGAACTGCCCAGCGAGCGGTGCGGGCGACCGAGTCCTCCTGGTACTCACGAGTGTTCAGGAGCGTGGTGCACTCGTCGAACGCAAAGATGATGTCGGCGCCGAGCTGATGCTGGATCTGCATCGACACCTCGGGAGTAAACCGGTGACGGTCGCCGTTGATGAACGACTTGAACGTCACGCCGTCCTCGTCAACGTGAGCCAGGCGCTCCTTCGTCTTGGCGATCACGTCGGTGGTGTCGTGATCGTGCTCGGCCATAGAGATGACCTTCTTGAACCCGACCCCGAGCGACATTACCTGAAACCCGCCGGAGTCGGTGAAGGTCGGGCCGCTCCAGTTCATGAACTTACCGAGACCGCCGGCCTCATCGACCAGGTCGCTGCCAGGCTGCAAGAACAGGTGGTAGGCGTTGGCAAGTACCGCCTGGCCCCCGAGCTCGCTCACGGACGCGGGGAGCAGAGCCTTGACGGTGGCCTTTGTCCCCACCGGAATAAAGGCGGGCGTCTGAATGTCGCCGTGGGGCGTGTGGATCGTGCCCACCCGGCCGAGCGGCTGGTCCTTGCTGCCGGTAGACCCTCCTGCTTCGAGGCGATGCTCGAGGGTGAAAGAGAAGTCGGCGGGGGAAGGATCTTGAGGAAGGCTCGTAGTCACGAGTCCATCTAAGCAGGCAACGCTTAAAGGTCGCGGGCGGGCGTTCTGCGGGATTCTGCATGTTCATGCGGAAGTGCCCCGCGACACGCCCGTGTTTGGGGCTGGGTTTGCCTTCGCCCCGACAACTGCGTAATGTTGTCTCTTGTCGCCGCAACGAAG